>CALXDP010000014.1 GCA_944387095.1 uncultured Oscillospiraceae bacterium
GCGCACCGCCCGCAGGGCGGCCTCGTTGACCAGGTTGGCCAGGTCCGCGCCCACGCAGCCGGCGGTGGCCAGGGCCACCTTCTTCAAATTCACGTCCTCCGCCAGCTTGATGTTGCGGGTGTGCACCTGGAGCGTGGCCAGACGGCCGGCCAGGTTGGGCCGGTCAATGATGATGCGCCGGTCGAAGCGGCCGGGGCGCAGCAGGGCCTGGTCCAGCACCTCGGGCCGGTTGGTGGCCGCCAGCAAGATGACGCCCTTGGTGGGGTCGAAGCCGTCCATCTCGGCCAGCAGCTGGTTCAGGGTCTGCTCCCGCTCGTCGTTGCCGCCCATGCGGTTGTCCCGGGATTTGCCGATGGTGTCGATCTCGTCAATGAACACGATACAGGGGGCCACCTTGCTGGCCTCCTTGAACAGGTCCCGGACCCGGCTGGCGCCCACGCCCACGAACATCTCCACGAAATCGGAGCCGGAGATGGAGAAAAAGGGCACGTTGGCCTCCCCTGCCACCGCCTTGGCCAGCAGGGTCTTACCGGTGCCCGGAGGGCCCACCAGCAGCGCACCCTTGGGCAGCTTGGCGCCGATTTCGGTATACTTCTGGGGGTTGTGGAGGAAGTCGATGATCTCGGTGAGGGACTCCTTGGCCTCGTCTTGGCCGGCCACGTCCCGGAAGGTGACGCCGGTGGACTTCTCCATATATACCTTGGCGTTGGCCTTGCCCACACCGCCGATGCCGCCGATGCCGCCGCCAGCCCCCATCTTCTTGAACATATAGCGGTACAGGAACACCATGGCCACCACCAGGATCAGGGTGGGCAGCACATAGCTGATGACGGCGGACATCATATACTGTTCGTTGGTAACCAGGTCCTCGTATCCCTTCACATTCTGTTGGATCAGCAGTTCAATCAGCCCGTCGTCGTTGATGGTGGTCAGCGGGGCGCATTGGAAGGTGACAGAATCCCCGGACAGGCCCTGTCCGCCGGTGATCAGATCCAGCAGATTGGTCCCCCCGCTGCCCAGCCGGTCCTCCAGCTCCTGGGCATACTCGGTGAGGGGGGGGGTGCCGTCCTTCACGGTGAAGTAGTAGACGTTGGAACTCATCTGCACCTCATCCACATACCCCGCGGCCACCCAGTCCCGGAACTCCGTGTAGGACACCGTAACCCTGCCCGACGAGCGCATGGAGCTCATGCAGGTGTTCAGCAGTACCACCAGCAGCAGCGCCCAGATAACAATGCTCAGGAAACTGAGGGACGATTTCTTCTTGTCGTTATTGTTGTTATTGTTTTGATTGCTGGGTTTATTAGGCCCGGCCATAGGCACACTCTCCTTCGTTTCCGGGGAACCGGCTCCCACCGGCGGCATGGATTTTTCCCTGGCGGCAATTCCCCCGGCCCGTCTGTCCGGGGGCGCCGCCCCGCGCCACGCGGGCAGCCTTATTTCTTCAGATCAGCAGGCTCTCACCCAAGGGCTGCGCGATCCCCCCGGTAGGGATTTGTGCGGTGAAAGCCATGGGAATCCGCACTCCGGCGGATTCTATGGCATTCATTGTACCATACTCCACCACCAAAAACAAGAAATGTTCGTGACAGCGTTGTAAACTTTCTATGACTACTTTCGCCCCAATTCCCCTATTTCCCGCGCCGCAGCCGTTCCCGGCTGAGACCCGCGGCTATTTTCCCCCTTTTGTTTTGTCCGAAACCATGGTATGATGGAAAAAATCTTTTCTGCAAATGCCGGCCTTTCCTCGGGCTCAGACAAAAAGGAGATCGAATATGAAAGATGATAAGCACCGCCGGCCGGTCGCCCCGGAGAACGCGGGCGCGGATGGCCTCATTGAGGGGCGCAATGTGGTGATGGAGGCCCTGCGCTCCGGCGCCGCCATAGACAAGGTCTATCTGGCCAAAGGTGAGACGGACAATACCCTGGGCTATCTTGCCGCTGCCGCCCGCAGCCGGGGCGTGGTGGTGGTGGAGGCCGACCGGCGCAAGCTGGACGCGATGAGCCGCACCCACAGCCATCAGGGCGTCATCGCCATCGCCGCCGTCCGGGAGTACGCCAGCGTGGAGGACATGCTCACCGCCGCCCGGGAGAAGGGAGAGGCGCCCCTGCTGGTGGTGTGCGACGAGCTGTCCGATCCCCACAATTTAGGGGCGGTCATCCGCACGGCCGAATGCGCCGGCGCCCATGGCGTCATCATCCCCAAGCGCCGCTCTGCTGGTCTCACCGCTGTGGTGGCCAAGACCAGCGCCGGAGCGGTAAGCTATCTGCCGGTGGCCCGGGTGCCCAACCTCACCGCCCTGCTCAAGCAGCTCAAGCAGGAGGGCATCTGGGTATTCGGCACCGCCGCCGACGGCGCCACCAGCCTGTATGAGGCCGACCTGAAAGGCCCCGCCGCCATCGTCATCGGCAGCGAAGGAGACGGCATGAGCCGGCTGGTACGGGAACAGTGCGACTTCCTGCTGTCCATCCCCATGCGGGGCCAGGTCAACTCCCTGAACGCCTCCGCAGCGGCGGCGATCGTTTTGTACGAGGCGGTCCGCCAGCGCATCTGAACGCAAGAAAAGGAGTGCCCTCCATGTCGGAACGCAAAGACCCTCATTCCAAAGACCGCTCCTACTCCGTGGACGAGATCCTGGCCGAATACGGCAGTGGGAAATACAATAAATCTCCCAAAAAAGTGGTCCCCTTTCCGGAGGAAAGGCCGGCGGAACCGGAGCCGCGGGAGGAGACGCTCCCACCCCGGAACCCCGTCTCCCAGCAGCCTGCTGCGCAGCCACAGGGGAAGGCTCCCGAGGAGCCCAAAGACTCCCAGCCCGTGGCGGAGATCATGCCGGAAAGCGTGGGCCGCCACATCGCCGCCCGGCTGTCCACTCTGCTGCGCCGGGCCGACCACTTTGCCGACCACATGTATGACCAGGCGGAGCCGGACGAGGAGACGGTGAAGGCGGAAAAGTACATCCCCGGGGTGGACCGGGAGGAGACGCCGGACGCGCCTGCCCCGCCCCCCAGCCGTCATCCCCGACGGCCCGTCCAGGTGCCGCCGGACACCGCCCCCGCGGATTTGGCCCAGCGCTGGAAACAGGGGCTGAAGAGCCGGCGGACGCGCACCTGGCTGGCTTTCCTGACGGGTACTGTCTCCGCCGCCGTCTCCCTGGACCTTCCCTTCCTGGACTGGGCCGCTTCCCCCTTCCCCGCCGTGCGCCTGGCGGTTTTGGCCGCCCTGCTGGCTTTGGCGGGTCTGCTGTGCTGGGAGCTCCCTGCCCGGGGACTGGCCCAGCTGGTTGCCCTGCGCCCGGGGGCGGAAACCTTGATTGCCCTGGCCTGGCTGTTTACCCTGGGGGACTGCCTGGCCCTGCTGGCCACCGGGTATCGCCATGGGCTGCCCTGCTGCGCCGTCACCGCCCTGGGGCTGGCCTTCTCCTTCTGGGGGGACACTCTGCACCGCCAGGCCGACCGGCTCAGCGCTAAGACCGCCTCCCTCACCCGTACACCTTATGTGGTCACCCTGGATGACAACAAGTGGAGCGGCCGGCCCGCCTACGCCAAATGGTCGGGCTCTGCCGTGGGCTTCGGCAGCCAACTCCAGATGGAGGACGCCGCCCAGCGGGTCTACCGCGTGGCGGCCCCTCTGCTGCTGCTATTCTGCCTGCTGTGCCCGCTGATGGCCGCGGTCAGCCACGCAGACGCCGGCCGGTTCCTGTGGTCCGCCTCCGCCTGCTTCACTGCTGCCTCCGCCTGGTCCGCCCTGCTGACCTATGCCCTGCCCTACCACAAGCTGGCCCAGCGCCTGAGCAAGATCGGCGCTGCCCTGGCCGGGTGGCCCGGGGTGTCCCGCTGCCGCGGCGCCGGCATTCTCATGACTGACCTGGACCTCTTCCCCCCCGGCAGCGTCCAGGTGGCCCAGGTGCGGGTGTTCGGCGGAGTGTCCACGGAAAAGGTGGTGGCCTACACCGCCACCCTGCTGCGGGTCTTTCCATGCGGGCTCACCCGCCCCTTCCACGACCTGCTGCGCGCCCAGGGCGCCATCTACCGTGAGGTGTCCGATGTGCGTCCCTGCGAGGGGGGGCTGTCCGGCGTCATCCGCAATCAGGAGGTGCTGGTGGGTACTTCCTCCTTCATGCATCTGATGGACGTGGCTCTCCCCCAGGGTCTGAACATCAAGCACGCCGTATTCTGCGCCATTGACGGTCAGCTGGCAGGGATGTTCCCCCTGAACTACGCCATGAGCCCCGCCGTCAACCCATCCCTATCTGCCCTGATGCACGCCGGCGTATCCCCCATTCTGGCCACCCGGGACTTCAACCTGATCCCCGCTCTGCTGGGCCAGAAGTTCAAACTGCCGGTGGATAAGATGGAGTTTCCCCCGGTGGAGCGGCGGCTGGAGCTGTCTCAGCCAGATCAGGAGCATAGCGACGTCCCCATTGCCCTGCTGGTCCGGGAGGGCCTGAATGCCTATTCCGACGCCGTGGTGGGCGCCCGCCGCCTTCGTTCCGCCGCGGGGCGCAGCCTGGTCTTTGCCCTTATGGGAGCCGCGGTGGGCGTGTGCCTCACCTTCTATCTCACCTATGTGGGGGCCTGGGACTCCCTCACCCCAGCCAACTTTTTGATCTTTATGGCCGCCTGGCTGGTACCTGAGTTGCTGCTGGCCAACTGGGTCAATCAGTATTGATGGGAGCTGAGTTCCCCCAAGGGCGGCCCCCTGCCGCTAAGCGTGAGCCCCGGCGCGGCCCGATGCGGCCGGCGCTATCCTTCAGGTTGTCCTCAGAAAAAATACACAGGAGGAACCATCGCCGTGAAACGCTATCAAAAGGAGACGGTGCAGGCCGCCGTCCGGCCCATCCCCGGCAAGTATCTACAGGCTTCTTCTTATTTGGACCGGGATCCTCTGGAGATCACTGTGGGGATGGGGGAGAACTGGTCGCCTCTATCCTGCAAAGAGGTGTATGGCAAGGCGGTCAAGGCCGTTTTGGAGCAGTGGCGGGACAGCTGTGTCTTTGATCTCTCCCCCGCCGCCCAGATGGGAGAGAAGGGCATTTTCGCCGCCCTGGAGGGCATCTACGGCGGCGCTTACCAGCAGCGGTTTGCCCTGACCGGCGCCTGCCAGCCAGAGCTTGTCTGCTACGCCTCCGGCCAGGGGTGGACGGACAAGGAGCTGGATCGGGCGGTCACCCTGGCCAAGAACATGATGCAGGTGCGCAACTTGGTCAACCGCCCCGCCAACCTGCTCACCCCGGTTTTGTTTGCCCAGGCGATGGAGGATCTGGCCCAGGGGCTTCCGGTGCAGGTCCAGGTATACCGCCGGGACGAGCTGGAGCGGCTGGGGCTGAACGCCCTGCTGGCGGTGGGTGCCAGCAGCGGCAACGATCCCTGTCTGACAGTGCTGCGCTACACCGGCGCGCCGGACAGCGACGAGCGCCTGGGCCTGGTGGGCAAGGGGGTCACCTGCGACACCGGGGGCTACTGCCTGAAAAGCGCGAAATCCATGGTGGGCATAAAAGGCGATATGGCCGGAGGAGCCGCAGCAGCCGCCGCCCTGTGTTCCCTGGCCGCCAATGGCGTGAAGGTAAACGCCACCGCCGTCATCCCCGCCTGTGAAAACCGCATCTCCAACCTGAGCCTGCTGCCCGGGGATGTGATCGCCTCTTTTTCCGGCCAGACCATCGAGGTGCTCAACACCGACGCCGAGGGCCGGCTGATCCTCTGTGACGCCCTCACCTGGGCCATCCGGGAAGAGCACGCCACCCGCCTGGTGGATGTGGCCACCCTCACCGGGGCCATCTACGCCATGCTGGGCCATGTGGCGGCGGGGGTCATGGCCAACGACGACGGCCGGTATGGGCGTCTGGAGGAGGCCGCCGCCCGGAGCGGGGAGCGCTACTGGCGCATGCCTGCCTTCCCGGAATATGAAACGCTTCTTGACAGCGAGCTTGCCGACGTGCGCAACAACTCTAAGGACGGCTGCGGCGCCATCACCGCCGGGCTGTTCCTCAAGCGCTTTGTGGAGGGTCTGCCCTGGCTCCACCTGGACATCGCGGGCACCGCCGATTGCAGCAGCCCCGTCTGGCAGCACCAGGTGGGAGGCGCCACCGGCGCGGCCACCAGCACGCTCTATCACCTGGCCGCAGGCATGGAGGAAAATGGAAATGAATGAGTTTATTTTGGAGGCCTGTGTGGACTCGGTGGAATCCGCCACCGCCGCCGTCCGGGGCGGTGCCACCCGTCTGGAGCTGTGCGCCAACCTGATCCTGGGCGGCACCACCCCCACCCCTGCGCTGTTTGACGCGGTGCAGCGTTCCACCGACCTGCCGGTAAACGTGCTCATCCGTCCCCGGTTCGGGGACTTTTTGTACACCCACCGGGAATATGAGATCATGTGTCAGGATATCGCCCTGTTCGCCCGGCTGGGCGCCAACGCTGTGGTCATCGGCGCGCTGCAGGCGGACGGGAGTCTGGACCAGGGGAAACTGGCGGGTATGATCGACGCCGCCTGTGGCATGCACGTCACCCTCCACCGGGCCTTTGACGTGTGCCGGGATCCCATCGCAGCACTGGAACAGGCCGCCGCCCTGGGCGTGGACACCGTGCTCACCTCCGGCCAGGCGGCCACCGCCTGGGAGGGCCGGGCGGTCATCGCCAGGCTCCTGGCCCAGGCGGGGCCGGAGCTTCAAATCCTCATCGGCGGCGGGGTCAACGCCGATGTCATCCGCCGGTTCCGGCAGTTCCTCCCCCAGGCCAGCGCCTTCCATCTCTCCGGCAAAACTGTGCTGGACAGCGGCATGGCCTACCGCAATGAGGCGGTGAGTATGGGCCTGCCCGGCATCAGTGAGTTTCAGCTCTGGCGCACCAGTGAGGAGGCCGTCCGCCAGGCCGCCCAGGCCCTGGCGGAGAATTGCGGATGCTGCTGAATGAGGCCGTGGAACGCAGGCTCCGCGCCATCCGCCGGGAGTTTCCCGACCTTTGGGCGGGACTGGACCGGCTGCTGTCCGGGCTGGAGGCGGATACGGCCCACTGTCTTCAGGAGCTGTACGCCACGCTGGATCCCCGGGATTTGGTCTCCCTCCCGCCGGAGCTTCTGCTGGACTATGCCCGCGCCTCCCGGCGCGCCCGGGCTGAGCTGCCCTACGCCGCCCAGATTCCAGAGGAGCTGTTTGTCCGCTACGTGCTCCCGCCCCGGGTGAACAATGAGTTTCCCGACGGCAGCCGCGCCTTCCTCTATGAGCGGCTGGCCCCCCGGGTACAGGGCTTGGACCTGTTGTCTGCCGCCCTGGAGGTCAATTACTGGTGCGCGGAGCAAGCCGCCTATCAGCCCACCGACGAGCGCACCATCGCCCCATATGGGATGCTCTACCGGGGCTTGGGCCGCTGCGGGGAGGAATCCACCCTGCTGGTCAGCGCCCTGCGGGCTGTGGGTGTGCCCGCCCGCCAGTGCTACGCCCCCTGGTGGGCCCACTGCGATGACAACCACGCCTGGGTGGAGTTCTGGGCACAGGAGCAATGGCACTACACCGGCGCCTGTGAGCCGGAGCCGGTGCCCGACGTGGGTTGGTTTACCTCCGCCGCCTCCCGGGCTATGCTGGTGCGCAGCTTTGCCCCGGACCTGGAGCGGGGCGGATATGAGCTGGTGAACACCACTGCCCAGTACGGAGATACCGCCGTGCTCACTGTCCTGGTGTCCCAGTCCGGCAAGCCCCTGGCCGGCGTGCCGGTACGGTTTCAGCTGGTCAATGACTGCCAGCTCCAGACTCTTTGCCAGAGGAAAACCGATGGGAAAGGCGCCGTATCCTTGGAGGCCGGGCTGGGCTGCCTAGTGGTGTCCGCTTTGTTGGAAAACAGGTTGGTGGAACAGCTGGTGGATGTACGAAGAACCCGGACGGTAACCCTGCGGTGGGAGGACGGCTTTGACCCGCTGACCCAGGAACGGACGGGGCTGTGGGAGCTGATTCCCCCCGCCGAAACCATCCCCTCGATCCCTGCGGAGCATGATGACCACCTGGCCCGGCTGGCGCAGTGTCGGGCCATCCGGGAGGAACGGGAGGCCAGGCTTTCCCAGGCAGACAGCCGCTGGCTTCGGCTGGCCGGGGGCAACCGGGGGGAGATCGCACACTTCCTCTCCCTGCCGGCATACTCCCAAGAGGACAAGGAACTGCTTTTGTCTACCCTGACGGAAAAGGACTTCGCCGACGTCACCTGTGAGACGCTGGAGGACTTTCTCGCCGCCGCCCTGCCCTGGAAGGAGCGCTGGCCCCTGGAACTGTGGCAGGCGCAGATCCTGGCCCCCCGGGTGGAGCAAGAGCCCCTGCTGCCCGTCCGCCGGGTGCTGTACGCCCTCCTGGCTGGAGCGGGACTCACCCGCTCCCGGGATGTGCTGGCCTGGATAGACGCCCATCTGCGCCCTCTGGAGGAGTACGGCCGGACGGACCGCCGGGGGAATGCTGCTGCATATGTCCGCCACGGCGCGTGCCCCCCTTCAGAGCGGGGCCTTCTGGCGGTGCAGATCTGCCGGGCTCTTGGCATCCCCGCCCAACTGGATCCCATTACAAAAAGTTTTTCTTCCCCGGAGCACAACGAATCGTATTCTCCTGTAAGCCTTACCCTGGTTTCAAAGGAGCCGAAGCTCCGGTACCGGGAGCACTTTACTCTGGCCCGGTGGACGGGCCAGGTATACCAGGGTTTGAACCTGGACGGCCGCTCTGTGTCTGGCAGCGTCCAACTTTCCCTCCCTCCGGGCGCTTACAGTCTCATCACGGCCCGCCGTCAAATCGATGGCACAGCCAGCGTCAGGGCGCAGCGCTTTCTGCTCCATGAAGATCAGGTCCGAGCTCTGGTCCTGGCGCCGGACCGGACGGCGGAGATGCTGCGGCACATTCCACTCCCCAAGATCAGCCTGTCCCCTCTGTCCCAGGGGCGGGATGCTCCCGACGGGCCTTGCGGGCTCCTGCTCTTTCTCCAACCCGGTGAAGAGCCCACCGAGCATCTTTTGCAGGAGCTGCTGGCGCTGGCCAGGGAATACCGGCAGCTGGCCCGGTCCATTGCCTTTCTCCTGTCCAGCGGGGAGGGGCTGGAAAACGTTACCCTTCAACGGGCGCTGAACGCCCTGCCCACCAGCGCCTGTTTCCTCTGCCGGGAAACAGATCGGTATGCCGTCCAGCACGCCATGGGGTTGGGGGACCATCGCCTGCCCCTGGCGGTGGCCCTGGACGAAGAGGGCCGCGGAGTCTATGCCTGGGCGAACTACCATATCCGCCTGGCTGCCCGGCTCCTTGGCATCCTGCGTCTGACCCGGCAGACCGCCGTACCCCACCCCGCCACTCTGCCCCGCCACTCAGATCCCCTCTCCGACCGATGGTCCAATTTTTAGGAAATTGAGTGTTTTCTACAATTTTACCAGTTGCATTTTCTCTATTTTGGCTATTTTGTTTAAAATCTACCCCCTTTTTTGGTGATTTTTTCCCTTGCTTTTCCACCCGTTTTCCTCTAACATAAAGTCGTCTTAAATGGGAGTTTTGGATGGCTCCTGTTTAAATTGAAGACAAAGGAGAATTGATATGAAAAAAGCTCTTGCACTGCTCCTGGCCGCTATGATGGCGTTCAGTCTGTTCGCCTGCAACAGCGACACTGAAACCTCTCAGGCCCCCACCAGTGAAGATCCCGGCAGTACCACCTCCGACAACGGCGGCGGCACGGTCACCAACGCCGAGAAGCCTCTGGTGTGGTTCAACCGCCAGCCCTCCAACAGCTCCACCGGTGAGCTGGACATGGAGGCTCTGACCTTCAACGACAACACCTACTACGTAGGCTTCGACGCCAACCAGGGCGCCGAGCTCCAGGGCGAGATGGTTGTGGACTACATCACCTCCTCCATCCAGGCCGATCTGGATGCCGGCGAGGAGGTCTCCCTGGACCGTAACGGCGACGGCATCATCGGCTACGTGCTGGCCATCGGCGACATCGGCCACAACGACTCCATCGCCCGTACCCGCGGCGCCCGCGCCGCCCTGGGCACCGGCATCCAGGTGGACGGCGCCATCAACTCCGAGCCCATCGGCATCAACACCGACGGCTCCTCCACCATCGTGCAGGACGGCACCCTGACCGTGGGTGACACCACCTACACCGTGCGTGAGCTGGCCTCTCAGGCCATGGTGAACTCTTCTGGCGCCACCTGGGACGCCCCCACCGCCGGCAACGCCATCACCACCTGGGCCGCTTCCTTCGGCGATCAGATCGACGTGATCGTGTCCAACAACGACGGCATGGGCATGGCCATGTTCAACGCCTGGTCCCAGGAGCAGGGCGTGCCCACCTTCGGCTATGACGCCAACTCCGACGCCGTGGCCGCCATCGCCCAGGGCTTCGGCGGCACCATCAGCCAGCACGCCGACGTGCAGGCCTACCTGACTCTGCGGGTGATCCGCAACGCTCTGGACGGCGTGGATATCGACACCGGCATCGGCACCGCTGACGAGGCGGGCAACGTGCTCAGCGAGGACGTGTACTACTATGACGAGGCCTCCCGCTCCTACTACGCTCTGAACGTGGCCGTTACCGCGGAGAACTACGAGGACTTCCTGGACTCCACCGTGACCTATGCCCCTGTCTCCAACCAGCTCAGCGAGGAGACCAGCCCGGTGAAGAACGTGTGGCTGAACATCTACAACGCCTCCGATAACTTCCTGAGCGGCACCTACCAACCCCTGCTGCAGGCCTATGACGACCTGCTCAACCTGAATGTAGACTACATCGGCGGTGACGGCCAGACTGAGGCCAACATCACCAACAGTCTGGGCAACCCCGACCAGTATGATGCCTTCGCCATCAACATGGTTCGGACCGACAACGCCGCCTCCTACACCTCTATTCTCAGCCAGTAATCTGGCCCCTCCCGGCCAGCAAGGCCGGATGCAGGAAGTAATGTAACACGCGATTAGGGAGAAGGAATTCTTCGTTCGGGAGAACTGGTCTCTCCGTTCGGTGAAAGCCTTCTCCCTAATGGCTTTCTTTAGGAAACTTGGGCAGGGGCAGCCGCCCTTGTTGCACACAACAACACCGGATATGGGAGTAACAAAGATGGCAGAAAGGAAAGACGACATCGTCCTGTCCATCCGCGGTATGAGCAAGTCCTTCGGACGCAACCGGGTGCTTGACCATATCAATCTGGACGTGAAGCGCGGAACGGTCATGGGCCTCATGGGGGAGAATGGCGCTGGCAAGTCCACCATGATGAAATGCCTGTTCGGCACCTACCAGAAGGATGAAGGAACCATTTATTTAAACGGCAAGGAGATCAGCTTCTCCGGCCCTAAGGAGGCCCTGGAAAATGGGATCGCCATGGTCCACCAGGAGCTGAACCAGTGCCTGGAGCGCAGCGTCACCGACAATCTGTTTCTGGGCCGGTATCCCACCAACGCCGTGGGCGTGGTGGACGAGGGGCAGATGAAGCGCAAGGCCGCCGAGCTGTTCCGCAAGCTGGGCATCACCGTGAACCTGACCCAGCCCATGCGCAACATGTCCGTTTCCCAGCGGCAGATGTGCGAGATCGCCAAGGCGATCTCCTACAATTCCCAGGTCATCGTCCTGGACGAGCCCACCTCCTCCCTCACGGTGCGGGAGGTGGAGAAGCTCTTTGAGATGATGCGCTCCCTGAAGGAGCAGGGCATCTCCCTGATCTACATTTCCCACAAGATGGACGAGATCTTCGAGATCTGCGACGAGGTCTCCGTCCTGCGGGACGGCAAGCTGGTCATGACCAAGGCCACCCAGGACACCAGTATGAACGAGCTGATTTCCGCCATGGTGGGCCGTTCTCTGGACAGCCGTTTCCCGCCGGTGGACAACATGCCGGGGGACACCATTCTCTCCATCCAGCACCTGTCCACCAAATACGCCCCTCATCTGCAGGATATCTCCTTTGATGTGAAAGAAGGGGAGATCTTCGGTCTGTACGGACTGGTGGGCGCCGGGCGCACCGAGCTTTTGGAGACCATTTTCGGCGTGCGCACCAGGGCGGCGGGCCGCGTGTATTTTAAGAACCACCTGATGAACTTTAACAACGCCAAAGAGGCCATCGAGCACGGCTTTGCCCTGATCACAGAGGAGCGCAAGGCCAACGGCCTGTTTTTGAAGTGCGATCTGACCTTTAACACCACCATCGCCAACCTGGACCAGTACAAGACCGGGCTGGCCCTGTCCAACCCCAAGATGGTGAAGGCCACCAACCGGGAGATCAAGACCATGCGCACCAAGTGCATGGGACCGGACGACATGATCACCAGCCTGTCCGGCGGCAACCAGCAGAAGGTCATTTTCGGCAAATGGCTGGAGCGGGCGCCCCAGATCTTTATGATGGACGAACCCACACGGGGCATTGACGTGGGCGCGAAGTACGAGATCTATGAGCTGATCATCAACATGGCGAAGCAGGGCAAGACCATCATCGTGGTCTCCTCTGAGATGCCTGAGATCCTCGGCATCACCAACCGCATCGGCGTGATGTCCAACGGCCGCCTGTCCGGGATCGTGAACACCAAGGACACCGACCAGGAGGAGCTCCTGCGCCTGAGCGCGAAATACCTATAAACGGGGGGGACATTGCATATGACAACAGAAAATAAGAAAATTCTCACGGCTGAGCAGGAGCTCCAGCTCCGCCAGCCCATCGATGAATATGTGGGCGGCATCCAGGAAAAGATCAACGCCCTGCGGGCGGACGGCACGGACCGCGTTATTGAGATTCAAAACAGCATTGACAGCGTGAAGCGAGACCGGATCTACACCAAGCAGGAGAAGGAGAGCCAGCTCAGCCAGCTCAAACAGGAGCTGGAAAAGGCCAAGGGGGTGGAGGCCCAGCACAAGGCGGAGATCTCCAAGCTGATCGCCGACGCCGAGGGCTACCTCAAGGCCAATTTCGACGGCTATTACCAGGCGGTAAAGGCCAGCTGCCAGCAGGAGAAGCTGGCCGCCCAGGAAAAGTATCGCCAGAGCGTAAACCAGCTCAACAAAACCCACCAGGAGACGCTGGCCAAGCTCACCGACCACACGGAGATCAAGGACGAGAAGTACGTCCAGAAGAACCGCCTGTTCGACGCGAAGATGCAGCTGGACAAGGACCTTCAGGAGGTGAAGGACCGCCGGCACGCCGCCGTGGAGTACCAGTACCACCTGATCGACCTGCTGCGTATGTCCAAATTCACTGTGGGCCAGTCCCTGGCCCAGCGGTGGGAGAACTACAAGTACACCTTCAACCGCCGGGACTTCCTGCTGAAAAACGGCCTGTACATCGCCATCATCGCGATTTTTGCCGCGCTGTGCATCCTTGCCCCGATTCTCCGGGGCTTCCCACTCCTCACTGTAAACAATGTTCTGAACATTCTCCAGCAAGCCTCCCCCAGAATGTTCCTGGCCCTGGGCGTGGCCGGCCTGATCCTGCTGGCCGGCACCGACCTGTCCATCGGCCGTATGGTGGGTATGGGCGTAACCGCCGCCACCATCGTGATGCACCGGGGCATCAACACCGGCTCGGTGTTTGGCCATATCTTTGACTTCACCTCCATGCCGGTCATGGCCCGGGTTATCCTGGCCCTGGTGGTGTGTATCGCTCTATGTACGGTGTTCACCACCATCGCCGGCTTCTTCACCGCCAAATTCAAGATGCATCCCTTCATCTCCACCATGGCCAACCAGCTGATCATCTTCGGCCTGGTGACCTACTCTACCCGCGGTGTGTCCTTTGGCGCCATCGAGGACGGCATCCAGCAGGCAATCATGCCCCGGCTGGGCAGCTTCCCCACCATCATCCTGTGGGCCGTGGCCGCGGTGATCATCGTGTGGTTCATCTGGAACAAAACCACCTTCGGCAAGAACCTGTTCGCCGTGGGCGGCAATGCCGAGGCCGCCTCGGTCTCCGGCATCTCCGTGTTCAAGGTCACGGTAGGCGCCTTCGTCATGGCCGGCATCCTGTATGGCTTCGGCTCCTGGCTGGAGTGTATCCGCATGGTGGGCTCCGGCGCTGCTGCCTATGGCCAGGGCTGGGATATGGAAGCCATCGCAGCCTGCGTGGTGGGCGGCGTGTCCTTCACCGGCGGCATTGGCAAGATCTCCGGCGTAGTGGTGGGCGTGGTGATCTTCACTGCCCTGACCTACTCCCTGACCACCCTGGGTATCGATGCCAATCTGCAGTTCGTCTTCTCCGGTGTCATCATCCTGGTGGCGGTTATGCTGGACTGCCTGAAGTACGTGCAGAAGAAATAATGGCTCCCCATTTGCCCAAGCGGCACTGAAATCGAATCAATCTGCCTCAGCCGGGAACCTCACGTAGGAGGTTCCCGGCTGCCTTTTCCTTGGGTCTGGCTGCCTTTCCGTCAGCAGCCCATATATCCTCTTTTTCTTTTCACCGGAATTTTTACAAAGAAAAGCCCACCAGAATCCGTGGATTCCGGCGGGCTTTTGAGCAGCGCGGGCGGTTTCAGATTTCCGGTCCTCCCGGTTGCGGGGAAGCTGGGTTTCCGCTCCGCCTGTCAGTTCCCACATGGGGCAGTTCAGCACACAGGCATTGCGCCCCTTTGTCAGCGCACGCGCCTTTGGTCGTACACATCGCCGTAATGTTGCAGCTTGACCACCGATCCGCCCAACACACGCAGCACCGGGAGGGAGGCCAGTCCCCGGACAATATGGTACTGGGTGGGCATATCCTCCCAGGTGGGGACATGCCAGGTAAGGCTGCCTGTGCACCAGCTGCGCTCCGGGGGCGGAAGGGGCGGCAGGCCTTCCGGCAGCGGGCTGCCCTTGGGCGACAGGGTCACGTAGGCCACGTCTGCCTTGCAAAAGCCATCCCCGGTACAGGGGAAGTATTTGTAGTGGAGCAGGCCCTCGTTCTCCGGGTCCAAAAGCACCGACTGGAGCAGTTCCAGATTCTCCGGCTCAGTCCCAGTCTCCATCCGCAGATCCAGAAAGCGAAAGCCCCACGAGAAGAGAGACGCCTTGGCCGTGTGGCGGAAGGTGTGCATATCCTCAATGTCGGCAAAGACCTTTGCGTAGCCCAGCTGCTCCCGGCCGGAGAGAATAGGGTCGGCGTGACTTTCCCAGATGGCCAGCTGATACTGTCCGCAGACAGTCTCCTCCTGTCCCTGGTAAAACACAGGGGTGTTGAATGTAACCACGTTATACCCCCGGCCAGCCAGCCACGGTAGGTTGCGGTGCATTTTGTGGGTGACGATCACATAGGGCTTACGCACGGAGAACCCCTGGGGCAGGAAATTCTCTATCACCCCCGGATCCGTCTCATAGACCAGCGAATGCTGGACGCTGTCCTGGGGGCCAGCCCAACAGAGACGGCGGCCGTCTGGTCCGCGGCGCGGACCGCAGGCCGGGCCAAAATGCACTGGCATTTGGTACATCTCATGCTCTTCAAACTTGAACAATGCGCCCCCTCCTTTACAGTTCCATCTCCAAAAGGGCGGAACTCAGGGCCTTACCGTGCTTATCCATGACCAGGCTTCGCAGTACGCCGCCGCCCAGAGCCTGCTCCATTACAAAGTTCAACGCGCAGATGCCGTCCACTTCATAGCGGGTCACCGCTCCCTTGCAGATCTCCGAGAAATATTCCTTGACCCGCTCAGCGGTAACTTTTTCCTTCAGCATCGGATAGTCGGCCTCATCCCATGGGATAAGGGAAATGTTGGAGATGTCCCCCTTGTCCCCGGTGCGGGAATGGCAGATCTCTTTCAGTTTCATATCAAATCACCTCATACGTAACCTGTTGTATCACCGACTCCCGGGGAACGAAGTAGGAAAAAACAGAGATGATCTCCGAAATCCGCATGGTGGCGCCGCCCCCCCCGGTGGGTCCGTTGGTGTAGATGGAATCCCCTTCGTTGGACACCTTCACCGCGTTTGCCCTGTCCTCGGTGCGCACCGCCACATGGAGGCGAACCTCGCCCCAGCGCCCATCGCTAAGATACGCGGCCAGCTTATCCTTATACAGGGAGTTGTAGCCAATGTAATCCACCCGGGTTTCGGTATACTCCACGCCCAACCGATCCAGGCGCTTCAGGAACATGTCGCCGGCCAGCCGCGCCCGCTCTAACGCGTTGCAGCCGCCATAGCTGATCTCGCAGTCCGTGATAAAACTGTCCCGGTAGCACACGTTTACCTTGAGCGTCTGAGGCAGCCCGTGGCTGGTAGCGCCCCAGGCGGACACCCGGTCCTTTCCTTCCTGGGTAAAGCGCACCTTGGAAAAATCCGCGATACAATCGGGCGTCAGATAGGCCGCAGGATTGTGGATTTCATAGAGCATCTGTTCCTTGCAGGTGTCTACACTGACCAACCCGCCGGTTCCTTCCACTTTGGTCAGGAAAAACCGGCCGGTCTCGTCAAACTCTACCAGCGGGAATCCCAGGTTATCAAGATCCTCTACTTCTTTGTACCCTGGATCGGCATAGTACCCGCCGGTGACCTGGCCCCCGCACTCCAGCAAATGCCCTGCCAGTACACATTGGCCAATCTGGTCTGCGTTTTCCAGGGTCCATCCATACTCATAGCACAGAGGGGCCAGGGTGAGCGTGGGGTCGGACACCCGGCCGGTGATCACCACATCGGCACCGTTTTTCAGCGCCTCGATGATGCCGGAGGCGTCCACATAGGCATTGGCCGAAACAATCCGGTCCTTCCAATCTCCCACCTTCCCGGGAAACTCCAAAATCGGGTCCTCCCAGTGTTGGTCCAGCGTGTCAAACACGTCGTCGCCTGTCACTGCGGCAAATTTCAGCCCGGTGATACCCTGTTCCCTGGCAATCTCCATGGCCTTAGCCACCGCCGCCCGGGGATTGACGGCGCCCATGTTGGTGATGATCTTGACGCCATGCTCTTTGGCCGGCTTGAGCACCTGGCTCAGGCGGTATTCCAGCAGTCGGCTATATCCCTTTGTGGGATCCGCCAGCATCTCCTGCCGGGCCAGGCCAATGGTCCGCTCGGCCAGGCATTCAAAGATGATATAATCCAGTTTACCCTTTTCAATCAGGGTCACGGCGGGGTCCACGCGGTCGCCCGCAAAACCGGCTCCGCCGCCAATCCGTACTTTTTTCATACTGTCAGAATCCCTTTCTTACTTCTAGCAACTCTTATATCACAAAATCAGGCCAAACATGATCATAAAGATCAGCATCACCACCGAAAGCGCCCAGACCCAGGGGATGGAGAACTTTTGGTGGTCGGCCAGCTCCACGCCGCTCATGCCGGTCATCAACAGGGTGGCGGCGTTCAGGGGGGAGATGGGCCAGCCCAAGGTCTGCATGCCAACCACGGTGGCGTAGCAGATGCTGGATCCGGCAAGGCCCATCATGGAAACGCTCTCAGACAGGACGGGAACAATGCCGTAGATGAAAGAGTCTGCGTCAAAGGCCAGGCTCAGGGGAACGGCAAGCACACCCACTGCGATGGGGATGATACCGGCCATGTTATCGGGGACAATGCTGACCACAGTATTGGCCATGGCAGTGGACATACCCGACTCGCTGAGTACGCCCATCAGGATGCCCGCGGCGAACATGGTGCTGACCACCAGCACGGCGCTGGCGCCATGGAGCTTCATAATCTGGCGCTGAAGGGCGAGCGTGGGGTAGTTGATGATGAACACCAGGGCAGTGCAGAGGATGAAGGTCGGGCCGGTGCCGATTTCATTCATCAGGATGAAGGCGGCAACCAGAAGAAGCAGGTTGATCACAGTCAGCTTGGGCCGGCGCAGAGCCTTTTCCTCCTCGCTCACTTCCTCAGAAAAATCTTGCGCGGATTCCGCTTTGGTGTAGTCGAAGCCTTCCTTATCCAGACGGCGCTTCTCCTTCAAGCCCAAAAAGATGGTCATGCCAAGTCCCACAACCAAAGTGAGCAGGAAGGGAATGATCATGGCGCTGAAGAATACATTGACGTCCATCTCCAGTATGGTGGCGCAGCGCATGGAGGGTCCGCACCAGGGCGCAGTATTCATCGCGCCGCCAGCTAGCGCCAGAATACACAGCAGCACCCGGATATCAAGGCGCATTTTCTTAAAGATGGGCAGCATAGCCGGGATGACCAAAAGGACGTCGGTGGTGGCCGAGGTGTCCAGATGGCTTACAATCGTCAGGATGTAAGTGCCGATACAAACATAAACTGGGTTTCCCCGGCTGAGCCGTACGATCACCTTGACGATGGGGTCAAAGGCTCCGGCAGTGGAAAGCGCCCCAAAAAACAGAATCGAGAACATGAACACAACGCCGTTATTCGCCACGCTGGACAGACCCGAGCTGACCATGTCAGGGATCTGGGTCACTTGCCCGGCCAAAATGGCGCCGATCAGCGGAAATACAGAAAGGGCAACCACCGGTGTGACCTTTTTGCTGATGATTCCGGCAACAATGGCAATCACAATCAAAAATCCGCAAATGCTTAACCAGGTCTCCATACTTTACCTCCCTTAAATTCACAATCCATTCTTTTGCATCGGACCGGTCCTTCATTTCCTTTTGGTATGCGCATACGCCTATTTTCAATAGCAAAGCGCGTGCCAACTCGAAAAACTTCCATTTCGCACGAAAAACCTTGCAATCCGCCCGGTTCTGTGGTATGCTTTCACAAATAGAGTGTCTCATTTTTGAATCTGTGGCTCATTTTCAAGACAGATTGTGTCTCAAAAAAGATACTATTCGCAGGGGGGGATATCTATGGGACTGAAGGAACTGTATCAAGAGTACCCAGATGAGTTTATGGACTATGCGGAGAAGGTGCTTGACAGCTATTTTGGAAATATTTTTGTGACCTGGCGCAATCAGAAAATCATCTATGTCAATGAGAAGCTGGCCGCCTCGATCCATATGCGCAAAGAGGATCTGATCGGCCTCAGCCTGGAGGACTTACGGGCAAAGAAACTGTGGCTGCGCTCGGTCTCCCAGGAGTTGTATGAGGAAAAGCGCGCTCCCTTTAACGCCTACAACATCAGCAAGTTCGGCAACGAGCTTTTCACCCATGTGGAGCCCATTTTCAACGATCAGAATGAATTGGTGATGAGCGTTCAATTCTCCATCCCCCGGCAGATGCTTCAGGAGTTCTCCGACTATATCAATCTGGAGAAATCCAGTTTTCAGAATTACAAGGACATTGCCGACTATTTGCAGGCCCGCCGAGAGGCCTCCGAACAACTTGTCTTTAAAAGTCCCGCTGCTCAGCTCACCTTCAAAGATGCCCGCTATCTGGCCGGTATGGATTCCACTGTGCTCATCTATGGGGAGACGGGTACGGGAAAAGATGTGTTGGCCAATTATATCTATCAAAACAGCAAGCGTTTTGATAAGCCCTTTGTCCCCGTCAACTGCTCGGCCATTCCCGCCGAACTTATGGAGTCTGAGTTTTTTGGCTATGAGCGGGGGGCGTTTACCGGGGCCCGCAGCTCCGGCAAGCCCGGCCTGTTTGAAATGGCCGACCAGGGCACCCTTTTCCTGGATGAGATTGGCGAATTGCCCATGGCCATGCAGGCCAAACTGCTGCGCGTTTTGGAGAGCGGCGAGGTCATGCGCGTGGGGGGGACCAAGTTGATCCACACCGATGTCCGGGTCATCGCCGCCACCAACCGGGATCTAAAAAAAATGGTGGAGGAAAACCGTTTCCGGGCCGACCTGTATTACCGGCTCAATGTCATGCCCCTCTTCCTGCCCCCTCTCCGGGAACGCAAGGAGGACATCCTTCCTCTGGCAGAAGTTTTTTTGGCCAATAACAACCGGAAGTACAATTTAAACCGCGTCCTTACCCCTGAAATGCTCCGCGACCTGACGGAATATCACTGGCCGGGCAACATTCGGGAACTGCGCAACATTGTGGAGCGCTATGTGATCTCAGGACGCATGGATATCATCAGCCCCTCCGCCCTCCCCCCTGCCACCTCCCCTTCCGCGGAAGGACAAGATCTCTTGCAGGCTGCCCTCCCGCTCCACGAGGCCTGCAAACGGTTTGAGCATGCCTATATCCGCCGGGTGATGGACCACTGCGGCGGATGTGTGTCCAAGGCCGCC
This sequence comes from uncultured Oscillospiraceae bacterium, assembly GCA_944387095.1. Taxonomy (GTDB): domain Bacteria; phylum Bacillota; class Clostridia; order Oscillospirales; family Oscillospiraceae; genus Enterenecus. The sequence goes on from CALXDP010000014.1 coordinate 20,037, forward strand.
AAGGAGTTGGGCATTCACCGCTCCCTGCTTTATAAGAAGCTCAAACAGATGGACTGCGGGGCAGAAGGCCAAACCGCTCAGCCGTAGCTGTTTGGTCCGCCCCACGCCGGGCTGCGCGCAGCCCGGCGTGGGGCGCCATCTGCACACGCCCAGCCCGGACGGACATTATGCAGCCGTGACCATGAGCGGCCAAACCGCAAAACAATTTTGGTTTTATGATCCGGTTCCTCACACCGCAAACTCGTCAAGCTTTGAAGTGCCGCATTGACTGATCTCCGTTTCCATGCTACAATTTGGGCAGAGCGGATATATGGTTTCCGCGGGGAAAGTGGATAAAATTCGTTGATTTTCCAAGGCTGCAAACGATTGGTTTTTATTAATATCTATCGATTTGGGCAGAGCACGCACATCGCGCTGCTGCGGCTCCTGTCAAACAGCATTAGAAACCAAAACGCCGTACCACTGAAAGGAAAAGGAGGGAAAATACTTGCAGAAACGGCAATTCATTGGCCGGGTCGCCGCCAAAACAGGGATGACCAAGCGGGACAGTGAACGGACCATGGACGCCATCTTTCAGACTCTGGCAGAGGTACTGGAAGAGGGGGACCGCATCCAAGTCAACAAGTTCGGCGTGTTCCAGATCAAGCGCCGGGCCCCTCGCATGGCCCGCAACCCCCGTACCGGGGCGGCACACCCGCTGCCGGCGGTCACCGCTTTGACCTTCAAAGCCGCCCCGGCGCTCCGCGCGCGGCTGAACCGCATCGACAACCCATAGTCAGCGCCAAGAGGGGCAAACAGAGCAACTGACAGGAGATGTTGAATCCGCATGCGGAAATGATTGTTGGCTTTGCTGCTGGCCCTGGCCATAGTGGGTAAAATGGTCCCTATTTCAATGACATCGGGGCCGGAGGCATGAGCCTCCGGCCCCGATGCTGTATTTTCATCCACTCCCACACAAAACAGCAGGCAGTGCGTCCGTAACATCAATAGGGAGCACTGGAGTTGCCATCTGGGTAGTCATCCCCCCGGAAGCGGAGAGCTGGGTGAGTGTGGATGATCTGGAGATCTACGCCATGGACTTCTAGCCCGCCAGCGACTTCTCTGTCACTACCGTCACCCTGGGCGGCTCAGGTATTCTGGACGAATTTAGAAATAATAGGAAGCGCACCGTGACCCTGGCTAAGGATCAGGAGCCCGTGATGAGCGCCCAGGTAGCCGCGATCCTGCTGCGGTTCTGCCAGCGGTATGTGAAACCGGCGTGACATGCGCGAAACTCTGTATCCCGTGAAGCAAGGGCCGGAGGGAATCCTCCGGCCCTTGCTTCAACTTCTATTTCTGATCTGCTCACCACCGGGCATTTTTATGGATCCACCCTGCTTTAAATGCTTGCCAGATTTGTGTGCGCCGCGACTTGACCTGGCTACATTTCTCTACCTGGGGCCGCTACCAACCCCGTCTGGCAGCAGACAGGGCTTGGCAAGGGGCAAAAACACCCACAGTACAGCTAGAAGAATACCGGTTCCCCCGGAGAGAAGCGGGTCCCATCTGACAGGAGGGGCAGCGCCGCACCGGAGAATTTATCCCGGACACAGGATGCGTGCAATAATAGGGGGATCCCCGCCCAACGGCGGGGATCCCCCTTGCTCAGTATATTTTCCGTTGCCCGAATGGTCGAGGCAGCTCAGGCGGTAGCGCCTCAGTTCTGCTCCATCCACAGGAAGCGGGTTACCATGGTGGCCGCTTCGATACGGGTGGTGCCGCCCCTGGGGTCAAGAACATTGTCCAGCTTGCCGATGATGATGCCGCGGCTGTAGGCCCAGCTGATGGCCTCGCCCGCCCAGGAAGCGATCTCGCCGCGGTCGGCAAAGTCGGGTACAACCGTCCCCGCTGCGCCCACATCATAGCCCTTATACCAGGCATACCGCCACAGGATCACCGCCAGCTCCTGACGGGTGATGGGATTGGCCGGTCCAAACCGTCCGTTCCCATACCCCTCAATGATTCCGATGTCCGCCGCCCACCGCACTGCATCCGTATACCAGGTGGCGTCGGCCACATCGCTGAACCGGTTGTCTGCCGTAACGGAGGGCATATCCTCCAGTCGGTACAGGATGGTCACCAGCATGGCGCGGGTCAGTGGCTCGTTGGGGGAGAAGGTGGTGCTGGATGTGCCCTTCATAAGCCCTTGTTCAATCACATAGTCCGCATACTTGCGGTACCAGGCATTGGGATTCAGATCCGTATAGGACTCGCTGCCGCCCTGCTCCGGGGGCTCGGGTTCACCGGGGTCATCCGTACCGCCGGGCGTACCGGGGTTGATGGGGGGCGTGGTGGTGCCTTGATACTGGATGTCAACCTCGGCGGAGGTATTGGGATTGGTGTCATCGGCCTCCAGCGTGGTCACCGTCAGGCCTGTCATCAGGCTGCTGCCCTGATAGTGGAAGGTCAGCACGCACAGCGGGGAACCGGCAGGGATCTCCTCCAGGCTGGCGTAACCGAATGTGAGCGTACCATCCCCGTTGTCCACGATACTGGTGAGGTGGGACGCGCCACCGGTGGCATTAAAATCGAGTACACTGGGATCAAATTGGATCTCAAGCAGACCGCTGTTGGAAGCGCCGTCCGCCACGATAGACACATTGACTGTGCGGCTTCCGGGATGGATGGCGCCCATGGTGGGAATTGCCTGCAGTGCAGCCGCCCCGCCCGGGTTTGCACCGGCGGCAGTCCCGGCGCTGTTGCGTCCGGCAGAGGCGGTGCGCGCCGCCGACTGGGCGGACGCCTCACGTCTGGCAGGATTCTCATTCCCCTGGGGCGTCTCAGTCAGAAGGCTCTGAAGCTCCTCCGCGGAAACCTCAACGGCGGCCGCCTGGAGGGAGGTGTCGGGCAGCATCTGGGCCACCGCGGACAGGTCCGCATTGGGCGCGGCCGCATAGATGGTGGCCGGCCACACATCCTGGCCCACGTTACCCACGTACTGCGCCTCAAATTCGGTCTCACCCAAGGCCATCCGGTAGATCTCGTTGGTCTCGCCGTTGAAATAGGACAGATACAGCACCAGGGTGCCATCCTCCTCCGCCGCCGTCATGGAGCAGTACATGTCGTTGCCATAACCGGGAAATTCCAGATCGGGCAGGGTGGTGGAAATCACTCCAAAGGAGGCTCTGTACTCCGTTCCATCGAAGAAGATGTCAAACAGCCAGATATAGCCGGCATTGTCCAGGATCAGGAACTCCTCCGCCACGGTATCCGCTTGACCGTCCTCGTCGATATCAAGAGGAACCGCACCCAAAGAGGCGACAGCAGTTACATAACTGGCATTGGTATAATATGCCAAGTAACTACTCATGTCAAAGAGAGGCCCATCTTGGGCAGTGAGATCCCACCAGGGCAGGAAATAGTAGCCAAAAACACCGGAAACCAGGGGCTGCTCTTCGGCGGAGAAATCCCGGCTATACTCCATATCCCAGAAGGGCACGCCCAGGGGGTTTTCATAGTCTTCCAAAACCGCGCCGTCCATGGACACTTTGTGCAGGTTCCAGTTTGCGCCGTCCATGAGATACAGAACCTGATTCTGGCTGTCATAGGTGGCGGACGTCATGCTGCTGACGTCAATTTCCCCGGTTTCCGTCCAGGTGCTGTCGGTGTCCAGATTCCACTGGTAGAACAGGGGTCTGCCTTCTGCATCCTGCAAGGTGCCATAAAGGGTCGTCTCAATGGTGGAGGCGGTCACGGTACAGGTGGCAAAGACACTCTCATCCACCGCAGAGGCCACAGTGATGGTACAGGTTCCCTTGCCCACGGCGGTTACAACGCCGCTTTGCGTCACCTGCGCCACGCCCTCGTCGCTGCTGCTCCATTTCACCGACTTGTCCGTCAGATTCCAGGGGGTCACCATAGCGGTCAGCTGGACCGATTCCTGGACCAGCAGCTCCAGCTGGCTGGCAGACAGGGTCACACCGATGGGCACATCTGTATCGGAGAAGCTGTCGGGGCTCTCCAGGATGCGCAGCAGCAGATAGACGTCATAGCTGGTCACCTGGCCGTCCCAGTTGAGATCGGCAAGATCCAGGCGATTGACGCTGTCCCGCTTGCCGGTCACATAGTCCAGAAGCGCCTGTGCGTCATCCCGGTCCTGGTCCCCATCTGCGTCAAAGTCATAGACAGTCTGACGGACATAAAGCCCCCGCATGATGCCCGGCATTTCCGCCAGCAGCACCGTCATTTCAGCGGTATCCGGGTCGATCTCCCGCAGGGTGAGGCTGTCCGGCATAAAATACTCCTCGCCGCCCATCACAACGTACAGCGCCTGGCTGTCCGCGAACACCACGGTACCTCTGGCGGCGTCCCAGGCCAGGGAAACCCACCCCGGAATGGTCACGCCGGAAACGACGGGCGCTTCACCCACCTGCACCGGCTCGGCATGGCGGTCCACCGTATAGGTATACAGGTAATAGTCGTAGTCACTGGCGGCTTTGGCGACAATCCCGTAAAAATTGCCCTGGGAGTCGATGGCCAGGCCTTTGATTTCCTCCCCCAGCCTGCCAATGGTCTGCGTCTCCCCGGTGTACAGGTCCACCGTGGCCAGCCAGGGCAGATAGGATGACGCATCGTCTACATAGTACAGGAAATACATAGTCTGGTCCGCGTAATTATAGGCCATGTCTCCCACATAGAAATCATCGCCCGAGGCGCTGGGATTCTCCATGGTGGCCACCAGGGTCACATTGCCCGGGTCGTTGGCGGGCATGGCGTAGAAGTTGGCCGCCTGGCCGCCGTCGTTGTCAAAGGCAAACACATAGTTGCCCACAGATTCCGCCGCATAGATGTCCTGGGCCGCGACGGAGATCACAGCAGAGGTGCCGCTCTGGCTGTCCATGCCATACCACTTCTGATCCAGCTGGTTGAACGCGGCGTAGTGGGAGACGATATCCGGCGTCAGCTCCTCTTCATAGGTAACGCGATAAGTGCTCAAATTGCCGGCATAGTCAAACGCCTGCAGCAAAAACGCCTTCCCCGCCACACCGTCCAGATCCAGCGACAAGCTGCTCACTGCGCCGGGCTGCGTTTGATTGGGGGTTTCCACGGCAAGCGCCCGCGTCCCAGTGGCGTCGAACAGCCCCACAGCGGCAACATATTCCCCGTCCTGCACGCTGACCAGAAGAGACCCGTTTTCCACATCGGCAGACAGCAGCTCAGGAGCCGTGTTGTCAATCGTCACCTGGGTAGTAAAGCTGGCGCCGTCTCCCAGAGCGTCCCAATCCACCGCGCCGGTGGCATCGTCCACATACAGCTCAGGAGCCAGAGTGAGGCTGATCTCCACCGTGGAACCCTCCGGCAGGGGATCGCCGTTTCCGTCTGTGCCGTCCCAGTTCAGGGTTGCGCTGCTCCGGGTGTTCTGCCAGCTGCCCGCATTGCTGTGGAAGTAGGCGGCTGTCACCGCGCCCAGATCAGTTTCATAGGGCACAATGCCGCTGTCCTCTCCCACGCCGCGGATGGTCAGCCGGGCAGCGCCCGCGTTGCGGACGGCGGTAAAGTACAGCCGGTAGAGCGTGTCGCCGTTCTGGTTGTTCAGCGCGTTGCGCTCCGGCAGATACGTCTCGTCCCTCAACAAGGGGTTGCCGGCAAAGAAATACTCCGTGCTGTCCCCAGCGTAGCGCATGGTGAGCATATTGGTCTGAACGCTGGTGGGATTGACCTGGAAAAGCGCACCCAAATGGGACGTCCGGTCCTCCAGGCCGTAGGCGTACTCCACATAGGAGCCCACATCAAACATGGACGGGTCGCTCCAGTTTCCATAGAAGCCCAGGACCGGGATGGAGTGGCGGGTTCCTTCGGCGCCCTCGGCGGTGGAGCTGCCGTCGATCTTCACAAACGCCTCCACATAGAAGCCGTTGGGGCAGGACTCCAGCAGTTGCGCCGCTGCGGCCTCATCCAGTCGAATGGCCGCCTCCACAGTGACGGAGCCGTTTGCGGGAACCGTGACCTCCTGAACTGCGCCCGTCCCGCCAGACGTGAACGTTGCCGTGGCCGCCAGCGGCATGGTCTCCGTGCTCAGATACCAGTCATTCCCATCGGAGACCAGCATCTGGGTAAACACATCCGCGCTCAGCGTGTAGCTGTGGGACTGACCATCCAGGTTGTGGATGGAAAAGCTGAAGGTATACCCGCCTGTCCTGTCCGGGTCGTCGCCCAGTTCCACCTTCACCTTGCCGTCCGTCTGTCCGTCCACCAGAATGTAGGAATCCGCGCTGGTGGCGGCGGCAGTGTCCACAAGGCCAGCGCCCTGCTGAAGGACGGAGTAATAGGTATCCGCCCCCGAGAGCAGCGGTACCGCGGTGGACATCATCAGAGAGGTGGCCAGGGCCCGGTCTGTCAAACCGCTCTGGCTGAGCCCTTTTTCCTCAATCGACTGCTTGACCAGCGCGCCGATGCCGGCCACCTGGGGCGCGGCCATGGAGGTACCGCTCATCAGCTCGTAGGCCGAGTGGCTGTCGTGGGCCAAATCACCATCGTGGGCGCCGTTGAGCGAGTAGATATTGCCGCCGGGGGCAGTAATCTCCGGCTTGATGCTCAGATCGCCGGGAACACCCCAGGAGCTGAAGCTGCTCATGGTCAGATACTCGCTGTCCGGCGCGGAGATATCCGGCGCGTTGAAGATGGTCACCGTCCCCGTATAGTAGGTTGTCCCTTCCGCAGTGGTCTGCTCAGCAGACTGTTCCCGGATGGCTACGCCCTCCGCCTGGGTGATGGACACGCAGGGGGCGGTGTATGTATAGCCGGTCAGATCCATGTTGATGACCCCGGGTTCATTATTGTAAACCACTGTGGCGGCCGCGCCTGCCGAGGCGGCCGCATTGGCCTTCTCAAAGAAGGAGGTCTCTCCCCGGGAGCAGAAGACCACTTTCCCCGCAAGGTCGATGCCCGCAAAGTCATCGGCGGTGCCGTAGCCATCCACAAAGATATAGTCATACGTTGTACCAGTACTGTCCGCAGAGGTGTCCAGTGTCCGCATGGGTTCATTGTTGTAAGACGATTCGGTGTAGAATACCGGTACATCGCCCACTTGGAAGCTGTATCCAATGACGCCGTTGTTGTCCACAGACGCCACGGCCATGGCATTGGTATAGGTTCCGGGAGAGCCGCTGGTTTGGAAGTTGACCTCATCAGAGTAGGGCAGCCCCACATTGTAGTCATTCTCCGCCCAATAACCGGAGTTGCCGGCGGACATCACGGTCAGGGTATCCGTTTCGCTCAGCCCGTCCAGAAGCTCCTGGTAGGTGGCGTTGGTGGTCATGCCGGCGCTTCCGGAACCGAGGGACAGGTTTACTGCGTCGCAGCCCAGAACGATGGCATCTTCAATGGCCGCCATATAGTCGCTGTCATAGGCCCCGCCGTTTTTCCCAAACACCTTCATCACCAAAATCTGCGCGTCGGGGGCGTTGCCCGCCATGTGCACAGAGGTCAGCGCATTGGCATACCCCGCACCGTCTGGAATATAGCGGTTGGCCACGGCAATACCGGCCACATGGGAACCGTGCTCACCCTGGGTATCGTTCATATGGGTGACGTCCAGATCGCCATCCACATAGTTGAAGGCAAAGGCGATTTTGTCCGTGAGGTGGAGGTCAGCCGCCGTGACACCGGAATTGCGGCTGGAGACGTTGAGCTCAGAAAGCCGCCCGGCCAGTTCCGCCTCGTCCAGCAGGTCCAGTCCCTCCAAATAGGTGTCATAATCCCCGCCTGCGTTCTCCTCCAGGGCGTGGAGATATGCGCCGTTATCAAAAGACTGGTGTTCAACATCCAGACCGGTATCAATAATGGCCACGCGCATCCCCGCGCCGGTGTAGCCGTTGCTCCACGCAGTGGTGGTGCCGGTCATACCGGTGGAAACCGCCATGTTGGGGTCGTCTCCGCCCACAGAGTAGACGTCGGGCTCGTAGCGGGTTTCCATCACTACCTCCGCCACGCCGGGAACCGCCTCGATGTCAGCAATCTGGCCATATTCCACATTGGCAGAGATGATGTTGGCCGCCAGCGTGAGGTTCCAGACCACGTCCAGCTCCTCGCCGCCAAGGGCTTGCTTTGAGATGCTTTGAACCATCACGTCCTGCTTGCGCTGAAGGCCGGCGCGATAATTCATAGCCGCAGAACTTTCTGTGATATTTTTCGCCCCCAGACCGTCCATGGAGAACATCATCAGGGTGGGGCGATCCTCCAAAACAATGGAAACACGCACATTGTCCGTGTCATCGTACAAAGGCTGCTCTTCCAGCCCCTCCGCCGCTGTTTTTCCCACTTCGGCGGACACCGATCCGTTGCCCACTTTCTCCCAGCTGATGCCAGATCCATCTGCTCCAGCGTCCAGCGCCAGTGCACCGGGCGTGAGCGGCAGGACCATGACCACCGTCAGCAGAAAGGCCAGCAGGCGTCTTGCCCCGTGTTTTTTCAATGGTATTCCTCCCTTTTCTATTTGCCGTACAACAACATCCCCTACATTTGCACAACAGGATTTTCCGTTCCGCATGTGGCAGAACGGAAAATGGCCTGCCATTTTCATTTTTGTAAACTAGTCTGCTAAAGTACAGCTTGCCTTTAGTATATTTTTCCTATTCCTATTTGTCAACAACTATTTAACCGCGGATTTGAACTTCGCAATTCCATGGAGGGCGGCTTGCATTTCATCCTGCGGGTCCCCTTCCTGTTCTGCCCGCCTTTGACGGACCCTGCCTGCGTGATATCACTTTTTATATGGTTGGCTGGAATCTTGCGTTGCCTGCACCAATATGGTACCATATCAAAAACGGGCAAGAAGGGGTGCACGCTGTATGGAGCTTCGCACTTTGCGCTACTTTTTGGCGGCGGCACAGGAGAAAAATATCACCAGGGCGGCGGAACTTCTGCATGTGACCCAGCCCACACTGAGCCGCCAGATGATGGACCTGGAAAAAGAATTGGGCACCACGTTGATGCGCCGTGGGAAAACCGGGTTGACCCTCACCGACGACGGGGCCTTTTTCCGCCAGCGGGCAGAGGAGATCGTGGCGCTGGCAGAGCGGCTGGAACAGGCTTTTGTGAAAAAGCACGGGGATGTCAGCGGGGTGATTTCCATCGGCGCCACCGAGGCGGTGGGCAGCCGGCTGTTTGCCAAGCTCATCAAACAATTCTCGGAAAGGTATCCGCTGGTACAGTTTAACCTGTACAACGAAATGGCGGATTATATCGAAGACCGCATGGACAAGGGCCTGATTGACGTGGGGCTGCTGTTGGAGCCGGTGGACACCGCAAAATATGATTTTATCCGTCTATCCCAGAAGGAGACCTGGGGCATACTCATGCGGGAGGATCATCCTTTGGCCGGACATGAATTTATCGTGCCGGAGGAAATCGCGCAATACCCCCTGATTTTACCCCTCCGGGAACGGGTCCGGGCGGAAGTCCTGAACTGGCTGAAGCGGGAAGAGAAAGACCTGAGCATCCCCTTGAGCTACACGCTCCTCTCCAATGCCGTACTGCTGGTGGAAGAGGGGCTGGGCTGCGCCTTTTGCCTGGACGGTGCGTTGGCCATTCACAGCAGTCCCAACCTTCGCTTTATCCCCATCCGGCCTAAACGCACCACACGCAGCGTCCTGGTTTGGAAGAAAAACCACCTGTTTTCCCCCGCAACCGCTCTGTTTATTCAGGAAATCAATATGCTGCGGGCAAAAATTGAATAAAATCCGCCCTGCGCAGGGGCCTCCATGGTTGATTGCCTTGGAGGCCCCCTTTTGCCCATCCATACAAATGAGGCATAGAAAATGATAGACAATAGGTATTAGACATTAAAACAGGGCCGCTTTATAATGATAAAAGACAGAACTCATTTTCAAAAATCAGCGCAGCGGACCTGCCGCGGAATAGACAGGAGATGGCGCAGGTGAAAAAACTTCTCTCCCTCCTTTTGGCAACGGCGACTACTCTTTCTCTCGCAGGGTGTGGCGCAATGGGGAATCAGGAGATCCCTTCCACCACCCCCTCGGGAGAAAGCTCTGCCGCATCTGGCCAGGAAACGCCAGAGCACGAACCTTTTCAGGAGGAACCCCCCTCCCCTCAGCCCGAGGAACCGGGATCCGGCCAGAGGGGCGGCAACATCCTGGTGGCCTATTTTTCCTGGGCGGACAACGCTGTTTTGGCGGACGATGTGGATGGGGTTTCCTCCTCCAGCGTCACCCCGCCGGGCAATGTGCAGCAGCTGGCCGGTTGGGTGCAGGAGGAGACCGGCGGCAGCCTGTTTTCCATCCAGGTCACGGATCCCTATCCCAGCGGCTGGGACGAGTGTCTTGCCCGGGCCAACCAGGAGCGGAGGGATAACGCCCGGCCGGAGCTTGTTGCGCAAGTTGAAAACCTGGATCAGTACGACACAGTGTTCCTGGGATATCCCAACTGGTGGGATGACGTGCCCATGGCGGTGCTCACCTTCCTGGAGCAAAACGACCTTTCCGGCAAACAGGTATATCTCTTCTGCTCCCACGGCACCGGAGGTCTGGCCCGGAACGTGGAACGCATCACCGAAGCGGCAGCCGGGGCCAGTATCTCCGGCAACATCTTTGATTGCTACGAGCGGGAGGCCTCCGCCTCCCAGGCGGACATCCAAGCCTGGGTGCGGGAATTGGGATATGGAGGGAACGATCCTATGGAAACGAATCAAACAGCCCGGCAAATCCAGGTACAGTTTGGCGGAAATACTGTTATCTATGCGTTGAACAGCAGCGCCGCCGCCACCTCACTTTATGAACAGCTGCCCCTCACCATCCAAGTGGAGGATTACAGCACCAATGAAAAGATCTTTTACCCGCCCCAGCGGTTGGATACCACAGATACGCCGCTGGCGCAGGCGGGGACTGGCACCCTGGCTTATTTTGAACCGTGGGGGGATGTGGTGTTCTTTTACGGCGACTATAATCAACACCCCTCCCTATATGAACTAGGACAGGTTGTCTCCGGCGGAGAACTGGTCAGCCAAATGTCCGGAACCATCACCATCGATATCGCAGACTAGTCTGATCATAGAAAGGAAGCGGTCGCATGAACCGGAAGGAAAAAACGGAACAGAAAATGCAGGAGCTATTCCACAGCCACGCCGCCGGGGAGGAAGGGACCGACCCGGAATTCATGCAGATTTTGCAGGGCTACATCTTTGGGGATGTATGCTACACCGGCAGTCTGGACAACCGGACGCGGGAGCTGGTCACCATCACCACCCTCACCGTGCTCAGCACCCTGCCCCAGCTGAAGGCCCACGTGCAGGCGGGGTTGAACGCCGGCTGCACGCCGGTGGAGATCCGGGAGGCCGTGTATCAATGCGCGCCGTTCATCGGATTTCCCAAGACCCTCAACGCCATCAGCGCCATGAATGAGGCATTTGCCGAAAAGGGCGTCCAACTGCCGTTGCCCAAACAGGGCACGCTAACCTCTGAGGAGGAGCGATATGAAAGGGGGCTGGCCATCCAGGCCCCTGTCTACGGTGCTGAAATCGCGGACCGATACGCCTATCTGCCCGGCGACTTTGCCCAGGCAGTGCCCCGTTTCTTGACGGAGCTGTGTTTTGGGGACTTCAACACCCGCACCGGCATGGACGGAAAGATGCGGGAACTGCTCACTGTGGTGCTGCTGGCCGCCATGGGCGGCGCCGAGGCGCAGCTGAAGCGTCATGTCCACGGCGCGCTGCAGGTTGGCAACACCAGGGAAGCGGTGGTATGCGCCCTGGTCCACGCCAGCGGCTATATGGGCATTCCCCGGCTGTTCAACGCCCTAAATGCCTGCAAAGACCTGTTGGCAGAGGAATCGCCCTGATGCAAGCGAAACCGTTTGTCTCTCTGGCCCACTATGGTTCACTGCTGCCTGGAAAACAGTCCGGAACAAAGCGCGGGGTGCGGCCCGATCCGGGAAAATGAAGCCAAGGGCCCGCAGGCGCTGCGTGCGGGCCATACGCCGGATGACGCAGCGGCAAGACTGTATGTCATCTGCAAGCAGGCCACATCATGATTTTAAGGAGGTCACTCATGATGAAAAAGAGCATTGGAAACCCAGTGGCCCTGTATCCCACTCCCCTGGTGGTGATAGGGGCCATGGTCGATGGAAAGCCCAACTGGCTGTTGGTGGCCCATCTTGGTATCATGGGGCACGACCATGTGATGGTCAGTCTAGCCAAATCCCATTATACCAACCAGGGCATCAGGGAGCGCAAAAAACTCTCCATCAACATGGTGGATCAGGCCCTGCTTCCCAAGGCCGACCATTCCGGCTGCGTCAGCGGAAGTGAGGAGGATAAGTCCGGGCTGTTTGCGTGTACCATGAGCCAGGCGGGCGTACCCATGGTTGCGGACGCCTCGGTGGTGATGGAGTGCAGCGTGGAGGATATCTACGAAACCCCGGGCTTTGAGAACTTTATCTGCACCGTTGACCGCACCTATGCCGAGGAAAACGTTTTGACCCCCGAGGGGAAAATCGACTACCGCGCCTTCAAGCCGGTGCTGTTTGAGATGCCTACCTATGAGTATTTGAAAACCGGCGATGTAATTGGCAAGTGCAAGTCCTTCGGTGAGGGAAAGCTGGGCTAAACCTCACCGAATGTCTTGAACGGTACCCCACGCGATCAACTGCATGGCAGGCGGCCAGCTCCGCGCGGTCAAATTCCCCAGGCGGGACGGTGATCATGATGAGCACGGATCAGAACCGGCGCTGCCGCCTTTCCACCTGTTCCCGCCGGTTTATAAAGCAGCGTGTTTGGAAATCTTATCACATATTAAAGGAGTGTTTTTCATGCGCATTCATGACAAGACAGTGTTCGAAAAGGAAAATGTGTTCGGCCTGGGCAGCGCCAATACCGCCTACGCCCAGTATTTCATTGGAAACTCCTATCTGAACCCGCTGACCAAGCCGGGAGAGTGCCCAGTGTTTCTGGCCAACGTCACCTTTGAGCCGGGCTGCCGGAACAACTGGCACATCCACCGCGCCAAGCGCGGCGGAGGCCAGCTCCTGATCTGCACCGCCGGCGAGGGCTGGTACCAGGAGGAGAACAAGCCCGCTGTCAGCCTTACCCCCGGCACGGTGATCACCATTCCGGCCAATGTCAAGCACTGGCACGGCGCCAAACGGGACAGCTGGTTCTCCCACATCGCGGTGGAAGTCCCGGGCGAGGAGACTTCCAACGAGTGGCTGGAGGCTGTGGACGACGAAACCTACAACGGCCTGGAGTAAGGGGGCAATTTCAATGGAGTACGCAAAGCTGGGCAATTCCGGCCTGACGGTCTCCCGGATCTGCATGGGGTGCATGGGCTTTGGCGACGCGAAGAACGGCCAGCACAGCTGGACTCTGGATGAGGCGCACTCCAGGGAGATCATCCGCCGCGGACTGGAGCTGGGTGTCAATTTCTTTGACACCGCCATTGGCTACCAGAGCGGCACCAGCGAACAGTATGTGGGCCGGGCAGTCCGGGACTTTGCCAAGCGGGAGGATGTGGTGGTAGCCACCAAGTTCCTGCCCCGCACCCAGGAGGAGATCGCCGCGGGTATCTCTGGACAGCAGCACATCGAAAACATGATCAACACCAGTCTGAAAAACTTAGGACTGGACTACGTGGATCTGTATATTTACCACATGTGGGACTATGCCACCCCTCTCTACGATATTATGGATGGACTCAATCGGGTGGTAAAGGCGGGAAAAGCGCGGTATATCGGCATCTCCAACTGCTTTGCCTACCAGCTGGCCAAAGCCAATGCCCTGGCAGAACAAGAGGGCTTTCCCAAATTTGTCTCCATTCAGGGCCACTACAACCTGATATTTCGGGAGGAGGAGCGGGAGATGGCCAAGCTGTGCGCTGAGGACAACATCGCTATGACTCCGTACAGCGCCCTGGCCGGCGGCCGCCTTTCTAAGCACCCTGGGGAGACCTCTAAACGGCTTCAGGAGGATGAATACGCCCAGTTCAAATACGGCTCCACCGCCCAGCAGGATGTAGGGATCATCAACCGGGTGGCAGAGCTGGCAGACAAGCGGGAGGTGTCCATGACGGAGATTGCCCTGGCATGGTTGCTAACCAAAGTGACCGCTCCGGTGGTGGGCGCCACCAAACTGCACCATATCGACGGCGCCGCCAAGGCCGTAGAGCTGGCCCTTACCCCGGAGGAAATCACCTATCTGGAGGAACTGTATGTCCCTCACAGGCTGGTTGGCGTGATGGCGCAGAACACCCCTGCGGCCGCCACCGAAAAGCACGTCTGGTCCACCGGCAGCCAGGACATTGAAACATAGCAGTCCGCCCTTCACTTTTGTTTTTCTACCCTCAGTTCACGGTGGGTTTGAATCCCAGGGCCTGGCATGATGATCGGTTCCACCATTCCCCCTTTGGAATCGGGGGCATTGTCAACTGGGCGGTCTAAACGTCATCCCTTAGAGGTGTTTTACAATCCATGAAACGTTTTTTACTCTCAGCACTCTGCGCCTGCCTGACCTTGAGCGGATGCGCACCTTTGGCGCCGCCGGCAGCTAGCCAGGCTCTTCCCGCTCTGCTTCCGTCCGCCTCCCAGGCAGAGCCTTCCTCCCGAGTAAATGCTCCAATTACTTCCGCGGAACCATCACAGCCGCTTGGCTCTGGAAGCATCCAATACGAGGAAGGCGTGGCTCCATTGGAGGAAGAACAGGAGGCCGCCATTCTCTCCTTCATGACCACTGCCTATGAGGCCCTGGCCCGGCTGGAGACCCCAGACTTCTCCGCCCTGTTCACCAATCAGACCCAGGCCCGGGCCAGCGAAAGCGGCATCGCCCTGCAAATCGGGCTTCGCACTTTAATCGACGGGATGGATTACTCCCTCACCGGATATTCCTACACCCTGAATTGCGGTCAGACGGTTCAGCGGGAGGACGGAAGTGTGGAGGTAAACGCCTTGGAGGCCAGCGTACAGAATTTTTCCCAGTTTCCCGGCGTGGACTCGGAGCGGGGAAGGACCTTTCACCACTTTGTTTTGGAAGAATCGGAGGACGTTTGGCTGATCCGGGAGCATATGCAGTACGACATCCTGTATGGTCAGCTGATGGGCTCGGAATCCAACTGGAGGGGGGATTACTCCCAGGCCTACATCGACGCCATGCCCACATATCTGGACGAGCTCCGGGAGGCCCATGCCGCCCGGGAAACTGAGCCGAATGAAAATCTCGAGCTGCCTGCGGCGGATGAGCCCTATGATCGGACAGCGGCGGTGACCTACGCCGATCTGTACGCCATGGATCGGAATCCTGACTGGGCGGATTTCAGCAGCTCCGGGGGAAACTGTCAGAATTATGTCTCTCAGTGCCTGCTGGCCGGGGGCATCCCGGCAGACCCTTACGGGGATGCAATATGGACCTACGGCGACGGGGTCAACCAGCGCTCCGTCTCCTGGGCGGGGGTAATTTCTTTTCTCCGATACGCCACCCATAACACCGGTTTCGGCCTGGTGTCGCTGGTGAACGCTCCCTATTACACCGGCCAGCCTGGCGACCTCATCCAAATGGGGACCGCGGAGAGCTGGCACCATGTGGTAATCATCCGGGACCTGGTGACCGATAAGGCGGGACATACGGTGGACTATCTTGTCAACTCCAATACCACCGATATGAAGAACTATCCCGCCAGTCTGTACGGATACCCGGTCTTCTCCCTGACACGGATTCTGGGCTGGAACTACGACTAAAACCCAGGGCGCCCATCATGAAACAGATGAGCGCTTTGCAGGGAATTCCCATGAGAACGCATGCTCCATTTCAACATCATCGATTCCCTTTCGATCAAAACGACTGCTCAAAATCGTATCTATTGGCCAAATGGGCGTTACCTAGAACTTAGATAACTTGAGTTGACAAATCCGATGTACAAAAAAGGTGGGAGAGCATATACTCTCCCACCTTTTTTGATCTCGGTTATCCAAATTATTTGATATCCTGCTTTTCCAGGTCGGGGATATTATTTTTATCCGCTTGTCCTTGCGGCCGCTCTGGTTGATAATACATACCCCAGCAGGGAGGCGGCCATCCACCAATTTCCCTTTCCACGATCTTGTTAATGATTGTTTTGCACCGGTCTTGCATCTTTTTCATTGAATTCCCCTCTTTTCATATTTATTCTTTTTAAGAACAAGTGCAACAAAAGCTGCCAGCATACCTAACATAGTGTATAAAATAAAGATTTCTTTTTTCAAAACAAGGCTGAACATCTGACAAACTAAAATGAGGCACAAAATCTCATATTTCTTTATGTTATTATGTTTTATTTCAATTTCGGTTAGATGTAGCTGTTCTGGATATACTGGTTTGGAAACAAAGCACGCAACCAGGACAATGCCGTCCAAAAATAGTATCAAGATGAAATTCAAGCGTTCCAAACCTGGGCCTACTACAAATACCGCTAATAACGCAGTCGCAAGAGTAATAAATTGACACTCCCACGCTTTTGGAGCATGCCACCCGCCAATTCTTCTTCGCAGCACCGTAACACTGATAAAAAAGGAAAGCATTTCAATTCCCTTTTCTGCCAAAACAGACACAGTGATTAAAAACAGAAATATTATCCAAAAATTTATTCTCTTTTCGACCGCATATATACACCACTGAAATTTCTCTGGAGTGATCCACTTCCGCTTTAGGCAGGCAGTTGCAATGTTACATGCCAATTTATGATACATAACCTTTCCGCCTTTTTGCTTTATATTTATGCATATTACAACATGATTTTCCTCTGTGCTGCCCCAAGCAGTAAATTCAGTGTTTTTTTCAGTAATTGCGGGGAATTATACAAAGATTTATTCAACGATTCCATGGTGGATTCATTTGGAGCCAGGACATCGCACTGCCCAACGACCTGACTGAAGCGTGCATGGAAAAACCGCAATTCCTCCTTTGGGAACAAGCGGCTCACCACCGTCCTCACGGACCGTCTCCTTCCTCACTCCCAGATTGTGATTTTCTCCGGCGAAAGCTTCCGGCTGCCCAGTCCATGCACCGGCAGCGGCCCGGAGCAGTGTGGTGAGAGCAGAGCGTATGTGAGAATGGCCAGCAGCTGCGCCGTACCGGGCTGATGGGCAATTGGCTTACAGGCCAAAGCCTCCAGCAGAGGCCGGTTTTCCCGCCAAATCACCCCGCTCACCGTCCGGATGTTCCGTTCCACCGCTGTCCAGCTGGTCCTATACTGCTTGGCTACATCTGGATAGACCCACTTCGTCACGAGAAGCAGCCGTTCCGGCTTTTCTATACACAGCTGAACCGCGCAGGCTGTGTGAAAAAAGCCGGTGTAGTTGGCGGTGACGCCAAGACGATACAATAAATCATGAATTTTTGCATGTGGATGTTCCATTTCCTTGTCCTCTCCTTTCACTTTGCATTCCTGTTCATGATTTGCAACTATGGGCCACATCGAAAATTTCCCTGTCCGCAAGATTGCATTAGAAGCATAACAAGAGCGCGGCAGAAAGCCCATATCTCTCTTTCAATTTCTAAATAAAAAAGGGGATCCATCCATGGCCAGATTGGCACCATGGTCTTCTTCAATACCTTTGCCTTTTGCGTCCCGACCACATACCCAGCCAAGAAATCTTTTGCGGCTTCTTTTACGGATGCACCTGTAAACCGCCATATTTCGACAAAAAATATGAAGAGATCACTGGTTTCGCCCTGAAATTCCTATGTGGGACACCATCCATTTCCCGCTTGTAATAAAATGAGCCCGAAATATTTTTCTTTGGGCACGGTTCTTAATGCGCTTTCACGGGCAACAGGCACGAAATTTCTTGTATGTAAGCGACCTTTTCCCAGATCTCCGCGATCATACGAATCATCGTTGTTGGCCCATTTCACTTTTTCATGGCCTTTTGCTGAACTTCCGATTTGGCACACACGAGAAGGCAATGGATTTTAAGATTTTATGATACATTTTAATTTGGTTGTATTATTATGCAGTAATTTCACGCTTTATTGTAGTAAATACAGTGCTGCGCTGTGTGCGGTAGCTACATCTTCATTATTAAATTGGGGGATAAAAATTTAACGTGGATCATCATTGATCCACGCCATTATAGGGTTCACCCAACCAGGCAGCATAGGGCAGATTTCATTCAGAGATTAAAACAGCGCATACCATTCCAATAAAATGGTATGCGCGATTGTTAAGGTTTTATTTTATCCATTTGTGTAGCAGGGGTAGAAAACGCAGAACGATTTAAGTCGCCTGTTTCATATCAAATGATACTACAAACGCAAACGCATGGTTTTCACAGCGTATCGCATACAGACCGCCATACGATTTTATAATGGATATCACATTTTGCAGACCGTATCCGTGAGAAAGGGAATCTTTTTTACTTGTTGGAATTGTTCCATTTGAGATTTTAACGGGGGCATCCACAGAATTTTCTATGTAGAGAATATTTTCTTCCCTATCCACTTTGGCTTTGATCAAAATATATCGTTGACTGGGATCCTTGATTTTTTCACAGGCCTCCAGCGCATTGTCGATGAGATTGGATAGCACAACAACAAAAGCGTCATCTGGCAATGGGAAATGGGACAAATCATCCAGTTGAACTCGGAAGGAAATTCCCTTCTCTTGTGCCGTGGAATACTTTTGATTCAACAGTACATCTACAACTGTCCGCCGAGTAGACATTGCCAGGGCAGGCGTGTACTCCTGGTTTATGAGTTCGTTAACGTACTGTCTGGTTTCTGCGTCGGCGTGGTCTTGTTGAAGAAGGCCTTGGATGACAGCTAACTTATTCTGAAAGTCATGGGTGAGCTTCCGTTCTTTGGAGTATGCCGAGGAAAGGGTATCCATGGTATCCCGCGCAAGTTTTAACTCCCGCTGCAAGAATTGGTTGTTTATTACAGCCTGTTGCTGCGCTTCAAATTGGTTTAAAAGTACAATGTTTATAATGTTTGAAACCAGCAATGTTATCGTACAAAAGAGTAGTTGCGGTGCAGCTTTGGGATATACTGCGCATGTACTAAATAATGTGACTGTACAAACCAGTGACAAAATGGGAAATAAAGTGAACTTAAAATAGTTTGGAAGACTCGGGGATCTCTTATAGAATCTTTGCGTTCCCCAGGCATGAATAAAGGAGGAAATTAACAATTCAATTGTCTTTACAGTATATGCCTGCAGATAATAGGAAAACGGATCTGCCATGATCGAAGAAAAGCTTTGGCGAGAAACGGCGGATAGCAAGAAGAGAAGGATACTATCGCCGACATTGATCAATGCCAAAAACAAAATTGACAGGAATATACTATGGATATAGGAAGCAGAATACAACACTTTGGATAATACCGCAAATAGGACACATCCCAAAAACAGCTTGAGAGATACATGATTCCCCAGGCACATCAAAACTCCAAAATTAATGAGATAAGCGATACTGCAAATTGCAATGACACGTGAGATGCGTAGCGAAATCTGGAAAAAGCTGCTTGAAAGGATAATATATACAGAGAACTCAATCGCAAGCATCCCCATATGCAGAATCATTAATAAGGGTTCGGTCATAATTGCTGTCCTTTCCAGATCAGATAGTGTTCACATATTTTTGAGTAGTTGCGTTCCGAAGTTTTCAATGTAGTACCGTCCTTCAAATACGCTTTATAATTTTTAATTTGCAACAAATGGTGCATATTCACGATAAAACTATTCTGTATGCGAAGAAATCCCTTGTCACAAAGATTCTTTTCCAGATCTGACAATTTCCCACGAAATTCGACAACTTGGCCATCTCTTGTATGCAATCGTACCATTCGATAGGAGGATCCTTCAAAATATAAAATATCATTCAGGGCAATTTCAAAGGGATATTCCCGCCCTTGTAATTGTATCCGCTCCTGACTTTGTGCTATTTTTTCTCGAATATCGTCCAGACAACGGGCCAGTTCACTGTCTAGGCGTTGCTTTAAGAGATAGCGAAATGCGCTCACGTGATATCCTGCAGGCGCATATTCAATCCAAGCGGTGACAAAGACTATGTAGATCTCGGGGTGCTCCATACGCAGTTTATGTGCAGTGTCTATCCCGTTTATCTTGGGCATATCTACATCGAGGAAAACAACATGTGTTGCAGACAGATCGGCAGCTAATAATTTTTCAGGACTGAAAAATTTCTCGCAGATGCACTGCTTATCGATCTTAGCAAAATAGCTGATAATCTTTTCATATAGCAAGGAAGCAAAGGCATGATTATCATCACATATTGCAATTTTCATAGGAAAACAATCCTTTCCAATGTGTAGAATCTGTGCGCTTCGATGTGAGATAACCATAATTCGAGCACCTTCTTTTGTCAATATAGAGCACTTATTTGCCTCTTAATATAATGCCATAGACGAATAAAATCAACTATAGCATCTTAATATTTCCTGTTATGGACGATAAAATATAAGCTATAGCATGGGAGGCGGCGTATTATGGAGGACTTGCTGAAGCAAATGGGAACAAGGATATATGAACGCCGCAAACAAAGGCGATGGACACAGGAGAAATTGGCGGAAGAATCGGGCCTGACTCCTCAAACTATATCCACCGCAGAATTAGGGAAAAAGGCATTGCGCCCGGAAAATATTATCAAGATCTGCGATGCCTTAGAGATTTCCGCAGATTATCTGTTATCTGGAAGGGTGGCCAAAGGGGACATCACGGGAATTTCCGACAAAGTTGTTCATTTGACTTCCAAACAGTATGAATGTCTTGCAGAAATTATTGACAATTTTCTGGCGGCGGTTCTGGATCGCCAGCATGATAATGGTGAACCATGATTTGCGAGACGTTCAAAAATGAAAATGCTTATAATAAATAAGCAAATTTTTATGAATCATTGGCTTTCTACCACAAAAACTATATTTTTCAGTTTTTAATACGTTTTGTCCGCTGCATGCAAATTCTACACTGTGCAGCAGAGGACGATGGGCCGCTTGCACTTTGCCACAGCGTATGCCGACCTTTCCTCATGAGGGTCTGGGAACTGTCTCAGCAAGCAATTTTTGCTTTTAGGAGCAGGGGTTCCCTAAAGGGAAACTTCACCAGTGTGGCTACACTTGCTGTGTATGCTCCGCGACCATTTCCCCCGCTTTCCCCTCTCTTAATACTACCGCTCAGGATGGACTTATTGCCGCATTTTAAAGAATTTCAGCAATTTTTTGACCAAAAAGGAGTGCGGGGACGGTAAATAAGTACCTGCGGGACGTGGGGGCTTTCGCCAGGTGGATAAGTGGCACGCCGGTGACGCGGGAGCTGGCCGCTGGGTGGAAGAGACACCTGCTGGAAGCGGGCTACGCCCCGGCCACCATCAACGCCATGCTGGCCGCCCTCAACGGCCTGTTCCGGTTCCTGGGCTGGGAGGACTGCCGGGTGAAGTTCCTGAAAGTCCAGCGCAGGCTGTTCCGGGACCCGGCCCGGGAGCTGTCCAGGGCAGAGTATGACCGGCTGCTGGAAACCGCCCTGGCCCGGGGCCAGGAGCGCCTGGCCCTGCTGATGGAGGCCATCTGCGCCACAGGCATCCGGGTGTCCGAGGTAAAATACCTCACCGTGGAGGCCGCCCAGCGGGGCAGGGCGGAGGTGGCGTTGAAGGGCAAGATCCGCACCATCCTCCTGCCCGGCAAGCTGTGCCGCAAGCTGCTGAAGTACGCCAAAAAACAAAAAACCGCCTCCGGTGAGATCTTTCTCACCAAAAGCGGCAGGAGCCTGTCCAGAAAGCAGATCTGGTGTGAACTGAAATCCCTTTGCACCCGCTGCGGGGTGGCCCCGTCCAAGGTGTTCCCCCACAACCTGCGCCACCTGTTCGCCGTCACCTTCTACCGGGTCACCCGGGACGTGGCCAAGCTGGCAGACATTTTGGGCCACTCCAGCATCGAGACCACCCGCATCTACCTCATCTCCACCGGGGCGGAACACGCCCGGCAGCTGGACCGGCTGGGATTGGTGTCCTAGGGACGAAATTCATATTTTGTCCATAGAGAAAGTTGAGCGGAAGACTCAACTTTTCAGATCTTCCATAAATTTTTTACTTATCGTAACACCGAAATGGTAAAAAGTCAATGCCGAATTGCGATTTTCGGCAAATAATGGGCGCGGGAAACTGGCCGCAAATGGAGCACCGTTTGCGGCTGGTATTCTCGCGCTCTTTTTTCGGGTATCCCCCCGGCGTTGCCTCCTCTGGAAGGGCGTGGTTTGGAAAACCAGAGGGGATTGAGGCGACAAAATATGAATTTCGTCGCAGGGGGGTGACGACAATGACAGGGAGGAAACAACGGAGCGCGATGGGCTGTGGGCCGCGGGCGAGTCCTGGCGCCCAGGCCGAAGAGCCTGGGCAGCCCCTGGCCTAGAGAGGGAGGAAAGGGAGGCAGGCAGGGAATTGCCCGGCCTGCGGCCCAGGAGAGCAGTTCAAATGAGATGAAGGGGGGAACGCATTGCAGAAACGGGAATTTATCAGCCGGGTGGCGGCCAAGACTGGGATGACCAAGATGGCCAGTGACCGGACGATGGACGCGGTGTTTCAGACGCTGGCAGAGGTGCTGGCGGAAGGGGACCGCTTCCAGATCACCGGCTTCGGGGTCTTCAACACCCGGCGGCGGGCCGCCCGGTCCGCCCTCAATCCCCGCACGGGGGGGCGCATTTCTGTGTCCGCACAGACAATGCCTGTGTTTAAGCCGACCAAGTCCCTGCGGGAACGGCTGAACCGGCCCTGAGGGGACAGACCAAGCACAGTACACAGAAAAGGAGATGGAACATAGATGCCTAAAAATTATCCGGAAAAGAATAGGGGGCCGTTTATTGCATTTCGCATGTGGCTCATCATAGTGTCCGTTCTTTGCGCTCTGGGTATAATGTGGCCGGTGATAACTGGAACAGCCTATGCAGCGGAAGTGCAAGAGATACCTGTTGACACGGAAGAAGCGTTTAGAACGGCCATTGAACGAATCAATGCAGATGACACAGGGGACACAGAATATACCATTCGCCTAACGGATGACATTACATTAAGAGGCGAAAGAGCCGCGCAGATTAACACGAACAACACGATTAACTTGTTAGGAGGCGGACACACTCTTGTTATCGAAGCCCAATACGGCATCATGGTACAAGGTACAGCGGTGCTAAATCTTGGGGGCGAGGATTATGAGGACACTCTGACTATTCTGGGGGTTCCGCATGATACGTCCACAACTACCAGTGGGCTTGGGCGACAAAGTTCGTTTATCACGATAAGCGACGGATGTACGCTCAACATGTACGATGGCGTAACGCTTAGCGATAACGAGGTGATTCAGGGAGGTACAGCTGGCGCTGGCGTTACTGTGCAGTATTCCGGTCGGAACGGCGAAAATAGCACTATTTTCAATATGTACGGCGGGGCCATCAAAAACAACACGACATATTTCGGCCTGGGCGCAGGTGTATCCGTCATGAACAATTCATCAGACCGCGATCCTGTCCATGCGGTTTTTAATATGTATGGTGGCTTGATTGAAGGTAATACGATCCAAGAGACCTCTGGAGGTTACGTCAACGGTGCAGGCGTCTACTCGCAATTTGGTACCTTTAACATGTATGGCGGTGTCATCCGTGGAAACACTGCCCCTGGCTCTGGCGGCGGTATCTGCATCCTTCATGGGGCGTTCACCATGACTGCTGGAACAGTGGAAGAAAACACCTCTCAATATGGCGCAGGTGTCTACTTAAGCAACTCCTCTGTTCATATACAGGCGGCGGAAGGCAATTCCTGCATTGTTCAGAACAATAAGGCAACACACACTACCGAAGCAAGCTATGGCGGCGGATTCTATCTTTCCTCTTGTGAAAATGCCGTTATATCCGGCGTAGAAATCACTGGCAATACGGTAGATACCACCGTGAATAACGGGCAAGGCGGAGCGGCGTACTTTTATGGTATGACAGGTTTGCAGATTGTTAATCCAAGAAGCCACCTCTATGGCCTGGCAATTCAGGACTTTCCGGCGCATTCCCAGCCGATTTACACCACACTTACACCAAAATCAACCACATGGAGCCCTGACAACAAGTCCCAGGTCGGGCCGGTACTGCCGGTCTGACCTGGGGCTTTTCTGCGTTGCGCTATATCACATTTTTTGTATTCTACCTTTTAAGTCTAAAATATTCCGGTGAATCGCCTGAATGGTTTCTGCAAACAGGTCATCACCGTGTCCTGTCGGATCGTCAAGCCCCCAATCCTCCCGGTGCTTGCAGGGCAGATAGGGGCAGGCCACATTGCACCCCATCGTTATGACAATGTCTACGGGCGGAAGTTCGTTCAGCAATTTGCTATATTGCGTCTGCGCCATGTCAATCCCATAGAGTTGTTTTATCAGCCGAACTGCGTCCTGGTTGATCTGTGGTACGGTTTCCGTACCGGCAGAGTAACTTTCAAATACGTCGGAGGCCAGATACGTTCCGAGCGCCTCTGCGATCTGGCTCCGGCAGGAATTGTGGACGCAGATAAACGCCACTTTTGGCTTTTGGCTCATGGGTTATCCCCTGACCTTCTGAATGAGGGCTTTGGCCTCGTCTTTTTTCAAAACCTTGTCATAGGACACCACCTTGCCATCTACCACAAGGGCAGGGGTGGTCATCACGCCATAGGCGGCGATCTGCGAGAAGTCTGTTACATGGTCTATGGTCGTGTCCATATTCAGTTCCGCGAGCGCCGCTTTGGTGGCATCTTCCAACGCATGACACTTCGCGCAGCCAGCCCCCAGCACTTTGATCCCAGCAGTTGTTTTTGCGGCCTCTGCCTGGGCCATCTTTTCGGGTGTGCAGCCGCTCCCACAGCAACAACTTTTTTCCTCTTTCTTCTTGTGAAACAGTCCCATTGCGAATTACCTCCTTAGATTAAATCAAAATGAATTGAAACGCATTGAACAGATAGCCGACCAAAATAATGCCAACCGCACAAACGCCAATGAACAGCGCCAGCAGTTTGGGTTTCACAGCCTTGCGGAGCATGATAAGGGACGGCAGGGACAAGGTAGTAACCGCCATCATAAAGGAAAGAACGGTCCCCAGTTGTGCCCCCTTAGAAAGTAAAGCCTCTGCAACAGGAATGGTGCCGAAAATATCCGCGTACATGGGGATACCAACGATCGTAGCGAGGATCACGCCAAAAGGATTGTTGCTGCCAAGTACGGTTTCGATCCAACTTTCCGGTATCCAGTTGTGGATCAGCGCACCGATCCCGACACCAATCAGAATATAGGGGAACACCTTCTTGAAGGTGCCAAGCATTTGTTCCTTTGCATAGGTGAGCCTTTCCCGGATCGTCAGGTCAGGAGACTCAATATCAACGCTGCCAGCCGAAAGCACAAAACTTTCAACGTGCTTTTCCATATGCAGTTTCTCAATCATGGTGCCGCCGATCACCGCGATCACAAGCCCAAGGATCACATAGACGATCGCCACTTTTGCACCGAAAATGCTCATTAACAAGACAAGACTTCCTAAATCGACCATCGGTGATGAAATCAAAAAGGAGAACGTCACACCCAAGGGAAGTCCCGCGCTGGTAAAACCAATGAACAGCGGGATAGATGAGCAGGAGCAAAAGGGGGTCACTGTTCCCAGCAGAGCGGAGATGATGTTCGCCCAGATCCCATGAAAACGACCTAAAATGCGCTTACTTCGCTCTGGCGGAAAATAACTTTGAATATAGGAGATTGCAAAAATCAATACGCAGAGCAGCACCGTGATTTTCAAGACATCGTAGATAAAAAACTGGACGCTGCCGCCAATGCGCCCATTTACATCCAAGCCCAGTGCCGACAGCCCTATGCCGAGAAGTTCGTTCAGCCATTTCATGCCAAGCACCTGATCTTGAATAAAGTCCCATACGCCCATACAAAAACCTCACTTTCCATTTCATGGACAACATATCAAAACTTTTTGATGTATTGTGCCGAAGGAAACGCCATCTAAATTAGATGGCGTTTCTATCCACAACGGGGACAGGTACTCTCTTGTTCTACATCTGCAGTTGTCAATTTTTTCAGCAGTTCTATTGCATAGTCCCTACCTGAAGAACTCAGTCGGTAGTGCGTCCATTTTCCCTCTTGACGACTGACGACAATGCCGGAATCGCAGAGGATTTTCATATGGTAAGAGAGGCCGGACTGCGTTAAGTCCAACGGCTCTTGCAGGACACAAGCACACTTTTCACCGCTCCTTAACTGTTCCAGGATTGCAAGCCGCTTCGGATCGCAGAGAGCCTTGAATACTTTTGCCTGTTCCTGATACGCTGTCCCCATGTTCTCACCTCACATCAAATAATTTTGATATGACTAGTATATGCAAGAGATAGCGATTTGTCAACGGGTATTTTTCACTTCAATCTCCAAGTTGGTAAAATTTTAGTTTCCCCCTATTTTTGTGATAACTGGAAAGAAACTTGTATATTGTAAGCTAGACCTAAATTGGCAAAGAGAAATCAGGTCACAACAGCAGGGCGGTTCTTCATCGCAAGACACATCAGGCTTACATCAACATCAGGGCGGCAGGGTGCCGCACCAATCTCAGGGATCAGAAA
>CALXDP010000015.1 GCA_944387095.1 uncultured Oscillospiraceae bacterium
TGGAGCGAGTGACGAGGCTCGAACTCGCTACCTCCACCTTGGCAAGGTGGCGCTCTACCAGATGAGCTACACTCGCAAATGGTGCCTCCGGCCGGAATCGAACCAGCGACACGCGGATTTTCAGTCCGCTGCTCTACCAACTGAGCTACAGAGGCATAAAGTGGCGACGCGGAAGGGACTTGAACCCTCGACCTCCGGCGTGACAGGCCGGCGTTCTAACCAACTGAACTACCGCGCCACAGATGAGTCCCCGAGAGGAGTTGGTGGGAACAACAGGGCTCGAACCTGTGACCCCTTGCTTGTAAGGCAAGTGCTCTCCCAGCTGAGCTATGCTCCCCAACAATGTGCTCCGCTTGTCAGACGGCGAAAATCATTATAGCAAGAACAGCGTCAAAATGTCAATACTAAATTCGAATTTTTTGCGCCGATTCCCGAGCGGGGCGGGGAGGAGGAGACGCAGGGCAGGTCCTCCCCTTGCCCTTGCAACGCGTTAGGTAGTCGCCTCCCGCAGCAGCCGCTCCAGGTCGGCGCGGGAGAAACGGTAGATCTTGTCGCAGAACTGGCACGTCAGCTCCGCGCCGTCCTGTTCCTCTATCAGGGATCTGAGTTCCGCCGGGCCGATGCTGACCAGAGCCCGGCTCACCCGCTCCCGGGAGCAGTAACAGCGGTATTCCACTGGGGAGGTCTCCAAAATCTCCAGCTGGAAGTCTGAGAGCACTTCCCGGAGCAGCTCCGCGGGGCCGAGCCCTCGAGCCAGCTGAGCGCTCACTGCGCCCACCTTGGCAATGCCCCCTTCGATGGCTGTAATGACGCTGTCATCTGCGCCGGGCAGCAGCTGAATGAGATAGCCCCCCGCCGCCTGCACCGTCTGCTCCGGAGCAATGAGCACGCCCAGGGCACAGGCGGTGGGAATCTGCTCGCTCTCCACAAAGTAGGCGGCGATGTCCTCGGCAATCTCGCCGCCCACCAGCTGAATCGCGCCCACATAGGGCTCCTTCAGACCCAGGTCCTGGATCACCGTGAGGCTGCCGTCAGGGCCGACTGCAGCGCCCACGTCCAGCTTGGCGTGGGCCTTGCGGGGGACATCCACAGCTGGATTTTCCACATAGCCGCGCACGTTGCCCTGGCTGTCTGAAACGGACAGGAGGGTGCCCAAGGGGCCGTTGCCCTTTACCCGTAGGGTGACGGAGCCGTTATCCTCCTTTAGCATGCTGCCCATCATGGACGCGCCCATGAGCAGCCGGCCCAGGGCGGCGGTGGCCACCGGCCAGGTGTCATGGATCTGACGGGCCCGCTCCACCAGGCTGGTGCCGGAGATGGCCATGGCCTTGACGGGGGCGTCCTTTGCAATTGCTCGAACCAATTGATCCATAGTCAGTTATAGTCCTTTCCTTTCCGCGGTGAAAAAGACCCGCTCATCCCCATGCCGGGGCGGGGTCATGCGCAGGTTGCCAAACTGCCGGATGGAGACAAAGCCAGTCTCTTCCAGCCAGCGTTCCAGTTCCTGCATGGTGTAGGCGTACTCCTGATGGTACTCCCCGGTCCGCTGCCAGCTGCCGTCGCTCTGGCGGACAAACAGGTCGATGCCATAACCGCAGATCCGGCGGCGGGGAAAGTATTCCCCCCGCCACACACAGTATATCTCATCCGTCTCATCCAGATAGGTCTGGCCATCCGCGTCCTCCAGTGCTTTGGGAGTCTTGACGTCAAACAGGAACAGCCCCCCTGGCTTCAGGGCCTGGTAGACCCGGCGGAAGGCCTGGCGCAGCTGGGCAGGGCGGGTGATATAGTTTAAACTGTCCAGGCAGCACACCGCCGCGTCCACCGGTCGGAGCAGCCGCAGCTGGGAGAGATCCTGGCACAGAAGCAGTACATCCAGCCCCTGGCATTTCTGATCCGCCTGGCACAGCATATCTGCTGAGCGGTCCACCGCCGTCACCTGGTAGCCCCGCTGGGCCAGCAGTTTGGCCAGGCTGCCGGTGCCGCAGGCCAGCTCGGCCACAGAGCGGATCTCCCCTTTGTGACGGCGGAAGTGGCGCTGGAGATAGTCTGCCCACTTTCCGTAGGGAACGTCGCCGGTGAGCTGGTCGTAATATCCGGCCAGTGCGGTGTATGCCTCCATTACTTCTCCAGGCGGGGGAGCACGGCCTTATAGCCGCCTGCCCCATATTGCAGCGCCCGGTTGACCCGGCTGATGGTGGCGCTGGAGGCGCCGGTGCGCTCCAGGATGTCATTGTAGATCATGCCGGCGTCCAGCATCTGGGCCACCTCCAGGCGCTGTCCCATGGCCCGCAGCTCCGCCATGGTACACAGGTCCTGGAAGAAGGCACGGCATTCCTCCGGGGAGGTCAGGGATAGAATGGCCTGATAGAGCATGTCGAATTGTCCCTGGTCGCTTTTCTGCATAGTTCAGTTCCTCCGATGCGTGAAATGTTCCCGGCGGGAGGAGTTCTCTGGAAAGGCCCGCCGCGCAGGGAAAGAAATTGGGGAATCATGTTATATTGTACTATTTTGCTTCAGGGAAGTAAAGAGAAAAGGGGAAGAAAATTGGAAAAAATGTCCGCTCTGGGCGGACAAAGGGGAGAATCAGCACGGGCAGGACAGGCCGGCCTTCCGAAAAGTGCCGGTGCCAGGGGAAAAGAAGGGGGATTTCCCCCCTGAAAAGAGTTGCTTTTCTCACGGGGAACGGATATAATGAAAAAGCTGCCGGGCAGCACAGAGCGGCGGAAAAGGCAAATCCGCGTAGGCGGTTGCGAATCCCGGGCCGCGGAGGTAAGACAATGGTAAAAGCAATTGTGGGCGCCAACTGGGGCGACGAGGGAAAGGGCAAAATTACCGATATGCTGGCGGAGCGCTCAGATGTGGTCGTCCGCTTTCAGGGGGGCGCTAACGCGGGGCATACCATCATCAACGGCTATGGCCGGTTTGCCCTGCACATTCTGCCCTCCGGCACCTTCTATCCCCATGTCACCAACATCATTGGCAACGGTGTGGCGTTGGACATCATCAAGCTGGTGGATGAGCTGAAGAGAATCACCGACCAGGGCGTCCCCGCACCCAACCTGATCATCTCTGAGCGGACCCAGATCCTCATGCCCTACCACATTCTCCAGGATTCCTATGAGGAGGAGCGCCTGGGGGGCAAGGCCTTCGGCTCCACCAAGAGTGGAATCGCCCCCTTCTACTCCGATAAATATGCCAAGATTGGCATCCAGGTGTGCGATTTGTACGATGAAGCCCAGCTGCGGGAGCGGCTGGAGCGGGCAGTGGAGGTGAAGAACGTCCTGTTCCGGCAT
The DNA here is from genome assembly GCA_944387095.1 of uncultured Oscillospiraceae bacterium. Lineage (GTDB taxonomy): Bacteria > Bacillota > Clostridia > Oscillospirales > Oscillospiraceae > Enterenecus. The sequence continues at coordinate 3,297 of CALXDP010000015.1, forward strand.
TTATACCACAAGCCCGAACTGGACGCGGAGCAGCTGTACGCCCAGCTGATGGAGTACCGGGAACTGATTCGCCCCTATGTGGGGGACGCGGTGGGCTTTCTCCACCGGGCCCTGCGAGAGGGCAAGACCGTCCTGCTGGAAGGCCAGCTGGGCGCTATGAAGGATCCTGACCTGGGCATCTTCCCCATGACCACCTCCTCGCATACCCTGGCCGGTTTTGGCTGCGTGGGCGCTCCGGTGCCCCCCACCGCCATTGAGGATGTAATCTGCGTCACCAAGGCCTACTCCTCCAGCGTGGGCTCCAGCACCGAGCCCTTTGTCAGCGAACTCACCGGCCCCGAGGGGGACGAGCTGCGCCGCCGGGGGGGGGATAAGGGCGAGTTCGGCGCCACCACGGGACGGCCCCGCCGGGTGGGATGGTTCGACGCGGTGGCCACCAAGTACGGCTGCATGGTGCAAGGGGCCACTCAGGTGGCGCTGACCTGCCTGGACGTGCTGGGCTATCTGGATGAGATCAAGGTGTGCGTGGGCTATGAGATCGACGGGGAGGTCACCGACCAGTTCCCCGTTACCCCCAGGCTGCTGCGGGCCAGGCCGGTGTTTGAGACCCTGCCCGGCTGGAAGAGCGATGTGCGGGGGGTTACCGACTATGACGCCCTGCCTGCCCAGGCCAAGGCCTATGTGGAGTTTCTGGAGTCCAAGATCGGGGTTCCCATCACCATGGTGTCCACCGGGCCGGAGCGCCACGAGAACGCGATGCGCAAGTGAATATCCTTGTCGGACGGCGGCCTCCCGGCCGCCGTTTTTGCGCGGGTATGGGGGCGGCAGTTTCTGCTCTGTGGGGAAGGCCCGCCGGAGCGGGGGAAAGGTCCCCATCTCGCACCAACGCTGGGTTCAGACATACAATGGGAATGGAAGAAAAGCGCGATTGCCTTTTCCATTCCCCCATCAACCATCGGGAGGTACGATTATGGCTGAATTCATTGAGCCGGGCCCCATTTCCGATACCGCCGGTATCCGTGAGGCCGTATGCATCCACACCCGAAAGATTTACGACAGCTGCCGCGACAAGGACTGCGTGGAGGATCTGCGCCTGTATCCCACCGCCAGCTCCCAGGCGGTGATCGACCGGGCCATCAGTCTGAAGGCGGGCCGAGCCGAGCTGCTGTACGCTTACATTGACGTGGAGCCTGTGAGCTTTAACCGCGGGTTCTACACCGTAGATGTGCGCTACTTCTACCGGGTCACCGCCGACGCCTTTGTGGGCGGCGCCCGGCCGGTGTCCATCAGCGGGCTGGTGGTGTTTGACAAGCGGGCCATCCTGTTTGGCAGCGAGGGCTCGGCCAAGGTGTTCTCCTCCAACATGTCCTGCGGGGATCTGGATTCCCAGAACCTGATGCGCACCAATCTGCCCGTAGCTGTGGTGGACGCGGTGGATCCGCTCATCCTGGGCATCAAACTGGTGGACGCCTGTGATCCCCCGGTACGGGACTGCTGCGACGCCTCGGACATTCCCCAGGCCATCACCGGCTGCTTCCCCGGGGAGCTGTCCATGAGCGGCGAAGGCAAGCGGGTGTACGTCACCCTGGGCCAGTTCTCTATCATCCGCCTGGAGCGGGAGAGCCAGCTGCTCATCCCCGCCTACGACTACTGTGTACCCAGCAAGGAGTGCCCGGGCAGCGGGGAGGAGGATCCCTGCGCCGTCTTCCGGAAGGTGCAGTTCCCTGTGGATGAGTTCTTCCCGCCCAACACCACCCCCCAGCCGGAGAGTTACCAGGAGACCAGGAACCTCGGTGTGTGCACCTGACGCAGGAGGGGGAGGCCCCGCAGACGGGCAATACCCGAAAGGCCCCCGGGGCCGGCATCGCCGGCCCCGGGGGCCTTGTCAGATATAGCGCGGATCAGCCGCCAAAGTCCACGGTAATATCGCCCATGCCGGTGTTGACGGTCAGGGAGAGTCCGCCATCCGCTTTGCTCTGGGGCAGGGCATAGGAAGCCCCGTCGATGCGGATACCGCCCATCCCGCTTTGCAGGTCATAGGCGCAGGAAGCCAGGCTGCTGTCTGTGTCCACGTCCACGCTGCCCATCCCGGATTCCAGCTCAGTGTGGGTGGCAAGGGGACCCCGCAGGGCGATGTCCCCCATACTGTTGGCCATCGCCAGCGATCCCGCCGTCAGGTTACTGCCTTCCATCATGCCCATGCCAAGATCGGCCGCGATCTCGTCAGCCTCCAGGCCGTCCAGCTCGATAGAGCCCATTCCGTTCTTGATGTCCACCTGCTCAAGGGTCCAACCCTCAGGGATGATGACTAGCACCTGGCCTTCCGCGTCGCTATCCCCATCGGTATCCAAGCTTCTCGGGGTGCTCCAGATGGTGAGTACATGGTTTTCCAAGGTGTAGTGGAGCAGATAGTCCTCCCCGTATTGATTCTGTCCAGAGCTCTCCAGGGTCAGCCCCCAGTCGGCCCCTGTGCGTACCGTCACGTCGCCCACACCAATCTCAATGTCCAGCTGGACAAAGTCCTCCGCCACCGGCGCGAAGGGTTCCTGGCCGGATGCCTGGCTCTGGGTGGCAGAAGGGGAGGAGAAGCCGGGGAGAGAGTCAAAGTGGAGTAGAAATTGGTGGGCGTCGTTGATGGCCGACAGGACTGCCAGCGTTCCCGACAGCAGCACCACCGCCACGGCAATGCCGGCGATCCATTTCCAGCGGTTGCCGCTCTTGGCCGGCTTTTCCGCCTCCTTGCCGGAAAAGCCACCCTCCCGGGCGATCTTTTGGGCCAGCAGCGCCGGGTCGCCCAGCTCCCGGATCAGCTCTGCCTCCCGCTCCGGCCCGGCCTCCTCAAAGTACTCCTCGTAATAGCGCAGGGTCTCCTGCCGCTCCCTGTCCGGGACCAGGGTGGACAGAGCTGCGTCCAGAGCCTGAAGAAATTCCCGTTTATTCATCTCCTGTCCCCTCCTTCAAAAGTAAGCGGTCTAAGCTGTCCCGCAGCTGCCGCCACTCCCCTCGGATCTGCTCCAGCCGCTCTTTTCCCCTGCGGGTGATGGCGTAATACCGGCGGTTGCGGCCCTGGTAGGGCTGGTCATACACCGACAGGCAGCCATCCTTCTGCAGTCTCCTCAGTACCGGATAAAGGGTGGATTCCGAGATGTCCAGCACCGCTTTGACCCGCTGGGTGAGGGCGTAGCCGTAGAGGTCTTCCCGATTGAGAAGGGCTAGCACACACCCGTCCAGCAGCGGCGCTCCCATGGTGAGGGCCATGCCATCACCTCCTTTTATCAATATTATATAAAATATAATATTATTTGTCAATATAGTATTTTGGCTGGAGGGGGCCGCCTTAATTTTTTCAAAGCTATTCTCTTTTGAGCGCCGCTCTGGTATAATAACGTCTGACGAGACGGCCGCGATGGCGCCATTTTGGGTCCGCAACCCCGTTGTTTCTGGAAAAGCAGCGGACCGGCGGAACGGTCAGGAGGAATTGAGATGACAAAACTGGATCACCTGGCAGATCGCCTGCAGCGGGAGCTGCCAGAGCTGGAGCTGCGGCAGGGGGAAACCATGAGCCGTCACACCACCTTCCGGGTGGGTGGGCCTGCCGCCCTGATGGCCCTTCCCCGGAACGAGGAGGAGCTGCTGGGTGCGGCCCAGGCCGCCCGGGATGGGGGGATCGCCCCCCTGCTTGTGGGCAACGGCTCCAACCTGCTGGTGGATGACCAGGGGGTAGACGCCTTTGTAATCAAGACGGCCCCCGGGGTGAGCCGGGTGGAGGCGGCGGGAAATACCCTGCGCGCCGGGGCGGGCATCTCGCTGGCCCAGCTGGCGGTGCAGGCGGCTAAATGGTCCCTGACGGGGCTGGAATTTGCCCATGGTATTCCCGGCAGCCTGGGGGGCGCGGTGGTGATGAACGCGGGGGCCTATGGCGGTGAAATGTGCCAGGTGATAGTCCAGGTGCGGGCCATGGATGCCCAGGGCCGGGTCCGGGAGCTGACGGGGCAGGACTGTACTTTCTCTTACCGGCACTCCCTGTTCTCCCGGGGGGACTGGCTGGTCCTGGAGGCGGTGGTGAAGCTGGCCCCGGGGGATCCGGCGGTCATCCGGGCGCGGATGGAGGAGCTGATGGCTCGGCGCAAAGAGAAGCAGCCCCTGGAGTACCCCAGCGCCGGGTCCACCTTCAAGCGTCCCCAAGGGCATTTCGCCGCGGCCCTCATTGAGCAGTGCGGCCTGAAGGGGCTGAGGGTGGGGGGCGCCCAGGTGTCGGAAAAGCACGCCGGTTTCATCATCAATACCGGCGGGGCCACCTGCCGGGATATCCTGACCCTGATGGATCAGGTCCGGGAGCGGGTGTTCCGGGAGACCGGCGTGGAGCTGGAACCGGAAGTGAAATATGTGAGATAGAGGGGAGCGGCAGGGATGGAATTTTTGATTGTGTCCGGTCTGTCCGGCGCGGGGAAATCCACAGTGATGTCCGTGCTGGAGGACAGCGGCTTTTTCTGTGTGGATAATCTGCCGCCGCTGCTCATCCCCAAGTTCGCCGAGCTGTGCCTGGCGGGCACCGGGACCTATGAGCGAGTGGCCATGGCCTGCGATATTCGGGGAGGCGAGAACTTTGACGGCCTGTTCGAAGCGTTGGACACCTTGAGGGAGATGCAGTTTGCCTATCAGATCCTCTTTTTGGAGGCGGATACCAAGACCATCATCAAGCGCTATCAGGAGACCCGCCGCAGCCACCCTCTGATGGCGGCGGACGGGGTCAATCTGATTCAGGCGGTGGAGCGGGAGCGCCAGGCCATGGAGCCGGTGCGTCGGCGGGCGGACTACGTCATCGACACCACCTCCCTGTCCACAAAGAAGCTGCGGGACCGGGTGCTGGAGACCTGCCTGCCGGACCGGGAGCGGCGGTATGAGATGAGCATCTCTGTGACCTCCTTCGGCTTCAAGTATGGCATTCCCCTGGAGGCGGACCTGGTGTTCGACGTGCGCTTTCTGCCCAATCCGTTCTATGTGGAACAGCTGCGCCCCCAGACCGGCCTGGACGCCGGGGTGCGGGACTATGTGTTCAGCTACCCTCAGGCGCAGGAGTTTATGAAACACCTGACCAGCCTGGTGGATTTTCTTCTCCCCCAGTTTGTGGAGGAGGGGAAGAGCGCGCTGGTCATCGCCATCGGCTGCACCGGAGGCCATCACCGCTCGGTAGCGATCACCCATGCCCTGGCCGGGCATATCCGGGAGCTGGGCTATGCGGCCAGCGAGAACCACCGGGACATGACAAGGGGATGAACATGACGGACGAGAGGAAGAAGGGCCCGGCCATTGTGGCCCTGGGCGGCGGCAACGGCCTGTCCGCCATTCTGCGGGGGCTGAAGCTGTATACCGAGGATTTGACGGCGATTGTCACTGTGGCCGACGATGGGGGCGGCTCCGGAGTGCTGCGGGAAGATCTGGGCATGCCCCCTCCCGGGGACATCCGAAATTGTATGGAAGCTCTGGCGGACACTGAGTCGCTGATGCAAAACCTGCTGGCCTACCGCTTTACCGAGGGGCGGTTGGCGGGGCAGGCCTTCGGCAACCTGCTGCTGGCGGCCCTCACGGGGATCTCCGACTCTTTTGACCAGGCGGTGTCCCGCATGAGCCAGGTGCTGGCCATCACCGGCTGTATCCTGCCTGTGACCAACGCCAATGTACAGCTGGAGGCCACGTTTGAAAACGGCACCAGCGTGTGCGGGGAGTCCAAGATCTTCGCCTTTAAGAAACGCCAGAACTGCCGCATCCACCATGTGCGCCTGCTGCCGGAAAATCCCCCCGCCCTGCCCGCGGCGGTGGATGCCATCCGCCGGGCGGACGTGATCCTGCTGGGGCCGGGCAGCCTGTATACCAGTGTGATCCCCAATCTGCTGGTGGACGGTATTTCCGAGGCCATTCAGGACAGCCGGGCCCTGAAGATCTATGTGTGTAACATCATGACCCAGGACGGGGAGACGGAGGGAATGAGTGCGGCGGACCATGTGGCGGCCCTGCTGGAGCACGGGGGCCCCGGCCTGGTGAAGATCTGCCTTTGCAATTCCGCGCCGGTGAGCGGCTCCCTGCTGGAGCGCTACTCTTTGGAGGACGCGGAACCCATGCGGGTGGACCGCCGGGAAGTGGAGCTTCTGGGGGCGGAAGTGGTGATGCGCCCCCTCACCGACGAACACTCCAACTACGCCCGCCACTCCGGGATAAAGGTGGCCCAGGCGGTGATGGAGCTGTACCACCAGATGGCAGATACCAAAATATTCTGAAGAGAGGGGGAATCGGCCATGACCTTTTCCGCCCAAGTCAAGCAGGAGCTGTGCAAGCACCCTTTGAATCGGCGCTGCTGCGCCCAGGCGGAGGCCTATGGCATCTTGCTGTTCTGCAACACCTTTCACAGCCGCCAGGTGCGGATCATCACCGAATCCCCCCAGCTCAAGCGGCGGCTGCCCACCCTGTTCCGAAAGGCCTTTCGCCTGAACTTTGACCAGGTTCCGCCAGAGGAAGAGGAGGGGAAAGGGACCTTTTTGATTGAGGATTCCGCCAAACTGCGGGCCGTTTTCGAGACTTTTGGGCTGGAGGCGGACAGCGCGATATCCATCCATGTGAATTTCGCCCATCTGGAAGAGGAGCACTGCCAAGTGGCGTTTCTACGGGGGGCGTTTCTGGCCGGCGGCTCGGTGACAGACCCCAGAAAGGGCTATCACTTGGAGTTGGCCACCTCCCATTACCACGTGGGCCGGGAGGTGCCCGCCCTGCTGCGGGAGGTGGGCTTCTCCCCCAAGGAAACCACCCGGAAGGGCAATTATATTACCTACTTCAAGCAGTCTGACCACATCGAGGATTTTCTCACGAAGATTGGGGCGCCGGTGTCCGCCATGGCGGTGATGACGGCCAAGCTGGAGCGGGACCTGCGGGGTAGCGTCAACCGCCGGGTGAATTGCGACGCGGCCAACCTGGACAAGGTGGTAGCCGCGGCTCAGAGCCAGATTGAGGCCATCCGCCGACTGGAGGATATGGGGGTATTAGCCACGCTTCCCCTCCGGCTGCGGGAGGCCGCCCAGCTGAGGGTGGCGAATCCTGAACTGACCTTGAGTGAGCTGGCCGGGCTATGCGATCCCCCGGTGAGCAAATCGGCCCTGAATCACCGGCTGCGCAGGCTGGTAGAGCACGCAGAGCAGATCTGATCAGATAGAGAAAGAGGCAAGGACATGGGCTTTACACATCTTCATTTGCACACAGAATATTCCCTGCTGGACGGAGCCTGCCGCATTGAGGAACTGGTCGGGCGGGTGAAAGAGCTGGGCCAGACTGCGGTGGCCATCACCGACCACGGCGTGATGTACGGCGCCATCGATTTTTACAAAGCCTGCAAGGCCGCCGGGGTCAAGCCCATCATCGGCTGCGAGGTCTATGTGGCCCCCCGCACCCGCTTTGACCGGGTCCACGAGCTGGACAGCGGCGCCCGGCATCTGATCCTGCTGTGCCGGGATGAGGCGGGGTACCGGAACCTGTCCTATATGGTGTCCATGGCCTTTACCCAGGGCTTTTATATCAAACCCAGGATTGACATGGATCTGCTGCGGGAGCACAGCCAGGGGCTCATCGCCCTGTCCGCCTGCCTGGGGGGCGAGATCCCCAGGCGGCTGTTGAATGGGGACTATGAGGGGGCAAAGGCCCACGCCCTGGAGATGCAAGCGCTGTTTGGGGAGGACGGCTACTATCTGGAGCTGCAGAATCACGGACTGCCCGACCAGCAGAAGGTGATGGCGGGCATTCTGCGCCTGCACGAGGAGACAGGCATCCCACTGGTGTGCACCAACGACGCCCACTACCTCACCCGGGAGGACGGGGAGATGCAGGATGTGCTGCTGTGCGTGCAGACGGGCAAGCTGTTGGAGGACGCCAACCGCATGCGCTATGAGCCCCAGGAGTTCTATGTGAAGAGCGAGGAGGAGATGCGCGCCCTCTTTCCCAACTGCCCTGAGGCGGTGGAGAATACGCAGAGGATTGCGGACGCCTGCAACCTGGAGTTTGAGTTCGGCGTGCGCAAGCTGCCTGAGTTCAAGCTGCCGGAGGGGGAGACTGACGGGGACGCCTACTTTGAGCGGCTGTGCCGGGAGGGCTTTGCCCGCCGGTACCCCAACGCCGGCCAGGAGTATGTGGACCGGCTGGAGATGGAGATGGGGGTCATCCGCCAGATGGGGTTTGTGGACTACTTCCTCATCGTGTCCGACTTTATCGGCTACGCCAAGAGCCAGGGGATCCCCGTGGGCCCGGGCCGGGGTTCCGCTGCGGGGTCCATGGTGTCCTACTGCCTGAATATCACTGACATCGACCCGATGAAGTACTCTTTGTACTTTGAGCGGTTCCTGAATCCCGAGCGGGTGACCATGCCGGATATTGACATCGACTTCTGTATCCGCCGCCGCCAGGAGGTCATCGACTATGTGGCCCGGAAGTACGGGGAGGACCATGTGGCCCAGATTGTCACCTTCGGCACTATGAAGGCCAAGGCGGCCATCCGGGATGTGGGCCGGGTGATGAACCTGCCCTACGCCGAGGTGGACGCCATCGCCAAGCAGGTGCCCTTTGATTTGAAGATGACCTTGGACAAGGCCCTGGTTCTGTCCAAGGGCCTCTCTGACTTGTATCAAGGGGATGAGAAGGTCAAGCGGCTGGTGGATATGGCCCGGAAGATCGAGGGTATGCCCCGCAACGCCTCCACCCACGCCGCCGGCGTGGTCATCACCCGCAAGCCGGTGTACGAATATGTGCCGCTGGCCACCAATGACGACGTCACCGTCACCCAGTACACCATGACCACCCTGGAGGAACTGGGCCTTTTGAAGATGGACTTTCTGGGCCTGCGCAACCTGACCATCCTGGACGACGCGGTGAAGATGGTACGGCAGCGGCAGCCGGACTTTCAGCTCTCGGACATTCCGGATGATGACCCGGAAGTGTTCCGGATGCTCTCCGAGGGGCGCACCTCCGGGGTGTTCCAGATGGAGTCGGCGGGCATGACCGGGGTATGCGTGGGACTGAAGCCCAAGAGCATTGAGGACATCACCGCCATCATCGCCCTGTACCGGCCAGGGCCCATGGACTCCATTCCCAAGTTCCTGGCCTGTGCCCAGAACCCCAAGCTGGTCACCTACAAACACCCTCTGCTGGAGCCCATCCTGTCCGTCACCTATGGCTGCATCGTCTATCAGGAGCAGGTCATCGAGATCTTCCGCAGGCTGGCGGGCTACTCCCTGGGCCAGGCGGACCTGGTGCGCCGGGCCATGTCCAAGAAAAAGGTCAAGGACATCGAGCGGGAGCGGGAGACCTTCCTCCACGGAGACCCCAAGCGAAACATCGCCGGCTGCCTGGCCAACGGTATCTCCGAGGCGGTGGCCCAGTCCATCTACGACGAGATCTATGACTTCGCCAACTACGCCTTCAACAAGGCCCACGCCATGAGCTATGCCATTGTGGCCTACCAGACGGCGTGGTTCAAGTGCCACTACACCCGGGAATATATGGCGGCGCTGCTCACCTCGGTGCTGGACTCCCAGGACAAGGTGGCCGAGTATATCGCCGAGTGCCGGGACAGCGGCATCGCCCTGCTGCCCCCGGACATCAACGAGTCCGGACCGGCCTTCACTGTGTCCGGAGGGAATATCCGCTTTGGCTTGGCTGCCCTGAAGGGGGTGGGCCGGGGCTTTGTAAACGCTTTGCTGGCAGAGCGGGAACAGGGAGGGCCCTTTACCTCCTTTCCCGAGTTCTGCAGCCGGATGTACGATGCCTCCGATATGAACAAACGGGTGGTGGACAGCCTGATCCGCTCCGGCTGCTTTGACAGCATGGGCTACCGGCGCAGCCAGCTTCTGGCGGCGTACGAGCAGGTGCTGGACTCCATCGCCCGGGACCGGAGGCAGAACCTGGAGGGGCAGTTCGATCTGTTCGGCGGACAGGAGGCCACAGGCAGAATTCCGGAAATGGTGCTGCCCAACCTGGAGGAGTTTCCCCGGGGGGAGCTGATGAAGATGGAAAAGGAGGTGACCGGGCTGTACCTGTCCGGCCACCCCATGGATGAATACCGCCGGCAGGTGCAAAAATACAATACGGTGCCCATCGCTGCTATCCTCAACGACGGCGGCGAGGAGGGAGACGGCCGGTATGGCGACGGGCAGCGGCTGAATGTGGCGGGGGTGGTGTCGACGGCCCGCACCAAAACCACCAAGAACAACTCCCTGATGGCCTATGTGACCCTGGAGGACGCCAGCGGCTCCATGGAACTGCTGGTCTTTTCCAAGGTGCTGGCCGAGAGCGGCCCCTATCTGAAGGCGGGCCAGCCCCTGGTGGTGACCGGCCGGGTGTCCGTGCGGGATGAGAAGGCGCCCCAGCTGATGGTGGACCGGGTCATCCCTCTGGGCGCCCAGGTTGACGAGGAGCAGGGGGGAGGCCAGACCCTGTGGATCCGGCTGTCTGACGGCGGTGAGCCCTTTGCCTGGCTGAAGAAGCTGCTGAACATGTTCCCGGGAGAGGATACCGCAATTGTATACCTGGCGGACAGCAGGCGCAAGCTGCGCACCCGGTGCCTGATCCACGAGGCGCTGTTGGCCGAACTCCATGAGACGCTGGGGGAGGGCAACGTGGTATTGAAAGACGCGTAGACAGAAATCATGTGAGAGGAATGCCATGTATCAACTGCTGAGCAAAATTGGAAAGCTGCTGTTCCACCGCATGGGAGTCATGATGACCCTGATCGCGGCGCAGATCGTCCTGTACGTGATGGGCCTGCTGTGGCTCCAGGATACCCAGTATTACGGGGTCTACTGGGGTTTTGCCCTGACCCTGTCCGTGCTGGCCGTAATGTGGATTGTGGGCAGCCCCAGCAATCCCGGCTATAAGATCGGGTGGATCATCATTGTGCTGGCCCTGATCCCCTTCGGATCGCTGGCCTATCTGCTGCTGGGGGGAAACCGGCTGTCCTACTTCAACCAGCGCCGGCTGCGCACCATGGAACGGCGCATGAAGCAGCAGCTGGGAGGGGAATGCGATAAATCTTCCAGCCTGGCCACACTGGAAGGGCCGGACGCGGGGCGGATGGCCGCCTATCTGGAGCATACGGTGAATTGTCCGGTCTACGGCAATACCCGGACCAAATACTATCCCTTGGGGGATGTGTGCTATGACGATATCCTGGAGGCGCTGCGGGGCGCCCAGCGCTATATCTTCATCGAGTACTTCATCATTGAGGAGGGCAAGCTGTGGAACTCCGTGCTGGAGATCCTGCGGGAGAAGGCTGCCATCGGGGTGGAGGTACGGGTGATCTATGACGACATCGGTTCCATCTTTACCTTGCCGGCCAACTATCCTGCCCGGCTGGAGAAGATGGGCATTCACTGCCGGGTGTTCAACCGGCTGGTGCCGGTGGTTTCCTTCCGGCAGAACAACCGGGATCACCGCAAATATATGATCATTGACGGTAAGGTGGCCTTTACCGGCGGGATCAACATGGCGGACGAGTATATCAACGTCAAGCCCCGGTTTGGCCACTGGAAAGACACCGCCATCCGGCTGGAGGGGGACGCGGTGTGGTCCATGACCGTGTCCTTCCTGTCCATGTGGGACTTTACCCGCAGCGAGGAGGAGCGATTCGCGCCCTATCGCCCCGCCCCAGCCCCTGGGGGGGTGCAGGGTTATGTGCAGCCCTATCACGACTGCCCTTGGGACAATGAGCCGGTGGGGCTGACGGTGTACCTCAATCTCATCAACCGGGCCAACCGCTATGTCTATATCACCACGCCCTATCTGGTGATCGACTACTCCCTGACCATGGCCCTCACCGCCGCGGCCAAATCCGGGGTGGATGTGCGCATCATCACCCCCCACATTCCGGATAAAAAGACGGTGTTCGAGGTGACCCGGGCTTACTATGAGGAGCTGATCCGGGCCGGAATCCGGATCTTCGAGTATACCCCTGGCTTTATCCATGGAAAGAACTTTGTGGTGGACGGGAAGTACGCCACCGTGGGGACGGTGAACCTGGATTATCGCAGCATGTTTCTCCATTTTGAGAACGGCGTGCTGCTCTATGATACGCCTACAGTGGGGGAAATCTGTGAGGACTTTCTGGACACCCAGAGCAAGAGCGTGGAGATTACGCTGGAGGACTGCAAACGGGTGCCCCTGTACCGCCGGTTGCTGCGGGATGTGCTGCGGCTGATGGCACCGCTGCTGTGAGCGGTTGAAAGGCCGCCCGATCTCATGGAGGAGGAAGCGGCCTGTGAGGAGGCCGACCCCAAAAGGCAAAGAAATTGTGGGGAACTGCGCCAGGCAGTTCCCCACAATTTCTTTGCCTTTCTCACCGCGCGGACAGAAAGCCGTCCGGCCCAGCGGCCTTTGCGATCAGCGGCTTGTGCTCAGCAGCTCGCTCTCCAGGTCTTGGAGCATCAGGTCCAGGGCGGTGATCCCGCCCTCGGCGGTATACCACACGGCGGGGTGGGCCAGGTAGACGATGTGCCCGTCCTGATAGGCCCGGGTGCCCATGACCAGCTCGTTCTCCAGCACGTCCTGGGCCAGCTGGGCGCCTTCGGTCTGGATGGCGGCATCCCGGTCCATGACGAAGATGAAGTCGGGATCCTTTTCCACGATGAACTCGAAGGAGGCCTCATTGCCATGGGTGGAGGTGTCGATCTCCGCGTCTACGCCGATGTTTTCAAAACCGATCTCCCGGCCGATGAGGGAGCAGCGGCCGTCGTTGCCCAGCACGTTGAAGCTGCCGCTGGTGACCATGCCCACGATGGCGGTGTGATCCGCCGCGAAGTCGGCCAGGGCCTGGATACGGCTGTCAAAATCGGCCATCAGCTCTTCTACCTGCGCCTCCAGGCCGAACAGGGAGGCGATGGCAGTGGCGTTCTGGCGCACGCTCTCCACCACCCCCAGCTGGGTATCGGTGGCCAGATAGACAACCGGGGCGATCTGGCTCAGCGCGTCGTAGGACGCGGACAGCCGGCCGCCGATGAAGATGATGTCGGGCTCGCAGGCCATGACGGCCTCCAGATCGGCCTCTTTGATGGTGCCCAGGTTGGCGATGTCATCGTTGATGTAGTCCTGGAGGTAGTCCAGACTGGTGGAGGCGGTGCCCACCACCCGGCCGCCCATGCCCAGGGCGTCCAAAATATCCAGGCTGGCCATGTCTAGGATGGCGATGCGCTGGGGGTCATAGGGAACGGTCAGCTCGACGGCCTCGCCGCTGCCGTTCAGGCTGGTGATGGTGACCTGGGTGGGAGTCTCGGGCTGGGCGCTGTTGCTCCCGGCGGTACTGGCTTCCGGGCTGGCGCTGGGAGACGAGTTGCCTCCGGTGTTGGAGCAGGCCGCCAGGGCCGCCAGCATGGCCAGGGCCAAGATGAGGGAGAGAATCTTTTTCATGGGATGTATCCTCCTTTTTGAGATGAAAGTACGGAAAACATGGACGGTCAATAGTAGATGGACAGAGGTTTTCCCTCGATCTCCATGATCTCGAAGTCCACTTTGTAGATCTGGGACAGTGTCTGCCGGGTCATCACCTCCTTCACAGTGCCGAACTTGGCGATTTTCCCATCCGCGAAGGCGCAGATGTAGTCGGAGTAGAAGGCCGCGTAGTTGATCTCGTGGAGCACCAGGATCACCGTCTTGCCCAGCTCGTCGCACAGCCGCCGGACGATCTTCATCATGTTGGTGGCGTGGTAGATGTCCAGGTTGTTGGTGGGCTCGTCCAGCAGGACGAACTCGGTGTCCTGGGCAATGACCATGGCGATCATGGCCCGTTGCCGCTGGCCGCCGGACAGTTCATCGATGAACCGATCCTGCATCTCATCCAGCTCCATATAGGTGATGGCCTGGTCAATGATGGCCTCGTCCTCGGCGGTGATCCGCCCGCCGGAGTAGGGAAAGCGGCCGAAGGCCACCAGCTCCCGGACGGTGAGCTTCATCTGGATCTGGTTGCTCTGGGTGAGGATGGCCAGGCGCTTGGACAGCTCCTTGCTCTTCCATCTGGAGATGTCCTGGCCCTCAAAGTCCACCAGCCCGGCGTCCCGGGCAATGAGCCGGGAGATGATGCCCATGACGGTGGACTTACCCGCCCCGTTGGGGCCGATGAGGGAGAGCACCTTGCCCTTGGGGATTTCAAAGCTGACGGAGTCCACCACGGTCTTTCCGTCATACTGCTTGGTCAGTTCGGTGACTTTCATGGGTCATACCCTCCTTTTGGTGAGCAGCAGGTAGAGGAAGTAGATCCCTCCGCCCACAGTGATGAATACGCTGATGGGGATGGCGTAGGAGTAGACGTGCTCCACGATGAGCTGCCCGGCCACCAGGATGATCATGCCAAAGAACACCGAGCCCAGGATCAGCTGGCTGTGGCGGTAGGTCTTGAGCAGCTGCCGGGACAGGTTGGCAATGATCAGGCCCATGAAGGAGATGGGGCCCACCATGGCGGTGGCCACGGCGATGGCCAGAGTCACCCCCAGCAGCAGGCGCCGGATGCTCCGGTCGTAGTCCACACCCAGGTTGGTGGCCTGGGCCTTGCCCAGGGTGAGCACGTCCAGCAGGGCCAGGTCGCGGCGCAGCGCGAAGATGAGGACAGCCAGCACCGCCAGAGAGAAGAGAATGATCTCCGAGTTGACGTTGCTGAAGCTGGCCACCAGGGTGGTCAACAAAGTGTCGTACTCGTTGGGGTCCATCACCCGGGTGAGGGTGGACTGAATGCTGCCGAAGAAGGAGGTGAGCACCGTGCCGATGAGCAGCACGTACAGCACGTTGTGGTTGGTTTTCTGGAACAGATAGCCGTAGATCAGGGTGGCCGCCACCCCCATGATAACCAGGTCTACGGCAAAGGAGACGTTGGCGTTGGCGGCCAGGATGCTGCCGGACCCGGCCACAAAGACCACCGCCGTGTGGATCAGGGTATACAGGGAGTTCATCCCCAGCAGGCAGGGGGTGACGATGGTGTTATTGATGATGGATTGGAACACGATGGATGCCCCGCCGATGGAAAAGGCTGCGATGAGCATGACGATGAGCTTGGGAATGCGCAGGCTCATGGCATAGGAGAAGTACTTGGGGTTGACCTCCACCAGCAGGTAGGCCGCGGCGGCCAGGAGCACCAGAGCGGCCATGAGAATGAGTTTGCGCGCGTTGGCGCGGTGAGCTGCCGTCCTCATACGCCGTCCCCCCGTTCCGCCTGGGCGATGGGGGCGGCGCAGCCGCCGGCGTGGGCCGCGCCCAGGCGCACCGCTTTCCGGCCGTGGCGCAGCCGGTAGAAGAGCAGCCCGACGAAGAGGATGCTCCCGATGATGCCCACGATGAGCTCGATGGGCAGCTCATAGGGGGCGATGACCGTCCGGGCGATCATGTCGCAGACCAGCACGAAGACGGCCCCGAACAGTGCGGTATCCACCAGGGTGCCCCGGATGCGATCTCCCTTAAACATGGCCACCACGTTGGGGACGATCAGTCCGATGTAGGAGATGGAACCCACCACGACTACCACCGAGGCGGTGATCATGGCGGCGATGGAAAGGCCCGCGAACAGCACCAGGTTATAGGGAACACCCAGGTTTCGGGAGAAATCCTTGCCCATGCCCACGATATTGAAGTGGTTGGCAAAGACAAAGGCCAGGATCACCAGAGGAACCGCCAAGTAGACCAGCTCAAACCGGCCCCGGACCACCAGGGAGAAGTGCCCCACCAGCCAGGAGGACAGGGCCTGGGTCATATCAAACTGGTAGGCCAGGTAGTTGGTGATGCCGCCGATGACGTTGCCGAACATGATGCCAACCAGGGGGACCATGACCACGTCCTTGAACTGGATGCGCTGGATGAACCACACGAAGATCCAGGTGCCCAGAATGGCGGCGGCGAAGGCAAAGAGAGCCCGGCCCCACAGGGTGGAATTGGGCATGAACAGCAGGGCCAGCAGGATGCCGAATTGGGCGGAGGAAATGGTGGCCCCGGTGGTGGGGGAGACAAACTTGTTCATGCACAGCTGCTGCATGATCAGGCCCGCCACGCTCATGCCCACGCCGGTGCAAAGGATGGCCAGCAGACGGGGCAGGCGGGAGATGAGAAAGATTTCCAGCTGTTCCAAGTTGCCGGACAGCAGCCCGGACAGGTCCACGTCAATGACCCCGATGAACAGGGACCATATGGACAGGATCAAGAGGAACAGCGCTAACAGGATGGTGATGCGGTATGATTTGATGGGAACTCCTCCTTCCGCGTTTCTGTAGAATCTTCAGAAATAGTTAGCTAAAACTAACCTATTTCAAAAAAAGGCGCGCGGCGGGAGCCAATCAAACGGCTGCGCTCTCACTGCACGCTGTGTGGGTATCATATCACAGGGGTTAGCGATAGACAACTGACGATTCAAATGAAAAATTTGCCGCCAGAACGGGTAAAATTGGCGGAAAAGCGCATACCTTCCTCTAAAGAATAATGGCCGCCCAGATAGACCGGGCGGCCGTTTTCCGTGGCAGCGGGCTTCAGGATTGCCGCCGGGATCAAAACCCGGCGCACCGCTGGTTGATCTGCGCCTCCTTGGCCTTCGTGGCCTCCAGGGTGCGCTCCAGCAGGGTGTCCAGCTCCCAGCCCAACAGCTGGGCCCCGTTCTGGATGACCTCCCGGGAGCAGCCGGCGGCGAATTTCTTGTCCTTAAACTTTTTCGTCAGGGACTTCAGCTCCATGTCCTGTACGCTTTTAGAGGGGCGCATCAGGGCGGCGGCCCAGATCAGTCCGGTGAGCTCGTCGGCGGCAAAGAGCACTTTTTCCATCTCATGCTCCGGTTTCACATCAGAGCAGAGACCCCAGCCGTGGCAGACGACGGCGTGGATCAGGGCAGGATCTGCTCCCTCCTCCTCCAGCAGCTGCCGGGCTTTGACGCAGTGCTCCTCCGGCCACTGTTCAAAATCCAGGTCGTGGAGCAGGCCCACCATGCCCCAGAAGTCCTGTTCCTCCGCATAACCCAGCTTCTTGGCGTACCACTCCATCACCGCCTCCACTGTCGCCGCGTGGCGCAGATGGAAGGGCTCCTTGTTATAGCGCCTGAGTAGCTGCCAGGCGGCGTCCCGTGTCAGTTCCATGGGTATAATCTCCTTTGCCGTGGTTTTCCCCCATTATAGTACGGGAAAGGGGGGATGGCAAGGAAAATTCGCCTCGGTCAGAAGTTGCGCGCGAAGAAACACAGCAGGTCGGCCAGCCAACGGGGGGCCCCCTCACAGGCGGCCCGGACGGCGGCCAGGGCGGCTTCCAGCTGATCGCCGGTGAGCCCGCCGTTTTCGGGGATCAAGAAGGTCTGAACCCCCTCTACGGCGGCGCCGATGGCCACCGGGGCGGAGGCCACCCCGCCGATGGCCACTTTAGAGGCGGACGCCACGCCCCCCAGAGCGTACATACCGATGGAGACCCCGCCAATGCTCAGCAGGCCCATGGTGATGCCGCCCAGTGCCAGAGCCCCAAGGGAAAAACCGCCGACGGCCACCCCGCCGATGGCCACGCCTCCCAGGGCCAGCAGCAGCCCCAGGGATATGCCCCCCAGAGAGAGCAGTCCGACGGACAGCCCACCCAGAGCCACCAGCCCTGTGGCTACGTTGCCCACGGCGATTATCCCTCTGGCCCAGCGCAGGCCGGGGCCGCAGTTGATGTGGACCAGGGGCAGGCCGAATAGAGTGCGCTTGCTCTTGTACTCAAAATAGTGACGGCCATAGTAGTGGTTGATGACAGTGGTCGAGGCGGGGGAAGCGGTGGAAGGATCTGGTTCCTTACCGGAGACGAGGTAGTCCAGGCTTACCTGAAAGTATTCTGCCAGAGTGGCAATATTGTCCAGGTCCGGCTTGGACGCGCCGGACTCCCACTTTTGTACCGCCTGGCGGGTGACTCCTACCAGGTTGGCCAGTTCCTCCTGGGACAGCCCGGCCTTTCGCCGGAGTTCATAGAGCCGCTGAGAAAATTCCATGTGATTGATAACCTCCGCAGTGGATTGGAATTGAGGATCGATCCTGGGACAGGATAGCAAAAAACCACAGACTTGGCAACCAACAACCCTCTGCAATGTGACAACCGACGGTTGCAATGCGCAAAATAGGGGTATTTTGCCGTTTCCTCAGCAAAATACCCCTGTTCAGTGACAAACGTTCCAGATATGTTCCGAAGCGGGCGGCGGACCGCCTCAGACGGCTCGGCGCCTTTCCCGACAGTTTAGAACGCGTGGCCGATGTCGGTGCGCAGGTGCATATCCTGGAAAGAGATGTGCCTGGCCGCGTCGTAGGCGGCGGCGATGGCCTCTTCCAGGGTGGGGGCGGTGGCGGTGACCCCCAGCACCCGGCCGCCGTTGGTGAGATACTCCCCCTGAGGGCCTAGCTTGGTGCCCGCATGGAACACCGTGGCGGTTTTGGACGCCTCATCCAGCCCGGAGATGGGATAGCCCTTCTGGTAGTCCAGAGGGTAGCCCCCACTGGCCAGCACCACCACACAACCCGCCTCATCCTTCCACCGGATGTCCATCTGGTCCAGAGTGCCGTCCACGCAGGCCTGGAGAATGTCCATCAGGTCGGTTTCCAGCAGGGAGAGCACCACCTGGCACTCCGGGTCGCCGAAGCGGGCGTTGTACTCCACCACCTTGGGGCCATCGGGAGTGAGCATCAGGCCAAAGTAGAGCACCCCCTGGAAGGGACGGCCCTCCGCCCGCAGAGCGTCGATGGTGGGCTGGAAGATTTCCTCCATGCACCGCTTTGCGATTTCCGGGGTGTACTGGGATGGGGGGGAGATAGCCCCCATACCGCCGGTATTGGGGCCGCGGTTGCCGTCGTAGGCCCGCTTGTGGTCCTGGCTGGCGGGCATGGGCACCACGGTCTTTCCGTCGGTGAAGGCCAGCACGGTGACTTCGGGGCCGGTCATGCACGCCTCGATGACCACGGTGGAGCCGGACTGACCGAACTTCCTGTCCTCCATCATCTCCCGGGCGGCCTGTTTGGCCTCATCCACGGTGGCGGCCACCACCACCCCCTTACCCAGGGCCAGGCCGTCGGCCTTGACAACGATGGGCGCACCCTGTTCCTCGATGTAGGATAGAGCGGCGTCAAGCTCTGTAAAGGTTTGATACTTGGCGGTTGGGATGTGGTATTTTGCCATCAGCTCCTTGGAAAAGGCCTTGCTGGCTTCAAGGATGGCGGCGTTGGCCCGGGGGCCGAAGGCGGGGATGCCGGCGGCCTCCATGGCGTCCACCATGCCCAGGGCCAGGGGGTCGTCTGGGGCCACCATGACAAAGTCCACGGCGTGGGTTCTGGCCCAGGTTACCATGCCGTCCACATCGGTTGCCTTGATGTCCACACAGGTGGCTACCTGGGCAATGCCCGCGTTGCCAGGAGCGCAGTAGAGCTGGGTGATTTTGGGGGACTGGGCCAGCTTCCAGCAGATGGCGTGCTCTCGCCCGCCGCCGCCCACTACTAATACTTTCATATGAAAACCTCGTTTCAGGAATTTCCGCCCCAGGCGGGAAGAAATGAAACTCTTTTTTCGGGGGATTTCTTTCTCCGAAAAACTCCGCGACCCGCGCCACGGGCGCGAACCTGGGGGTGTCAAGCCAGGTAGCCGGCTTGGCCGGCATGTAGGCTCACCTCCAAGGGGATTGAATACCTCTGGGGTCCTTAATGGTGGAACAGCCGCATCCCGGTAAAGCACATGACCATGCCGTACTTATCCGCCGTCTCGATGACGTTATCGTCCCGGATGGAGCCGCCGGGCTGGGCGATATACTGCACGCCAGATTTGCGGGCCCGCTCCACATTGTCCCCGAAGGGGAAGAAGGCGTCGGAGCCCAGGGCCACGTCCTTCATGGTGGCGATCCAGGCCTTCTTTTCCTCAGGGGTGAGGGGCTCGGGTTTGACCTTGAAGGTCTCCTGCCACACGCCGTCGGCCAGTACATCCTCCCACTCGTTGGAGATATACACGTCGATGGCGTTGTCCCGGTTGGGCCGGCGGATGCCGTCCAAAAACTGCAGCCCCAGCACCTTGGGATGCTGGCGGAGCATCCAGTTGTCCGCCTTGCTGCCTGCCAGGCGGGTACAGTGGATGCGGCTCTGCTGCCCCGCGCCCACACCGATGGTCTGGCCGTTCTTCACATAGCATACCGAGTTGGACTGGGTATACTTCAGGGTGATGAGGGCCAGGAGCAGATCGTGCTTGGCCTGCTGGGGCAGGTCCCTGTTCTGGGTGACAAGATTGTTCAGCAGATCCTCATTGATCTCAAAATTGTTATAGCCCTGCTGGAAGGTGATGCCGTAGATGTGGCGCAGCTCAATGGGGGCTGGCTCATAGGTGGGATCCATCTGCACCACGTTGTAATTGCCCTTCTTCTTATCCTTGAGGATTTCCAGGGCGGCGTCGGTGTAGCC
Organism: uncultured Oscillospiraceae bacterium; assembly: GCA_944387095.1. GTDB lineage: Bacteria > Bacillota > Clostridia > Oscillospirales > Oscillospiraceae > Enterenecus. The sequence continues at coordinate 23,726 of CALXDP010000015.1, forward strand.
AGGGGCGATGACGCCGTCAGACACCTCCATGGCCAGGAACCGGGCGGTGGGCTCGTCACAGATTTCACTCAGGGCAGCCCAGTCTCCGTAGGAGCACAGCCGGTCCGCCCCCCGGGCCTTGATGTAGGCCCGGGCAATGGGGGAGGTATCGCAGCCGTCGGCGAAGTAGATCTGCTTTTCCACATCGGTCAGCTCAGTGCCCAGGGCGGCTCCGGCGGGGGAGACGTGCTTGAAGGAGGCGGCGCAGGCCAGGCCGGTGGCCTTTTTCAGGGACTTGACCAGCTGCCAGGAGTTGAGCGCGTCCATAAAGTTGATATAGCCCGGCTTGCCGTTGAGGACCGTAAGGGGCAGTTCGCCCTGCTGCATGAAGATCCGGGCGGGCTTCTGGTTGGGGTTGCAGCCGTATTTCAGTTCCAACTCTTTCATAAAAGGTCGCTCCTTGTGTAAAATTTTAGCGGGGTGGGCGGTTTACGAATGCTTGTTGAGGATGACCGTGTCCATCTTGTCGGTGGACAGGTCCCGGTAGCAGACGTAAAGGGAGACCTTGTTCTCCTCGTTCAGGTGGGACCAGATCTCATCGGCCAGGGTCCTGGCGTCGGGGGCAGTGATGGCCACCCGGCGGGGCTCCCCCTCAAAAGAGGGAAGGGGATCGGCGTTCTCCTGATAGGTGTGGATGAACCGGCCCTCTCCGGCGGGGGGCGCGTCGTACTCGTAGAAGTAGCGCAGGTTGCAGTCCGGGTTGCCGTCAGCGGACTTCAGGATGGACAGCTTGAAGCCGCCGTCGGGAAAGAGCAGGCCGGAGATGCGTGGAGTGTAGTTGGGGGGATCCGGCTCAAAGCAGCGGGTACGCAGGGCTTCGTTAAAGGTAATGCCCCGCAGCAGGCAGTCCCGGATGGTGTCGGTCTGGTCGCCGTTGGTCACCACCATGCCCCGGCCTGCCATGCGCACCGGATGGTAGATGATGAGGGACGGATCGGTCATCTTGGACGCATCAAAGGCCTTGGTGCGGATGCCGTCCTGCATGGTCTCAAAGACCCGGTTGCGGCTGTTCTCGCTGCGGCCCATGATAAAGTAGGCGATCACGGCGCGAGTGTTGTCGGCGGACCGGCCCAGCAGGATACCCCGGCCGGGGTAGGGGTGGGCGCTGAGAAGCGCATTGAGATCAAGAATCTTCATGGTTATCCTCCTCAATAAAATCAAAAGGGCGCACCGGAACAAGGTGCGCCCAGACGGTCGGCATTTTCCCGCTATACTCCATGTGGTCGCCCCACTTCCGTCAGTCATATAGCTGGTATCCACTATATCATGTCCCGCCCAGGCATGTCAAGGCCGGGGCGGCAGGATATGAACGGTGCGGCCCTCCACCCGCAGCCGGTCCTGGCAGAACAGGGCCACGGCCTGGGGCAGGATGGCCCATTCCGCCTGCTCCATCACCCGGCGCTGGAGGGTCTCCGGGGTGTCACCCTCCAGAATATCCACGGCCTTTTGCAGCACGATGGGGCCGCCGTCGCACTCCTCACTGACAAAATGCACCGTGGCGCCGGTGACCTTTACCCCGTATTCCAGGGCCTTTTCATGGACGTGAAGCCCATAGCATCCCTCGCCGCAGAAGGAGGGAATGAGGGAGGGATGGACGTTGAGGATGGCGTTGGGGAAAGCCCATACCATCTCCCCGGTGAGGATGACCATGAACCCGGCCAGCACCACCAGATCGATGTTCAGCTCCCGCAGCTTACCCGCCAGGGCGGCGGTGAACGCCTGGCTGGAAGGGTAGTCCTTCCGGGCCGCCACATAACCGGGAATGCCCGCCCGCTCCGCCCGTTCCAGGGCGAAAACCCCCGGCTTGGAGGCGATGACGGCGCAGATTTGGCCGCCCCCCAGCTCCCCCCGCGCCTGGGCGTCGATGAGGGCCTGAAGGTTGGTGCCGCCGCCGGAGACCAGAACCGCAATACGCTTGTTCATACCAGTTCCACGCCTCCGTCGCCGGGGACGACCTCACCCACCTGCCAGGCGGACTGGCCGGTGGCACGGAGCAGTTCCAGGGCGGTTCCGGCCTGGTGGGCGGGCAGGGCCAGCACCATGCCCAGGCCCATGTTGAAGGTATTGTACATATCCCGCTCCGGGATGTTTCCCGCCTGCTGGATCACATGGAAGATGGCCGGGCGGGGGAAGGCGTCCAGGTGGATCCGGGCGGTGAGACCCTCCCGCATCATCCGGGGCACATTTTCATAGAAGCCGCCGCCGGTGATGTGGCTGATGGCGTGGACATCCACGCCGCCGCTCAGCAGGGCCTTGATGGCCCGGACATAGATGCGGGTGGGGGTGAGCAGGGCCTCTCCCAGGCTTTTGCCGCCCAGGTCAGCCCGGGGGGAGGCCAGGTCGGCCCGCTCCACATCCAGCACCTTGCGCACCAGGGAGAAGCCGTTGGAGTGGACGCCAGTGGAGGCCAGGCCGATGAGGGCGTCCCCTTTGGACAGGGCTTTGCCATCGATGATTTTATCCTCGTCCACAACGCCCACAGCAAAGCCGGCCAGATCATAGTCGTCGTCTGCCATCATACCCGGGTGCTCGGCGGTCTCGCCCCCCACCAGGGCGCAGCCCGCCTGGCGGCAGCCCTCGGCCACACCCTCCACGATGCTGGCGATCCGGGCGGGGTGGTTTTTGCCGCAGGCGATGTAGTCCAGAAAGAACAGAGGGGTGGCCCCGCCGCACACGATGTCGTTGACACACATGGCCACGCAGTCAATGCCGATGGTGTTGTGCTTGTCCAGCAGCATGGCGATCTTCAGTTTGGTACCCACTCCGTCGGTGCCGGACACCAGCACCGGCTTTTTCATGCCGGTAAAATCCGGGGCAAACAGGCCGCCGAAGCCGCCCAGAGCCCCCATGACCCCGGGGATGTAGGTGGACTCCACCATGGGCTTGATGCGCTCCACCGCCTCGTAGCCGGCGGTGACGTCTACCCCCGCGGCGGCGTAGGATTCCGAATGGGAGTTTTTCATAAAAAAACCTCCAGTATAAATTGAAAGTCATAAAGACTCGTAGAGTTTCGCCGCCGTGGCGGCGCAATCAGCTGACATCTGGTTTTGGCCGGGGCGTGTACCTGGACGAAACCGCTTCCGGGCCGCAAACGTGCAAACCGCAAGCCATGGGGTCCCGGCAAAAGCTCAGCGCAAGCGGGGTTTGCGGGGAAAGGAGCCGCAGCGGAATGGCTGAGCTTTCCCATCGGGGGAAGCGAGGGATAGGAAGCCTGCGGTGACGCGCGCCGCGGCAGGCCAGAACTCCCTCCGCCAGAAAAGGCCGCGCTTGTTTTGACAGAATTTTATTCTTTGCCGTTCCAGCAGTAGGTACACACCTTGTCCCGGTCCAGGCCGATGGCCTCCAGCAGCCCCTCCAGGGACTGGTAGCCCAGGGAACTGAAATGCAGCTTCTCACAGATGGACTGGAGCATACACTGGCCCCGCTGGGTGGTGGAATCGGCGTACTCCTCCAGGTGGTTTTGTCCCTCGTCACCTTCCAGCTCCTGGATGGTGCGCCGGGCCAGCAGCTCCATATCGGAGTTGCTCCGGGAGAAGTTCAGATACTTGCAGCCGTACATGATGGGAGGGCAGGCCGAGCGGATGTGTACCTCCTGGGCGCCGCTCTCATAGAGGAAGTCCACCGTCTCCCGCAGTTGGGTGCCCCGGACGATGGAGTCGTCCACGAACAGGAGCTTTTTCCCCTCGATGAGCTCGGGGACGGGAATTTGCTTCATCTTGGCCACCTGGTTGCGCACCTCCTGATTGGCGGGCATGAAGGAGCGGGGCCAGGTGGGGGTGTACTTGACGAAGGGGCGGGCGAAGGGCCTTCCACTCTCGTTGGCGTAGCCGATGGCGTGGGGGACGCCGGAGTCGGGCACGCCGGCCACAAAATCCACTTTTGGCATCTGCCCCCGGTCGGATTCATCCCGGGCCATGATGGCGCCGTTGCGGTAGCGCATGACCTCCACATTGACCCCCTCGTAATTGGAGTTGGGGTATCCATAATAGGTCCACAGGAAGGCGCAGATTTTCATCTCCCGCCCGGCGGGGGAGAGGGTTTCAAAGCCGTTGGGGGAAATGCGCACAATCTCCCGGGGGCCCAGCTCATAGGCGTCGTGATAGCCCAGCTTCTGGTAGGCGAAGGACTCGAAGGACACGCAGCAGCCGCCCACCTTTTGCCCGATGAGGACGGGCAGCCGGCCCAGTTTGTCCCGGGCGGCGATGATCTGGCCCTGCTGGGTTAGGATCAAAAGGGTGAGGGAGCCGTCAATCAGCTCCTGAGCCTTGAGGATGCCGGATACCAGGTCGTCCTCCCGGTTGATGAGGGCGGCGGCCAGCTCGGTGGAGTTTACCTTGCCCGAGCTCATGGCCATGAACTGGTGGCCCTGCCGGGAGAAGTACTGGGTGATCAGCTCCTCGGCGTTGTTGATGATGCCCACGGTGGTGATGGCGTACAGCCCCAGGTGGGAGCGGACCAGCAGGGGCTGGGGATCGGTGTCGCTGATACAGCCGATGCCGCTGGTGCCGTGAAAGCCGGGAAGGTCCCGTTCAAACTTGGTGCGGAACGGGGTGTTCTCAATGTTATGAATCTGCCGCTGGAACCCGTCCTTGCCGTCATGGATGACCATGCCGCCCCGGCGGGTGCCCAGGTGGGAGTGGTAGTCCACTCCAAAAAAGAGATCCAGGGTGATATCCTGGTGCGAAACAGCGCCAAAAAAGCCTCCCATAATGCCTCCTGAAGGTGTGAATGAGAAATGTAAAGGGAAAGGGGGATTATTTCCCCAGCAGCCGGCGGCTCATCTCCTGATAAGCCCCCTCCACGTTGCCCAGGTCCCGGCGGAAGCGGTCCTTGTCCAGCTTTTCCCCGGTCTTAGAGTCCCAGAACCGGCAGGTGTCCGGGGAGATCTCGTCGGCCAGCACGATGGTGCCGTCGGCGGTCTTGCCGAACTCCAGCTTGAAGTCCACCAGCGTGACGCCGCACTCAGCCAGGGTCTGCTTTAGAAAGTCATTGACCTGGAAGGCGTACTGCTTGATGGTGTCAATATCCTCCCAGGTGGCCAGCTTCAGAGCCACGGCGTGATAGCTGTTGATGAGGGGGTCGTGGAGTTCGTCGTTTTTGTAGGAGAACTCAATGGTGGGCGCATCGAACACGATGCCCTCATCCACGCCGTACCGCTTGGCGAAGGAGCCGGCGGAGATGTTGCGGATGATGACCTCCAGGGGGACGATGGACACCTTCTTCACGGCAGTCTCCCGCTCGCTGAGCTCCCGCACCAGGTGGGTGGGCACGCCGGCCTTCTCCAGCTGCTGCATCAGATAGTTGGTCATCTGATTGTTGATGGCCCCCTTGCCGGTGATGGTACCTTTTTTCGTGCCGTCAAAGGCGGTGGCGTCATCCTTGTAGGACACGATGACCACGTTGGGGTCCTCGGTGGCAAAGACCTTCTTGGCCTTGCCCTCGTATAGCTGCTCCAGTTTTTCCATGATAAAAACATCCTTTCCGGTTGGAATATAAAATACCATGCGCCTTGCCGCTCAGCCCAGTTCCTCCTGAAGCTTGGCCTGCTTTTGCGCGATTTGCTGGGCCATAGCCTCCCGGGTGGCGTCCAGCTTGGCGGCCAGGGCCTCGTCGGAGACGGCTAGGATCTGGACGGCCAGCACCGCGGCGTTTTTGGCCCCATTGATGGCCACGGTGGCCACGGGGATGCCGCTGGGCATCTGGACGGTGGCCAGCAGGGCGTCCAGCCCGTCCATGGCCCCGCCCTTTAGGGGGATGCCGATGACGGGCAGGATGGAGTTGCCGGCGAAGGCCCCTGCCAGGTGGGCGGCCATGCCGGCGGCGCAGATGAGTACGCCAAACCCGTTTTTTCGGGCGCTGCGGGCAAACTCCGCCGCGGCGGCGGGGGTGCGGTGAGCGCTGAGGATGCGGGCTTCGTAGGGCACGCCGAACTCGTCCAGCTGGGCGCAGGCGGCCTTGACCACCGGCCAGTCGGAGTCGGAGCCCATAATGACGGCGACTTTTTTCATGTGGAAATCTCCCTCCATAGCGGGGCGGACGCGGGCGGCTCCGGCGCATGGACGCCGGTTTCAGAGAAAACAAAAAACAGGCCAACGCATTGGTCAGCCTGTTTTGACTTGTTTTATCGGAAATTGGGCGCAATAACACCCTGACGCAGAAAATCAAACAGGGCAGAGCACCGGTGAACACCCATGGAAGCACCCCTCTTAAATTCAGAAATTCAGGCCGCAGCATGGCGCGCTCTGCGGCGTCAGGAATCAAGCAAACCTTATCATATCGAAAAAGTCTTGTCAAATCAAGACGGAGGATACAATTTTGTATGCTTATACAAGGGAATTGGGAGCATAGCGGGAAAGGGTGTTCAAAATAGCCCTGTGCTCTCCAGAATCCGGTTGACCTCGGCGGCCCGGTTGGCCCAGGCGGCCTGCCGGGCATACTCTTGGCGACGGGGGGCGGTCAGTTGGGAATCCTCCTCCAGCGCCTTGCGGCAGCGACGGAGGAAACCAGCGCCGTCATAGGCAGTGTAGATCACGTCGGGGAAGGGCTCCACCTGTTCCGGCTCCTCCATCATGACAATGGGCTTGCCAGTGGCCAGATATTCATAGATGCGGGATGGGATGACGTCGCTGCCCAGGCGGTCGGTGCGGATCAGGTCAAAGAGTACCGAACACACGCACAGGTAATCGGGCAGCTCCACCGCGTTGACCGGCCCGGTGAGCAGAATGTTGGGAAAGGGCTTCAGCTTGGCGGCCACCGGCTTTGTGACCCGGCCCATCAGCAGGAAGGTCCAGCCCGGCTGGGCGGAGACGGCGTGCAGCAAGGGCTCCAGTTCCACCTTGCTGCTCAGATCCCCCACCCGGCCAAGCACAGTCCGGCCGGCCAGCGCGGCCAGCCGGGGCGGGGGGGAGAGGTCGTCCCGGGTGAACATGAGAGGGTTGACCCCGTTGGGCAGCAGGGCAATGTTGTCATTGCAGGGGGACAGGCGCTGTACCAGCCCGGGGGAGGCAGCAAAGACCACCTCAGCGTGGGTGGTCAGATCGCTCTCCTCGTCCAGAAATTCATCCCCCCACTCCCGGTCACAGTCATACACCAGACCCCGGTACGCCAGCCGGTCCATATAGACAGCCTGGTCCGGGGCGGTACACCATAAGACGGGCTCCCGAAAGTGGTGGCGGGTCATGGTTTTTTGGATGAACTCCGTGGCTTTGGCCTGACTGCGGCGCTGAATGGCTGCCCGGTCCAGCCCGGGCAGCAGGGGGGTGGGCAGGGTGTAGACTGTGATGTGGGAGCGCACCCGGCGGCCCTGCTCCGGCTGGGGGGTGCCTTTGGGTAGAGGAGGTTCAAAAAAGAGCACCTGTACGTCAGACAGTCGGGTAAGCAGCTGCTGGGTGCGGTTTGGGCGGGCCTGCCAGGGGCTGTGGGAGAGGCAGAGGATCTGCTTCAAGAAAATCACCTCTGAAATGGGATGGGGATATGGGAAGTGTGTGGCAAGGGGAAAAGACTTGCCACATGGCGGAAAATCCGATACAATAAGACCCAGCTTTCTGCCCCGGGTGCGTCAACCCTTGGGGAGAGCGGGAGGAGAACCGCCTGAAAAACAGGGTTTTCCGACTTTCTTCTGATTATACATGCCTTTGACCGGCAGGTCAAGGAAAGGAGGCCGCCATGCCTGAGCTGATACAACAGCTGGACGAGGACGTCCTGCTCTGGATCACCCAGCATCTGCGTCTGCCCATACTCAACGAGATTTTCACCTTTTACACCAACCTGGGCAACGCTGGGCTGCTGTTCATCGTGGCGGCCATTATCTTGCTCTGTTTTCGCGCCACCCGCCGGGCGGGGGCGTCCGCCGGGGTGGGGATGCTGCTGGGCTTTGTGATCACCAACCTGACCATCAAGCCGCTGATCAGCCGAGCCAGGCCCTGGGTGGTGCTGGAGGGGCTGGAGACACTGGCCACCAGCGGCGACCCCAACTCCTTTCCCTCGGGGCACACCTGTTCAGCCTTCGCCTTCGGGGTGGCGGTGGCCGTGGTATTGCCCTGGAAATGGGCGAAGGCCGTAGCGATTGCCGCCGCGGCCCTCATGGGGTTTTCCAGATTGTATGTAGGGGTCCATTTCCCCAGCGATGTGCTGGCCGGGGCGGCTATCGGCACGGTGTGCGGCCTGCTGGGGGCCTGGATTACCGGGAAGGTGCAGGAGCGGTATCGTCTTGGGAAAGGGAGAGGATAACCGCCTGTGCCAGCAGCAGGCCGGCGGCGGCGGGTACCCATATGGCACTGGCGGGAATGCTGCGCCGGCCGGGCGGGGGCAGCTCATCCCCGGCCTGCGCCGCGCAGGCCAGCTCCGGGGAGAACACCACCCGGTGGTGGACAATGCCACGGGCCCGCAGTTCCTTGCGCACCACACGGGCCAAGGGGCAGCCCTCGGTTTTGGACAGGTCTGTGATGCGCAGCAGCTGGGCGTCCCGCTTATTGCCGGTGCCCAGGGCGGAGATTATGGGGATGCCCCGCCGGTGGGCGGTCTCGATGAGGTCCAGTTTACAACTGACCAGGTCGATGGCGTCCACGATATAGTCGTAAGATCCCCGGAAAAAATCTTCCCGGTGGGCCGCCTCATACCGGGCGACGACAGGATGCAGGATACAGCTTGGATGGATGTCCCTCAGGCGCATGGCGGTGGCCTGCGCCTTTTCCATGCCCAGGGTGGAGTGCAAAGCGGCGGCCTGCCGGTTCAGGTTGCTCTCAGAAACTGTGTCCTGGTCGATGAGGGTGAGCTCCCCCACGCCGGACCGGCACAATGCCTCGGCGCACCAGCTGCCCACGCCCCCCAGGCCGAACACCGCCACATGGCTGCGGGACAACCGCTCCATGGCCTGGGATCCCAGCAGCATTTCTGTGCGGACAAACGGATGATCCATGGTTTACCTCCTGAAGAAAAGGGCCGGACAGGTTGTCCGGCCCTTTTGTAATGCACATGGCTTTGATTTCCAGAAACTCAGGCGCCCAGATACTTGGCTCCGTCTGCCGTGGAAATGGCGTAGGCATCGCCCTCCAGCAGGCTTTCCTCCAGCTCGGTGCTGGCCTCCTCGCTCATGGCGCTGCGCACGTCCAGCATCCACTCCGCCTCATTCCAGGCCTGGAAGTACATGATGTGATAGCCCCAGTAGGAGCCGGTGGACTCCACATCGCCCTCATGCCGCACGATGCCGGTGTCGCCCACCTGGCGTCCGTCCTCAAAGATCCAGTTCAGGAACTCTTCCACATAGCTGCCGTTGCGGGCAATCGCCTCGTACAACCCGCCGGTGGTGTTGGAGCCTGCGTCGTCGGAGTACTCGTTGGCCAGCGCGCCGAAGGCCTCGGCGGTCTGCTCGCCTGCCTCATACTCGGCCAGGATGTCCTCCGCCTCAGACAGGGCGGCGTCCCAGGCCTCGTCGGTGGGCTCCACGGTATTCCCTTCCTCGTCCGTGCCGGTCTCCGCACGCACCAGGATATGGCGCACATCGGCGGTGAGATCCTCGTTGCGGGCGCGGCTGTGGAAGATGACCAGATAGTAGCCGGACTCCCCGTTTTCCACAATGGCGGCCTCGTTTTCGCCCAGCTCCAGCAGCTCCTCCTGGTAGACGGAGGAGATATTGCTGCTGCCGGTGACCGTGGTGTGGTCGCCGGAGGTGTTGGGCTCGTACTCCTCGATGAGGTCGGCCACCTCGGTGCCCTCCTCATAGGCGGCCAGTGCCGCCTCGGCCTGAGCCTCGGCGTCGGCCAGGGCCTGGGCGGTGAGCTCATCCAGCTCTTCCTCCGTGCGCTCATTGCCGTCGTCGTCGGTGTTCATCACGGCCTCGGGGGTGAAATAGAGGTAGGAGTACTCAAAATCGTCAAAGTCGTCGGCGTTCTCCTGGTAGTAATCCTCCAGATCCTGGGTGGTATAGGAGTCATAGAACTCCTCCTGCTTGTCGCTGGCATACAGGTTGGCCAGCAGGGTTTTGGCCAGCAGCCGCTCGTAAATGGAGGGGGTCATATACTTGCCATAGTTGACCACCAGGTAGGAGCGGTAGCTGTACCCGCTGCTGGAGGCCGAGGATTGCATGGACTGGATGTTTGTCTCCAGATTCTCCTGGATATCCTCCAGGGTATACCCATCGGCGATGGCCGCGTCGTACAGCGCCTGCTCGGACTGGGCAGTCTGCAGGGCCTGTTCCAGGAAATAGTCGTGGTAGGTGACGCCCTCTTCCTCGTCGTAGTATTGCTCATCGTCGGGGATGCTGGTGTCGATGGAGCCGAGCATGGACAAATAGTAGTGCTGGGGATAATAGTAATAGCTCAATTCCGCGGCGCTCAGCTCTGTGTCGCCAATGGTGGCGGCAAGGGCGCGGCTCTGGAAAAAGCCGGAGTTCCAAATCAGCAGCGCGGCGACCAGTACCACCACCACCACGCCAATGCCGGTGTAGGTGCGGACCTTGCGCTTGTAGGCAGCTTGCTTCTGATTGGCCTGTATGGCCTTATCGGAGGGGCCGCTGCCCTGGCGCTGCTTCTTCTCTCTGGATGCGCTCATGGTATCAATCCTCTCAGTTTCAGTGGTGTTTTTGCATAGACGGAATAAAAGCACATCTCCCATGTACCGATGTGCCGAATGGGGATATTATAGCACGGCCTGTCAAGCCTTGCAAGGAAAAAATCTGTTTTTAGCCTCATTCCATGGAAAGTTCACAAAACGGCCACAATGCAGACAAATTTTTATGGTTCAATGGAGCCGCCCTCGATCACCGCATAAAAAAGCGGGAGAGCATTCGCTCTCCCGCATAATGGGCAAAACCCCCGCCGTGGCCGTGCCGCCCGATTAAAAACCTGCACGTGAATGCAGGTGGGTCGCCTCCGCACCGTTTCATCGCTTCCAACGTCCAGACACCTCCGAAAAGGGCCGGGAGGCCTGCAATCCGCGGCGCGAGTTTGGCGTCCCATATAAAAGATGTGGGTTTTAAACGGACGGACACGTAGTTAGAACCCGGCAGGGAGAGAGGTGGTCACGCCCCTCCGCCGTCCTCCTCCTCAGAGAACAGCTGTTCCATAAACAGGTCGTAGACCGCGCTCAGCTCCTGCTCGTCGTCGATGTCGGCCAGCAGCTCTTCGCCGTTTTCCTCCACCACCTTGAGCAGGATCATGCCATAGTCCTCGTCCTCCTCGTCCATGTCGGCGGGGAGAAAGGCCATATAGGTGCTGCCCATATACTCTAAGGTGCCCAGATGTTCCAGTTCAAATTCATTGCCCTCGTCATCGGTGACGTTGACAAAATCAGGGCCGAATGCTTCGCTCATGGGATTCACTCCTCCTTCGGACACTGGTTTTGTTGTCCTTATTGTACCGTCTCCCATGGAAAAAAGCAAGGGGGAGGAAGGAAAAATTCCGCCGGGGCGGGAACGCGGTCGAAACAGGTCGGCGGGGAAGAAGGACAGGGGAATGAGGGGGAGCGGATTCGGGCAGGGTGGACAAAAGGGACCTGGTGTGGTATACTGTCCCCACATGTGCCCGGCTTCCGGCACACCCTATTTTATGTGAAAAGTCAATCGAAGGTGACTGGCCGCAAGGCGTGCCTGTATACATCGGAGGTATTTTGAATGGCAGAAAACAATCACAATTACGACGCGGCGCGTCGCGGTGCCCAGCCCCAGGGCAGACGCAGGGCGCAAGAGGGCAATCGCGGCGGGGACCGGCCCCGGAAAAAGCGCTCCACGGCGGCCACGGTGTTCCTGCGCATTTTTCAGGTGCTGGGCACCCTGCTGCTGATCGGGGTGGTGACTGGGGCCTTCCTGTCCTGCTATGCCGCGGTTTACATCAAAACCGCGGTGCTGCCCAATGCCACGCTGGACCTGTCGGCATATACCCTTAACGAGAACTCGGTCATCTATTACTATGACGACAGCGGTCAGGCCCGGGAGTTGACCACCCTGGTGGGCTCCCAGAACCAGGAGTGGGTGGATCTGGAGGATATTCCGGACGATCTGAAGAACGCCGTGGTGGCCATTGAGGACCGGCGGTTTTACCAGCACAGCGGCGTGGACTGGTACCGCACTGCTGGGGCCTTTGTCAATATGTTCCTGGGCATGCGCAACACCTTCGGCGGCTCCACCCTCACCCAGCAGCTCATCAAGAACCTGACCCAATATGATGACGTGACCGTCACCCGTAAGATCAGCGAGATCTTTACCGCCCTGTACGTGGAGGACCACTATTCCAAGGACGATATCCTGGAGCTGTATCTCAACGTGATCTTTTTGGGCAATGGCTGCTATGGCGTGCAGGCGGCTTCGGAGTTCTACTTCGGCAAGCCCGTGTCCGAGCTGACCCTGGCTGAGTGCGCCTCTCTGGCGGGCATTACCAACAACCCGTCGCTATACAGCCCCAACGCCCAGCTCAACGTCACCCGCTACCCCTGTTTGGAGTGCGGCACCTACTCCCTGACCAATGACGAACCCTGCAGCTATTGCGGGGCGGAGAACTACGGCCCGGCGGAGATCTGGACGGGCCGGGAGTACAATAAGGCCCGGCAGGAGTTGATCCTGCAGCAGATGAGCGATCCGGAGATCAGCGAGAACGGCGCCTACATCACCCAGGCGGAATACGAGGCCGCCGTGGCCCAGCCCCTGGTGTTTACCTGGGATGACGCCTATACTGGGGACGCCGTGGTCAACGAGGACGGCACCCCGGTGGTGGAGGAAGAGGACAACAGCAACATCAATTCCTGGTACGTGGACGCGGTCATCAGTGAGCTGATCAACCACTTGGTGGAGGAAGAGGGGATGTCCGAGCGGGCCGCCACCCAGATGGTGTACTCCGGCGGCCTGCGCATCTACACCCCCTTTGACCCGGACGTCCAGGCCAGCGTGGACCAGATCTACCAGAACTGGGACAGCTCCTACTATATTTCCAATACCGGCCAGGAGATCAGCTCTGCCATCACCATTGTGGATAATACCACCGGCTACGTGGTGGCCATGGCGGGAGACCTGGGGGAGAAAGAGGTCAACCGGGGCTGGAACAATGCCATGGCCACCCGGCAGCCCGGCTCGTCCATCAAGCCCATCTCGGTGTACGCCCCCGCCCTGGATATGGGACTGATCACCCCCGCCACAGTACTGGATGACAGTCCGGTTGAACTTAGAAACGGCAACATCTGGCCGTTGAACCTGCCCCGGGAGTATGCGGGGTTGACCACGGTGCTCCAGGGTGTTGTCGTATCGAAGAACACCATCGCCACACGGGTGCTGCAGATGGTGACGCCGGAGGAGTCCTTCCGGTTCTTGGAAGAGCAGTTCGGTATCACCTCCCTGGAGGAGGGATACTATAATTCCGCCGGGGATTGGAAGACCGACTACGATTACAGCCCTCTGGCCATGGGCGGCCTGACCCACGGTGTGTCCACCTTTGAGATGGCGGCGGCTTTTGCCACATTCCCCCGGGGGGGCAGCTATACGGCGCCCACCACCTTCCTGCTGGTGGAGGATGTGGACGGCAATGTGGTGGTAGACAACACGCCTGAGACCAAGCAGGCCATCAAGGATACCACCGCCTATTATATCAACTCTATGCTCACCAGCGCCGCCACTTCTGGTACTGCCACCGGTGCCAGGATCAGTGGCCAGCTGGTGGCGGGCAAGACCGGCACCACGGACAACGCCTTCAACTACTATTTTGCTGGGTACACCGCCCACTACACCGCAGCGGTATGGACGGGTTATCCCCAATACGATGAGGTGGTCAACAACCGCCAGGGCAACCCCTCCGTCTATCTGTGGCGGGAGGTCATGACTCTGGTCCATGAGGGGCTGGAGCGGCAGGAATTCCCCAACCCCGGTGGGCAGCGGGCCTATTCCATCTGCATGGACTGCGGCAACCTGGCCATCGAGGACTGTCAGAACGATTCCCGGGGCAACCGGGCCCAGAGCTTTTATCTCTTCCCCGGAGACGCCCCCGGTGAGTACTGCGTCTGCCATGTGCCGGTGACCATCTGCCTGGACTGCCCCGTGCTGGACGCCAACGGGGAGGAGACCGGCCTGTATATGCTGGCCGGGGAGCACTGCCCGGAGGAGTCGGTACGGACCATCTTCATGGTGGAGTATAACCGGGAGCTTATCAGCGAATCCGTCTCCATCGGGGATGAGTACGCCCTGATCTCCATTTATGAGAGGCTCTTCCCCAATGAGGAGGACCGGTATTGCACGACCCATGACGGGAACTCAGAGGACCCTGATCCGGAGCCCTCTGAGTCCGGTGAGATCCCGCCCAGTGGCGAGCCCAGTCCGGACCCCGACCCGGGCGTCTCTGACGAGCCCATTCCTTCGGTGGAACCGGAGCCCACGCCCAGTGTGCCGCCGGATCCCGGGATCAGCCAAAATCCGGAGCCGGAGCCAGGGGTATAGCGGCACCAGCGATCAAATGATAGGACGGGGCACGCGCCGCCGCGGGGACACCTGCGGCGGCGCGTTTCCGTACGCCCTGACAGAAATCCCGCGGGATCGGGAGAAATGTTTGGTGAAAACGGGGACGATCTATGAATTGAGAACTGTCCTTCTCTGTGATACAATAGACCGCAGTACAAAGACAGATCCTGTGAGGACGGACGCGAGGAGGAACTGGTATGGCCTCAAGGCAGAAGTATTTCATTGTGGAGGCGTCGGCGCTGCCCGAGATCTATCTGAAGGTGGCGGACGCCAAGCGCCTGCTGGAGACCGGCGAGGTACAGACGGTGAACGCGGCCACCCGCCGGGCGGGGATCAGCCGCAGCGCCTTTTATAAGTATAAGGATGCCATCCGCCCCTTTCAGGATATGATCCATGGCAGGATCGTTACCATTCAGATCCTGTTGCGCAATGAGCCCGGGGCGCTGTCCTCGGTGCTGAACACCTTCGCGGACTGGGGGGGCAATGTATTGACCATCCACCAGGCCATCCCCGACGGAGATGCCGCGCCGGTGACCGTGGGACTGGAGACTTCAGGGCTGGAGACGGAACTGGAGGACTTGCTGACGGCCCTGCGGGAGAAAAAAGGAGTGGTCCGCTGTGAGGTGCTGGCGGGCTGAGCATAGACATGAGGTGAAAAAAGACCATGGTAAACGTAGCAATTTTGGGATTTGGAACGGTGGGGTCCGGCGTGGCCGAGGTGCTCACCGGCCATGAGCGCAGCATCGCCCGGAAGGCGGACGGACTGGTGAAATTGAAATATATTCTGGATGTGCGGGACTTTCCAAACAGCCCTTTCGCGCCCCTGTTTGTCAAGGATTTCTCCGTCATCGAATCAGACCCTGATGTGGACATCGTGGTGGAGACCATTGGCGGGGCCACCGTGGCGCTGGACTTCACCCGCCGGGCGCTGGAGGCGGGCAAGAGCGTGGTCACCTCCAACAAAGAGCTGGTGGCCACCCATGGGTATGAGCTGACCCAGCTGGCCAGAGAGAAGGGGGTGTGCTACCTCTTTGAGGCCAGCGTGGGCGGGGGTATCCCCATCATCCGGCCTTTGTCCCAGTGTCTGGCCGCCAATGAGATTTTGGAGATCTACGGCATTCTCAACGGAACAACCAACTACATCCTGACCCGGATGATCAGGGCGGGGCTGTCCTTTGAGCAGGCCCTGAAGGAGGCCCAGGAGAAGGGCTACGCCGAGCGGGATCCCTCTGCCGACGTGGAGGGGCATGACGCCTGCCGGAAGATCTGTATTCTGTCCGCCATCGCCTTTGGCCGGCACATCTATCCGGACCAGGTACCCACCGAGGGGATTACCAAGGTGACCCTGGCCGATGTGGACTATGCCGACGGGGCGGGGAAGAAAATCAAGCTGCTGGGCCGGGCCATGAAGATGGAGGATGGGAAAATCTGTGCCTATGTAGCCCCTCATCTGGTGGATTGCAGCCATCCTCTGGCCGGGGTGGAGGATGTGTTCAACGGCATCTCCGTCCGGGGGGATGCCATTGGCGACGTGATGTTTTACGGCCGGGGCGCCGGCAAGCTGCCCACCGCCTCCGCGGTGGTGGCCGATGTGATGGATATTGCCCGGAACCTGGGGCACCGCAAGGCCCTGTGCTGGGCGCCCGGGGGACCGGACGCAGCGTGCGGCACGGATGGGCTGGCCAGCCGCTGGTATATTCGGGCCGAGGCCGGCGCGGACAGCCTGCGCGCCGCTCTGGGTGAAGTCAAGCTGCTGGCCCGCAGCGGCGCTCCCGCCGGGGAAGCCGCCTGCCTCACAGAGAGTGAGCTGACCCAGGGGCAGCTGCGGGAAAAGCTGGCCGGGCTGGAGACGCTCTCCGTCATCCGGGTACTCAACTGACCTGGGGAGACGGCATAGGATAATTTAGGAATACTGTCCGAAGGGATGGAAGGAATATGGCATTGATCGTACAAAAATTTGGGGGCACCTCGGTGGCCAACGCCGAGCGCCTGCGCAACGTGGCCCGTATCATTACGGACACGTATAAGGCGGGCAACAGCGTGGTGGCGGTGCTGTCCGCCCAGGGGGACACCACCGACGACCTGATCGACAAGGCGCTGGAAATCAACCCTTCCCCTTCCAAACGGGAGATGGATATGCTGCTGTCCACCGGGGAGCAGATCTCCTGCTCCCTGTGCGCCATGGCCATTGAGGCCATGGGTTGTCCGGTGGTGTCTCTCACCGGCTGGCAGGCGGGTTTTCGCACCAACTCTGGTCACGGCAATGCCCGGATCAAGCGGGTGGTGACGGAGCGGGTCCAGGATGAGCTGGAGAACAAGCGGCGGATTGTCATCGTCACCGGCTTCCAGGGCGTCAACAAATACGACGATATCACCACCTTGGGCCGGGGCGGGTCGGATACCTCAGCGGTGGCCTTGGCCGCCGCGCTGCACGCCGACCTGTGCCAGATCTACACCGACGTGGATGGGGTGTATACCGCCGATCCCCGCCTGGTGCCCTCTGCCCACAAGCTGGAGGAGATCACCTATGATGAGATGCTGGAACTGGCCACGCTGGGGGCCCAGGTGCTCCACAACCGCTCGGTAGAGATGGCCAAACGGTACAACGTGAAGCTGGAAGTGCTCTCCAGCTTTTCCGGCAAGCCCGGTACGAAAGTCAAGGAGGTAGTCAAGACCATGGAAGAATCCCACATCAGCGGCGTCGCGAAGGATAAGAACATTGCCCGTCTGGCCCTGGTGGGCCTGGAGGACACCCCGGGCATCGCCTTTAAGATCTTCTCCCTGCTGGCAAAGAACAATGTGAATGTGGATATCATCCTCCAATCCATCGGACGAAGCGACACCAAGGACATCAGTTTCACGGTGGCCAAGGCAGACATGGAGCTGGCCCAGAAGCTGCTGGAGGACAACCGGGACAGCATCCGGTTTGACCGCATCGATGTGTCGGATAACATCGCCAAAGTGTCCATTGTGGGCGCCGGCATGGTCAACAGCCCCGGTGTGGCCGCGGCCATGTTTGAGGCGCTGTTCAATGCGGGCATCAACATCAGCATGATTTCCACCAGCGAGATCAAGGTGTCCGTGCTGGTACATATCAGCGATGCGGACCGGGCCGTCCAGGTAATCCATGAGCGGTTTTATAACGAGTTTGAAGGGATCCGGTAGGAATCTTTGCGCAATGCCTTTTCCCAAGACCGCCCGAATGGCGCTTTGCCGTGCCATTCGGGCGGTCTTGACGCGTGAGGAATGGCCGGGCGGGGGAGCGCTGCCGTCTGCGCAGTGAAACGCTGTGTTCCCGCCTGCGTCCGGCTGCGGGGTTTGTGGGAAAAATAGTTGCATTGCCATAGCCGAAATGATAAAATAGACTATCTATGACATGCGGTAAAACCTGTGGATAATGGGGTGCATAGTTTGTACTTAAAAGCGCTGGAGATTCAAGGGTTCAAGTCCTTTCCCGACAAGACTGTGCTGGCCTTCGGCTCAGACATCACGGCCATTGTGGGGCCCAACGGATCGGGAAAATCCAATATTGCCGACGCCATCCGGTGGGTGATGGGGGAACAGTCCACCCGCACCCTCCGGGGCAGCAAGATGGAGGATGTGATCTTTGACGGCACGGCCAAGCGCAAGGGGCTGGGCTTTGCGGAGGTCTCCCTGGTCATTGACAACAGTGAGCATATCTTTCCCCTGGAGGAGACGGAGGTGTCCGTCACCCGCCGCTACTACCGCTCCGGGGAGAGCGAGTATTATATCAACCGCCGCTCCTGCCGGCTGAAGGACGTCAATGAGCTGTTCATGGACACCGGCTTAGGCCGGGAGGGCTACTCCATCATCGGACAGGGCAAGATCGACGAGATCCTTTCCATCAAGAGCGCCGACCGGCGGGAGATCTTTGAAGAGGCGGCGGGCATCTCCCGCTACCGCCACCGAAAGGAGGAGGCTGAGCGCAAGCTGGAGCGCACTCAGGAAAATCTTGTGCGCATCAACGACAAGATTGATGAGCTGGAACTCCAGGTGGAGCCCCTGCGCGTCCAGGCAGAGAAAACCAAGAAGTATCTGCTGCTCCGGGACGAGCTGAAGGGGCTGGAGATCTCTGTGTGGCTGGAACAGCTGGAAAAGCTGAGGGCCAACAGCATCAAGCTCAAGACAGACTGCGATACCGCCGCCCGGCAGCGGGAGGAGACCCGCCAGGCCCTGGACAGCCTGTACGCCGACATGGAGGAGTACAGCGCTCAGATGCGGGAGAAAGATCTGGAGGCGGAACGGCTCCGCGGCCAGCAGTCCCAGCTGGAGCAGCAGGTTCACAGTTGTGAGAGCGGTATCAGCCTGCTGAAGAACGACATCCGAAACAATGCGGACAATGCCGCCCGGATCCGACAGGAGCTGGAACAGCAGGAGGATCGGGCGGGGTCCATTGCCGGGCAGATCGAGGAGCGCCGCTCCCGTCTGGCCCAAATTGAGGCGGATATGGCCGCCTGTGAGGCCCAGAGCCGGGATCTGGAGCGCCAGATGGAGGAGACGGTGCGCTCCGCCGGGACGCTGACCCAGGAGCTGGCTCAGCTCCAGGAGCGGGAGCGGCTGGAGAATTCCTCCGCGGCGGAGGCCAAGGCCCTGCTGTCCGCCCTGGCGGCGGCGGCCCAGGAGCTGCTGGACCGAGAGGAAAAGCTGACTCAGGAGCTGGCCGCCCAGGAGGAAAAGGCACAGCAGGCTCAATCCGCTGCGGACGAGCTGAGAAAAGAACTGGATCGGGTCACCGAGGACCGGGACGGGGCGAAGAACGTCATCAGCGGCCATCAGATGCTCTGCCAGACCCGGCAGCGCAAGCTGGACCAGGCCCAGGAGCGCTGCAACCGGCTGCGGATGGATGAGAACAATCTGCAATCCCGCATCAAGCTGCTCACGGAAATGGAGAAGATGTATGAGGGCTATTCCAAAGCGGTGAAACTGCTCATGGGGGAGGCCCAGCGGGGCGGTCTGAAGGGGGTGCGCGGCCCGGTGGCCGGTCTGCTGCATGTGCCGGACCAATACGCCGTGGCCATTGAGATCGCCTTGGGCGGCGCCATGCAGAATATCGTGGTGGAACGGGACGAGGACGGCAAGCAGGCCATCGGGTGGCTCAAGCGGCGGGACGCGGGCCGGGCCACCTTCCTGCCCATGAATACCATTCGTCCCGCCCAGTTCCAGGACCGGGCGGTGGAGAAAGAGGACGGTTTTGTGGGGATGGGGGACGCCCTCATCTCTTTTGACCGGGAATACGCCTCCATCTTTTCCAACCTGCTGGGGCGGATCGTCATTGCCAGCGACCTGAACAAAGCGATGGCCATGGCCAGGAAGTTCGGCCACCGCTTCCGCATCGTCACCCTGGACGGTCAGGTGCTCCATGCCGGCGGCTCCATGACCGGCGGCTCTGCCTCCCGGTCGGCGGGTATCCTCTCCCGGGCCAACGAGTTGGAGCGGCTGGAAAAACAGCGCCAAGCACTGGCGGGGGAGCGGAAAGAGGCGGAAGAGCAGTTGGCCCGCGCCCAGCGGGAGCTTACCGCCGCCAACTATGAGCTGGATACCGCCTCCGCCCAGCTGCGCCAGGCGGAGAATGCGGTGCTGACCTACACAGAGCGGGTGGACAGCGCGGACGCCCTGCTGGGGGCGGCCCAGGATCGCTATGCTGTGCTGCTCCAGGAGCGGGAGCAGGTGGGAAAGCGAATGGAGGAAAACGGCAGGGCCACCCAGCAGGCAAAGGGGCGTATCGAGCAGCTGGAGGGGACGGCCAACACCCTGCGGGCGGAGGCGGAGGCCAAGGCCCAGGGGCACAGCACCCTTCAGGAGCGGCTGAGTGCCCTGAGCAGCCAGGCGGCGGAGCAGAACGCCAAACTGGCCGGATTGGAAGGAGAGCGCGCCGCCTCCCAGTCCAATCTGTCCGAGCTGGAAAAGCTCCGGGACGAACTGTCCGGGGACAGCGCCCAGCGCACCGCTATGATCACCCAGTTTGAGCGGCAAAACGAGACGCTGACCCGCCAGGTGGGGGAGCAGGAGGAGCAACTGCAAAATCTCCGGACTGAGAGTCAGGCCCTGTCCGACCGCCTGCGCGTCATCAACGAGGAAAAACTGGCCCTGGAGGGTAGGCGCAACCAGGCGGATAAGAGCGCTCGGGACACCAATGACCGGCTGCTGAGCATGGAGCGGGAGGTATCCGCCCTGGAGCAGAAGGCCAGTGCCGCGGCCTGGGAGGAAAATCAGATTCTGGACAAGCTGTGGGAGACCTATCAGCTCTCCCACGAGGCGGCCCGGGGCCAGCGGGTAGAGCTGGAATCCACTGCAAAGGCCCAGCGCCGCATTGGGGAGCTCAAGCGCTCTATCTCTGCCTTGGGCAACATCAACCCCGATGCGGTGGAGCAGTTTGAGCGGGTCAACGAGCGGTATACCTATTTTGCCGGCCAGCGGGACGATGTGACCAAGGCGAAGGACGAGCTGGAGGACATCATCGCCCAGATCACCGGGGAGATGACCGGGATCTTCAAGACCCAGTTTGCCAAAATCAACGAAAACTTCCAGCAGACCTTCCAGGAGCTGTTCCGGGGTGGCCGGGCGGCCCTGAGCCTGGAGGACCCGGAGGATGTGCTGGGCTGTGGCATCGAGATCAAGGTGCAGCCCCCTGGCAAGGCCCTGAAGACCCTGTCCCTGCTGTCCGGCGGTGAGCGGGCTTTTGTGGCCATCGCCCTGTACTTTGCCATTTTGAAGGTGCGGCCCACTCCCTTCTGCGTCATGGACGAGATCGAGGCCGCCCTGGACGACACCAACGTGGTGCGGTTTGCCCGCTATCTGCGCAAGATGAGCGGCAACACCCAGTTTATCGTCATCACTCACCGCCGTGGCACCATGGAGGAGGCGGATGTGCTCTACGGCGTGACCATGCAGGAGCAGGGCATCAGCCGGATGCTGACCATCAATTTGAATGAGGTGGAGGAAGAACTTCACATCAAATAGAGGGGCTCGGCCCGCGAGGGCTGATGCCCGCCGCCCAGGAGGCGGCCGCGCCGGATGGCGCGTAATATCGAAGCGACAGCGGAGATTTGCGCAGGGCGGATTTACTCCGCCCGAGCAGGGTGAAATGGGGTCCCCGCCCGGCTCTGCCGGGTGGGGGATCAGCCGGATGCTGACCATCAATTTGAATGAGGTGGAGGAAGAGCTTCACATCAAATAGAGGGACTCGGCCCGCGAGGGCTGATGCCCGCCGCCCAGGAGGCGGCCGCGCCGGATGGCGCGTAATATCAAAGCGACAGCGGAGATTTGCGCAGGGCGGATTTACTCCGCCCGAGCAGGGTGAAATGGGGTCCCCG
This sequence comes from uncultured Oscillospiraceae bacterium, assembly GCA_944387095.1. Taxonomy (GTDB): domain Bacteria; phylum Bacillota; class Clostridia; order Oscillospirales; family Oscillospiraceae; genus Enterenecus. The sequence goes on from CALXDP010000015.1 coordinate 45,530, forward strand.
CCCGGCTCTGC
>CALXDP010000016.1 GCA_944387095.1 uncultured Oscillospiraceae bacterium
TGGTACTCCTTGTTGGCCAGGGTCTGGGTGGGGGCCACCACGATGGAGTCGCCGGTGTGGACGCCCACGGGGTCGATATTCTCCATGGAGCACACGGTGATCACGTTGCCGGCGCTGTCCCGCATGACCTCAAACTCGATCTCCTTCCAACCGGCGATACACCGCTCGATGAGCACCTGGCCCACCCGGCTCAGGTTGATGCCCCGCTCGGCGATCTCCTCCAGAGAGGCCCGGTCATAGGCGATGCCGCCGCCGGTACCCCCCAGGGTGTAGGCGGGACGGACGATGACAGGATAGCCAATCTTCCCGGCAAATTCCACCGCGTCGGCCACGCTCTCCACCACCTCGGAGGTGACGCAGGGCTGGCCGATGGACTCCATGCAGTCCTTGAAACCCTGACGGTCCTCCGCCTTGCGGATGGAGTCCGGACTGGTGCCCAGCAGGCGCACACCGTATTTCTCCAGCGTGCCGTTCTCATGCAGGGCCATGGCCAGATTCAGCCCCGTCTGCCCGCCCAAGGTGGGCAGGATGGAGTCCGGCTTTTCCAGTTGGATGACCTGGGTAACGGAGGGAATGTTCAGCGGCTCGATGTACACATGGTCGGCAATGTCCTTGTCCGTCATGATGGTGGCGGGGTTGGAGTTGACCAACACCACCTCCACGCCCTCCTCCTTCAGGGCACGGCATGCCTGGGTGCCGGCGTAGTCAAACTCGGCAGCCTGGCCGATGACGATGGGACCGGAGCCCAGCACCAGCACCTTTTTAATGTTCGGATTCTTCGGCATTACCCCTCACCTCCCATGGACGCCACAAAGCGGTCGAACAGGTACTCGGTATCCTTGGGTCCGGGGCTGGCCTCAGGATGAAACTGGGTGGTAAAGCAGTTGGGGCGCTTGTAGCGCAGCCCCTCGCAGGTGCCGTCGTTTACATTCACATGGGACACCTCCGCCACCGCCGGGTCTACCGTCTCAGCCAGCACCACATAGCCGTGGTTCTGACTGGTGATGAACACCCGTTTTTCCGCGATGTCCCGCACCGGGTGGTTGCCCCCCCGGTGGCCGTAATCCAGTCTCCCGGTCTTGGCTCCCGTGGCCAGGGCCAGCAGCTGGTGCCCCAGGCAGACGGCATACAGAGGCAGGCCGCTCTCGTAAAGCTTACGCACTTCCCGGATGATGTCCCCGTTGTCGGCGGGGTCACCGGGGCCGTTGGACAGCATCACCCCGTCGTACCCCCCCGCCAGCACCTCCCGGGCCGGGGTGTGGGCGGGCAGCACCGTCACCCGGCAGCCCCGGCGGCGCAGGCACTCCACCATGTTGCGCTTGACGCCAAAGTCCAGCATGGCCACATGACAGCGCTCCTCCTCACAGGCCGGATAGGTCTCAGGCCGGGGACAGGTGACCCGTTCCACCGTCCCCGTCACCCGGTAAGCCTTCAGCTTTTCCATCACCTCGTTGACATTAAAATGCTCCGCGCAGGTGATCATGCCATTCATGGAACCCTGACTGCGGAGAATTTTGGTAAGGGCACGGGTGTCAACACCCTCAATGCCAACAATATCATGTTTCCTTAAAAAGTCGCCCAGGCCGTACTGGCAACGGAAATTGCTCCCCCGGGGAGAGAGATGCCGCACCACAAAGGCCTCCACCCAGGGCCGGGCGGACTCGTTGTCCTCCCCGTTCACCCCATAATTGCCAATGAGGGGATAGGACATCACCACGCCCTGCCCCGCATAGGAAGGATCCGTCAAAACCTCCTGATAACCGGTCATAGAGGTGTTGAACACCATCTCACACACACGCTCCCCGGCCGCGCCAATGGATCTGCCATGAAAGACAGCTCCGTTTGCCAGAATCAAAGTCGCCTTCAATACACTCCCCGCCTTTCCACAAAAAGCCGCCCCACAGACAGCGCCTCCTGCCGGGGCAGGAACGGTCCAGGGCGGCCATGCGCTGCTTGGCACAACACAATGTTTTTATTATCCTTCCTATCTTAGCGTATCTTCCGGCAAAAGGCAAGGCACACTTTTCGTTTTTTTCTCATCTCCGCAAAAAATGTGGTTTTGGACAAGCGGGCGGCATATCCTGCCCCTTCTGCGGACAAAATGATCAATGTAACCAATTCTCAGACCATATGGGGTGATCCAATGTTTGTGGTGCTGATCCGCACCGTGGTGCTCTACCTGCTGATCATTGTGGGAATCCGCCTGCTGGGCAAGCGCCAGGTGGGAGAGCTGGAGCCCTCCGAGCTGACCCTGGCCCTCATCATCGCGGACCTGGCCTCCGTACCCATGCAGGACAACGGCATTCCCCTTCTGTCCGGCCTGATCCCCATTATCGTGCTGCTGGCGGTGGCCACCATCCTGTCTGTGCTATCCGCAAAATCTATCCGGTTCCGCGCCCTTCTGTGCGGGCGGCCCAGCGTGGTCATCCAGGACGGGCTTGTGCTGGAGGGGGAGCTTCGGAAAAACCGCCTGACCGTGGACGAGCTGATGGAAGAGCTGCGCAACCAAGGGCACACCGATTTCCAAAGCATTAAATTTGCCATTTTGGAGACCAACGGCCAGCTGTCTGTACTGCCCTACGCCGGACAAAAACCTCCCACCGCCGCCCAGCTCGGCCTGACCCCCCAGGAGCCAGGCATGCCTGTCATTCTCATCAGCGACGGCCGCCTGCTGGACCAAAACCTAAAAAGCCGGGGATATGAGCGGAAGTGGCTGGACAAACAGCTGGCCGCCCGCGGCCTGTCCTCCCCCGAGCAGGTATTCCTGCTCACCGTGGATCAGCTGGGCGGTATCTATTGTGTTGCAAAAGGAGGCAAGGCATCATGAGACGCCTGTGGGTCGCCGCGGCACTGATCCTCGTCCTGGTCGCGCTTTCCAGCGTTCATGTGATCGCCCTGGGCCAGATCACCAACCAGACCACGGAACACCTGGAGCAGGCCCGGCAGGCTCTGATCCAGGAGGACTGGGAGGAGGCCGGCATCCTCATTGAGGACGCTTATCACAACTGGGAGCAACAGGACTTTTACCTTCACACTACTCTCAGGCACACGGACATCGACACAGTCCGCGCCTCCTTTCACGAGGCCCGCGCCTATCTGTCCGCCCGGGAGGACGCCTCGGAATGCGCCGCGGTGTGTGCCAGGCTGGTCAACCAGCTGGAGCTGATTTTGGAGGGAGAGCTGCCCACACTGAAAAATCTGCTGTAAAAAAACGGGGCAGTCGCCCCGTTTTTTTACAGCTCTGGCGAGTGGAACAGCTCCGGGTCCTGCCACTCATCCAGATCAGTTCCCTCTCTGGGCGGCGTGGAGTGAGGCCCTGCCTGCACCCTGCCCGCCGTTACATCTGACAGCATCTCATATTCCGGCCTGCGGTATCTGGGCGGTTTCCCGTCCGTTTTCCCCCGGCCTTTCCTGTTTTTCTTCATTATCCTTCTCCCTTCTCAGCACACAGGCGGAGGACGCGTGCCCTCCGCCTGTGTGCCTTTGCGGCTTAATAGCCCTTATTCATGGGGTTCTTGTTCTCGGGGCCATACTCTTTCTTGGCCTCGGGCTTCTTCTTGTTTTCGGGGCCCTTCTTGTTCTCAGGGCACTGGTTTTTCCCCTGGGAGGGGTTGCGATTGGTTTCCACAGTTATCACCTCACTGTCCCAAGTATTCCTCGTCCCCTCCTCCTTTATACCTGTGAAAAAATTTTTCCAAAAGGAATACCCAAGGCGGCAAATCCATGCTATAATACTCGTAATATCGCGCAAACACTCAAACCTCTAATCTGACAAAGAGAGAATCGGTCCTGTATGAAAGGATGAGGTATGATGAAATGTCCCTTTTGCTCCCATCCGGAAAGTAAGGTGGTGGACTCCCGCCCCGCCGATGAGGGCAGCAGCATCCGCCGCCGCCGGGAATGTCTGGAGTGCCACAAGCGCTTTACCACCTATGAGACTGTGGAGAGCCTTCCCCTGGTGGTGATCAAGCGGGACGGCAGCCGGCAGGCTTTTGACAAGGCCAAGCTGCTGGGCAGCATGCTCAAGGCCTGTGAAAAGCGGTCCGTCTCCGTCTCCACCCTGGAGCGGCTGGCCGATGAGATTGAGCAGACACTTCAAAACGAGATGGAGCGGGAGATTCCCAGCACGGAGATCGGCGAGCTGGTCATGGACAAGCTGAAGGATGTGGACGAGGTGTCCTATGTGCGCTTTGCCTCTGTCTACCGCCAGTTCAAAGATATCAGCACCTTCATGTCCGAGCTGAACAAGCTGCTCCAGGAGAAGTGAGCACAAAAAAACACCCCCATGGGGGTGTTTTTTTATAGCTTTTACTTGGTTCCAAAAATGCGGTCTCCCGCGTCGCCCAGGCCGGGGACGATATAGGCGTGGTCATTGAGCTTTTCATCCACCGCCGCCACATAGATATCCACATCTGGATGATCCTTCTGGATGCAGGCAATCCCCTCCGGGGCGGCCAGAATGTTCATCAGCTTGATATGCTTGCAGCCATACCCCTTCAGAAAGGTGATGGCTGCGGAGGCGGAACCGCCGGTGGCCAGCATGGGATCCAGCACAATGACGTCCCGCTCGGCAATATCCTGGGGCATCTTACAGTAATACTCCACCGGGGCATGGGTCTCCGGATCCCGATACAGACCGATATGTCCCACCTTCGCGGAGGGGATCAGGTTCAAGATCCCGTCTACCATGCCCAGGCCCGCCCGCAGGATGGGCACGATGGCCAGCTTCTTCCCCGCCAGCGTCTTGAAGGTGCCCACGGCGATGGGCGTCTCAATCTCCACGTCCTTCAGGGGCAGGTCCCGGGTGGCCTCATAACACTCCAACGCCGCCATCTCCGAGACAATCTCCCGAAATTCCTTGACCCCGGTGTTCTTGTCCCGGAGGATGGACAGTTTGTGCTGCAGCAGCGGGTGATCCAGAATATGTACCTTTTCCATGGTTGACATTCCCCTTTTATGATTGATTTTGGCCCAGGCGCTCCAGGCGTTCCCGTTCTGCCTGGCTGAGCCTGTGATACTGGGGCTTGAGTTGGCCGGCGGGAACCAGTGCCCCGTCCCCGCACAGCCGAAGAGCCGCCCGGGCCACCCCCCACGCCGTCTGGTAGATCAGGTGCGGGGGCATTTTCTTGGCCGGAATGCCCTGCGCTTCAAAGGCATTATAGCACAAAGCCGCCCCATCTCCAACCAAAATCTGCGTTTTCCCTGATTTTTCTACTTCCGCAGCCAGCTCCTCCAGCCCCACCGCCCGGTCCGGGGTCAGCCGGGTCAGCATACCATCCCGGGCCAAAAAGCGGGCGCTATATACCTGGCTGCGCCGGGCGTCCATCACCGCACAGATCTCCCCATCCAGGTGGGCGCACTGCCAGGCCATGGCCTCCAAGGTGGAGCAGGGGGCGCACAGCTTGTCCCCCGGCCAGGCCAGCCCCTTGGCCGCGGCCACGCCGATGCGCACGCCGGTAAAAGAACCGGGCCCCACCGCCGCGGCGATGACGTCCATCTCCTCCAGCTTCAGCCCCGTGTTTTCCAGCAAATTGGCCACCATGGGCATCAGGGTGGCGGAATGGGTCAGGCCGCTGTTCTGAAATGACTGGGCCAAGAGCTTTTCCCCCTCCGTCACCGCCACCGAGGCGGTCACCGCCGAGGTCTCCAAGGCCAGAATCTTCACAACGACACCCCCTCAATGCGGATCATTCTGCTGTTCTCGTCTTCCCCCCGGGCAATGTCCACCCGCACCGCATCGTCCTCTATAGCCTCGGCCACGTTCTCGCTCCACTCCACGGCGCACACGCCCCCCCGGACCAGATAGTCCTCCCAGCCGATGTGGAACAGCTCGTCGGCGCTGCCCAAGCGGTACATGTCAAAGTGGAACAGGGGCAGCCGCCCGCCCTCGTACTCATTGACGATGGTAAACGTGGGGCTGGTCACCTGCTCCTGAATCCCCAGTCCCCTGGCCATGCCGGAGATAAAAGCGGTCTTGCCCGCCCCAAGGTCACCGGTAAAGGCCACCACCGTGCCCGGGCCCAGCACCTGGGCCAGCCGCCCGCCCAGCGCCCGGGTCTCCTCCGCACTGTGGGTCACAAATTCCATCTATCTCACTTCCGGTTTTTCTTTTTTGCCTGCGCGCCCTGCCGGGCATACGCCTGTCCTCCCAGCAGCTCAGCGCTTCTTTTTGTAAACTCTTTTCGAACAGTATAGCACATCCCCTCAAAATGTGCTATACTGTATTTCCAGTTTTTCATCCCAACCATCCCAACCGGAAGGAGGTCTCCCCTTGCGCCTGGTCCGCAGTTTGAAGGATTTTTTCCAAAAAGGCGATGTGGTGCTGCTGGGCCTGTGCCTGCTGGCCAGCGCCGCCGGGCTGGTTCTGATTTACAGCGCCACCCAGTATGACGTGGCCCTGCAAAATAATTTCTCCCGTCAGGCCATATTTATCGCCATGGGTGTGGTGGCCTACGTGGCCGTCACCTTCATCGATGTGGAGTTTCTTCTGGAAAAATGGTGGAAGGTGTTCCTCCTGCTGGGCCTGCTGGTCATTCTTCTCATCCAGCCCTTTGGTGAGGCGGGCGACACCGGCAACAAAAGCTGGGTGTATCTGCCCGGCATCCCCTTCGGTTTTCAGCCCGGCGAGATTGCCAAACTGGCCTTCATTGTGGTGCTGGCCTGGCTGCTCAATCACGAGCGGGCCAACGGAGTGAGCCGCCTTTCTGCCATTGTCAAGTATCTGCTGCTCACCTGCACCTACGCCGGGCTGCTTGCGGTGCTGTCCGGCGACTTCGGCATGGTGCTGGTCTACCTGTTCCTCTTCATCATCATGGCCTGGGTGGGTGGGGTAAACAAATGGTGGTTTATCGGCGTGGGCGGCAGCCTGATCGCCGCGGTGGTCTTTTTGTGGAACTTCATCCTGCCCCGCACCGGCCTGTGGACAGACTACCGCATTCTGCGCTTCCGGGTGGTGCTGGATCACGACCTGGATCCCCTGGGGGTGGGCTGGCACCAGTCCCGCTCTCTGCTGGCCATCGGTTCGGGGCAGCTGACCGGCATGGGCTATCTCAATGGCAAGCAGACCCAGTCCGCCCTGTCCCAGAATCTCCCTGCCCGGCACACTGACTTCATCTTCGCTGTGTGCGGCGAGGAGTTCGGTCTCATTGGCTGCTGTGTGCTGCTGGCTCTGCTGCTGGCCATCATCCTGCGGTGTGTGTGGGTATCCCGGCGGGCCAAAAGCCATATGTCCGCCTATATCGCCATGGGCTTTGCCGGTATGTTGATGGTGCAGACCGTCCTCAACGTGGGTATGTGCCTGTATGTCACCCCGGTCATCGGCCTCACCCTCCCCTTCATCAGTTACGGAGGCTCTTCCACCCTCACCCTCTTTGTCGCCATGGGCATCGTGTCCGGTATCAAAATGCGCCCCCTGCCCAGCTGGCTGAAGGACCGCAGCCAGCTATAGGAAGCGCGTAGGCGTGCGGAGCAGCGGGCTAAGACCGGAGCGGAGGAAAAGCGCACTCCAGGAAACAAGCCTCTGAAAAATATGCGGATGCCGACGGCATCCGCATATTTTTCTTCCCTGGGACGCAAGCTATCCACACCAAATATGAAGGAGGATTTCCCGTGAAATACCGCGCTTCCCTCTTGGCCCTGCTCCTGACCGCCGCGCTGACCCTTCCGGTGTCCGCTGTCGCCGTCACCGTCACCCAGCCGGGCACTCAGGACAATTCCGCCCCCATTGCAGAGCATCTCACCCTCAAAACTTACCGGGATGTGGCCATCTCCAGCCGCTTCGCCGCGGTGGATCCCGACGGAGACGCCGTTACCTTTCAGATCGTGGACAGCCCGGCCAGGGGCCAGGTGACGGTGGACGACACCGATCCCGCCGCGTTCTGGTACACTCCTTACGAGGGAAAAAAGGGCAAAGACAGCTTCACCTATGTGGCCGTGGACAGCAACGGAAACGTCTCGGAGCCGGCTACGGTGAACGTCACCATTGAAAAGCAGTCCACCAAAGTATTCTACTCCGACATGGAGGGCGATGCCGCCCACTACGCCGCGCTGCGCCTGGCAGAGACCAGCATCTATGTGGGCCGGCAGATGGGAGATCTCTACTACTTCGATCCCCAGGAGACCTTCTCCCGGGAGGAATTTCTGGCCCTGGCCATGTCTGTGGCGCAGGTGGAGCCCTTGTCTGATGTAACCATCACCGGCTTCTATGACGACCAGAGCATCCCCACTTGGGCCAAGGGCTATGTGTCCGCCGCCCTGATGGACGGCACGGTCCGGGGCAGCTACAACGAGCAAAAGCAGATCGTGTTCCATTCCGGCGCCTCCATCACCGTGGCGGAGGCTACCGTCATCATCGACCGCCTTTTGAACGTCAGTGATGTATCCGTGGCGACCTCGGCCACCGGGGTGGTGCCCGCCTGGGCCAGCCAGTCCGCCGCCAATATGGAGACTGTGTCCGTCATCCCGGCTCAAGCAAGCCTTACGGATACCCTCACCCGCGGTCAGGCCGCGCAGATGCTGTGCGCCATGCAGGATGTACTGGACGGCCGGAACGGCGGCGGCTGGTGGTTCTGGTAATGCGGTCAGGATCTTCCCAGCCCCCATGCGCTTTCCGCCCTATGACATTCCGGCGATGGAAAGACGGCCCGGACTCAGTTGAGTCCGGGCCGTCTTTGTTTTTTGCCTGACCCAGGCCGTCCCCACTGCCCTTCCGCATCCGGGCACAGACTGCCTTCACATATCCGGAAGTCAGGCGGGCGCTACCCGCGTTATCTGCCGCTCTGGCGGAAAAATCCCATCCCATGCATCATGATGCTTTCGGCCATGGCGGCCATTTCATCGGCACTGCTGGTCATGCCATCGGACAACCACTCCTCCAGCAGTCCCATGCAGCCGTTGCTGACAAAGGCATAGTAATACTTCAACTGCTTGGGCGTGGCGTTTGGGAAGTACCGGCGATAGGCCTCGATGAAGTACTCCTTCCCCAGGCGGAGCAGCCGGGCAGCAAACTCCTTGTCTCCGTGCGGCCCCAGTGTTATAGTGCAGAGGTCGGCATTCTCCCGCAGGCTGCGAAACAGCCCCGCCGTCACCTTCAGCAGGCTCAGCTCCCCAGGCTCACCCTCCAGCATCGTTTTCAGCCCCCGGCGCATCTCCTCCATCAGTTCCTCCTCCATCTGGCCCATAAGGTCGTAGATGTCAGTGTAGTGCGCGTAAAAGGTTGCCCTGCTGATGCCTGCGGCCGCGCACAGCTCCTTGATGGAAATGTTCTGGATGGGTTTCTGCTTCAGGAGGCTGGTAAAGGCCTTGCGAATCATCAGTTTTGTCACCCTGGTACGATGGTCATTGGCCCCCATATTGCCGTCCCCCGATCTGAAAATTTTTTATGAACTTTCCCCGGTTCTGTACAGTTCCTGTATAATCTGTCCATTATCCTGTCGATTCCGGTCAAACCGCACCTTGTGCGATCCTCCTTTTATCCTTATAATAATTATAGTATGAATGAACTGGAAGTTCAACAGGTTATCGCTTTGCACGGGGGGTCTTTCCATGAAAAAAACCTATCTTGTAACCGGGGCCAACGGCCATCTGGGCAGCACCATTCTCCGCCTGCTGCGCCGCCGGGGGGCACAAGTCCGGGGCCTGATCCTGCCCGGAGAAGTCACCGCCCCTCTGCCTGGCGTGCAGTATGTGGAGGGGGATGTCCGGAATCTCTCCACCCTGCGGCCCCTGTTTGAAGGCCTTCGAGGCCATCAGGTCTATGTCCTTCACACCGCCGGAGTCATCGACATCTCCGATCAGGTTTCTCCGCGGACTTATGACGTCAACGTCAACGGCACCAAAAACATCCTGTCCCTATGCCGGGAATACAAGGTCAGGCGGCTGGTCTACGTCAGTTCCGTCCACGCCATTCCCGAGGGAGACAAGGCCAGCGTGCTCCATGAGGTGTCCCACTTCTCCCCCGACCGAGTGGTGGGCGGCTATGCCAAGACCAAGGCCGAGGCCACCCAGGCTGTGCTGGACGCCGCCCGGGAGGGGCTGAACGCGGTGGTGGTTCACCCCTCCGGTATTCTGGGACCCTATGACCGGTCAGGCAACCACCTGGTTCAGCTGGTGAACGACTACCTCCGGGGTAAGCTCCCCGCCTGCGTCCGGGGGGGCTATGACTTTGTGGACGTGCGGGATGTGGCCGCCGGATGCCTGCTGGCTCTGGAAAAGGGGAAAAGCGGCCAATGCTATATCCTCTCCAACCGCCACTACGAGATCCGGGATGTACTGGCCATGGTACGCAAGCTGGCCGGCGGCAAGCGCCTGGCCATTCTGCCCCACTGGATGGCCAGGGCGGCTCTGCCCGCCATCCGGCTGCACGCAAAGCGGACAAAAAAACGCCCTCTATTCACCCGCTATTCCCTGCACACCCTGCTAAGTAACGACAAGTTCTCCCATGACAAGGCCACCGCTGAGCTGGGCTACCGCCCCCGGGATCTGGTGCAGACCCTGCGGGACACCATCGCCTGGAACAGAGGCGAGCTGGAGGCCACCGCCTCCCACGCTTAACCTCTCCCTGGCGCACCAAAAAACATCGCCCGGAAGGCCGCGGTTTACTCCCGCACCCTTCCGGGCGGTTTCTATGCATCCAGGTCAAAGGGTGGATCGTCCCGCTCCTGGGGCACCGCATCCCCCTCATAGGGCAGTTCGTCGGGCACCGGCTCCGGAACCGGGCCGTCCAGGCCCTGGCGGTACTGCATCTCCTGCCACTGCTCCTTGGTGATGAGCAGTTGCCGGGGCTTGGAGCCCTCGAAGGGGCCCACCACCCCCTTCTCCTCCATCTGGTCCACCAGCCGGGCGGCCCGGCCGTAGCCCAGCTTCAGCCGGCGCTGGAGCATGGATACGCTGGCCTGTCCCACCTCCAGCACCACCTCGATGGCGGCGGGGAGCAGCTCGTCGAAATCTCCCCCGGAGCCGGGCTCAGAGCCGCCCACCCCCTTGGTGCCCTTCTCCTTCTCTTCCGCGTGCTTCTCAATCTCATGCATTACCGATTCGTCGTACCGGGCGGCAGCCCCCTCCTTGATGAAGTCCACCACGTTGGCCACCTCCTCCTCGGAGATAAAGCAGCCCTGCACCCGCTTGGGCTTGCCCTGGCCCAAGGGGGCATAGAGCATGTCCCCCTTGCCCACCAGCTTTTCCGCGCCGGTGGCGTCCAGGATGATCCGGGACTCCATGCCCGAGGCCACCGCGAAGGCGATCCGGCTGGGGATGTTGGCCTTCATCAGGCCGGTGATGACGTCGGCGGAGGGCCGCTGGGTGGCGATGACCAGGTGCATGCCGGAGGCGCGGCCCATTTGGGCCACCCGGCAGATGGATTCCTCCACCTCCTTGGCGGCCACCAGCATCAGGTCGGCCAGCTCGTCGATGACCACCACAATCTGGGGCAGGGGCTCCTTGCCCTCCTTCCGGGCGTGGTTGTTGTAGGAGGCCAGATCCTTGGCCCCCACCTCGGAAAAGGCCTTGTACCGCTTCATCATCTCGCTCACCGCCCACTGCAGGGCGCCGGCGGCCTTCTTGGGATCGGTGACCACCGGGATGAGCAGATGAGGGATGCCGTTATACACCCCCAGCTCCACCATCTTGGGGTCCACCATAATGAGGCGCACCTCTTCCGGGGTGGCCTTATACAGCAAGGATACGATCAGGGAGTTGGTGCACACCGACTTGCCAGAGCCGGTGGTGCCGGCGATGAGCATATGGGGCAGCTTGGCAATGTCACCCACCACGCAGCTCCCCCCGATGTCCTTGCCCACGGCGAAGGACACCTTGGACTTGCTCTCAATAAACGCCTTGGAACCGATCACATCCCGGATGGCCACCGCCGTCACCTGACGGTTTGGCACTTCGATGCCCACAGTGGAAATTTTGTCTGGAATTGGGGCCACTCGCACCGCGGATACGCCCAGGGCCAGGGCGATATCATCAGACAGCTTGGTGAGCTTGTTCAGTTTGACGCCCTGTTCCAACTCCAGTTCATACCGGGTGACGGCGGGGCCCCGGGTGACGTTGACCACCCGGGCGTCCACATCGAAAGACACCAGGGTGTCCTGAAGCCGCTGCTGGTTGGCCTGAAGCTCACCAGCAGCGCCGGAGACAGGTCCGCCAGCCCCCTCGTTGAGCAGGGAGATGGGGGGATACCGATAGGCCTGGGGCTCCTGCTCCATGCCCTCCTCGATCTCCCGAGACACTTCGGCATGGGCCTGTTGGGCCTCCTGCCGGGTCATCTTTTCCACAGCGGGCTCCCGCACCACCGGGGGCGCAGGCATCTCCTTTTCCTCGGCTCTTCCTTTTCCCCGGCTGTCCATCACAGGCCGAAGGTCAGGCACGTCCTCATATTCCGGGGGCTCCGGCTCCCCATGGGAGGCCGTCTGCCCGGTGAGCACCTCGTCCGGCGCAGCCACTCCGGCCACTTTATCAAACAGCTTCTTTTTCCGAATGGTGGTCACCGGCTTGGTGGGCGCCTTGGCGGTGAGGGGACCGTCGTCCACCGGAATGTCAATGGCCGTGCGCTTGCCGTGGGCAGCATGGGACTTGGGCTCTTCCACCGGGCAGGGGGGCGCCAGCTCCTCCGGCCCTTCCTCTTCGGAATAGAGCGGCCGGTTCTCTTGCCGCTGCTTGGCGGCCCGGAATACATCCAAAATGGTGCGGTTAAAGGCGAACAGCAGGGCCAGAGCCGCCACGATGATCAGCACCACCAGAGCCCCGATCTTGCTGAAGGCAAACTGGAAGGCCATGCCGATCAGCCCGCTCACCACGCCGCCGGAGGTTCCCGCCTGTCCCGTGGTCCAAAGCTCTCCCAGTAGGTTTCCGCTCCAGGCCAGCGCCTCCCGGCTCAGAAACAGGTGCAGCACCGCCCCCACCAGTACGGGCACGGACAGAGCGCTGGTCAAGCGCAGGCGCACCGGCCTGCCCCGGTGAAAGAGCAAAATGTACGCCGACAGCAGCAGCACGGGCGGAACCAGGTAGTATCCGTACCCGAACAACCCCTGGAGCAGCCCCCGGAACAGATCGATGAAGGCCGCCTGCACGTTAAAATAGCCGATGGCTCCAAAAAAGGCCAACAGCAAACACACCACGCCACCGATCTCCCGGCGCACGGGGCGCGTAGCCGGGGCGGACTGGCTGCTCCGGGACGAACTCTGGGTCCGCTTTCCCCGGGTGCTTTTCCCCGCGCCGCTTTTCCTGCTCCCGCTCTGGCTGGACGAGCCGGAGCGGGGGTTGGTTTTCTTCTGTGCAGAAGCCATGGTTTTCCTCCTGTTAAGAGATCACAAAGGACGCCACCAACGCCACGGCGCCCACAACCCAGCAGTAATACGCAAACTTCCCGAACTTTCCCTTGTCCGCCAGCAGCTTTACCAGCTGGATGGCGAAGTAGCCCACCACGCCGGCCACCACCATGCCCACCAGATACTTGGGCAGCATGGACAGGTCAATGCTCTCATCCCCGATGGCCTGCACCACCTGGAGCAGGGTAGCCCCCAGCACCGCGGGCAGAGACAGCAGAAAGGAGTAGCGCACGGCAAACTTCCGGTCAAAACCCAGCATCATCCCGGCGGAGATGGTGGTGCCCGAGCGGGACAGGCCGGGGATGGTGGCAATGCCCTGGGCCACACCCACCAGCAAGGCGTCCTTCACTGTGGCGGTGCGGGCATTCTTGGTGCCCCGGGCCAGCCGGTCGGACAGAAAGAGGATACAGCCGGTGACCAGCAGCATCAGCGCCACCACCGCCGGGTGGTTGCCCAGGCCCTCCACCAGACCCTCAATGGGCAGCACCACAAACAGGGGCAGGGTACCCACAATCACCATCATCACCAGGCGGCGGGCCTCCGGAGGGCGGCCAGGCTCCCGGGCGCCCCGCCTGGAAAACAGGGCGGCCACACCCCGGAAAAATTCCATAATCATCTCCGCGATGTCCCGGCGGTAGGCAATGCACACCGCGATCAAGGTGGCGAAGTGGAGCAGAATATTGTAGAGGTTATCCACCTCTTCCATGCCAAAGAAATGCTGCAACAATGTCAAATGCCCGGAGCTGGAGATGGGCAGGAACTCCGCCACGCCCTGGACAAGGCCCAGAAGAATCGCCATCCATAGTGTCAAGACGCTCACCTCATTCAGGAGTTTCAGCCCATCCATTGGGCTGGACATCTTATTATATTATCACACTTTACTCCTGAATACCAGTTCTTTTTCCGACAAGGCAAACGGGCGCCGCCAGATTGGACAGCGCCCGTTTTCGCTATGCTTCTTTAAATGCCCGCATCCGCCGGTGCAGGCAGTCCAGCGCGTCGCTCAGCCCCCCCAAGTGGTCGATGAGGCCCAGGCGCACCGCCTCTTCCCCGTAGATCACGCTGCCCACGTCGGCGGCCATCTCCCCGGTGTTGAGCATCAGGCCCTCGAAGGCCTCCCGGCTGATCCGGCTGTTGCGGGTGACAAAGTCGCAGATCCGGTCCTGGATGCGCTCAAAATAGTGGAAAGTCTGACTCACCCCGATGACCAGGCCGTTGAGCCGCACGGGGTGGATGGTCATGGCCCCGGAGGGGACGATGAACGACTCCTGGGCGGCCACCGCCAGGGGCACCCCGATGGAGTGCCCGCCCCCCAGCACCAGGGAAACGGTGGGCTTTCGCATGCCGGCGATCATCTCCGCGATGGCCAGCCCCGCCTCAATATCGCCCCCCATGGTGTTGAGCAGGATGAGCAGGCCGTCCACCTCCCCGCTCTCCTCCACGGCGGTGAGCAGGGGCAAAACATGCTCATACTTGGTGGTTTTGGCCCCTTGGGCCGCCTCCTGGTGTCCTTCAATCTGGCCCACGATGGTCAGGGTGTGGATGGTCCCATCCCCGGTGGCAATGGTGGTAGAGCCCATGTCCACCACCTGCTGCTGGCGGTGGTTCAGCTCGCCCCCCTGCCCCTCCTCCTGTTCCTGGTTTGGCCTTGTCTCCTCACACATGGAAAAACCCCCTTTTGCGGTAGTATGCCGCAAAAGGGGGGTGTTCTATTCCAGGTCACAGCTGTTCCAGCACCATGACAATCTCATCCCCATCTACTTCGCCGGTTGGCACGAAGCCCAACTTTTCGTAAAGCCGCCGGGCGGGCTCATCCCCGTCCACATAGCACAGGATGACTTTAGAATAGCGGCCGCCGGCGCGCATCTCCTCCAGCGCCAGCCGGACGGCCTGCTCGCCAAAGCCACGCCGCTGAAAGCGATGGTCGATGAGCAGCTGGCTGAACACGCACTGCCCATCCTCCTCCCCGTCGTGGTACATCAGCATTCCCACCGGGGTATCGCCGTCATAGATCATGCGGGCGCGGCTGTTCCTGTTTCGGTAAGCGTATGCCCGGGCCAGTTGGACCGTGGTGCCGGCCACAAAGCGCCGCTGCTCCTCGGCGACGGAAAGAGGCGCACGCCAGTTTCCCTCGTTGACTTCTTCCAGATGGATCATCAGGGCTTTTCTCCTCTTGAAACAAAAGTCCGGGGCATCAGCCCTCGTACACCGCCTTACAGGCGGCGTAGGTCATGTAACAGTCCAGCTTGGACACCGTCTCAAAGGGGGAGTGCATGCTCAGCACCGGCACGCCGGCGTCCAGGGTGTCGATGTTGCGGTTGGCCATGTAGCAGGCCACGGTGCCGCCGCCCCCCTGGTCCACCTTGCCCAGCTCGGCCATCTGCCACAGGATGCCCCGGTCGTCCAGCAGGCGGCGGACATAGGCCACCGCCTCTGCTCCGGCGTCGGAGGAGCCGGACTTGCCCCGGGCCCCGGTGTACTTGCACAGGCCCACCCCCTGGTTGACCATGGCGGAGTTGTTCTTCTCATACACCTCGGCAAAGTTGGGGTCATAGGCGGCGGTCACGTCGCAGGACAGGCAGAAAGACTTCTCCAGACAGGTCTTCAGGGGCACGTTCTGACTGTCGCACAGGTCGCTGACGAAGGTGTCGAAGAAGGCGGACTGCATGCCGGACACCCCCTCGGAGCCGATCTCCTCCTTGTCCGCCAGCACGCACACGGCAGTGCGGCAGGGAGTGCCGTTCAGATCCAGCAGAGCCTTCAGCCCGGCATAGCCGCACACCCGGTCATCGTGGCCGTAGGCGCCGATGAGGGAGCGGTCGAAGCCGATGTCCACGGCGTTGAAAGCGGGGACCGCCTCAATTTCCGCGGAAATAAAGTCCGCTTCGGTGATGCCGTAGCGCTCGTGCAGCAGCTTCAGCACCGCCAGCTTCACCCGGCCCGCGCCATCGTCTCCCTTCAGGGGGCGGCTGCCCACCAGGATATTCAGGCTCTCGCCGGGAATGGCCTCGCCCAGGGGCTTCTTTGACTGGTCGGCGCCCAGGTGGGGCAGCAGATCGTCAATGGTGAACTGGGGGTCGCCCTCATGGCCGCCCACGGACACGCTGACCAGGGAACCGTCCTTCATCGCCACCACCCCCCGCAGCTCCAGAGGGATGGTCACCCACTGGTACTTACGGATACCGCCGTAGTAGTGGGTCTTGAGGAAGGCCAGCTCACTGTCCTCGTACAGGGGGGTGGGCTTTAAGTCCAACCGGGGGCTGTCAATGTGGGCGGCCACAATGGACACACCCTGATCCAGGGGGGCGGAGCCGATGACGGCCAAGTTCACCGCCCGGCCCCGGTTCACCCGATACACCTTCATGCCAGGGGTCAGGGTCATGCCCCGCTCCAGCGCCACGAAGCCGGCGGCCTTGGCCAGCTCCACGGTGTACTCCACGCAGGTGCGCTCCGTCTTGCCCCGATCCAGGTAGATCTTGTAGCCCTCGCAGTAGTGAAAGATAGCCTGCTCCGCGGCCTCGTCCACCACGTCCCAGCCGTTCTTCTTCTGATGCAGCAGCTTGTCCCGCAGCTGCTGGGCAGCGGTTTTCTCTTCCATTTCTAAACATCTCCTTTGTTGATGATGGTATCAAACAGCGTCCAAGCCCGCGCTTCCAGTTCCGACGGGTCATCCCCGTCGTTGCGCAGGACATAGTCGCACTGCTCTTCAAAATATTCCACGCTCTTTTGGGCGGATACCCGCAGCCGGGCGTAGTCCTCGCCGATGCCCTCCCGGGCCATAATGCGCCGCACCCGTGCCTCCTCCGAGGCGGTCACTGCCACGGTGACGTCGCACTTTTTCCCCAGCCCGCTCTCCAACAGGGCAATGGCGTCCACCGCGGCGGCGCTGCGCCCCTCCCGCCGGGCCA
Source organism: uncultured Oscillospiraceae bacterium (assembly GCA_944387095.1). Lineage (GTDB taxonomy): Bacteria > Bacillota > Clostridia > Oscillospirales > Oscillospiraceae > Enterenecus. The sequence goes on from CALXDP010000016.1 coordinate 17,237, forward strand.
CCTCCACCGCCTGCTCCACTGCCTGACCAATATAACGGTGTGTGATGGCATTCAACCGCTTCAAGGCCTGGGGATCGTCAAACACAATTGCCCCAAGCTTTTTACGCAGCAGCACACCGTCGGGGCCAAAAATCTCCGGGCCAAAGGCCCGCCGCAGCTCCGCCCGCATGGGCTGGCAGGACAGGGTCAGATCGTGGTAGACCACATCGCAATCCAGCACCAGGGCTCCCATCTGCTCCAGTACCCGCAGGACGGTGGTCTTCCCCGCCCCAGTGGGCCCGGTGATGCCAATGACGATCATGGCCTTGCCCCCTCCAGTTGTTTGCCCAGCACGTCCTCTATGGCCCGGGAGTTCAGCCCCCCTTGACGCAGAACACGGTAGGGGGTGACAGTCATATCCAGAATGGTGGATTCCATCCCCACGGTGCAGGGACCGCCGTCCAGCACCCCGTCGATTCGTCCGGCCAGCTGGGCGAGCACCTCGTCCGCCGACTTGGGACTGGTCCGGCCGGACAGGTTGGCGGAGGGGCAGGCCAGGGGCCGGCCCAAAGTTCGAATCACCGCCAGGGTATCCGGGTGGTCGGGACAGCGCACCCCCTGGGTTTCTCCCCCTGCGGGCACAAGGTCGGGCAGGATCCCGTTTCCCTTCAAAATCATGGTCAACGGCCCCGGCCAGAAGACCTCGGCCAACTTATAAGCGTCAAGGGGGATTTCTTTACAGATATGCTCCACCATAGCCATGCCGTCCACCAGCACGTTCAGGGGCTTGGTGTCCGGGCGTCCCTTGGCCTCGTAGTTGGCGTGAACCGCCTCCGCCTGGGTGGCATCGGCGGCCAGGCCGTACACCGTCTCGGTGGGCAGGGCCACCAGACCGCCCCTCGCCAGCATCTCCGCAGCCGCCTCAACCTCTCCGGACGATAGCAGTTTGGTTCCGGTGACTACCTCCACCAGCTGTTCCGGGTGGTCCACAATCACATCCGCCCCGGCCTCTTGCAGTTCCGCTCGGGAGCGAAAGCCCCACAGTACCCCGCAGGCAGGCAGTCCACCGTTCTTGCCCGTGAGAATGTCCACGTTGCTATCCCCCACGAACAGGGTGGTCTGGGGGACCGCCCCCAGCCGCTCCATCATCCGGCGCAGGAGAGTGGGGTCGGGCTTGACGGGCACACCGGGCAGCGCCCCCTGCACCAGGGGGAAGAGGCCGGGGAAATAGTGCTCCACCACCGGGGCGGCCATCTCATGTGCCTTATTGGACAGCACCGCCACTGTCACGCCGGAGGCTTTCAAGGCCTCCACCGCCCGGGCGATACCGGGATAGGGGGCAGTTTTGTCCTCCTTATGGACGGCATAATAGGCAGAAAACTCTTCCAGGGCGGCGTCCACCACATCCTGGCCCAGGCCGGCAGGCACGAAGCGCCGCACCAGGTTGGGGATGCCGCTGCCTACCATCCGCTTGTACTCTTCCACCGGAAAGGTGGGCCAGCCGTGGGCGGCGCACACATGGTTGCCCGCATCCGCCAGGTCGTCAATGGTGTTGAGCAGAGTGCCGTCCAGATCAAATATCACATGGGTATACATACGCGCTTTCAGTCCTTTTGCTCCGCCAACTGCTGGGCCTGCCGGGCGGCAGCCAAGCCGTCGATGATCTCGTCCAAATCGCCGTCCATGACAGCGTCCAGCTTATACAGGGTCAGCCCAATCCGGTGGTCGGTGAGCCGCCCCTGGGGAAAGTTATAGGTGCGGATGCGCTCATTGCGCATGCCGGTGCCAATCTGGCTGCGCCGCTCTTGTCCGTACTCTGACTGGATGCGCTCCTGCTCCCGCTGATACAGGATGGAGGCCAGCAGCCGCATGGCCTTCTCTCGGTTTTGGAACTGGCTGCGCTCCTGCTGGCACTCCACCACCGTGCCCGTGGGTTTGTGGATGAGGCGGACGGCGGAAGAGGTCTTGTTCACGTGCTGGCCCCCCGCCCCGGAAGAGCGGAACACCTGCATCTCCACGTCCGCCGGGTTGAGCTGTACGTCCACCTCCGCCATCTCGGGCAACACCGCCACGGTGGCGGTGCTGGTGTGCACCCGGCCGCCGGATTCCGTCTCCGGCACCCGCTGTACCCGGTGGACCCCGCTCTCAAACTTCAGCCGGGACCAGGCTCCTTCCCCGATTACTGTGAAGGATATTTCCTTTATGCCACCTAACTCTGTTTCATTGGCGGAGTTGATCTCCACGTTCCATCCCTTGCGCTCAGCGTACATGGTGTACATGCGCACCAGACTGTGGGCAAACAGCGCGGACTCCTCTCCACCCACACCGGCCCTGATCTCCACAATGACATTTTTGTCGTCATTGGGATCCCGGGGCAGCAGCAGAATCTTGATCTCCTGCTCCAGCCGCTCCACTGTCTCCCGGGCCTGCCGCTCTTCCTCCTGGGCCAGCTCCTTCAGCTCCGGATCGGACAGCAGCTCCTGGGCGTCGCACAGCATCTGCTGGGCCTTGACCAGGCTGCGGTAAGCCGTGGCGATGGGCTCCAGTTCCTTCTGCTCTTTGTTCAGCCGGGACACCAGCTCCGGATCGGCGTAGGTCTCATTGGCGGCCAGCCGGGCCTCGATCTGGGCGTAGCGCAGCTCTATGCTCTTTAGTCTGTCGGTCACACTTTCACACTTCCTTGCTCCTGCCGTTCTCCTCCGGTCAAACGGCAAACTGGGTGTCAAACAGGAACGATTTCACCAGTGCCTGGGGCTCCCGGATATACATCTGAATCCTGGATCCAAAGTCACTGGATGGGGCAGCCAGGGTGGACACCTGGCCCAGACCGTGCCGGCTGGCCAGCATCCGCACCCGAGCCAGATGGAACCCGTTGGACACCACCAGCACACGCCCTTCCCAATCCACACCGGCCTCCTCCAGCACCCGCATGGAATAGGCCAGGTTCTGGCTGGTATTGTGAGACTGATCTTCCAGCAGGATCTGTTCCTCCGGGATCCCATGGGCCAGAAGATAGTCCGCCATGCCCCGGGCCTCGGTGGTGGGTTCGTTGGGACCCTGGCCCCCGGACACCACCACCGTCATGTCCGGGTGGTTGTCCAGGTAGTCCAGCGCCTCATCCAAGCGGTCCTGAAGCAGTATAGACGGCCCGTCCTCCCGCAGCTGGCAGCCCAGGATGATCATGACCGTTGGGTCGCCATGGATCTCGTCATGGCCGCCGGCCAGCACGATGCCCAGCAGAGCGCCAAAGGCCAAAATCCCCGTCAATATGAGAGCCAGCAGGGCGGTGAGCAGCTTTTTACCCCAGCTCCAAGGCCGCTTACCCTGATAGGGCCTATATTCCTTTTGATATCTCATAGTCGGCTACCAAACTTGGGCAATTCACTGCTATTCCGTCCTCACTTCCTAGGTGTCCGGCTGAATCAGCCCTTGGCCTCTTCCAGCTGCCCAGCCAATCTTTCCCACACGGCATATAAATGGGCCAGCTCGTCCTCCAGCTTCTCCCGCTCTACATATAGGTCCTGGAGCTTCAGGTAGTCGGAGGAGGCCTCCTCCATCTCCTGGGCCAGCTCGTCCAGGCGGACCTCCACCTTCTCCACCGCCCGCTCGGCACTTCGCACCTGCTTTTCCAGCTCCTTGGTGCCGCCAGGGCGCTTTGGTTTCTCTTCTTTGGGCTTGACGGGCTCGGGAGCAGCTTGTTTGGCGGCGTTTTTCAGCTGAACCTGCCGCTCCCGGAAGGTCCGGAACTCGGAATAGGTGCCCCGGAAGTCGGTGATCCTCCCGTCCTCCAGCATCCACACCCGCTGGGCAAACTTCTCGATGAAATAGCGGTCGTGAGAGACAAACAACAGATTGCCGCCGTACTCCGCCACCGCCTCCTCAATCCACTCCCGGGAGTCGATATCCAGATGGTTGGTGGGCTCGTCCAGGATGAGGAAGTTGATCTTGCTGTCCATGAGCATGCACAGCCGCAGCCGGGACTGCTCCCCACCGGACAGGGCGGACACCGGCTTGAACACGTCCTCCCCCCGGAAACGGAAGGCGGCCAGCCGGTCCCGGGCCTCCTGGGTGGAGCAGTTCTGGGCGTACAGCATGGTATCCACCAGGTTCCGGTCCGGCCGGTCAAAATGAATGATCTGGGGCAGGTAGCCGATGCGGATGGAGGGGCCTAGATAAACCGTCCCGGCATCGGGCGGCTGCTCCCCCATGATGATCTTCAAAAAGGTGGACTTGCCCGTGCCATTGTCTCCCAGCAGGGCGATGCGCTCACCTCCGGCCACTTCCAAGTTGAGGTCGGAAAGCAGGGCCCGGTCCCCGAAGGATTTGGACAGGTGGTCAATCACCATGGCCTCGTCCCCGTGGAACTCCCGCTCTCCGAACCGGGTGGCCAGCTTGCGCTCCTTCGTGGGCCTGTCCGTGGTGCGCATACGCTCGATGCGCTTTTCCATGGACTTGGCCCGCTTATACGTCTTGTCCATGCCCTTGAAGGCCCACATACGCAGCTTCTCCGCCGCCTCTTCCAGCTGGGCGATCTTGGCCTGCTCCTTCTCGTACTGCTTCAGCCGCTCCTGGAACCGCCGCTCCTTCTCCTCCACATAGAAGGAGTAGTTGCCGGAGTACAGCTCCGCCCTGCCGTCGTGGACCTCCGCCACCCGTCGTACCACCTTGTCCAGAAACCAGCGGTCGTGGGAGATGGCCAGCACAGTGCCCTTGAAGTGTCCCAGATAGTCCTCCAGCCACTCGGTGGCGTTCAGATCCAGGTGGTTGGTAGGCTCGTCCAACAACAAAATGTCGGTGTCCTCCAAAATGAGCCGGGCCAGGTTGATACGGGTCTTCTCTCCGCCGGACAGGGCGGAGAAAAGGCGCTGGCGCATGTCCAGGCCAATATTCAGCCCATTGCACACTTTGTTCATTCTGGTACCGGTGTCATATCCGCCCTCCGCCTCAAAGGCGGCGGACAGCTTGTCATACCGGGCCATCACCTCTGGATCGGGGGTTTCTCCCATCCGGGCCGCCAGGGCCTCCATCTCCCGCTCCATCTCATGCAGAGGGTCGAAGGCCCGGTCCAGCACATCCTCCACCGTATACTCCGGGGGATAGACCGGGATCTGGGAGATGAGCCCCAGGCGCTTGCCCGGGGCAATGGCCACCGTCCCCTCGTCAGGCCCCACCTGTCCGGTGAGGATGCGGAAAATGGTGGTCTTGCCCGCGCCGTTTTTGCCCAGCAGGCCCACCCGTTCCCCCTCATCTACTTGGAGGGAAAAACCGTCTAAAATTCTCCGGCCCACCTCAAACTCCTTCACCAGGCCGGTCAGCTGTATATCGATCATGGGTCTCGCTCCATTTCCATGGAATGCCGGCCGTCACTGGGGTGTATGGGCCAGCAGATAGTCTACGATTCTCTCAAAGGCCATGGACCGGGACGCCTTCACCAGAATGGTGACGCCAGAGCGCAGCTCCCGGAGCAGGGCCTGCTGAGCCTCTTCCAGGCTGGGGAAATAGGCTGCCTGCTCCAGCCCCGCCTCCAGGGCCCCCTCGGCGATAAACCGGGCCAGGTCACCCACGGCGATGAGCCGGTCCACTCCGGCCTGGGCAAAATAACCGCCCACCGCCCGGTGAAAGGCCTCGCTGCTCGGCCCCAGCTCCTTCATATCCCCCACCACAGCCACCTTACGGCGGCCCTTGGCGTCGCCCAGCACGGCGGCGGCCGCCCGCATAGACTGCGGATTGGCGTTGTACGCGTCGTTGAGGATGACGATGTCCCCAGGGCAGCGGATCACGTTCATGCGCATCTTGGTGGGCAGGAAGGCCCGGATACCCTGGGTGATCTCGTCTCCCCCCATACCAAAATATTCGGCCAGGGCGGCGGCCATCAGGGTGGGATAGACCATGTGGGCGCCCAGGGCGGGGATCTCCGCCAAAAACTGGGTGGACGGAGTGCGCACGGTGCAGGTCAGGTGGGTCGTCCCATCGCTGTCCACATTGAGCGCTGTGTAATCCTGACCCTCTCCCCGCCCCACAAAGATAGTCTTCTGGGGCAGCTTGTTCCGCAAGGTGGCCAGCATGGGGTCGTCCCCGTTGAGGATAGCCAGGCCGTTGGACTTCAGATGCCGGAAAATCTCACATTTGGCCTGGAAAATAGCCTCCCGGCTGCCCAGATTCTCAATGTGGGAATCCCCAATGTTGGTGATCACCGCCACATCCGGCTCCACCAACTCACTGAGACTGTCAATCTCCCCGGCATGGTCCATCCCCATCTCCACCACGCCGATCTCATGGCTGCGGTCCAGCCGCAGCAGGGTCAGGGGCACACCGATGGCGTTGTTGAAATTCCCCTCCGTCTTGAGCACCCGGTAGCGCACACTGAGCACCGCCGCTGCCATGTCCTTGGTGGTGGTCTTGCCCACCGAGCCGGTGACAGCTACAAAGGGGATGGGAAATTGGTTTTTATAATACCGGGCCAAGTCCCACAGGGCCCGCTGGGTGGAGCGCACCTTCACATAGAACTTCCCCGGCAGGTAGATCTCCCGCTCCCGGGCAGTGAGGCAGCCCGAGGCCCCCGCCTCCAGGGCGGCATTGAGAAATGCGTGGCCGTCAAACCGATCCCCCGCCAGGGGAATAAACAGAGCGCCCGCCTTCATCTGGCGGCTGTCTGTGCATACATCGGTGAACACCGTATCCAGGTCGGCAAAGTCCCCCAGCAGGGTGCCCCCCACCGCCTGCAAAAGCTGGCGCAGCGTCAATGCTTCCATGCAACCATTCTCCTCACTTTTCCACCGGTTACCGTCCCGCCCGGCGGGCCTCCAGCGACGCCTGGATGATCCGCTGGCACAGCGTGGCATAGTCCACCCCAGCGGCCTGGGCCTCCTGGGGCACCAGGCTGGTGGGCGTCATGCCCGGCAGGGTGTTGATCTCCAAAAACCAGGGGGTGCCGTCCTGGGTGACGATGAAGTCCGCCCGGGAGTAGACGCATAGGCCCAGTGCCCGGAACACCGTCAGCGCCGCATCCCCCAGCCGTTGCTCCCACTCCGGAGGGATAGGGGCGGGACAGATCTCCTGGGCCACCCCTGGCTGGTACTTATTCTCGTAGTCGTAAAATCCCTCTTTGGGGATGATCTCAATGGAGGGCAGGGCGGCGTCCTCCAGGATCCCCACCTGGATCTCCCGGCCGGCGATATATTGCTCGATGATACAGTGCCCTCCCTGGGCCAGCCCCAGCTCCAGGGCCCGCTCCAGCTCAGCCCGATCATGGGCGATGGAAACCCCGATAGAGGAACCGGAACCCACCGGCTTGACTACGCAGGGCCGCTCCAGCCGGTCCAGAAGGCCGGGGATGTCCCGCGATGTATAGCGCACCGTCTCCCACCCGGGGGTGTGGATGCCCAGAGGGGCCACCAACCGCTTGGTCAGGTCCTTGTCCAGGGCAATGGCGCTGCCCAGATACCCCGATCCTGTGTAGGGAATGCCCAGCAGATCAAAGGCGGCCTGTACCCGGCCGTCCTCCCCACAGGTGCCGTGGAGGGCCAGAAACACCATGTCCGCCTCGCCGCACAATTCCAGCACGCCGGGCCCGAAGAGGCCGTCCCCTCCGCCGGGGCGGGACGCCCTGAGTTCCTCCAGGTCTGGCTCCTTCCGGGCCACCTGGGCCCCCTGCTCCGGCAGGGCCTCCGCGAAGGGATCCCTGTTGAGGCCGGCAAGGCCCAAATACATATCCACCAGGGCCGCCTGGTGCCCCTGCTCCCGCAGCGCCTGGCAGATCTTTGTCCCACTGGACAGCGATACATCCCGCTCGGGGCTCAGTCCGCCCGCCAATACGACGATTTCCATATCCGTTCAGTCCCCTTCCGCGCCGGCAAGCGGCGCCTCGCCTCAGTCCGGAAGCCATACCTGCGGGGCTCCCGGTTTCTCACAGTATATGCGCGCGGCTCCAGCACAGTACTGGACCCAGATACTTCACAGATAGAGTATTATACCACCGTTTCCCTGTCCAGACAAGAGCCAGACGATCCTTTCCACCGCTGACTGCGCCCATTGGAAAGGGCCCCGGGAAAATTCCCAGGGCCCACAGCCGCTCCATTCAGTCGATCTGTACCTTCACACCGTTGACCTCCACCTCGCCGTCCACCCGGATGAGGATGTATTTACATCCTTGTATGATCTCGGTACGCACCAGATCCCCCCGCTCGGGGTTGACCTGGACCACCACATCCGGGGTGCGCACCTCCACCTTGGCCGTATCAATGAGATTCCGGGGGCTTATCTGGACATCCGGTCCAAAGGTCTCGTCAAAGCGGTCCTGGAAGGCCTGCGTGTACTCCGGAGCCACTCCGCAGGCGCGCAGCACCCCCGCCATCTGTCCTTTTGTCAGGGTAAGGGGCTCCCGCTCCTTGTTTTCCTTGTGCACCGCGATCATCTCCCGCAGTTGACCGTGCACCGCCTGCACCACCTCATAGCTGCTGTCATTTTCCAAGCTCTCTCCCAGGGTGGCCTGGAAGTTCTCCCTCTGGGCTGCTGCTGGCATGGGGGCAGGTGTATGGAACACCGCCTGGATGAAATCCTCGTGGCTCTGGGCCGGGTCCTTGGTATAGCACAGCGCCCCGTACAGGTTGGCCGTCCGGTCGTCAAAGGCAGGGAAGAGAAATCCAAACGCGGGGGCGGACACCAGCTGGTTCATCTGCCGGTTGTGGAACTCGTTCTCCCGCATATAGTAGCTCAGGGCAGGCTTGGTCTCCGCCACCGGGCAGACGCTGCACAGGAGATAGCGGTATACCTCCCCACTGTCCTCCAGCCGCTCCTCTCCCCTGCCCCGTCGGGGCACGTCATAGGCGTCGCACACCAGCAGGATGAGATAGCCCCCCTCCATCTGTATGCTGTCGGACACTTTCTGGAAAAAGGCCTCCACCCCGTCCTCATCTTTCAGTTCGCTGTCCCGCAGGGTACGCAACAGCTTATGTTCCTCCCCGTAGGCCACCTGGCCGGTCTCAAAGCTCAGGTTGATGAGATTCTTCCCCAGCGCGCCAGACAGGGTCTTGCGCAGCACCCCCAGCAGCAGCTCCGCCTCATCCTGACTCATCATGGCCAGAGACTGCTCAAACCGGGAGACAATGTGCCCCAGCTCGTTCACATAGCAGCCCCGGACTGTTCCAAAACTGTTGCGCTCGGGGCGAAACCGCCGGCGCAGCTCCGCCACTTCCCGTTCATTCATGCTCATTACCTCCATACCAAAATGCTTCCCCAGGCAGGAAGCTCCACCGCCAAACCGGCGGCAGGTCCCAAAAGAAAAGGCAACTGCTTACGCAGTTGCCTTTTCTTTTGGCAGCGGATGAAGGATTCGAACCCTCACAAACAGAGTCAGAGTCTGGTGTGCTACCATTACACTAATCCGCTATCTGCCGCCCGCCCCTCAGGCGAGCATGTGTAATTATAGCAGATTCTTTGGGTTTGTCAACCCTTTTCCTTCAAATTTGTCGGGGCCGCCACGGATTCCCGCGGCGGCCCCAATGGCGCTTATTGATCTTCTCAGCCTGCTCACGCATAGAATGCGTGGTTGCCGATGGTGGCCACATAGGGCCGGTTCCGGGAGGCATAGCTGTTCAGACCGGCGGCATTGAAGAACAACACGTTCTTCAGGGAAACCGCCCCGTCCATCACCAGCTTGGCCGCCGCCACCGAAGCGGCATTGGGCGTGCGGTAAATGGAACCAGTGGCAGCAGGGCTGAATTGGTTGCGCTGAAACAGCACATCATAGATGGTGTCCGGGAACAGAGGGCTGTCCATGCGGTTCATCACCACATTGCCCACCGCGATCTTGCCATCCAGCGGCTGATTGCCGCTCTCAGCGTAGATGATGCGGGAAAGCCAATACAGGGTGTCGCTGTCGTAATAGGCGTCTCCGCTCTCCAGATAGGCCCCGGCTCCCTCCTGGCTGGTGAGGGTGACATTTCCGGTTTTCCCGTCATACCCCACTTCCAGATTAAAAATCTCAGCCAGTACCCGCACCGGAACCGCAATCTTGCCATCCAGCTCCAGTACGCCGTTCTTCACATACAGATAGCGTCCGTTGGCCACCACATATTGGGCGCCCTCCGAGGCGGAAAGAGTCAGAGTCTCTTCCACCACATTGGCCTGCAGGCTCTCCTCTGCCTCTGGATCACCGTCGGCCGCATCCTCAGACTGGCCGGCAGTCTCCTGGCCCTCCGCCTGGGCGGCCTCCAGGGTCTCCTCAAACTGTGCCTGCGCTTCCTGGTCAGGCTGCTCCTCAGCCTCCTCGTCCGGGTCTTCCACGTCAACAATCCCGGTCACCGTGGTGGCATTGACAACGACTGTACCGTTTTCCTCTTCCACCACGGCCTCTTCATCCATCATGGCCATGAAGGACTCCACCGTAATATAGTTGACACTCTTATAGAGCCGATACTCCAGCATCTGCGCCAGTTCTCCGTCCAGGTAAATCCCGGAGGAAGACGTCTGCTCAGCAGAAGCATCCTGCGCTGTGGCGGCAAATGCGGGCAGCACCAAAGACGCTGCCATCAGTCCCGCCAGAGCTAGGCCGGTTACACGAAATTTCATCAAATCTCTCCTTGCTACAATTTGTTGTCAAATTGTAACCGCATTGTAACCGATTTTATACCATTTTGCAAGATTTTTTCGTGTACAAAATAGCCGAATCTTCCCATTGGGAAGATTCGGCTATTCGTCTTTGTGTACAATTTAACGGTAAAACCAGTGCCTTCCGATGGTAACAACAAACTCCCGGTTGTCCATAACCCAGCTATTTGTGGCGATATCCGGAGCCAGAAAATACAGGCTGTCTCCCGCCATTCTGGCCCCCTCCAGACACAGTTTTGCCGCTAAAACGCTCTCCGTTGTGGGCTCCTGATAGATCATCCCGTTGGCGGCGGGGGTGAATTGAACCCCCCACTTGTCGTCGAAAATCACATCGTAGATGGTATTTGGGAACTGATTACTGGCTACCCGGTTGAGCACCACGGTACCCACCGCAATCTTTCCCGCCAACGGCTCTCCCTGGCTCTCGGCAGAAATGATCCTGGACATCCAGTACAGCTCCTCTGATGTATAAGGGGCTGGCCCAGGCACTCCGCTGCCCACCGTGAGCGCAATCCCCTCTGCCCGGCTCCAGGAGACACTCCCGCCCAGGGCCTCGGCCAGCACCCGAATGGGCACCATTACCCGGCCGTTTTCCAGCTTAACCCCTTTTGCCACGTACAGGGCCCGGTCGTTCACGGTGATGTAATTCTGACCCGGCACCGCCTTTAGCGTCACACCAGTTCCCTTCACCCACGCGGTTCCCCGTGCCCAACTGACCTGCGCCTGAGGCGCCAGAAGGTTGGATACCACCCGCAGGGACACATAAGTTGTCCCTCCTTCCGTCCTGGCCAGGGACTCCTGCCAAACATTCCTTCCGTTCACAGTCAGTACAGAGGCGGACCCCGGCAGGATCAGCGCCGCGGAAAACACCAGCGCCAAGGCCACTGCGGTCAGTCTCTTCCACATAAGGTACATCACTCCTTGATCAATTTGTTCCTGGGAAATTGTAACCGAAAATTCCCCTATGGGACAAGGAGTAATGTTTTCCTACGCTGTCAGAGCTTTCTTTTTGGGGATCCCGAGCATCCGCATCACCCGAGATACCTTATTATTAATCCATATTCATTTCTGGGACCAGCGATCAAAGCCGCTCTCCGCAGCCCCCACCATGGACTCCGGATCCAGTTGTCCCCCGGCCCACCGTGGACTCCGGGCTCACGGGCACGCCGCGCACGCCCTCCACATTCTCATTAGCCTGGGTGTTGACGTTTTGGGCGTTTTGGGGTATATTACTATTAGAAGAACTTTGCGGCGGTTCGCTTCGGGCGTTAGTCACAGGGACAGCATCCGTTATGGTGCTGGGCATTGTGTCCCGTGTCGTGCGAGTTCTTCTTTGTTTATATAGGCTGTCTGTTTGCAATACCTGTTTCCCGTCTGAAGCACCCCGGATTGTAATATAATAGTCCCCAAAATTTTTCCCGAACTCAATGGCGTTTCTCCCTTTTCCATCTCGGACTTTAGATGGGAGGATTGAATCAGAGGACGATAAAATTTCTGGAATTAGGGCGATGTCGTCAAGGGTTATCGCAACCTGTCCGGATGCCGCCTCCGTGGCCTGATTCCCATGGCTTTTCATAATATGCCAAATGTCATTCCCATTCATCATAGCGCCATATCCGCACACATCAATGCCAGTATTTCTAAAAACTGCGTCAGACACGGTCCTCGGTAGCTTTCCGAAATATGCCCTGTCAGTGGTTTTGTTTGTTCGTAAACGCACTCCTAACAAAGAAACAGCGTCCTGGAACGTGGAAATAATCCGGTTTTTCCGCCCGCTGGAGAGGTTTGTCCGCTCTAAGTCAGTATAGGAATCTAACCCGTTCTCATTCACTGTCTCCCCTGTGGAGGCGGTATTGTTTTGCTCCTGCGTGGCGTTTTGCAGCCGTTGTTCCGCCGTCTGCAAATCAATTCTCTGGGGCATATCCATATTTTGCCACTCTGTCTGTACGGTCTCACCGCCGGGCAATCTCCCGCCCTGCTCCGCTGTGGGCAGCGCGACCCGGTTCTGGATGGCGTTGACAGCGGATGCCTCGCCGCCCATCACGCCGCCGCCATGACCCAGGATGTCTACACCCACCTCCGAGAAGCCCGGAGAGAAAAAACCGCCCAGATTTTGAACCAGAAACTGGCCGCAAAATAACTGTGTAGATTTTTCCGTTTTACTGTGTAGTTTCTGTGTAGTTCACCATGTTTTTTCGTGTATTTCCATGTCCTTTGAAGTAGTTCAAAAAATGCCCTCAAACCGTTGAAATATAAGAAAAACCCCGGAACCACAAGGGTTCCGGGGTTGGCGCAGCGGGAGGGATTCGAACCCTCGAGCGGTTTCAGCCGCTACACGATTTCCAATCGTGCTCGTTATGACCTCTTCGATACCGCTGCATCGGCTGGCACGTTGGGTCAACGCAAGTTATTATACCAGCTTTTTCTCCAATGTCAAGCTATTTTTTCACATCTCTCCGCCTTTTCCCGGAGCGCTCCCGGTTTTCAGACGCGTGCCCATGGCTACGCTCTCTCCACCGGCGTTTTCTTCCCGGCCCCTGTGCCGTCTGCTCCCCCGGAGCCTGCCCGCCGGTGCTCTCCCTTCTGTGCTGTCCCGCCATCCATTGGCGCAGCAAGCGCAGCACCTCCGGAGACAGCAGCAGCAGCGCGATCAGGTTGGGGACGGCCAGTAAACCGTTGAGCAAGTCCACCAGCTCCCACACTGCCGACAGGTCAGCCACCGCCCCCAGAATGACGCAGCCCGGAAAGACAAGCTGATACAGTCCCATGGCCAGCCGGGATGAAGTCAGGGTCTCCAGCCCCCGGCGTCCATAGTAGCCTGCCCCCAGCAAGGAGGTGAAAGCGAAGAGGATCAGGCTGACAGATACGATCCACTCCCCCGCCCTGCCAAACACCGTAGCAAATCCGGACGCGGTGAGGGGCGCGCCCAGGGCTCCGTCGGGAACTGCTCCGCTCTCTATCATGGCCAGTGCGGCTTCCGGGGTATAGACCCCCGAGGTGAGGATGACCAGAGCGGTGACCGTACAGATGACAAGGGTGGCAAAAAACACCTCGAATATACCCCACATTCCCTGCTCCGCCGGCTCTTCCACATCGGCGCAGGCGTGGGCGATGGCGGACATGCCCAGCCCCGCCTCATTGGTAAATACCCCCCGGGCCACACCGTAGCGCAGCGCCAGCCCCATGGAATAGCCCCCCGCCGCCGCCCTTGGCTCAAAGGCATAGCGGACGATGTCCGACAGCGCGTCCGGGATGGCCTGGGCATGGCAGAGGATGACCACCGCCCCGCCGCCGATAAACAGCAGAGCCATCAGCGGCACCAGCAGCTCACTCAGCCGACCCACCCGGCGGATGCCCCCCACCAGCACCACAGCCACTACCACCGCCAGCACTACCCCCACCGCCAGCCGGTTTGCCCCGGCGGCGGAGGCCAGGGAGGTGGCGATGGAGTTGGACTGGGCCAGGTTGCCCCCAGCCAGGGTCTCCGCCACGCACAGCAGGGCGTACAGCTTGGCCAGTCCCGACAAGTTCAGCCCCTTCCGGATATATTCCATAGGGCCGCCCCGCCACTGACCATCTGGGCCGCGCTCCCGGTGGCGCACCGCCAGAATTTTCTCCGCACATCCGGTCATCATTCCGAGGAAAGCGGAAATCCACATCCAGAACACCGCCCCCGGCCCCCCGTAGAAGATGGCCGCCGCCACCCCGGCGATAGAGCCGGTGCCGATGGTGGCCGCCAGGGCGGTGGATAGGGCCTGGAGCTGCGTCACACCCCCGCGTTTCTCCTTTTTCTTCCGACGCAGCAGGGAACCCACTGAGATCCGCCACCACACAGGGAAACGGAACAGCTGAAAAAAGCCGGTGCGGATAGAGTAGTACCCGCCCACCAGCAAGAAGGCCGCCAACAGCGGCCCACCCCAAATAATACCGCTCAGTTCCGATAAGAAAGCCATGTCCGCACCCCCTGCCATAGGGTATGCGGACATGGCTTCTTTGTATGACTGCCTTTGGAACGCTCCCTCAAGCCTCACGGGGAAAGCTCACCAGTTTTCGCACCGGCGGGTGGGGACCGTTACTCCACCGTCACGCTCTTGGCCAGATTCCTGGGCTTATCAATGTCGCAGCCGCGCATCAGGGCCACATAATAGGCAAACAGCTGCAGCGGTACCACCCCCAGGGAGGGCAGCAGCATGGGGTGCGTTTCCGGGATGGTGATAAGGCCATTGGCGACCTTCCCCATCTCTTCCCGGTGTGGTTCGGTGGTGAGGGCCAACACATCCGCCCCCCGGCTCTTCACCTCCACCACGTTGCTCATGGCCTTTTCAAACAGGCCGCTATAGGTTGCCAGAGCCACCACCAGCGTCCCCGTCTCAATGAGAGAGATCGTACCGTGCTTTAGTTCTCCAGAGGCATAGGCCTCAGAGTGGATATAGGAGATCTCTTTCAGCTTCAGGGAGCCCTCCAGGCCCAGGGCGTAGTCCAGATTCCGTCCAATATAGAATACCGAGTTGTGGTTGAAATACTGGGAGGCGTAGTACTGGATGTCCTCCCGATTTTCCAGCACCTGCTCCATCTTTACCGGCAGGAGTAGCATTTCCTGCACAATCTGGTCATAGGCTTCCTTTTCCATAGTCCCCAGCCGCTGGGCAAAATACAGCCCCAGCAGATCCAGCACAGCCAGCTGGGTGGAGTAAGCCTTGGTGGTGGCTACGGCAATCTCCGGCCCCGCCCAGGTGTACAGTACCACGTCCGATTCCCGGGCGATGGACGAGCCCACCACATTGACAATGGACAGGATTTTCCCCCCCAGCCGCTTGGCCTCCCGCAGGGCGGCCATGGTGTCCAGGGTCTCCCCGGACTGGCTGATCACAATCACCAGAGTGTGCCCGTCCACAATGGGCTCCCGGTAGCGAAACTCCGAGGCCAGTGCCACTTCCACCGGCAGGCGCAGGATTCGCTCCAGGTTATATTTCCCCACCATGCCCACATGGTAGGAGGAGCCGCAGGCCACGATGTAGATCTTCCGGATCTCCCGGATATATTCATCGGACAGTTCCAAGTCCTCCAGGTACACCTGTCCGTCCTTGATCCGGGGGAAGATGGCCCGGCGCAAAGCCTCAGGCTGCTCCATGATCTCCTTGAACATGAAATGCTCATAGCCGCCTTTTTCCGCCGCGTCGATCTCCCAGTCCACATGGGAGACCTCCTTTTCCACCGGCTGGAGAAAGTGGTTGTAGCACTCAATGCCCTCCCGGGTGAGCACCGCCACCTCGCCGTCGTCCATGTAGATGACTTCCCGAGTGTGCCGGAGAATGGCGGTGACGTCAGAGGCCAAAAAGTTCTCGCCCTCCCCCACGCCCAAAATCAGAGGGCTGTCCCGGCGTACGGCAATGAGCTGATCCGGGGTGTCGGCGCACAAAATGCCCAAAGAATAAGCGCCTTCGATCCGGTGGAGTACCCGGCCCACCGCCTGGAGTAGGTCGCCGTCATAGAAGTACTCAATGAGTTGGGCCACCACCTCGGTATCCGTATCTGACGCAAATGGCACGCCCTGGCTGACCAGAAACTCCTTCAAAGCCGAATAGTTCTCAATGATGCCGTTATGTACCACCGCGATCTTGCCGCTGCGGCTGACCTGGGGGTGGGCATTGATGTCTGACGGGGCGCCGTGGGTGGCCCACCGGGTGTGGCCGATGCCCACCTGCCCGTGGATGGCAGCGCCCCTCTGAAGCATATCAGAGAGCACTTGGAGACGGCCCTTGGCCTTTGCCACCTTCAAAATCCCGTCGCTGTATACAGCCACACCGGCGGAGTCATACCCCCGGTATTCCAGCCGGGCCAGCCCATCCAGCAGAATGGGCGTGGCCTGCTGCGCTCCAATGTATCCTACAATTCCGCACATATTTTTCCCTCCGGGGTTCCGTTTCCCGCTCCGGTCAGATCTGGTTTTGTTCTTTGGCCGCAGTCTCGCGCTGGATATGCTGGTCCACCTGATGGGCAAACTCCAGCGCGGCGTTGTGCCCCATCTTCTTGTTCCGGTTGTTCATGGCGGCCACCTCGATGATCACTGCCAGGTTCCGCCCGGGTTTCACCGGGATCGTCAAGGTGGGAATCTCCACATCCAGAATGGGCGTAAAGAATTCGTCCGCCCCCAGACGGTCATAGATGGCCCCGTCCTTCCAGACCTCCAGATTGATCAGCAGGTCCACCGTGGAGTCAAATTTTACCGCGGACATACCAAACAGCCGGCGCACGTCCACCACACCGATGCCCCGCAGCTCGATATAGTGGCGGATCAGCTCAGGAGCGGTACCAAACAGCCGGTTGTTTAGGCCCCGGCGGATCTCCACCGCGTCATCGGCAATGAGCCGGTGGCCCCGCTTGACCAGCTCGATGGCTGTCTCGCTCTTGCCCACGCCGGACTCGCCCATGAGCAGCACCCCCTCGCCATACACCTCCACTAACACGCCATGGCGGGTGATGGTGGGAGAAAGGGCCATGCGCAGATAGGCGATGAGGGTACTCATGATGTTTGCGGTGTTCTCCTTGGTGCGCAACAGCACCCGGTTGTGCTTCTTCGCCATCTCCGTCAGCTCGGGGAAGGGCTCCAGATTGCGGGCCAGGATGAGGGCAGGCACGTGGTAGCTCAGCAGCATGTCAAACCGGTGTCTGCGCTCCTCCGAGGTCAACCGCTCCAGATAGGAGGTTTCCACCAGGCCGATCATCTGAATGCGTTTCTCGTCAAAGTAGTCAAAGAAGCCGGTCAGCTGCATGCCCGGGCGGTTTACATCCTCCGTGGTGATCTCCCGCTCCCGATAGCCCTCTGGCCCAAATAGAACCTCAAACTTGAAATTGTCAATGATCGTGCCAAGACGGATACCCGGTGCAGACAGCATGACCTCTCCTCCATTCTATGTGCAAAACTGAAATCTTGATTATTGTACCACAGATCCCCCCGGAAAAAAATAGCTGTTTGCTGAAATTTCGGGCTTGATTTTTCGGCAAACATCTGCTAAGATAACCTAGTTATTGTATGAATACAAATCCAAGCAGCAAGGAGGTTTGTCAATATGGCCAAATGTGAGTTCTGCGGCAAGGGCGTCAATTTCGGCATTCAGGTTTCCCACTCCCACCGCCGCTCCAACCGCCCCTGGAAGCCCAACGTCAAGCGCGTGAAGGCTGTGGTGGACGGCACTCCCAAGCACGTTTATGTGTGTACCCGCTGCCTCCGCTCCGGCAAGGTTACCCGCGCCGTGTAATTTGGATTCCGAAAAATATGAAACGCCCTCTGCGGTGGGAGTTCCCCTCCTGCCAGAGGGCGTTTTCTTTTGATCTGACCCGGCCGCGCCCGCCGGGCACCTGGTTTCGCCATAAAATACCGTTTTGTCTGGGGGCTTTCCATGCAATACATCAGCGATTATTCCTCCCCCCTGGGGAAAATCCTTCTGTCCAGCGATGGCTCTGCCCTGACAGGGCTGTGGTTTCCGGGTCAGAGGTATGCCCAGCGCCTGCTGCGCCCGGAGGCGCGGGAGGGAGTACTGCCCATCTTCACCCAGGCTCATACCTGGCTCACAGCCTACTTCCAGGGAAAAGACCCCGGCCCCATCCCCCTTCTGCATCCGGAGGGCACCCCCTTTCAGCAGGATGTGTGGCGGTTGCTCCTGCGCATCCCCTATGGCCGCACTACCACATACAAGGCCCTGGCTGCCCAGCTGGCCAGACAGCGGGGGCTGCAGTCCATGTCCGCACAGGCGGTGGGCAGAGCTGTGGGGCGCAATCCCATCTCCATTTTGATCCCCTGCCACCGGGTGATCGGCTCCGACGGCAGCCTCACCGGCTATGCCGGGGGGCTGGAGCGAAAACGCGCCCTGCTGGATCTGGAGGGCATTCCCTCCGCTGCTCCGGTCTGAGTTCCTATGGAGTCAAAAACTTGCCTGCCGGGCCGATGGAAAGGCGCCGGGACGTTCTGCAAAGACGTCCCGGCGCCTCTTTATGTTTGGTCTGCGGTTGGCCGCTCAGAGCCAGGACTCCTCTGGCTCCTGCTCATCCCTGGCCTGACGGGCCATCAGGCGGTGGAGTACCTCCCGCGGGTCCTTCCCTTCATACAGCACCTCATAGGCTCCAAAGGTAATAGGCATCTCCACACCGGCCTTGTCCGCCAGCTCCTTGGCGCTGGCGGCGGCATAGTAGCCCTCCACCACCGCACCGCCCAGCTCCTTCATGGCCTGCCCGATGCTCTTTCCCTGCCCCACCAGAATGCCCGCCCGGCGGTTGCGGGAGTGCATGGAGGTACAGGTGACGATCAGATCGCCCACCCCGGCCAGGCCGGCGAAGGTTTCCTTCCGGGCGCCCATAGCCACCCCCAGCCGGGCGATCTCCGTCAGCCCCCGGGTCATGAGCATGGCCTTGGTATTATCCCCGTAGCCCATGCCGTCGCAGCAGCCCGCACACAGGGCGATGATATTCTTCATGGCCGCGCCGATTTCCACCCCTACAATGTCCGGAGAGGTGTAGATGCGCAGACGCTGGTTCATGAACAGCTCCTGGACTAGCAGCGCGGCCTGGCGATTCTCCGAGGCCACCACTACAGCGGTGGGCAGGCGCCGCCCCACCTCTTCCGCATGGGATGGCCCGGACAGCACCACCACGGGACATTTCCCACCCAGCTCCTGCTCCACCACCTGGTGCAGCAACAGAGAGGTGCCCTTCTCAATGCCCTTGGAGGCTAGCACCACCGGGGTGCCCGCATCGGCCAACAACCCAACTTTGCGGGCCGTCTCCCGGACGGCAAAGGACGGCGTGACAAGCACGATCACCTGGCAGTCTTTGACACAGGCCAGATCCGTGGTCAATTCCAGCTGCTCCGGCAGGGACACCCCCTGGAGCATGGGGTTTTCCCGGTGCTGGCGCAGCACATCGCTCTCCTCCTGGGTATGGCTCCACAGGGTCACCTCGTGTCCATTTTCCAGCAAGACCAAGGCCAACGCGGTGCCCCAGGCCCCGCTTCCGATCACCGCCGCTCTCATGCCTTTTTCTCCTCTATCCCGGCGGGCTGTTCCGTTTCCTCCAGCCCCGCCTCTTGGGCGGGTTCCTCCCCAGGTGTCTCCTCCGGTTCCCCAGCGGTTTTCTCCGGTTCCGGCGCCGGCTGGGCGGCTTTTTTGTGCAGGGCAAACTTGGATTCCGTCCCAGTCACCAGCCGCACGATATTCCCCCGGTGCTTCCACAAAATCAGCCCCCCGACCACAATGGCCAGCAGGGTAACCAGCGTATCCTGGTAAACGAACCCGGACACAAAGGGGAAGGACAGCCCCGCCCAGCAGGAGCCCAGAGACACGTACTTGGTGACCCCCGCCAGAATGAGGAAGCCGCCCCACACCACCAGGGCCACCCGCCAGTCCATCATCAGGGCGATGGCGCCGCCGGACAGGATTCCCTTTCCACCCCGGAACTGGAAGGTGCAGGGGTACATGTGCCCCAGCAGGCAGAACAGCCCCGACCAGTACTTCCCCAGGGGCACCAGTGCCGGGGAGAGCATACCGGCGATCCATGCGGAAAACAGCACGGCGATCACCGCTTTGAGCACATCTGAGAGTATGACAGCCAGGGTGAGGGGCCCGCCGAAGGTGCGGTAAAAGTTGGTCAGGCCGGCGTTGCCGCTGCCGTGACTTCGCACGTCGTCCCGCAGGAGATAGCGGGAGACCACCACCGCGCCGTTGAAGCAGCCCAGGAAGTAGGACACCACCGCCGTACCCAGGGCGGCCAGAGCCAGCCAGCCGCCGGTGACCCCGGACTGCTGAATCATATGAGAGAGCATGGGCTCAATCCTCCTTGTCTCCCTTCTGCCGGATGGTGATGCGCACTGGGGTGCCCATCAGGCCGAAGGTATTCCGAATCTGATTTTCCAGGTATCGCTGGTAAGAGAAGTGAAACAGCTTGGCGTCGTTGCAGAAGATGACGAAGTGGGGCGGCTTGACGCCGATCTGGGTCATATAGTAGATTTTCAGCCGGCGGCCCTTGTCTGTGGGAGGCTGCACCCGGGTCTGGGCGTCGGCCAACACCGAGTTGAGCACCCCGGTGGGGATGCGCATGGACGCCTGGTTGACCACGCTCTGGATGAGCTGGAACAGCTGGCCCACCCGCTGGCCCGTCAGGGCGGAGATGAAGTGGATGGGGGCGTAGGTCATATAGCTGAGATCCCGGCGCACATCCTCCTCCACACGCTTCATGGTCTTGTCGTCCTTCTCCACCGCGTCCCACTTATTGACCACAATGATGCAGGCCTTGCCCGCCTCATGGGCCAGCCCCGCCACCTTGGTATCCTGTTCCGTGACCCCTTCGTTGGCGTCGATCATAATGAGGCACACGTCGCTTCGCTCAATGGCCATGGTGGCCCGGAGCACGGAAAACTTCTCGATGCGGTCGTCCACTTTGGACTTGCGGCGCATTCCGGCGGTGTCGATGATCAGGTATTTCCCCGTCTCGTTTTCAAAATAGCTATCCACTGCGTCCCGGGTGGTGCCCGCCACATTGGACACGATCACCCGTTCCTGTCCCAGGATCCGATTGACCAGGGAGGACTTGCCCACATTGGGCTTTCCAATAATGGCCACCTTGATTATGTCATCCTCCGGCTCTTCCTCTTCCTCCGGGGGAAAGTACTGAAAACAGGCGTCCAGCAGGTCGCCGGTACCATGGCCGTGGACGGCGGACACGGGATAGGGGTCCCCCAGGCCCAGGTTGTAAAACTCGTAGATGTCCGGGTCGGTGGGCCCGGTGGCGTCCATCTTGTTCACCGCCAACACCACCGGCTTTCCAGAGCGCTGGAGCATCCCGGCCACCTCCTGGTCGGCGGCAGTCATACCGGTGCGGATATCGCATACAAAGACGATCACCGTGGCGGAGAAAATAGCAATCTCCGCCTGCTCCCGCATAAAGGCCAGGATCTGGTCGTCGGTGCCCGGCTCGATGCCGCCGGTGTCCACCAGGTCGAACACCCGGCCCCGCCACTCCGCCTCGGCATACAGACGGTCCCGGGTCACCCCGGGGGTATCCTCCACAATGGACAGGCGCTTGCCGGCCAGTTTATTAAAGAGCATGGACTTTCCCACATTGGGCCGTCCAACAATGGCTACCAGGGGTCTGGGCATGGCGATACCTCCAATCGAAATCAGGCGCTGCCTGAGAAACATCCATTATAAGAGTATAGCAAATTGAAAAGAAAAAAGAAAGGGTTTCCCGCAGCGGGGCCAAGAGAAAAGGCCCCGCACATGCGGAAGCCCGCCGCAGAAGTTCTGCGGCGGGCCTTTTCATCCTTTCACAGCGCTCAGTTCTCAGCGGCGGCGGTGAGCTCGCGACCATTGTAGGTCATGCAGTTCTTACACACGCGGTGAGGCAGCCGGACAGCACCGCACTTGGGGCAGGTGTTGACACTGGGCGTGTCCAGCTTCCACACGGCGCTACGGCGCTTGTTCCGGCGCTGTTTGGATACTTTACTCTTGGGGACGGCCATTTTGACACCTCCTTGTCGGTCCATGTCCGGGACACAGCATTCCTTCAGTCCTCGCCCTCCAGCAGCTGGGCCAGCTTGGCCAGCCGGGGGTCTACCTCTTTCTTGCAGCGGCAGCTCTCCTCGTTCAGGTTGGCCCCGCAGCCGGGGCAAAGCCCCTTACAGTCTTCAGCGCAGAGGTTTTTTGTGTCCAAATTGAGGAGAAACACATCGCCCATCAGCTCATCCAGATCCAGCTGACCGTCCCGATCCACCAAGACGATGTCATCGCTCTCTCCGTTTTCCAGCTCCATGGCCAGCAGGGTCTCGTAATCCACCCGCTTCTCCCTGGTATAGGGCTTGGCGCAGCGGTCACAGATCAGGGAAAGCGTTCCGATCAAGCTGGCCTGGAGCAGTAAGGCCCCCGCCATATTCCGCACAATTCCCTCCACCGCGATGGGCTGGGGCGCGGGATGCGTCCCATTCCACTCCAGCTGGCTCAGATCCAACGAAAAGGCAAAGGGCAGCACCTGGCCGGGCTGGCTGGCGATACGCTTCAAATCCAGTTTCATGGGCACACCTCGCATAATGGCACGAATGGTATTATACTAAATAGGGCTTGCATTGTCAAATACTTTCTTGCATTTTTCTCTCTTTTTTCCGGAGCGGAACTGTGATATGATGATGGAAACAACCCCCACTGGACAGGAGGGCGTTCCTTTGAGAGAGTTCACCATTGGAAAAAACGACGCCGGGCAGCGGCTAGACCGCTGGCTGGCCAAGGCCCTGCCCCTGCTCCCCGCCCCCCTGGCCCAGAAATATATCCGGCTCAAGCGGGTGAAGGTCAACGGCAAGGGCGCCAAGCGGGATGTGCGCCTGGCGGCGGGGGATGTGCTTCAATTATACATCAACGACGAGTTTTTTGAAACCCCCAGCCGGGAGAATGCATTCCTGTCCGTGTTTCAGCCCCAGCTGGACGTCGTCTACGAAGATGAAAACCTGCTGCTGGTGAACAAGCGCCCCGGCCTGGTGGTCCATCCGGACGACCACGAGCGGGTGAACACCCTCATCACCCACATCCAAGCCTACCTTTACCAGAAGAAGGAGTGGTCCCCCTATTGGGAGAACTCCTTCGCCCCCGCCCTATGCAACCGCATCGACCGGAACACCGGCGGCATCGTCATCGCCGCCAAGAACGCCGAGGCCCTGCGGGTGATGAACCAAAAGATCCGGGACCGGGAGCTGACCAAGCTGTACCTGTGCGTGGTGCGGGGCAAAATGACTCCCCCGGAGGGCGAGCTGAAGGGCTTTCTTCGGAAGGACGAGGAGAAAGCCCAGGTAAAAGTGTTTGACCATCCGGTGCCCGGAGGCAAGACCGCCCTTACCTTATATAAAACATTGGCAGTGCGAGACAGCCTGTCCCTGCTGGAGTGCGACCTGATTACCGGCCGCACCCATCAGATCCGGGCCCAGTTCGCCGCCGCCGGCCATCCCCTGCTGGGGGACGGCAAATATGGCCGGGAGCGGGACAACAGACGGTATGGCCGCTCCCGCCAGGCTCTGTACTCCTACAAACTGAGGTTTGACTTCACCACCGATGCCGGATGCCTCAACCACCTCAACGACCGGGAGTGGACGGTGAAAGACGTGGACTTCGTAGCGGAGTATTTCCCGGACTATCCCCTTGGCTGCTGACGGATGCGGCCCCTCTCCCCCGTGCCCCGGACATCCCCCTGCGGCAGCCTGCGCCGCCGGGGGGCTTTTTCCGCCTCTACCCCCAAATTCCCCAAAATTTTTCCGGAAAATGATTGACAATTGGCCCCCGGCATAATATAGTGTATCTCGCTATCCGTGAAACCCCGGGCCGGCGCTGCCGGCTGTCCGCTTGGAGGGCACGACGCCGGGCACTATATCGAGGGAGCTGACATTGTTTAGAAACGGCTGCTTTTGGCGGCAGCGGGTCATACAAACGCAGGTGTCCGGGGAATCCTTCTAAAAGGCCCCGGATTTTCGCCTGAGCCGCGCAGAAGCAGAGAAATGGGGGAGGATACATGTCCAAGGAGCTGATCCGCCTGTCGGACTGCGTCATGTCCTATGACGGCGACGTAGTGCTGGACCACATCAACCTGTATATCAATGACCAAGAATTCCTCACGCTGCTGGGCCCCAGCGGGTGCGGCAAGACAACCACGCTCCGGATCATCGGAGGGTTTTTGTCTCCCACCTCAGGGGACGTTTTTTTCGACGGCGTGAGGATGAATGATGTTCCCCCCCACAAGCGGGCGGTGAACACCGTCTTCCAGAAATACGCCCTGTTCCCACACCTGAACGTGTTTGAAAACGTGGCCTTCGGCCTGCGTATTCCCCGCACGCAAACGGTGGAACAGGGCGGTAAAACTGTCTCCAAAAAAGTCAGGCTCTCCAAACAGGAGATCCATGACCGGGTGATGGAAATGCTGGAGGTGGTCAACCTCAAGGGCTTTGAGAAGCGCCCTGTCTCCGCCCTGTCCGGCGGACAGCAGCAGCGGGTGGCCATTGCCCGGGCGCTGGTCAACCGGCCCAAGGTGCTGCTGCTGGACGAGCCTCTGGGGGCCCTGGACATGCGCCTGCGCAAGGACATGCAGGGGGAGCTCAAGCGCATCCAGCAGGAGATGGGCATCACATTCATCTACGTCACCCACGACCAGGAGGAAGCCCTGGCCATGAGCGACACGGTGGTGGTCATGGACCAGGGAAAGATCCAGCAGATCGGCACTCCGGAGGACATTTACAACGAGCCCAAAAACGCCTTTGTGGCCGACTTCATCGGCGAGTCCAATATCCTGGACGGCGTCATGCGCGCCGACGGAGTGGTGGAGATCTTCAACCGGAAGTTCCAGTGCCTGGACAAGGGGTTTGACCAGGACGAGCCGGTGGACGTGGTCATCCGCCCCGAGGACGTGGACATTGTGGACGAGGGCAACGGCCAGCTGCGTGGCACCGTCACCGCGGTCACCTTCAAGGGGGTCCATTACGACACCATCGTGGACTTCTACGGCTTCAAATGGCTCATCCAGACCACCGATTACTGTCCCGTGGGCAGCAACATCGGCATCAAGATCGATCCCGACGGCATTCATGTCATGAAAAAGAGCCAGTACTCCGGCCTGTTCGGCGACTACTCCTCCTACTCCGAGGAATATGAAGAGATCGGCGACGCGGACTATGTCCCCGATGAGGAGGAGGGCAGCCACCATGAAGAGTAAGCGCTCCCTGCTGGCCCTGCCCTACGTGGTGTGGATGGCCCTGTTCGTCATCGCCCCCATCATTGTGGTGGTGATCTACGCCTTCACCACCGCCGCCTTCGACCCCACCATGGCCAACTTCGCCGGCATGGGCACCTATGTGTCCATCTTTATCCGCTCCTTCCAGCTGGCCATCATCGCCACCCTCATCTGCCTGCTCATTGGCTATCCTCTGGCCTATGTGATGGCTAAGGAGGGCCCCGGCTTCCAGCGCGTAGCCACAGTGCTCATCATGCTGCCCATGTGGGTCAACTTCCTGCTGCGCACCTACTCCTGGATGGCCATTCTGGAGAACAACGGCCTGCTCAATCAGCTCTTTGACGCCATTGGCCTGTTTGATCTCATCAACAGCATCTTTGGAACAGATATTGAATACTTCCGCATGATCCGCACCCAGGGGGCGGTGGTGCTGGGCATGGTATACAACTACCTGCCCTTTATGATCCTGCCCATCTATTCGGTGATCGTCAAGCTGGACCGCTCCCTGCTGGAGGCGGCTCAGGATCTGGGGGCCAACTCCGCCGGGGTGTTCCGCAAGGTGATCTTTCCCCTGTCCCTGCCGGGCATCTTGTCTGGGGTGACCATGGTGTTCGTCCCCTCGGTGTCCACCTTCGCCATCTCCCGGCTGCTGGGAGGCGGCACCCATATGATGCTGGGCGACCTCATTGAGCTGCAATTTCTGGGCGGGGCGTACAACCCCCATCTGGGATCCGCCATCGCCCTGGTGATGATGATCATTGTCATCATCTGCATGTGGGTGATGAACCGCTTTGGCGAAGGGGAAGAACAGGCGGTGGTGCTATGAGAAAGCAGCGCCGCGTGGGAAGCCGGCTGTTCATGGCCCTGGTCTTCCTGTTCCTGTACGCCCCCATCCTGCTCATGATCATCTTTTCCTTCAACGCCGGCAACAGCAACGTGGTGTGGCAGGGCTTCTCCCTGCACTGGTATGAGGAGCTGTTCCAGGACCGCTCCATCATGCAGAGCGTGTACACCACCCTGCTGGTGTCCATCCTGGCCACGGTGATCGCCACCGTGGCGGGCACCTTCGCCGCCGTGGGCTTTTACTCCATGCGCCGGCGTACCCGGGGGGCGCTGCTGGCAGTGAACAACATTCCAATGACCAACGCAGACATCGTCACTGGCGTGTCATTGTGCCTGTTGTTCGTGGCGGTGTTTGGCTTCTGGAATGAGTTCGCCGCCAACTACCAGGTCACCCTGAACCTGTTCGGTTCGGTGTACCGCATCACCTTCCCGGAGCTGTCCCTGGGCTTCGGCACCATGCTCATCGCCCACATCACCTTCAACATTCCCTATGTGATCCTGTCCGTGGGCCCGAAGCTGCGGCAGATGGACCGTCATCTGGTGGACGCCGCCCGGGACCTGGGCTGCACCTGGATGGGGGCCTTCTTCAAGGTGATCCTGCCCGAGATCAAACCGGGCATCATCTCAGGGGCGCTGATCGCCTTTACCATGAGCGTGGACGACTTCGTCATCTCCTATTTCACCGGCGGCTCCTCCGCCTCCACCCTGGCCCGGGAGATCTACTCCATGGCCCGCCGGCGCATCTCTCCGGAGATCAACGCCGTGTCCACCCTGCTGTTCGTGGTGGTGCTGGCCCTGCTGGTGGTCAACAACATCCGGGAGGCCCGCATCGCCAAGGCGGAGGCCAGGCGGCAATACTGAGTCGCCGCAAAGTCCGCGCGGCTTCGTTTCCGCCGTGGGGTGAACACGAAGCCTGCTCCCTGTCCCTCCTCTCCCCACTGAACCCGCGTTGCGCTGGGTTTCGCCGGGTTCCCAAAAGGAGGAAGCCGTCACGTTTGCAGGCCGGGAAGCGTTTTCCCCCACACGCATGTCGCCGGGAAAAGCGGATCCCAACTTTTTCGCGCCTGCCGGCGCG
This sequence comes from uncultured Oscillospiraceae bacterium, assembly GCA_944387095.1. GTDB lineage: Bacteria > Bacillota > Clostridia > Oscillospirales > Oscillospiraceae > Enterenecus. The sequence continues at coordinate 44,490 of CALXDP010000016.1, forward strand.
AATTCTGCCAGACGTCATTTTTATCGTTCTTTTGGTCTTACGACCTGAAGATAACCACAAAAATTTTGGAGGAATGATCAGTTGAAAAAAATCGTTGCCCTGACCCTCGCCTGCGCCCTGGCCGCCACCCTGTTTCTCGGCGCCTGCTCCGTGGAGCGGGTGGACACATCCGGCGACCCCAATCAGACCGCCGGTACCGCCACCAACAACAACGAAGGCCAGCGGGAGGTGGTCGTCTACAGCTGGGGCGAGTACATTGACGAGAGCCTCATTGAAGAGTTCGAGGCGCAGACCGGCATCACCGTCAACTACAACGAGGTTCCCAGCAATGAGGAACTTTACTCCCTGCTCAGCCAGGGTGCCATTACCCCAGACGTTGTCGTCCCCTCTGACTATATGATCTCCCAGCTCATCGAGGAGGACTGGCTCCAGCCCCTGGACTACGACCAGATCCCAAACTTTGAGAAGATTGCAGACCGGTTCAAGAATCTGTCTTATGATCCGGATAATGAGTACACCGTCCCCTACACCTGGGGCACCCTGGGCATCATCTACAACACCACCATGGTGGATGAGCCCATCACCAGCTGGAGCGCCATGTTTGACGACACCGCCGCCGGCGATGTGCTGCTCATCGACAACTCCCGGGACGCCTTCGGCATGGCCCTGATGTACCTGGGCTACTCGGTGAACACCACCGATGAGAATGAGATCCGAGAGGCTTACCAGCTGGTGGCCGACGCCTGGGATCAGGGCGTGTACCAGGGGAAGGGCATGGACGAAATCTTCCAGCTCATGGAGGGCGACAACATCGCCATCGCCACCTACTACGCCGGGGACTACCTTTCCATGTTGGAAAATAATGAGAATCTGGCCTACGTCATCCCCGACGAGGGTTCCAACTGGTTCGCGGACGCCATGTGCATCATGAAGGACGCGAAAAACGTGGATGAGGCTCACGAGTGGATCAACTTCATGGCCTCCACCGACGCCAACCTGCGCAACATGGACTACATCTGGTACGCCTCCCCCAA
>CALXDP010000017.1 GCA_944387095.1 uncultured Oscillospiraceae bacterium
AGATTTCTCATGTTCGGATTTCCTCCTTATCAGTTTTCCCTCTCTCCCAAAGCAAGAGGATGAGCCATCCTCTTGTCCTTGTGGGGCGGACAAGAGCGTGGCACCCTCCCATCTTTGGTTTCCAGGGTACTGTGATTATATCGGTTGTCCCCCCCAACTGTCAATCGTTCCCGGTCATTTGTAACACAAGTGTAACAAACCCAAACACCGGCGAATCCATCCGAACTGAGGCATTTTTCGTCTTTTCCACTGAGAATGGGCCAATATGGGCCCCCGGCGCGCGGAGCCGGGGGCGCGCCGCCCTCACCCCCTGGAAAACAGCGCCCCGCCGTTGCCCCTTTGGGTGCAACGGCGGGGGAAATTTATCCGCCCCTCGGGTATTCCCGGAAGTACTCGTCCAGCACGGCCCGCTCGGAGAAGGGCCGGCGCACGCCGCCCGTCTCGATGTATTCCTCGTGCCCCTTGCCCAGCAGGGCCACCAGGTCGCCGGGTTGTGCCTGGGTCAGGGCCCAGCGGATGGCCCGCCGCCGGTCGGGGATGATCTGGTAGGGGATTTTGCCGTGGAGCTCCGACCCGATCTGGTCACAGATGTCCTCCACCGGCTCGCCCCGGGGGTTATCCTCGGTGAGCACCGCCCAGTCCGCCCCCTCCGCTGCTGCCCGGCCCATGTCCCGGCGGCGCATGGGCGGGCGGTCGCCCCCCGCGCCGAACACCAGGAGGATCCGCCCCGCCACATGGGGCCGCAGCGCGCTCAGCAGGGCCCGGAAGCTCTCGCCGTTGTGGGCGTAGTCGATGAGGACGGCCACGCCGTTGTCCGTGGGGTAAACCTGGGTGCGGCCGGGTACCGAGACCTGGGCCAATCCCTCCCGGATGGCCCCGTCCTCCACCCCCATGGCCCGGCTCAGGGCGATGGCGGCCAGGGCGTTGGCCCCGTTGAACCGCCCCGGCATGGGGATCTGGTAGGGCTGGGGCGTACCGGCCACGGAAACCAAGGTGGACAGGGGCCGGTTCGGGTCGGGGGCGATGGCGGCGCACCGGAGGGCCGCCTGCCCCCCAAAGCCGAAGGTAAAGACGGGAACGCCCGGGGGGATCTGCTCCTTGATGCAGGGCCAGCTGGGGTCGTCGGCGTTGCCCGCCGCCAGGGCGCACTGGCGGAACAGGGCGGCCTTGCAGGCGCGGTATTCCTCAAAATCGGCGTGTTCCCCGGGGCCGATGTGGTCGGGAGAAAGGTTGAGGAACACCCCGGCGGCAAACGCCATCCCCGCCGCCCGGCCCAGCTTCATGGCCTGGGAGGACACCTCCATCACCACATGGGTGCATCCCCCGCCCGCCATGCGCCGCAGCAACCGGTGGAGGGTCACCGGCTCGGGGGTGGTGTTGCCCATCTCCTCCAGCCGCTCCCGCCCCACAAAGGCCCCCAGCGTGCCCATCATCCCGGTTTTGTGCCCCGCGGCGGTCAGGATGTCCCGGAGCATGTGGGCGGTGGTAGTCTTGCCCTTGGTGCCGGTGACGGCGATGACGGCCAGTTCCCGGTCCGGGTGGCCGTAAAACTCCCCGGCCAGCAGGGCCAGGGTGTCCCTGGGGTTGGGCACGGACACGGTGGGCACGCCGGGTACGGCCGGGCCGCTGGTCAGCACCGCCGCCGCCCCCCGGCGGACGGCCTCCGGGATAAACTGGGTCCCCTGGGCGTGGATGCCGGGCAGAGCGGCAAACAGCATCCCCGGCTCCACCTGCCGGGAGTCGCAGGTCAGCCCTGTCAGGTCCGGGTCGGCATCCGGGCAGGATAGCCCCAGGGGGGTGAGCAGGCGGGAAAGTTTCATGGGCAGCGCTCCTTTTTCAGTTGCTGTCCCAACCTATGCTGTTCCGCGAAAAACGGTTCCGAAGGCCATTTTTTGTGCCAAACTGGAGCAGTTGACCAAAAACACCCCATCCCGGGCCGGGTGGGGCGTGGGAGAGGCCACCTGTCCGGATGGGCAGGTGGCCTCGTCTGTGTTATTATTATGGTGGGAGGCGGTCAGGCCCCGGCCTGGGTTTCAGGCGCTTCCTCCCCCCGGGCCTGGGCGGACTTCCGTGCGTCGTACTCCCGGAGGAAAGCCTGGGCGTAGTCCACGTCGGATGGGGTGTCGATATATTCCACGCCACGCTTCTGCCTCGTCTCCGCCCCCTTGCCGGTGATAAGCAGCACGGAGGGCTGCTCACAGCTGAGCACCGCCCGGCGGATGGCCTCCCCCCGGTTGGGCTGGATCTCATAGGGGCAGCCCTGGGCAGCCACGTGGCCGGCAATCTCCCGGCAGATGGACAGGGTGTCCTCCTCCCCGGAGTCCTCCTCGGTGAGGATCACCAGGTCGGAGTATTTCCCGGACACCTCCCCCAGGTCCCGGCGGCGGTCAAAGGCCTTCCTGCCGGGGCAGCCGAAGACGGTGACGATCCGCCGGCCGGGGTATTCCGAGCGCACCGACTGAAACAGGGTCTCAAAGCTCATGCGGTTGTGGGCATAGTCCACGATGGCGGTGACCGCGCCGTCCCGATTGGCGTACACCTCCATCCGGCCGGGCACCCGGGCCTTCTCCAGCCCGGCGTACACGGCGGACTCCGGCACGCCCAGCCCCAGGCAGACGGCGATGGCAGCCAGGGCATTCTCCACGTTGAACAGCCCCGGCATGGTCAGGCGGAAGTCCCGGTCCAGGCCCTGGGCCTTCACATGGAAACGGATGTCGTGCCCCTCCTTGCGAATATCGCTGGCATAGACATCGGCGGCGGGATCCTTCCGGGAGAAAGTGATCACCCGGGGACAGTCCCGCCGGGCGGCGGCCAGGGCCTCGCCGGCGTGGTCGCAGTCCAGGTTGACACAGGAAATCGCCGCCTGGGCGAAGAGCTTCAGCTTGGAGTGGAAGTAGTCCTCAAAGTCCGGGTGCTCCACCGGGGAGATGTGGTCCCGGCCGATGTTCAGAAAGCAGGCCGCAGCGAACCGGGCACCCAGGGTGCGGTGGTACTTCAGGGCCTGGCTGGACACCTCCATCACCAGGCACCCCAGGCCGGAGGCCAGGGCATTGGCAAAATGTCTCTGGAGCTCCAGCGGCTCCGGGGTGGTGAGGTGGGACTCAAACCGCTCCACCCCGTCGTAGGTATCGATGGAGGAGATCACCCCACAGGAACTGCCCTGGGCGGCCAGGTACTCGTCCAGGATATACTTCAGGTAATAGGTGGTGGACGACTTGCCCTTGGTGCCGGTGATGCCGATTACCGGCAGGCGCCGGGAGGGGTCGTTGTAGTACTGCACCGCCAGCCGGGCCATGGCCCGGCGCAGGTCAGATACCTGAACACAGGGCAGCTCCACCTGGGGATAGGAGGTTTCGCTCACATAGGCGAAGGCCCCCCGCCGGGCGGCATCCGCCAAAAATTCCGGCTTGAAATGGGCGCCCTTGCACAGGAACAGAGTACCGGGAACCACGTCCCGGGAATCGCAGGAAACCAGCTCCACCGTCCGGCCCAGGTCCAGCTCCCGGGGCAGCGGGGCGGCCAGCAGATTTTCCCGCTCCAGCAGGGCGCAGTAGTCGTTCAAGGAGTAGAGATTGAGCTCCATTGGGAAACACCTCTCGGGTAGAATCGGTCAAATGGTGCGCAGGGGATAGCCGCACGCGCGCACCGCCCGCTGTGCCAGCACCGCCATGGCGTCCAGGTAGAAGGGGGGCAGAGGATGGTAGGTGGAAAACACGGACAGCTCGGTGCAGGCCAGAATCGCGCAGTCGCAGCCCATCCTGCGGATGGCCTTGTCAATGTGGGCGAACTTCTCCCGGCTGCCGCTCTCCCCCTGCTTGATCTCGTCATAGATGATGGACATGACCAGCCGCTGGGTCTCCGGATCGGGGGCCGCCGCATCCAGACCCAGGGCGGCGCACTCTTTTTGGTACAGCCCCGTGCGGATGGTGCCATCGGTGGCCAGGATTCCGGGGCGCTTTTTCCCCTGGCTGGCCAGCTCCCGGGCGGTCTCCCGGATCATGTGGAGGATGGGGATGCCCACCTCCCCCTGCAGCCGGTCCACAAAGTAGTGGGATGTGTTGCAGGGGATGGCGATGGCGGTGCAGCCGCAGTCCTCCAACAGCTTGGCGTCCCGCAGCAGCCGCTGGTACAACTCCCTGGTGTCCCCGGACAGGATGGCCTGGGTCCGGTCGGGGATCTGGGTGTCAGAGAGGATGAGGGTGGGAAGGTGGTCCTGGTCCCGGACCGCGTCGGTGCGGTCCAGCACAAACTGGTAGAACACCTGGGTGGCCTGGGGGCCCATGCCCCCCAGTATCCCTAACTTCTGTTCCATAAAACCGCTCCTTACCCGTTGGGCTTCCGGTTGTGCTTGTAAAAGCGCACATAGGTACCGATGTGGTTCTTCCAGATCCGCCAGATCCGCCTGGGGGTGTAGTCTGGCCGGTACTCCATGGAGTGGTGGTCGGTGCCCCTGCGGAACAGCTTCTTCATCCGGGCATGGTAGGACTTGGGGATAAAGGTCAGGGCCAGCCGCCGGGGGATCATCCGCCAGATGGTCTCCCGATCCACCACCGTGAGGGGCAGGTCTTTCCCCTCCAGCAGGTCGCCCACCAGATACCGGGCGATGTTGGCCCCCGCCCCGGTGACGTAGTAGTTGCTGCGCCCCTGGCGGCAGTTGATCTCAAAGGCCTTGTACTTCCCGTCCCGCTGGTCAAACTTGATATCGAAGTTGGAGAAGCCCACATAGCCCAGGTCCTCCAGCATGGCCCGGATCCTGTCGCACAGGGCCTGGTCATGCTCGGTGATGATGACGGCATGATTGCCGATGCCGTGGGGGGAGTGCTCCTCCAGCAGCACGTGGCCCAGGCACATGAGCTTTACCCTGCCCCGGGTGTCCGAGTAATTGGTGAGCACCCGCATATAGGTGTCATCCCCGGGGATAAACTCCTGGAGGATCATCTTGCCGGGATAGCCCGCGGCGTACACCTCATCCAGGGCGCACAGCAGCTCCTCCCAGCTCTGGCACAGATAGACCTTTTTCAGCTCGTTGTGTCCTGTGGCCCAGTAGGCCACCCCGTCGGCGGGCTTTGCGATGTAGGGGGGCTGCCAGGGCAGGGTGAAGTCGTGGCCCATAGATGCCTCGTAGACGAAGGTGGCCGGGTGGTCGATGCCGTACTGGTCGCACAGAGCGTAGAACGCCTCCTTGTTGGTCAGCCGGTCCAGCATTTCCCCGGTGATATAGTTGCACTTCACATTGGCGGGAAACTGTTTTCTCAGGTGGGCGGCCAGCTTCACATAGCCGTCCCCGCAGCCGATGACCAGCACCGTCTTGTCCCTGTGCTCCCCGGCCACCGTTTGCACGTTTCTCAGAAAGGTTCCGGGGTCCTCATTGTCCGGACAGGGCCGGTAATCGATGATGGAGCTATAGGCGCAGGGGAAGGAAACATATTTGCCGTAGGCAATGCTTTTGACCCCATAGGCCTCATGAAAGGCCCGGGCCACGCTGTACACGTTGATATCGCCGCCGAAGAGCAGCGGCTGAAAGGCAGGGGTTGGCATGTTGATCTTTGGCTCCTTGTCCTCGGTATATCGTTCTGCTGGCGGTTCATCCTGACACGATTTGCCCCCCGCAGGCGCGCATTAAGTTCCATCTGTTTTTGGTCAGGGCTTGTGGCCTGGACAAAGCACCGCTCGGTCGGCAAGCATACGGGCAAAGCGAAGCGCAACGCAGGCGGCCGCAACCCCTTTGCCGGAAAAGTCCAGACCTTTTCCGTCGGAAGCTCAGCCCCCCGCCCGCTTTACCAGGAACACGCCGGGGATCTGGGAGAGTTTGTTGATCACACCGGTGAGCTCCTGCTTGTCCTTGACGGACAGCTCCAGGAACACCATGGCGTAGCCGTCCGGCTCACTGCGGGCGGAGAGGTTGTTCACCTTCACCTTCTGAGTGGACAGGGCCATGGCCACGTCCAGGGCCAGGCCATCCCGGTCCTTGGCGGAGATCTCCAGGGAGGTGCGGTAGGACGCCTGCTCCCCGTCCACCCAGGACACGCTGACCCAGCGGCCCGCCTCCTCCGGCTTGCGCCGGGCCGGGTCGGCATTGGGGCAGTCCTGCCGGTGGATTGACACGCCGTAGCCCCGGGTGATAAAGCCCACCACCGGGTCGCCAGGCACGGGGGTGCAGCACTTGGCAAACTTCACCATGCAGTTGTCCAGCCCCTCCACGATGATGCCGCTCTCTGAGCGGCGGGGCCGGTTGGCCTCCGGGCCGGGCTGCTTGGCCGCGGCGGGGAAGATGGTCTGGCCGGCGGACAGGCTCTCCTGCATGGCCTGGCGCTCGGCATTCTGCCGCTCCACCCGGCCCATGCGGCTCAGCTCCTCCTTCATCCGGGAGGCCGCCTTCTGGGCGGACATACCGCCGTAGCCGATGGCGGCGTATAGCTCGTCCAGGGAGCCAAACCGCACCCGCTTGAGCAGCGCGTCCAGAATCTCCGGGGTGGCGGTGATGGCGGCCATGGACAGCCCCAGGTGCTTCAGCTCCGACTCAAAGGCCGCCCGGCCGGTGGCAATGTTCTCCTCCCGGCGCTCCTTCTTGAACCACTGGCGGATCTTATTGCGGGCCTCGTTGGACTTGCAGATGTTCATCCAGTCCCGGCTGGGGCCCTTGGCGGACTTAGAGGTGATGATCTCCACGATATCGCCGTTTTTCAGCGGGGTGTCATAGGTGACGATGCGCCCGTTCACCCGGGCCCCCGTCATGGAATTGCCCACGGCGGAATGGATGGAGTAGGCAAAGTCGATGGGCGTGGCCCCGGCGGGCAGGCTCTTCACGTCCCCGTTGGGGGTGAAGACGAACACCTCATCGGCAAACATATCCACCTTCAGGGTGCGGACAAATTCGTCCGGGTCGGCGTCCTGCTGACTTTCCAGCAGCTTGCGTACCCATTCAAACTCCTTCTCGCTGCCCAGCTTGCTGTTGGCCATGCCCTGCTTGTACTTCCAGTGGGCGGCCACACCGTACTCGGCGGTCTGGTGCATGTCCCAGGTGCGGATCTGCACCTCGAAGGGGATGCCCTCCCGGCCAATGACGGTGGTGTGCAAGGACTGGTATCCGTTTGGCTTGGGGGTGCCGATATAGTCCTTAAACCGGCCCAACACCGGCTTGAACATATCATGGATGCAGCCCAGAACCGTATAGCAGGCGGGGATGTCTTCCACAATGACCCGGAAGGCATAGATGTCAAAGATCTCCTTGATGGTCTTGCTCTGGGCGTACATCTTCCGGTACACCGAATAGATGTGCTTGAGCCGTCCGTATACGGTACATTTGACCCCCTCCTGGGCCAGGCGTTCCTCAATCTGCCTCTGCATCCGGGCCAGGAATTCGGAGTTTTGGCGGGTGAGCTCATCCAGCTCCTCCTGGACTTCCTTGTATCCGATGGGGTCCAGATACTGCAGGGACAGGTCCTCCAGCTCCCACTTCAGCCGCTGCATACCCAGGCGGTGGGCGATGGGGGCATAGATCTCCATGGTCTCCAGGGACTTTTCCTTCTGCTTGCGCTCAGACTGGTACTCCAGGGTGCGCATATTGTGCAGCCGGTCGCACAGCTTGATGAGGATGACTCGCACGTCCTTGGCCATGGCCATGAACATCTTGCGCAGATTCTCCATCTGCTCCTCTTCCTTGGAGGTATACTGCATCCGGGTCAGCTTGGTGACCCCCTCCACCAGCTCGGCCACTGTGGCGCCAAACTGCTTTGCGATGTCGTCGTGGGTGGAATCGGTATCCTCGATGCAGTCGTGGAGCAGGGCGGCGATGACGGAGTCCATGTCCAGCCCCAGGTCGGCCACGATCTCCGCCACGGCGATGGGGTGGGTGATATAGGGCTCCCCACTCTTGCGAAGCTGCCCCCCATGGTGCTGATCGGCATATGCCAGGGCGGATCGCAGCCGCGCCGTATCGGCGCTGGGGTTGTTCTCCAGCACCCGCTTTTCCAGCTGCTCATAGCGTTCCTGAATGTTCTCCTCCATGGCGGCGCCTCCTCTCTCCCTCTGACCCCGGGCCCAGAATGGCCCGCAGCCGCTTCATCATCTGTGCCTGCTCCAGATCTACTTTATCCTCCCGGGGCTGCAGGCAGACGGAAATCACATCGTCGGAAACCGTGACCTGGATCAGCCCCCGCTCGTCCATGACGTGCAGGCACACCAGGGTTTTTCCATAGGAGCCATGGCAGGTCTGCCCCCTCACCGCATGGCGCACCAGCTGGTCCAGCCGGGATACCGCGGGGCCGGCGGCGCAGCTCTGCTCCAGAAAGTGCCAAAGTTGGGCAAAGTCCTGCCGGTCGGGCAGCAGCAGGGATGCCTCCCAGCGGGAGAGCAGCTCCCCCTGCCGCAGGCGGCGGAACAGGGTCTGCTCCAGCTGGGCCCGGGTGGGAGCGGGGCGCAGATCACACAGCTGCAGCTGCACCGCGCGGGTGTTCCGGTACTCGTTTACCTGCAGATGAAAGGCCAGGTCCAGCCGGTCCCCCGGGGCGACACCGCAGGCGGCGGTATTGGCAGAGAAGAAAATCGCATCCAACGTCACCCCGTCCCGGCGCACTTTCATCTTCAAATGACGGCCATTGCCCACATCGGAGCAGGATTGTACGCACACCGAGCGCAACAGAAATACCGGCTTAGGATTGCCGGCGCCAAAAGGTTCCAGCAGGGACAGGACATCCACCTGCTGGCAACTGAGCCATGCGCAGCTGTCGATCTCTGCGTCCACGTCCAGGGCTGTGGCCATGGGGCGCCCTTGGGAATAGCCGGACACCAGCCGGGCCATGGACGCTCGGAAGGCGGGGATATTCTCCTCCCGAATGGTAAACCCGGCGGCCAGGGCATGCCCGCCGAACTGCTCCAGCAGGGGCGCGCACCGCTCCAGAGCGGCAAACAGATTAAAGCCGCCGAAGGAGCGGCAGGATCCCTTTCCCTTGCCGTGATCCAAGCTGATCATAAACGCGGGGCAGGCGTACTTCTCCGCCAGCCGGGAGGCCACGATGCCCACCACCCCCTGGTGCCAGCCCTCCCCCGCCAGCACAATGACGGGCGCGGCCAGCTGGGGCTGGCGGGCAAGAAGGGAGTCACACTGTTCATAGATGGCAAGCTCGATGGCCTGCCGCTTCCGGTTCAGCTCACAAAGCTCCAGGGCCAGGGCCTGTCCCCGCTCCTCGTCCTTTGTGAGCAGCAGCTCCAGGGCCACGTCCGCCCGCTCCATCCGACCCGCAGCATTGATCCGGGGGGCCAGGCCGTAGCCGATAGTGACGGCGGTGGGGGTTTTGCCTGCCTCACACCCCGCCTCCCGCAGCAGAGCCCGCAGCCCGGGCCGCCGGGTTTCGGCCAGCAGGGACAGCCCGCGCCGCACCAGGGTCCGGTTCTCGTCGGACAGCCGCATTACGTCGGCCACAGTGCCGACGGCGGCCAGCTCCCCGTAGCGGCGCAGCACCGCCTCCCGCCCGGCGGGCGGGGTGAGAGCCAGGGCCAACTTCAAAGCCACGCCCACCCCCGCCAGTTCCTTGAACGGATACGGGCAGTCTGGCCGGCGGGGATTCACCACCGCGGCGGCCCGGGGCAGCTCCCCCTTACATTGGTGATGGTCGGTGATCACCACATCCATCCCCAGGGTTTTGGCGTATTCCACTTCCCGCACTGCGGTGACGCCGCAGTCCACCGTGATAATCAGGCTGGCGCCGCACTGAAAGAGCGTGTCAATGGCGCCGGGATTCAGGCCGTATCCCTCTCCCGTCCGATCCGGGATATGGCTGATCGCCCGTCCGCCCTGCTCCCGCAGAAACTCCAGAAGCAGACAGGTGGCCGTAATGCCGTCCACATCGTAGTCCCCATAGACGGCAATGGTCTCTCCCCGGTCCAGCGCCCGGCAAATCCGCTCCGCAGCCCGGTCCATGTCCCGCAGCAAAAAGGGATCCCGCAGCAAAACCGGCGTTTCCGCCAGGAACGCGGCCGCCTTTTCCGGCGTGTCCAGCCCCCGGGCGCACAGCACAGCGGCGCACAGCGGCGGCAGCCCCGCCTGCTCCATCCGGCGCAGAGCGTCTGAGGAGACAGCCCGGCGCAGGTTCCACTGTTCATATTTCATGGTTCCATCCTCAAGCATCAGACATAAAAATTAGCTTCATTATAGCAAACCTGGCTCTCACTTTCAACCGGCGGCGGTCAAACTGCCCGAATTTCCCGTTGAAACACATCTTCGCCCATTTTAGAACAAACGTTTGACATCCGGGATTCTCTATGATAGAATGGCAGTATCAAATTAGGTGCATGGGAAGGAGCCCGCTTTATGAGCAAATTATCCCCCAAACAGCAGCAGATCTATGACTATATCCTGTCCTTTTCCGAGGAGCATGGCTATCCCCCCTCGGTGCGGGAGATTGCCCAGGCGGTGGACCTGCGCTCCCCTTCCACGGTCCACTTCCACTTGAAAGGCCTGCGGGAGGCGGGGCTCATCTCCCAGGCGGAGGGTAAGACCCGGGCCATTTCCATCACCGATGGGGCCCATAACCGGAGAAATCAGGTGCCCCTGCTGGGCTCCGTGGCTGCCGGCACCCCCATTCTGGCGGAGGAGTGCATCGAGGAATACCTGACCTTCGATACCGGAGGGCATATAGGCGAGCATTTCGCCCTGCGGGTCCGGGGCGAGTCCATGCTGGAGGCGGGCATCCTCCCCGGCGACGTGGTGGTGGTCCACCAACAGCAGCAGGTGCGCAACGGGGAGATTGTGGTGGCCCTGTTTGAGGATGAGGCCACCGTAAAGACCTATCGCCGGGAGAATGGCCACGTCTGGCTGTATCCTGAAAACTCCAGCCCCGAGTACCAGCCCATCGACGGCGAGGGCTGCCGCATCCTGGGGCGGGTGGTGGCGGTCATCCGCCGGTACTGATCTTTTTCCGCCATAAGACTTTCCACATGGAACCTCCTGGGCGCGCCGCGAAAAATTTCGCGGCGCGCTTTCCTTTTTCCACCGGTTGTGGTATCATGGCCTTACTTCTGTAACGCATTAAAGTGAGGGATCTGTATGAAAGTGGTTGTCAAGGTTGGCACCTCCACCCTGGCCTATGCCACCGGGCGGCTGAACATCCGCCATGTGGAGCAGCTGGTGAAGGTGCTTTCCGATTTGAAAAACGCGGGGCACGAACTGATCCTGGTGTCCTCGGGCGCCATCGGCATGGGGGTGGGCAAGCTGAATCTGGCCGGCCGGCCAGAGGATATGCCCACCAAGCAGGCAGCCGCCGCGGTGGGCCAGTGCGAGCTGATGTATACCTATGACCGGCTGTTTTCCCAGTACAACCACACCGTGGCCCAGCTGCTGCTCACCGGAGAGGACATTGACCATCAGGACCGGCGGCACAATTTTGAGAACACCGTCCGCCGCCTGCTGGAGCTGGGAGTGTTGCCCATTGTCAACGAAAACGATACCGTGGCCACCGCGGAGATCTCCGTGGGGGACAACGACACCCTGGGGGCGGTGGTGGCCTGTAGTGTGGGGGCCGATCTGCTGGTGGTGCTGTCTGACATTGAGGGGCTGTATACCGCCGATCCCCGCCAGGACCCCAGCGCCGCCCTCATCCCCGTGGTGGATGAGATCACCCCGGAGATTGAGGCCCTGGCCGGGCAGGCGGGCAGCGCCCTGGCTACCGGCGGCATGGCCACCAAGCTGAAGGCCGCCCGGCTGGCCACGGAGCAGGGCTGCGACATGGTGATTGCCAACGGGGCGCGGCCGGAGCTGCTCTATGACATTGTGGCCGGCCGGCCGGCGGGGACGCGCTTTACCGCCGGGTATAACTTATAATTGAGGAGGGACCGCTCATGACCACACAGGAACTGCTGCGCCGGGCTCAAGCGGCCAAGCCTGCCGTCGTTCTGGCAGGTGCGGAGCAGAAAAACGCGGCGCTGCTGGCCATGGCCAGCGCCTTGGAAACACAGGCTGAGGCCATCCTGGCGGCCAACGCCCAGGATCTGGAGGCCGCCCGGGGGACGGTGTCCGAGGTGATGCTGGACCGGCTGGCCCTCAGCCCGGACCGGATCCGGGGCATGGCCGCCGGCATTCGGGAGGTGGCCGCCCTGCCTGACCCAGTGGGGCAGGTGCTGCGTCGGGTGGCGCGGCCCAACGGGCTGGTGATTGAAAAGACCTGCGTACCCATGGGCGTCATCGCCATCATCTACGAAAGCCGCCCCAACGTCACCTCAGATGCTGCGGCCCTGGCGTTGAAAGCCGGATCCGCCTGTGTCCTCCGGGGGGGCAAGGAGGCCCACCGTTCCGCCGCCGCCATTGTCCGGGCACTTCAGGAAGGGCTGCTTCAGGCCGGGCTTCCCAAGGACTCTGTACAGCTGGTGGAAGATACCACCCGCCAGTCCGCCCACGAGCTGATGTCTGCCCGGGGGCTGGTGGACCTGCTCATTCCCCGGGGCGGCGCGGGGCTGATCCGGGCCTGCGTGGAAAACGCGGCGGTGCCCGTCATCGAGACGGGCACCGGCATCTGCCATATCTATGTGGACCGGGCCGCGGACCAGGCCATGGCGCTGGACATCGTGGAAAACGCCAAGTGCAGCCGGCCCAGCGTGTGTAACGCCGCCGAGGTATGCCTGGTGCACCGGGACATTGCCCCGGAGTTTCTCCCCGCCCTGCGCAGCCGCCTGGTGGCGGACAGGGCTGGGGCGGGTTTGCCTCCGGTGGAGCTCCGGCTGGATCCGGCGGCAGCAGCGCTCATCCCCGGCACACCCGCCGGAGCGCAGGATTTTGACACAGAGTTTCTGGACTACATCCTGGCAGTGAAAGTGGTGGACAGTCTGGACCAGGCCGTCGCACACATCGCCGCCCACTCCACTGGCCATTCCGAATCCATCCTCACCGCGGATGAGCGCGCCGCGGCCAGATTCCTCTACACAGTGGACAGCGCCGCCGTCTACTGGAATGCCTCCACCCGGTTTACCGATGGCGGGGAATTTGGGCTGGGCTGCGAGATGGGCATTTCCACCCAGCGGCTCCATGCCCGGGGCCCCATGGGGCTTGCCGAACTGTGCAGCTATAAGTATGTGATCCGGGGCAGCGGGCAGATCCGCTAGCCCCGCCTGTGCAGGCTGTCCACCCCCCGTCTCACGCCATAGCCTCCCCCAGCAGCCCGCCATCCGTCGTTCCGGTGATCCGCACCCGCCTCACCTGGTTGCGCAGGTTTTCCCCTTGCATGTGTACCAGCACATAGTTGGGGGCATGGCCCTGCCACAGGCCGTTGCGTTCTTCTTCAAAGAGCACCGGGAAGGCGCGGCCCACCTGCCTGTTCAGATAGGTCTGCTTCATCTCTTCCGCCACCGCCATGGCCTGGCGGGCCCGCTCTTCCTGCACCGCCTTTGGAATCTGTCCGTCCATGGCCGCGGCGGGCGTGCCGGGACGGCGGGAATAGGGGAAAATGTGCATGGCGGAAAAGCCACACTTTCGGATGAAATCCAGCGTCTGGTCAAACTCCTTCTGGGTCTCCTGGGGAAACCCCACAATGAGGTCTGTGGTGATCCCCGGATCCTGAAAGGCCTCTCTCAGTAATTTAACTGACTCATTAAACCGTTTGGAATCATATTTCCGGTTCATCCGGGCCAAGGTGGCGTCGCAGCCGGACTGGAGGGACAGGTGGAAATGGGGGCACAGGTTGGGCAGGGCAGCCGCCCTCTGGCAGAATTCCGGAGTGATGGTGCGGGGCTCTAAGGAACCCAGACGCACCCGCAGCTCGGGCGCCGCCCGGCACACCTGCTCCACAAGCGTGAGAAAGTCTGGCCGGCCCTCCAGATCGCGGCCCCAGGAGGAGATCTCAATCCCGGTGATCACCAGCTCCCGGTAGCCCGCCTCCCGCAGGCCCTTGGCCTGTTCCACCGCCTCCGCCAGGGGCAGGGAACGCACCGGGCCCCGAGCGTAGGGGATCACGCAATAAGAGCAGAAGTTTGCGCAGCCGTCCTCCACCTTCAGCATGGCCCGGGTGCGCCCTTCCTGCCCACCGGCAGGCAATCGTTCAAACTGCCGCCGCTCCATGGCCCTGTCCACCGTCACCACCTGACTGCCGCGCCGCTGGAGCTGACCTTCCAGCCGGTCCAGAAAGTCCATGCGCCCGGCGGAGCCGGACACCACATCCACCCCCAGCTCCGCCACCGCCTGGGGATCTGTTTGGGCGTAGCAGCCGCACACCGCCACCACCGACTCCGGGGCCTGTTTCCGGGCCCGGCGAATGATGTTGCGGCACTTTTTGTCACTCACCGCCGTGACGGTACAGGTGTTGATGATATAGGCGTCCGCCGGGCCGTCAAACCCGGTGAGCTGGTGGCCCCGGCGCAGCAGCTCCTGCTCCATGGCCTGACTCTCGTACTGGTTCACTTTGCACCCCAGGGTGCAGATGGCAATTTTCATTTGGATTCCTCCAGGGGTTGGTCAAATTCGCCACACAGTATATCAATTTCCCCGCCATTTGTACAGCCCGGGCGTTTACAATTCTACGGATTCCTGCTATACTGTCCCAAGACGTGCGCCTGGAACGCCCCGGCCACGGGGCGGGCAGACAGAGAGGAGGCCCAGTGTGAGCCACAGCTTTTTCGCCTATATCTTCCGCATGCGCTACATCGCCCGCTGGGCCCTGATGCGCAACACCCGCACGGAGAACGTGGAGGAGCACTCCTACGAGGTGGCGGTGCTGGCCCACGCCCTGGCCGTCATCGGCCGGGACGTGTTTTACAAGGATCTGAACCCGGACCGGACAGCTGCCGCGGCGCTGTTCCACGACGCCCCTGAGATCATCACCGGGGACATGCCCACCCCCATCAAGTACTTCAACCCCAAGCTGAAAACCGCCTACAGGCAGGTGGAGGCGGTGGCCCAAGACAAGCTGCTGTCCATGCTGCCTGCAGAGCTGGTAGGCGCCTATGAGCCTCTGGTGCGGGAGACGGACCCGGTTCTCCGCCGCTATGTGAAGGCCGCCGACAAGCTGGCCGCCTGGCTCAAGTGCCAGGAGGAGCTGAAGGCGGGCAACGCCGAGTTTAAGCGGGCCGCCGACGAGACTCTGTCCACCTTGCGTGCCATGGGCATGGAGGAAGTGGACTGGTTTATGGAAAACCTGGGCGGGGCGTTCCAGCTGACGCTGGACGATTTGGGATAACTTCATTTTAAAACATCCTTGAAATTGATTCAGGAGGAAGCAGTATGAGAGCCATTGTCACCGTCATCGGCAAGGACCAGGTGGGCATCATCGCCGCCGTATGTGCCCTGCTCAGCGAGAAGAATGTCAATGTACTGGATATCAGCCAGACCATTTTGCAGGAGTACTTCACCATGACCATGCTGGTGGACGTCTCCCAGGCCACCATCCCCTTCGCCGCACTGAAGGAAGCGCTGGCCGCGGCCGGGCAGGACCGCGGACTGGATATCCGCATCCAGCGGGAAGACATCTTCGACGCCATGCATCGAATTTAAGTGCGAAGGACAGGGCGCATAGGGGAGATAAGCCGGGCGCGAATGGGCAAAGCCCGGGGGTGGCCGGGGCCGCACCGGGTTTGCCTGCAATCGGACGGCTTATCGGACCGGCCACGCACCCAATCCGCAGCGTGAGCGCGTTTTAAGTTTTTGCTTTTTGACCGAAACAACATATCAAGGAGAGTTACCATGCTCAACAGTAAAGATATCTTGAGCACCATCCGTATGATCGACCAGCAGCATCTGGACGTGCGCACCATCACCATGGGTATCTCCCTGCTGGACTGCTGTGATCCCGATCCGGCAGCTGCCTGCCGGAAGATCTATGACAAGATCACCACCAGCGCGGAAAAGCTGGTGCAGACCGGCCAGGACATCGAAACGGAATTTGGCATTCCCATCGTCAACAAGCGCATTTCCGTCACCCCCATAGCCCTGGTGGCCGGGGCCTCCCGCACCGGCGACTACGTCCCCTTCGCCCAGGCCATGGACAAAGCGGCCAAGGCGGTGGGGGTCAACTTCATCGGCGGCTTTTCCGCCCTGGTGCAAAAGGGCATGACTGAGGGGGACAAGAAACTCATCACCGCCATCCCCGAGGCCCTGGCGGTCACCGACGTGGTGTGCTCCAGCGTCAATATGGGCTCCACCAAGGCGGGCATCAACATGGACGCAGTGCGGCTCATGGGGGAGGTCATCAAGGCCACGGCAGATCGCACCGCAGACCGGGGCGGCTTCGGCTGCGCCAAGCTGGTGGTGTTCTGCAACGCCGTGGAGGACAACCCCTTCATGGCTGGCGCCTTCCATGGCGTGGGGGAGGCTGAGCGGGTCATCAACGTGGGGGTATCCGGCCCCGGCGTGGTCCACCACGCCCTCCAGTCCGTGAAAGGCCAGCCCTTTGACGTGGTGGCGGAGACCATCAAAAAAACCGCCTTCCAGGTCACCCGCATGGGCCAGCTGGTGGCCCAGGAGGCCAGCGCCCGGCTGAACGTGCCCTTCGGCATCGTAGACCTGTCCCTGGCCCCCACCCCCGCCATCGGCGACAGCGTGGCCCGGATCCTGGAGGAAATGGGCCTGGAGGTGTGCGGCACCCACGGCACCACCGCCGCCCTGGCGCTTCTCAATGACGCGGTGAAAAAGGGGGGTGTTATGGCCAGCTCCTCGGTGGGCGGGCTGTCCGGCGCCTTCATCCCCGTCAGTGAGGACGAGGGTATGATCGCCGCCGCCCAGTCCGGCGCCCTCACTTTGGATAAGCTGGAGGCCATGACCTGCGTGTGCTCCGTGGGGCTGGACATGATCGCCGTGCCCGGGGACACCCCGGCGGCCACCATCTCCGCCATCATCGCCGACGAGGCGGCCATCGGCATGGTGAATACCAAGACCACCGCTGTGCGCATCATCCCCGCCCCCGGCAAGCGGGTGGGAGATATGGTGGAGTTCGGCGGCCTGCTGGGCTCCGCCCCGGTGATGCCCTGCCACACCGGCTCTGCCCAGGACTTCGTGGCCCGGGGCGGCCGTATTCCAGCGCCCATGCACAGCCTGAAAAACTAAATCCGTACAGAAAGATCCCCGCAGCGCGTCACAGTGTGCGCGCCGCGGGGATCTCTTTTTTCCGTCTGCCATATATCAGGCTGCCTGCTCCTCCTGGGCCGGGGCCTTCTGCGCCGGACAGGGCCGGCGGCGGTGGGCATGGCCCACCGCGGTGATAATCCCGGTGACGATGAGCACCAGGTAGCAGCTCACCGTCCGGCTGAGGATCATGGCCGGCGCCACCAGCCCCATTCCAAAGATAGTCTGAAACCCCCGCAGAAACACGTTCTCCGCCGCGCCGGCGGAGCCGGGCAGGGGCAGGTAGCCCACGGCGATGGAACACAGCACCTGCAGGGCGCACACCTGCCACAGGGAAAAACCCTCCAGGCCGAAGGCCCGGTACACCAGGTAGGGCACCAGATAGGTGCAGGCCATCTGGCCCAGGCTGCACGCCAGTACCTTGGGCAGCAGACGGGGGGTCTTGCGGATCACCACCGCCCCCTGACGGTAGCCCTCGATATAGCCGTCCAGCTTTTCCTCCAGCCTCGCCCGGTCCAGAGAGGGGCGCACCCGTGCCGCCACCCCCAGGCCAAACAGGCACAGCCGGCGGGCGGGGTTGGGCAGAAACAGGAAGAGAATCATGGCGATATTCAGGATGATGAACACCGTGAACCCCACACCCAGCAGAAAGCCCACCTGTCCGCCCAGCTGCTCGGTGAGGTCCCCGGCGGTGAACAGGGCGAGGATCCCATAGAGGACGATGGCCGTGTGATAACCGATGGTAACCAGCAGCATGTCAATGGTGCCGTTGGCCACGCTGACGCCGTCCCGGTTCATATAGTAGACCTGGGCGGGCTGCCCGCCGGTGGCGGAGGGGGTGATGTTGCTGAAGAAAAAGCCTGTGCAGGAGTAGAAATAGCACTTCCGGAAGGGCTGGGGACTGCCCAGCGCCCGCAGGATGCTGTGGGTGGACTTGGCCTCGCAGGCGATGTACAGCGCCATCACCGGGATACCCAGGATCAGAATACGCCAGTCTGCGGACACGATGGCGCCGGCCAGCTCCGCCGGGGTCTGGCCCTTCAGGATGGTATACGCCGTCCAGCCCAGCAGGCCGGCCATCACCGCCAGCCAGATCAGGTTTCTCTTTTTCATGCGCAAACCGCCTGCCTCTCAATGGCGCTCACCGCGGCACAGGCCGCGTTCCGGCACAAGGTGCCTGCCAAACGGTCCATGGCCTGCCCCATGCCGGCCAAGACGTTTCGATTATAAATGGTCTCCCGGATGGCCGCCAGACAGGCAGCCTCTTCCTTGGCCGCCACTCGGGCCATGCCGTTACGCACCAAAAAGTCCGCGTTCTCCCGCTCCTGCTCCAGAAAGGGCTCCCAGGCCAGCATGGGCAATCGGGCCGCGATGGCCTCAAAGGTGGTAATGCCCCCCGGCTTGGACAGCATCAAGTGGGCCCGGGCCATGTACTCCGGCACCTGGTCTGTGAAGGGTACCGCCTCAATGTGCTCATAGTTCCCGGCCAGGCGGTGGTACAGCCGCTGGTTTTTTCCGGTGAGTATCGTGGTGTGCACCCCCTCCAGGTTATTGAGGGCCTCATAAAAGGAGTCCTTCCGGGGCATCAGCCCCAGCCCGCCCCCCATGATCAGCAGTTGCCTGGGGCCGTCCTGCCGCCGCCCGGCGGTGCCAAAACGGTTCTTTACCGGAATGCCGCTGACCAGAATCCGCTCCGGCGCCACTCCCTTGTCCGTCAGCGCCTGCCGCACCCCGGGGGAGGGAACCAGATAGCAGTCGGTGCCGGGATGAATCCATTCACTGTGGCTGGTCACATCGGTCATACAGGTAATCAGGGGGATCGCGCTGCCCCCGTCCCCCTTATACCGGGCCACCACGCCAGAGCACGCCGGATGGGTGGACAGGATCAGATCCGGGTGGACCTTCTCCAGCAAATCCCCCAGCCTGCGTTCCAGCAGGCTGGCCAGGGGGATTTCCCCCGAAGCATTCCGGGTCATGCGGTGGTAGAGGTTGTAAACCGCGCCCATACGGGTAACCAGGAAGCGGAACCCCCAGTACATGGAGGGGGCCAGCTCCGGGAGGGCATAGTCGAAGAAGTCGGTCAGGGCAACGGTGTGTCCATCCGCCTCCAGCTGCTCGGCCAGGGCCTGGGAGGCAGACCAGTGGCCCATGCCAAATTTTCCGGTCAGTATCAAGATATCCACGGTACAACCTCCTCGTGACAGTGACGTATTCTCGTCCAGCTTCGAGTTTGATTATAAGCCGTGATTCTTAGATTTTCCCGGAGATTTCCCTTAAGTTTTGCTTAAGGTTCCTTCAAGAATCCCTTATGCTTCCCGCCGGGCCACCATCCCCCAGGCCGATTCATCATATCCGGCAGTCGCGGCCCGCGCCATGGCGCGCGGCAGCTGTCCGCCTCATTCCGGCAGACGGATCCACTGGATCTCCTCCGGCGGTCTGCCCTTGCAGCACACCGCCGCCCGCCAGTCCGCCCCTCCATAGCTGCGATGGGGACAGCCGGGCGGTGTGACGATTTCCCGGGGCGGATAGAGGGAAACGTCCTGCATCTTGCACCAGCTTTCCTTCAGGGTCCACAACCGTGCGAAGTCCTCCCAGCTGCCGTCAAATCGGGCCTTTTCCTCCGGGGACAGCACGTAGTCCGGGAGGTTGGCCCGGTGGACCCGTATCACTTCGATATCCACCCCCACCGGGCCGTCATCGGACAAAGCGCACAGAGCATAGCCGCCGCTGTGGGACAGGGAGAGCCAGCGCCCCGGCACCGCGAAGCGCGGCTTGCCCCGGGGGCTGCGCTCCAGCGCAAGCTCTCCGCTCCAGCCCCAGGCCAACCCTGCCGCCCTGCGCAGCAGCGGCCGGGCCAGGGTCCGCCCATCCCCGCCGCCCGTTCCAAAGATCACTGTCATCCCAGCTTCTCCCCTCCAACGCCCCGCCCCTCCCCTTTCCCAGGAGAAAAGCGGAAAAAGGGCAGGGCCCGGCATAGCATTGCCAGGCCCTGCAATGGACCGCCGCCTTGTATAGACGGCGTCCTCAATAGGCCACGCCCCACACCACCATGTGCTTGGCGGGTTTGCCGCAGCAGGCGCAGGTGTCCCCCAGCCGCTCCTGCTCGAAGGGGATGCACCGGGAGGTGACGCCCACCTCCTCCTTCATGCGGATCTCACAGGCCTCGTCTCCGCACCACATGGTCTTGGCAAAACCGCCCCGGGAGGCCATCTTCTCCTTGACCTCCTCCAGGGTGGCGCAGGCGTAGGTGTTCTCTTCCAGGTTGCCCTTGGCCCTCTGGTACAGGCCGTCGTGAATGGCGTCCAGCGCCCGGGCCACGGTATCCTCGATACCGTCCAGGCAGACGAAGGACTTCTCCCCGTTGTCCCGGCGCACCAGCACACACTGGTTCTTCTCCATATCCTTGGGCCCCAGCTCCAGCCGGAGGGGCACACCCTTCATCTCGTACTCGGCGAACTTCCAGCCGGGGGTGTTGTCCGAGGCGTCCATTTTCACCCGGAAGCCCGCCTTCCTCAGCCGCTCCATCACCGCCTCATTGGCCTGGATGACCCCTTCCTTGTGCTGGGCCACGGGGATGATGATGACCTGGATGGGGGCGATCCTCGGGGGCAGCACCAGACCGCTGTTGTCGCCGTGGGTCATGATGATGCCGCCAATCATCCGGGTGGACACCCCCCAGGAGGTCTGGTAGGGGTGGTGGAGCTGGTTGTCCCTGCCGGCAAAGGTGATGTCAAAGGCCCGGGCAAAGCCGTCGCCGAAGTAATGGCTGGTGCCGCCCTGGAGCGCCTTGCGGTCGTGCATCATGCACTCCACGGTGTAGGTCTCCTCCGCGCCGTTGAACTTTTCCTTGTCCGTCTTGCGCCCCTTCACCACCGGCATGGCCAGCACGTTCTCATAGAAGTCGGCGTAGACGCCCAGCATCCGCTCCGTCTCCTCCCGGGCCTCCTCCTCAGTGGCGTGCATGGTGTGGCCCTCCTGCCACAGAAACTCCCGGTGGCGCAGGAAGGGGCGGCTGGTCTTCTCCCAGCGGATGACGGAGCACCACTGGTTGTACAGCTTGGGCAGGTCCCGGTGGGAGTGGATGATGTTCTGATAGTGCTCGCAAAACAGGGTCTCGCTGGTGGGGTGGATGGCATAGCGCTCCTCCAGCGGTTCGCTGCCCCCCATGGTGACCCAGGCACACTCGGGGGCAAAGCCCTCCACATGGTCCTTCTCCTTCTGCAGGAGACTCTCGGGGATGAGGGTGGGCAGATACACGTTCTCATGGCCCAGCTTCTTGAACTCATCGTCCAAAATGCGCTGGATGTTCTCCCAGATGGCATAGCCGTAGGGCCGATAGATGAACATACCCTTGATGGAGGAGTAGTCGATGAGCTCCGCCTTCCTGCACACATCGGTATACCACTGGGCAAAGTCCGCCTCCATATCGGTGATCTGACTGACCTGCTTGCTTTTCTCTTGTGCCATATCGATTCATTCCTTTAACGGCCTGCCCCTCCCGCCTTTTGGCGGCAACACAAGGACACAGCCCGAATTTCTGTGAGTTTATATTTTATTGCCAAAGGGCCGGAAAGTCAAGGGGAAACGGGGGATTCACCCCTTTTTCGCAAGAATGCCTGGGGATGCTGCCCGGCCTCTGCCCGCTTTGGGAGCTTTCCTCTTTTCCCCGCCGCGCCGTGGACCGTCGCGGCTGCCTGCGCGGCAAACAGCTCCTCTCAGGGCGCTGTGGCCCGGTGAAACATTGAAAAAAGGGGATTTTGCTTGTTTTCTGCCTGGGTTTGCAGGTACCATTTTAGTATGGCGTCTATTGTAGGACAGCGTCAAAACTTTTCTCAGTAAAGGAGTGTTCATTCATGTGTCGGCCTGCCCCCCTCTCCCCCCGCATCGCGCTGCGCCCCTTGTCCGGTTCCCCTCCTGTGGGCTTCCCCCTGGATATCCCCGCCCCACTCCGGGTGGGGGTGGAGTTTACCCTGTCCCAATGGCTGCGATACTGGCTGTCCCATTGGGTGATTCCCCACCGCGCCCGCACCACGGTCTACTGCTACTCCAACATCGTGGAAAATCACCTGATCCCCGCCCTGGGGCAGGTCCGCCTCAGGCAGCTCACCGCCCCTATGATCAACGGCTATTATCAGTGGCTGGGCAGCGAGAAACTGCTGTCCCCCAACACGATATATAAGCACCACATCTTGCTGCACACCAGCCTCCGCCAGGCCTATCGCCAGGGCGTCATTCCGGACAACCCGGTGCGCCGGGCCACGCCGCCTGGCACAGTGCCCAGCTGTTCCCATTACTATGCCCCGGAGCAGGTCGCGCGGCTGCTTGCCCTGGTGAGGGGCCACCCGCTGGAGCTGCCCGTCCGCCTGGCCTGCTGCCTCGGGCTGCGCCGGGGCGAAATTCTGGGCCTGCGCTGGCGGGACGTGGATCTGCAGAGCGGGCTCATCTCTGTGCGCCAGGCGCGCACCACCGCCGGCCACCGGATTGTGGTCAAACAGCCAAAGACCGCCGGCAGCAGCCGGGTCTTGTCCATCCGCTCCCTGCCGGACCTGCTGCCCCTCCTGCGGCAGATATACCGCACGCGGGCCCAGCAGGGCCATTTGTGCGGCCCCGACGACTCCCTGGTGCTCGACTCCCGCGGCCACCCCTGGCACCCCAATTCCCTGACCACCACCTTCACCCGATTTACCGCTGCCCGCGGCCTTCCGCCCATTACCCTGCACGGGCTGCGCCACACCTTTGCCAGCATGGCCAGCAATGCCCGGGTACCCATGTATCAGATCAGCCGGGCCATGGGACACAGCAGCCCCGCTATCACCCAGCGTATCTACACCCACCTGTTTGACCTCACCCATGGCGAGGTGCTGTCCGCTGTGGCCGCCGCCATTCCGGTCCCAAGTGCGTCCAAACAGATGCCGGACAGCCCCAACGGGGACCGCTCCTCCCCCGGCTAGGCGCCGGGCAAGAACAAGTGCCGGCGGACCTTCTGGTCCGCCGGCGCTCGTTTGCCGCACAATTTCATCCGGGCTTCCCCTCACCCCAGGGCCTCTGGAGAAAATGCCTGGGCGGGGAGAATATCGCTAAAAGCCACCAGTTCATCGCAAAATCCGCCAGCGTCATAGGGCAGGGTGGGACTTTCCATATGGCCGGCGGGCATACCCAGCCGCAGCGGCAGGGTAACCACTAGTGAAACCCGTCCTCCGGCCGCTGTCTCCGCCACCAGGCTGCCTGCGTGAAGTTCTGCGATCTGCCGGGCCAGGGGAACCTCCCAACGCTTGGGCAAGGGTTCCCCCGGGTGGTCCAGTATCCGGTTCAGCTCTCCCGCGGGGCGCTGTGGCCCGGCCCCTCGCACGGTGAAGCAGGCGTTTTCCTCCCGCTGCGCCAGCGCCAGCGCCACCTCGCCCTCCGGTTGGGCCACGGCGGCGATCAGCTCCAGCAGCATCTGCTTTACCAGCGCCTGGTCCACATTGGCTAACAGGATCTCCGGCCCCTGATAGTCCAGGAATACCCGGGCCCCCCGCAAAATTCCCCGGATCCGCTCTGCCAGCTCCCTGGTCCAGGGCCCCAGATCCGTGGGTACGGGAAAGGTTCGCAACTCATCCTCGTCGGTCAGCCGGTTGAGCAGCTCCATCTGTCCCACCGTGCGCAGCATCCGGCAGATGCTCTGATTGAGCACCCCCAGATAGGCGCAAGCCCTTTCCCCGTTGGCCGTCCGCTCCAGCATCTGGCTGGCCGCCGTCATGTCGGCCAGCTGCATACGCAGCTGCGCAGCCGTTCCGGCCACGCTCTCGGCCAGTGTTTCTCGATCCATTCTATCTGCCTCCCCGCTCCCGTCTTTCCCTATTGTATGCACAACGGCCGGTTTGCTCCCGTGGGAAAATCTGAAGGCGTTCCCGGCTTTAGTGTAGCAGGTTTTTCCCTCCTCCACAAGACGGAAAAGTCCTTGGCTGCCGTCAGCTCCCGTATGTTTCCTCCAGGGCGGCCGCCACACCCGCCAAGGGGTTGGGGCTGTATTTCTCCAGCCTCCCCTCGTCCATGGCCCGGGACAGTGCCGGATCCAGGGGCAGCTTGGCCAGCACCGGCAGGGACAGCTGGGCCCCCAGCGCATCGATGGTGCTCTCCCCAAAGATGGGGTGCTGTCCGCCGCAGTCCGGGCACTGGAAATAGCTGTAGTTCTCCACCAGCCCCAGCACCGGGATGTCCATCATCTCCGCCATCCTCACCGCCTTGGTGACAATCATCCCCACCAAGGTCTGGGGCGCGGTCACCACCACGGCCCCGTCCACGGGCAGGGACTGGAATACCGTCAGGGGCACGTCCCCCGTTCCGGGCGGCATGTCCACAAACAGGTAGTCCAAATCTCCCCACACCACGTCAGTCCAGAACTGCTGCACCGCCCCTGCGATCACCGGGCCGCGCCAGACCACCGGATCGGTCTCCCGCTCGGTGAGCAGATTCAGACTCATCAGCTCCACGCCGCCCTCGCTCACCGCTGGGAGGAGCCCCAGCTCGCTGCCCTCGGCCCGTTTGTGAATGCCGAAGGCCCTGGGCACCGAAGGGCCGGTGATGTCTGCGTCCAGCACGCCCACCTTTTTTCCGCGGGCAGCCATAGCCGAGGCCAGGGAGCAGGTGACAGTGGATTTGCCCACGCCCCCCTTGCCGCTGACCACCGCAATCACCTTTTTGATGTTGGAGAGCGGGTTGGCCGGCTTGCGCAGGTCCTGGGGCGCCTGCCGCTCCCCGCAGCTGGCGCCGCAGGTGGAGCAATCATGGGTACATTCACTCATTGTAATCTCTTCCTTTCACCATCTTTGGCCAAGCCAAAGACAGATAAATTTTTTCTGAAATACCTTGACACGCGAAGTATCTTGTGTTATGCTCTTCTCACAAGTTACTTCATCAAGCGAAGTATATCTAATGTGAGAAGGAGGTTGCGTCATGAACCGGCACCCACGTTATCCGGATCCCAAGCTCCAATTTGTGGAGCGCCGTCCCCACACACGCCGCAAGAGGTCACAGCCTGAGAAGCCTTTTTATCTCAGTGAAGCCATCTGGTACCAGAGAACGCACTTTTTCGGTTGAGAAAGGAGGCAATGCCACATGTCCATTTCCGCAGATACTCTGCGCGGGCATACAGACACGATTATTTTAACACAGCTCATGCGCGCAGACAACTATGGTTATGAGATCAATAAAAATATTCAGCAGCGCACCCATGGGCAGTATGGATTTAAGGAGGCGACCTTATACACCGCCTTCAAGCGGCTGGAGCAAAACGGCCTGATCACCTCCTATTGGGGGCAGGATGGCCCGGGCGCCCGGCGCCGCTACTATTCCATCACCGACGCGGGGCGAAAGCAATGGGAGGAAAACATCCGGGAATGGGAGAACACCCGGACCCTGCTGGACACTCTGATTTCCATTGAGGAGGAATAAGGATCATGGAAAAGATGAAAATGAGATTTACCAACGCTGTGGCCAGCAAACTGGCCGCCGCGCCCCACTCCACCGCCAAATCCGAGCTGATTGAAGAGCTGTCAGATAACCTGTACCACCGTTACCTGGACCTGACTGCCTCCGGCGTCCCCCAGGAGACGGCCTATCAGCAGGCGCTGGACTGCCTGGGAGACACCGGTGAACTGGTGGAGTACCTCAACAGTCTCCAGCCCGATGAGTCCCTGCCCGAACTGGTGCTCCGCCCCGGGCAGGGGGACAACGGCCAACTGGAAGATCTGCTCAAGAATGTGGAGGAGATCGTCAAGGGGGCTCTGGGCAAAGCCAAAAGCGCCCTGAAAGACGCCAAGGACATGGCGGAAAACAGCTTGGGCGTGTCCGCCGATGACATCGCCAAAGAGGCCAGGGAAAAGGTCGGCCAGGCCTTTCAGAAGGCCAGGGATGTGGTGGAAAGCACCGTAAATTCCGGCCAGGCCGATGGGGAGGATCCCGCCGGTTCCTCCGAGCAGGAGCCTGGCAACAGTTCCCGCAGCTGGCAGTTCACCGCCGGCTATGACAAAGACCGGGGCGGCTTCTACGCCCAGTGGGGCAATCCCAAGGGCGGGGAGAGCAGCGGCACACCCGTCCCCTTGGGTGAGCCTGTCTATGGCGAGGCGCTCACCGGCCTGGATGTTCAGGTGTCCGGCGATGTGACCATCTGCCTCACCGAGGAGGAGGACGGGGACGTGGTCATCGGCGGCGATGTGGAGCGGCTGGAGGCCTTCCGCTCCCACGACGGTGTACTCACCATCCGGCAGAACAGTCAGACCGCCAGCTCCTCCTTCTTTTTCCGCCGTGGGCTCTATTCCGCCGATGTCACCTTGCGTCTTCCCCGCCGCTTCTGGCAGTTCATCCAAGTGTCCACCGCCGCTGGCGATGTGGAGATTTCCGGCAGTGTGGCTCTGGGCCTGGTGTCCATCAAGACCGCCAGCGGCGACCTGGATGGCCGCCTGCCCCAGTGTGAACAGCTCTGCTTCCACTCCTCCAGCGGGGATTTGAACTGGGAGGGCTGCGCCGGTGAAATTCAGGTGGAGACGGTCAGCGGCGACCTCACCTTCCACGGCCAGCTGTCCCGGATCGGGAAACTGTCCTGCAAAAGCGTCAGCGGCGACATAGACTGGGAGGGGTCCGCCCAGGAGGCCCAGTTCCAGACCGTCAGCGGCGATATCATGCTCAGCGGCCAGCTGGGCCAGGTCCAGGCCACCAGTATGAGCGGCGAGGTGGAGGTGTCCGGCGCGGTGGCCGGCAGCGCCCGCTGCTCCTCCTCCAGCGGCGGTGTCCGGGTGGAGAGCGCCCAGCTGCCCCACCGCATGGAGCTGTCCTCCAAGTCCGGGGACTGCGAGGTGCGCATACCGGACCAAGGTCCCTTCACCGTCCGGTTCAAAACCACCAGTGGGCAATTCCAGTCTGATTTCTTCTCTGGAACCATGGGCAGCCGAAGCAACACCTTCACCTACCGGCAGGACGAGGCCGCCGGCCGGGATATCCCTGCCTACCGGATCTCCAGCGTCAGCGGCGATCTGTACCTGTATCAATATTGAGGGGGTGAACCGGTATGCCACCCGCCCTGTGGTTTGCCATCGGCGCGGCCGTCCTGTGCGCCGCGGTTACCCTTTACTCCAACGCCAAGAAAAGAAAATGACCTCGGCCACTTTGCATTTGAAAGAGAGTGTGAATTCGGATGAAAATGCTCTATCGTACCACCAGCTCGGACGCCGTTCTGTGCGGCGTGTGCGGCGGCATCGCCCGTTATCTGGGGGTGGACCCCACCGTGGTTCGGGTGATTACCGCGGTCCTCGTTTTTGCCGGGGGCCTGTCCCTGTGGGTCTATGTGATCGCGGCTCTGCTCATGCCCAAGGAGGGCGCCATGTGGCGGTAATCCTCCCTTCCCTGTCCCTTTCCCAGAGTCCCGCTTCGTAATAAAACCGGCGCCACATTTCTGTGGCGCCGGTTTTGCCGTGTGTACATGTCATCCCGTCACCCGATGAACTCGTGGAGCAGGGACCCCGCCGGCACCAGCTTGGGATCGATGGTCTCAAACCAGTCAAAGGCGGCCACAAGCTCCCGCAGCTCCTGGGTGCGCTGGTTGCCCTCGGGCACCGCCTCCATCAGCGGCCGGGCATAGCAGGCCATCACCCCCACCTCATAGGGCAGGGAGGAGTCAAAGAGCATGTGGGCGGTATTCTTGTAGGGGGAGATGTACAGCTTCTCCCCCCGGCGCACGTTGGCCCACATGGCCAGCGTCCCCGCCACATCGGTGCCCCGGAAGTTATAGTCCCGCACCGCCCGCCGAGTCAGCCGCATCCAGGTGCCCTTGAAACGCAGCGCCTGCCCGTCCAGCACGTTGCTCCGGGCAGAGATATACAGCCGGGTGGCCTCGGGGTGGCCCGCGGTGATCCTGGTGTTCAGGGCGTGGATACCTTCGAAAATGGCGATCTCGTCCTTACCCAGCTTTAAGGGTGTGCCCATACTGTCATTGCGCATTTGCCGGGCAAACTCGAATTTGGGCACCACAATCTCTTCCCCCTGGGTGAGCTTGGAAAAATGCTGGTCCAGCAGGGCCAGGTCCATCATCTCCGGGGACTCGTAGTCGATCTCCCCGCCGGGGGTCCGGGGGGCGGTCTCGGGGTCCTGGTGGACGAAGTAGTCGTCCATGGAGATGGTGTGGCTGCCAATCCCGCGCCGCTCCAGTTCCCGGCAGATCATCCCAGCCGTGGTGGTCTTGCCCGAGCCAGAGGGGCCGGACAGCAGCACCACGGGGCTGTCCTTCATCTGCCGGCAGATGAGGTCCGCCGCCTGTTTCACCTTGTCCTGAAACGCCTGATCGCACTGTTCCATAAAGGCCGCCGCGTCCCGGCGCACGGACTGGTTGATCTCCTTGAGCTGATAAGCCATGGCAAACTTCCTTTCAGGTTCGTTTGAACTGCTTTTCCAGCTGGGCGCGGGTGAGCTCGATGGCTACAGGCCGCCCGTGGGGACAGTAGCGCACCGCGCCGGACAGCACCATCCGGGCCACCTCCTCCAGCTCCTGGGGGCCGTTGCGCTGCCCGCCCTTGATGGCTGCCTTGCAGGCCATGGTGTGCAGCAGTTCGTCCCGGGCGGACTGGGGATCCGCCGAGCCGGTGACCCGGATGCGGCGAGCCAGCTCCAGCAGAGCCGGCTCAACGTCTCCCGCGTCCATGTAGTCCGGGGCGGAGCGCACCGCCAGGGCCGCGGCGCCGAACTCCTCCACCTCAAAGCCGAACCGGGCCAGCAGGGGCAACTGTTCCAGCAGCACCGAGCGCTCCTCCGGGGCGGGGGTAAAGGTCACCGGCACCAGCAGCTGCTGCACCATGGGCTGGTAGTCCGCCGCCTTTAGCCGGTCAAAATTGGCCCGCTCGTGGGCCGCGTGCTTATCGATAAGCAGCACCTTGTCCCCCTGCTCCACCATCACATAGGTGTGGAACAGCTCTCCCCGTACTTGCCAGGGTTCCTGCCAGGGCTCCTGCCGGGACTTTTCTGCCACAGGCTGCTGAACCGCTACAGGCGCCTGGGGGGCAGCCTGTGCCGTACCCTGTGGCTCAGGGTCAGCATCTTTCGCTACCGCAGGTTCCAGCTGGGTCTCCGCCGGGGCCCGCTCCCCTTCTGGCCCGGCTGCCAGGCGGGAGACGGAGGAACTCCTTCTCTCCGGCTTCTCCGCCTCGGCCGCTGCCGCGGGCCGGCAAAGCGTCCACTCCCCTTGCCGGGGCAGGGGATCTACCCGGCGGAATTGGTCTGCGGGTTCCACCTTTTCCGTGGCCGCCTGCGCCGGTTGCGGCCGGACAGAGGCCCGCCACGCAGGGATCACCCGGTCCGCCGCCACTGCCGCCCCGTCGTTCAGGGGCAGGGAGGTCTGGTTGGGGGTGACGGCGTCCTCTTCCCGGACGCCTCCCAGCACCGCCTGGGGGCGGGTGCGGTCCCCGTCCAGGGCGGAGAGCACCCCGTGGTATACGGTGGAAAATACCTGCTGCTCATTTTGAAATTTCACTTCCGTCTTGGCCGGGTGGACGTTCACGTCCACCTCGTTGGGGCGCACGGTGAGGTGGATGACACAGCCGGGGAATCGGCCCACCATCTTCTGATTCTTATAGGCCTCTTCCACCGCCGCCATCATGGTCCGGCTCTTCACATACCGGCCGTTGACGAAAAAGTGCTGGTAGCTGCGGCTGCCCCGGCAGCAGGTGGGCAGGGAGGTAAAGCCGGATACGCTCATGTTGGGCCCCGAGCCGTTCACCGGCAGAAATCCCAGGGCAATATCCCGGCCCATCACGGCGTAGACAGCGCTTTTCAGCTGCCCGTCCCCGGGGGTGAGCAGCTCCTGCCGCCCGTCCCGGATGAACTTCACCGACAGCTCCGGGTGAGACAGGGCGATGCGCTGTACCACGGCGAACACCGCCGCCCCCTCCGCCGCATCCTTCTTCAGAAACTTCTGCCGGGCCGGGGTGTTGAAAAACAGGTCCCGCACCACCATGGTGGTGCCCGCCGGGCAGCCCGCCTCCTCCTGCTCCAACACCTGCCCGCCCTCCAGCGTCAGCGCGGTGCCCAGGGCGTCCCGGGCCGGACGGGTGAGCAGCTCCACCCGGGAAACCGCCGAGATGGCCGCCAGGGCCTCCCCCCGGAAGCCCAGGGTGCCGATGGCCTCCAGGTCAAACTCCGTGGAAATTTTGGAGGTGGCGTGGCGGAGGAAGGCCGTCGCCGCCTGGTCCGCGGGGATGCCGCAGCCGTCGTCGGTGACCCGGATGAGGGTCATGCCCCCGTGGGCGATCTCCACCGTGACGGCGCAAGCCCCCGCGTCAATGGCATTCTCCATGAGCTCCTTGACCACAGACGCCGGCCGCTCCACCACCTCGCCGGCGGCAATCAGGTCAGCCACATGGGGATCCAGCTGTTTGATGACAGGCATACCACACCTCCTGGGAAACACCGCGCCCACGGCGCGGGATATGTCAAAGCAATGGGCCTTCGGCCACTGGGATCATACCTCCAGCAGAATGGTTACCGGGCCGTCGTTCTGGGAAAACACCTGCATGTCCGCGCCGAACCGACCGTGCTCCACCGCAAAGCCGCGCTGCCGGCACTGCTCCATAAACCGCTCATAGAGGGGCACGGCCACATCGGGCTTGGCCGCACCGGTAAAGCCTGGCCGGCGGGAGGAGGTGTCGGCGTACAGGGTGAACTGGCTTACCACCAGCAGGGAACCGCCCACCGTTTCCAGGTTCAGATTCATCTTCCCGTTCCCGTCCTCGAACACCCGCAGGCCGCACACCTTGTCGGCCATTTTGTCCGCTGCCGCCGGGGTGTCCTCCGGGGCAACCCCCAGCAGCACCAGGAAACCCTGGCCGATCTGGCCGCTGATGTCCCCGTCGATCTCCACCCGGGCCTGCTTCACTCTGGTTACCACAGCGCGCATCTCCCGCGCCTCCTTTTGTTCATCCTTGCCCGGCGCGCCTCACTGGCCTCCGCGCCGGATGTCCTGCCCATAGAAGGTCAGCTCCTGGAACAGTCCCCCAATCCGTGAGGTGATTTGGGGGGTATAGCGCTGGGCGATTTGCTCCAGGGACAGGTTGGTGGAAATGATGGTGCGCCGGTCCGCCTGGAGCCGGCTGTTCACCACCTCATACAAGGCCGCCTGGGACAGAGGGCTGGTCATCTCACTGCCCAGGTCGTCCAGGATCAGCAGGTCGCAGCGCAGATAGCGCCGGGTGTCCTCCCGGGCCTGGCGCTCCTCCTCCCCGTCCCGGGTGAACCGCCGGATCTCAAAGGCGGAAAACAGGTTGATGGCCGTCTCGTATACCACCGAACAGCCCCGTCGGGACACCTCCCGGGCGATGCAGCCGGACAGGAAGGTCTTGCCCAGCCCGGTGCCGCCGGACAGCAGCAGGTTTTTCAGCGGGTAGTGGGGAAACTGCCGGGCAAACCCCTCGCACACCAGCACGACGCGCTTCATCTGCTCCCGGGGGGATCGCTCCTGCCCCTGCCAGGGCTGATCGGAGTATACGTCCAGCCGGAGCTTGTCAAAGGACTGCTCTTCCGTCAGATTCATCAGGCTGGTCAGCCGCTTTATCTGCTCCTGGGCGCACAGCTCCTGCAGGCACCGGCACATCCTGCCGTCCACCCATCCGGCGTCCCCACACAGGGGGCAAGCCGGGGTGTCCTCCAGCTGGGACGGTTCACACCCCAGTGCCCGCAGCAATTCCCCCCGCCGTGTCTGAAGGGCCAAATTCTTTTCCCGCACGGCGGCAATCTCCGGCCCGCCGGCCTCCAGCGGTTTGCCAGACGCCAAAAGGCCGGCCAGCTCCGCCATCGTGCCCCGGATCTCCCGGTCCAGCCGCCGCAGCTCCGGCTCCCGCTGGTACAGCTCCTGCTCCAGCCGTTCCCGGCGCCACTCGCGCTCCGCTTTCCGGCGCTGCAGCCGCATACTCGCCTGCCGTACCACTCCCGGTTCAAACGCCATGCCGCCTCACCCGCCTTTCTCCTGCTCTTTCAAAAACTCATCCAGCCAGTCCGCGTTCTTCCGAATGCGCTCGGCGCTGGGCTGGAAGCTCTCCGTCCCGGCGCGCTTCCCCTCGCTTCGACGGCGCTGGGGCGGCCGGTCCTCCGCGCGCACCCGGTCTGCGGTATCATACCCCGCCTCATGCCAGGAGGTGAGGATCTTGTTCATATAGGGCCAGTTCATCTCTTTTTTCTGGTAGACCGTGCGCTCGTAAGCCAGGGCGATGAGCTCGTCGCTCAGCCCCATATTCACCCAGCGCTCGATGTACTCCCGTTCCTTTTCCACCGCGGCCCGAGGGGTGGCCACCCCAATGATGGACAGGATCTTCCACTCCCGGCGGTCCACCAGCTCCTGCCGGCGCAGATAGGCCTCCGCCCGCTCCACCGTGTCCACCCCCAGGCGCTTCCAGTGGAAGGCCTCCTTCTGGATCTGGGGCATCCGGGGCCGCGGGCCGGCGCCGCCCTTTTGCCTGCGCAGCCGCCGGGCCACATAGCCGGTGAGCAGCAGGATAACTTCCGTGGGCAGCGCCAGATAGTCGTAAATGGTATACAGGCATTTCAGGTCGTTGTCCGTCAGGGGGCGGCTGATGATCCGCTCCACCTCTCGGTAAAGTCCCTGGAAGTCCGACTCCCGCTCCAGGGCATCGGCCAAGTCCTTCCGGCTGTACTCCGGGGGCTTCTCCGCCGCTTTGGGCTCCGGCGCGGGGGCTGGAGACGGACCGCACGCCACCAGTTCCAGGGCGGTCAGGCGCTGCCAGGCATGATCCAGCCGCGCCTGAGGCCAGCGCAGCCGGGCTCCGGCGCCAGCCGCCTCTCCCCCCGCCTCCAGCAGGGCCAGATAGAGCAGGGCGGCGTCCCCGTCCCCCGCCTCCACCAGCCGCCGGGCCGCCTGGGCGGACATGGACAGTATTTCATTGGGCAGCAGCAGCGCGGACAAGGCCGACACCTCCCCTGGACACAGCTTCCGTTAGAAATTTATTTTACACGAAAGACCGGGAAATGACAACTGTGAAATCCCCCGAAACGGAAAAGGCCCCGGTCCGCGGACCGGGGCTTGTCTCAGGGGTGTTGAGGCAGGGAGTCGTCCTCGTCGATCCAGTCCCTCTGCACATCCACCACCCGGTATTCGGTGGGAGTGTCCCGGATGACCACCTTGGCGATGCCCGCGTTGATGATCAGCCTGCGGCACATAGAGCAGGAGTTGGAGCCGGCGATCAGCTCCCCCGTCACCGGATTGCGGCAGGCCATATACAGCGTGGCCCCCAGCACCTCCCGCCGGGAGGCGGAGATGATGGCGTTGGCCTCGGCGTGGACTGACCGGCACAGCTCATAGCGCTCCCCGGAGGGGATGTGCATGGCCTCCCGGGTGCAGTAGCCCAGGTCGGCACAGTTCTTTCTGCCCCGGGGGGCTCCGTTGTATCCGGTGGACACAATCTCGTCGTGGTTGACCACAATAGCCCCGTAACACCGGCGCAGGCAGGTGGACCGCTCCAAAACGGTCTGGGCAATATCCAGATAGTAGTTCTCCTTGTCAATGCGCTTCATGGGGGTCTCCTCTCTTCTTTGCGCTTTTTTGAGATAAAGTATATCAAGTTTTTTGCCTCTGCGCAATGTGCAAATTCACATATTGTTTACGGATACCCCATTGACGTTGACTTCTTGGAAGATTATCATAAAGAACAGATCAAAAGCCTTTCCCGGTCTCAGGAGGTGAATGCGGATGATTCGACAGTGGGTGAGCCGGTTCATGGTGGGCCGCTACGGTATGGATCAATTGAACACGGCCATTATGGTGGTGTACCTCATCCTCTATGTGGTGTTTCTGTTCACCCGCCTGGCCGTGCTGGATCTGATCGTACTGGCGCTGCTTCTGGTCACACTTTTCCGAATGCTCTCCCGCAACCTGGACCGCCGCCGGGCGGAAAATGCGCGGTTCCTTCAGCTGGTGCGCCCCATCTGCCGGCGCTTCAAGTCCTGCCGTGCCCGAATGCAGGACAGGGACCACCGCTACTTCAAGTGTCCCAACTGCGGCCAGCAGATGCGGGTTCCCCGGGGAAAGGGCCGCATCACGGTACACTGCCGCGCCTGCGGGGCCACCTTTGAGGAGAAGAGCTGAGCCATCCCCTGCCAGTTCACAGGCCTGACCCAGCCCGGTCCTGCCGGCTGCCCCTCCGCTGCCGGCCTACGGCGAAAGTGAAGCCCGCCCGCCACCTGGCGGACGGGCGTTTTGCGTTTTCACATCTGGGCCAGACCCTGGTCCTTTCGGCTGACCGCCACATTGTCCCGGCTCATCTTCTGCCGCAGCAGCAGGAAGTTGGGCATCCCCCCGGCGGCACACACCTGCTTAGCCAGCACCTCCGCATAGGGGAAGAGCTGGTGGTAGCACTGCACATGGAAGTCCCGCTTGTCCTCGTCAGTGAGCGGCCCGCCGGTGACGGAAAACACCCCCACCAGGTCCACGGACACGAAGAAGCGGTGATCCGGGCCATCGCTCTTATCCTTCACGCACTGATAGAGCTTGGCCACACACCGGGTGTTGTCCGGGGTATAGCTCACGGAAAAGGAGAAGTTGTTCTCCAGCTGCACCTGGCCGGGCTTGTCCAGTTTGTTGAAAAACTGCAAATCCTGCAGCTTGTAGGAAACCATGTTCAGTTCTGCCATGGCCCTCACCTCCCAATCGTTTGTTCCATTCTACCACATCTTTCCCCTCGGCGCAACCCGCCTTGGCCTTCACGCTTGCCAAAACCGTCCGGCCGTGGTATCCTGTCAGGACAGCCCGCCCCGGCAGGGCGGACCGCGCCGCATCCCCCGCCCGCACAGCGGCCGCTTCGCTTTCTTGAGGTGATTCTTATGACGACAACCAACGACACGATAGCCGCCATCGCCACCGCCCTGGCCCCCTCCGCCATCGGCATCCTGCGCCTGTCCGGGCCGGAGTCCATCTCCGTGCTGGACCGGGTATTCACCCCTGCCCAGGGAGGGCCCATGTCCACCCGACCCGACCGCACCCTGGTCTACGGCGCGCTCCGGGATCGGGACGGGCAGATCCTTGACTACTGTCTGGCCACCATCTCCCGCGCCCCCCACAGCTACACCGGGGAGGACACCGCCGAGCTGCAGTGCCACGGCTCCCCCGCCGCTCTGGTGCTGGCACTGGAGGCCCTGTTTGCCGCTGGGGCCCGGCAGGCCCAGGCTGGGGAGTTCACCCGCCGGGCCTTTCTGGCCGGAAAGCTGGATCTGACCCGCACCGAGGCCATCGCCGATCTCATCCACGCCGAGTCTCCCGCCGCCGTGCGGCAGGCTGCCGGGCAGCTGGGGGGCGCCCTTGCAGGCGCCATTGATGAGATCTACCAGTCCCTCACCGACCTGATGGCCCACTTCCACGCGGTGCTGGACTACCCCGACGAGGACATCCAGCCCTTTCAGGCCGCTGAGATCTCTGCCGCCCTCACCGCCGCCGGAGACAAGCTGGACCGCCTGGCGGGCAGCTACCGCCGGGGCCGGGCCCTCATGGAGGGCATTCCCTGCGCCATCATTGGGCGACCCAACGCGGGCAAATCCACTCTGTTCAATTCCCTGCTGGGCTACGACCGGGCCATCGTCACCCCCATCGCCGGCACCACCCGGGACACGGTGGAGGAGCGGCTGAATTTGGGCGGTGTGCTGCTGCGGCTCATTGATACTGCCGGCCTTCGGGATGCGGACGACCAGGTGGAACGGCTGGGGGTGGAGCGCAGCCGGGCCGCCGTGGAGCAGGCGGAGCTGGTGCTGGTGGTGCTGGACGGCAGCCGCTCCCTGACCCAGGAGGATTTGGATGTGCTGGCCCTGGGCCTGCGCGCCCCCCGGTGCGTGGTCATCTTGAATAAGGATGACCTGCCTGGCCAGCAGGCCGCGCTTCCCCAGCTGCCCGGGCAAATGCCGGTGGTCCACCTGTCCGCCCTCACCGGGGACGGGGTTGACCAGCTGGAGCTGGCCATGGAAAGCCTCTTTCCCGATGACCCGGGTGCCCGCCCCGGCACCCTGCTCACCAACGCCCAGCAGGCCCTGGCCGCCCAGCGGGCCCGGCAGGCGGTGGCCCGGGCCGCCCAGGCCCTTGGGGACGGCATATCCCCAGATGCGGTACTCTCCGATGTGGAGCAGGCCCTGACCGCCCTGGGCGAGCTCACCGGCCGGGTGGTGCGAGAGGATGTCACCGCCCGCATCTTTGAGCGCTTCTGCGTGGGCAAGTAAAATTACCCCGCGGGATGGCGGCAGGGCCATCCCGCGGGGTGATTTTAACGTTTCTTGATTGCTATTTGGGATATTTTATCTATAATTTCCAAACTGTATTTGTCCGGAGGGCACGGTATGCGCTCACTCCAGCTTTTGCTTGATCTGATACAGCAGGTTTAGCGCCTCGATGGGCGTCAACGTCTCCACCGCGGTCTTGCGCAGGGTATCCAGCACCTCCGCCCCCGCCATATCGCCCAGGGACAGCTGATCCTCCTGGCGCTGCGCCAACTGGGGCCGGGGCGCGGCCATGCCCTGCTCCTCCAGCTGGGCCAGAATCTCCCGGGCCCGGTCGGTCACCCGGTCTGGCACCCCGGCCAGCCTGGCCACCTCGATGCCGAAGCTCTGATCCGCCCCGCCGGGGACAATCTTGCGCAGGAATACCACCTCGTCCTTGCGCTTCTTGGCGGCGATGTGATAGTTCTTCACCCCCTGGATCTCCTGCTCCACTGCCGTCAGCTCATGGTAGTGGGTGGCAAACAGGGTCTTGGCCCCCAGCCGCTTTTTGTCCGCGCAATACTCCAGCACCGCCCGGGCGATGGACATGCCGTCATAGGTGGAGGTGCCCCGCCCGATCTCATCCAGGATGAGCAGGCTGTCCGTCGTGGCCTCCCGGAGCATATGAGCCACCTCGGTCATCTCCACCATGAAGGTGGACTGGCCCGCTCCCAGGTCATCGGACGCCCCAATGCGGGTAAATACCCGGTCCACCGTCCCGACGCGGGCGGAGCGGGCAGGCACAAAGGAGCCCATCTGGGACATAAGTACGATGAGGGCAACCTGGCGCATATAAGTGGATTTGCCCGCCATATTGGGTCCCGTGATGATGGCCAACCGGTTGTCCCCGCCGTCCATATCCGTGTCGTTGGGGACAAAGAGGCTGTTTTTCAGCATCTTTTCCACCACCGGATGGCGACCCTCCCGGATCTGGATGACGCCGCTTGCGTCCACTTGGGGCCGGCAGTAGTCGTTGTCCACCGCCACGGCGGCAAAGGAGAGCAACACATCCAGCTGCCCCACCCCGGCGGCCGCCCGCTGCACCTGCCGCACCTGGCCGGCGGCGGCTTGGCGCAAATCGCAGAACAGCTGGTATTCCAGGGCGGTGATCCGGGTCTGAGCGGACAGAATGTCATGCTCCAAGTCCTTTAGCTCTTGGGTGATGAACCGCTCGCAGTTGCTCAGGGTCTGCTTGCGGATATAGTGCTCGGGCACCAAGTCATAGTTGGACTTGGACACCTCGATGTAGTAGCCGAATACCTTGTTGTAGCCCACCTTCAGGTTCTTGATGCCGGTGCGCTCCCGCTCCCGGCCCTCGATGGCCATCACTCGGTCCGCCCCGTGGTCAATGAGGTCCCGCAGCCGGTCCACTTCCTCGTGGTAGCCCGGGCGGATGAAGCCGCCCTCCCGGATGGTGAAGGGGAGCTTGTGATCCGCGTCCTCGTCCAGGATGGCCCCGTCGATGAGCTCCTGCAGCGGTTCCAGTCCGCCCAGACTGTCCGTCACCTCGGCCAGCATCCGCCCGGACAGCCCCTCCATCCTGGCCAGCAGGACGGGCAGCACCCCCAGCCCCTGGGCCAGCAGCTTCATATCCCGGGCGTTGGCGCTGCCGTACACCACCTTGCCGATGAGCCGCTCCAGGTCGGGGACCTGGCGCAGGGTGAGGGCCAGCTCCTCCCGGGCCACGGTGTGGTCCACCAATACCCCCACCGCGTCCTGCCGACGGGCAATGTCCCCGGGGGAACGCAGGGGCCGCTCGATCCAGGCTCGGATCATGCGGTGGCCCATGGCCGTCCTGGTCCGGTCCAGCACCCACAGCAGGGAGCCCTTTTTCTCCTTGTTTCGGAGGGTTTCGGTGAGCTCCAGGTTCCGCCGGGCGGTGAGGTCCAGCTCCATATACTGCCCCTCCGGCTCCTCCTCCAGCACCAGGGGCCCCAGATGGCTCAGATCCGTCTTCTGGGTCTGGGCCAGGTAGTCGGCCAGCGCCCCCGCCGCCCGGAAGCCCAGCAGCCTCCGGCTGCCCTCGGGAGGCAAGGGGTCCTCCTCCCGCCACAGGCCACAGGAAATCAGCGCCTTTCTGGCCCGGTCCGGCCGAAAGGGCCCGTCCTGGCCGGGCTGGCACAAACAGTCCAGCCGGTCCCGGAGAAAGGCGGTCACCGCCTCCTGGTCCCCGGCGCCGGGGGACAGGATGGCCTCGCTGGGCAGCCAGGCGGACAGCTGGTTGAGCAGCCTGGCCTGGGCGCCCTCCCCCTGGAAGGCGCAGGCGGCAAACTGCCCGGTGGACAGGTCGCACCGGGCCAGGGCATAGTCCACCCCGTCGTGGTATACCGCGCAGATGAAGTTGTTGCGGCTCTCATCCAGCATCACATCGTCCATGGCGGTACCCGGGGTGACGATGCGCACGATGTCCCGTTCCACCAGCCCCTTGGCGGTGGCCGGATCCTCCATCTGTTCGCAGATGGCCACTTTGTAGCCTCTTTTAATCAGCCGGGCAATATAGCTCTGGGCGGAGTGGTAGGGCACGCCGCACATGGGCACCCGCTCCTCCTCCGGCTTGTTCCGGTCCCGGGTGGTGAGGGTCAGGCCCAGCTCCTCGGCGCCGATCTTGGCGTCCTCGTGGAACATCTCGTAAAAGTCGCCCAACCGGAAGAAAAGCAGGCAGCCCGGATTCTCCTGCTTCATCTTCAGGTACTGGCGCATCATGGGGGTCAGTTCAGCCATAGGGCAATCCTCCGTCTTCTCTCTTTGGAAAGATCGCGGCGCGCAGGTCACCCCGACGCGCCGAAATCGGTAATCACATATATATAGCGCACACTGTCCAGGTCGGCCGCCGGCTCCACCTGAGCGTACCGGCTCACCCCGTCCGCCTCGGTGAACAGCCCGGTGACGCTGCCCACCACCAGCCCTTCCGGGTACACCTCACCCAGCCCCGAGGTGACCACCTGGTCGCCGGACACCAGCTGGGCATCCTCCGGCAGATAGGACAGTTTGAGCCGTCCCTCCAGCATCAGGGCGAAATCCCCTTCCAGCACCGCGTTGTCATCGGTGCGGGCCACCCGCCCCCCCAGCTCCACATCGGGATCCAGCACCGTGGACACCAGGGCCCAGTTGCTCCCCACCTCGGTGACCACTCCCACCAGGTTGCCGTACTGGTCGATGACGCAGTCGTTCAGCGCCACGCCGTCCCCCGCACCCTTGTTGATGGTCAGGTTGGACTGCCAGTTGTCCGACGTCCTGCGGGTGACCTCCGCATCCTCATAGGTCAGCTCCGGCCGCTGCTCAGCCAGGCCCAGCAGCTCCTCCAGCCGCTCCTTCTCCCGGATGGCGTCCTGGTACTCCCGCTCCAGCTCCTCCAGCGCGGCCACGCGCCGGCGCAGCTCCTCATTGGCCTGCTCCAGCGCGTCATACTGGAACGTCCGGTCGTACTGCTCCTGAGCCCACCCCGCCACAGTGGAGGAGATGGCCCGGAAGGGGGTGGATACAATCTCCATAAAGTTGGTCAGGGGATTGGCCCCCAGGATGGCGGAGCCCACCGCCAGCACCGCCGCCAGCAGCACCGCGATGAGCACCAGCAGCAGCCCATTATCTCGAAAAAAGCGCTTCATGCCGCCTCCTTACACTCCTCAGCGGGCGGCCAGGGCCAGAAGATCCACCCCAAACCCCGCCAGCATCCGGCCCAGCCGGTAGACCGGCAGGCCCATCACATTGAAGTAGTCCCCGTCGATGCCGGACACCAGCAGGGCGCCCAGGCCCTGGATGCCGTAGGCCCCCGCCTTGTCCATGGGCTCGCCGGTGGCGATGTAGTGGGTGATCTCGTCCGGCTCCAGTTCCCGGAAGGTGACGGTGGTCACCTCGTGCTGGGTCTCCACCCGGCCGCCCTGGATGACGGTGACGCCAGTGTACACATAGTGGCGGTTGCCCGACAGGGCGGACAGCATGGAGAAGGCATCCCGCTCCGTCTCCGGCTTGCCCAGCACCGTGCCCTCCAGGGCCACCACCGTGTCCGCAGCGATGATCAGCTCGTCCCCGTCCGCCTGCTGCTCCACCGCGCGGGCCTTGCGCAGGCTCAGCTCCTCTACCATCTGGGCGGGAGAGGGGTTGCCCTCCACATGCTCGTCCACGTTGGGGGAGACCACCTTAAATTTCAGCCCGATCTGCCCCATCAGCTCCTTGCGCCGGGGGGACTGGGACGCTAAAATAATATCCACAGGACGTTCCTCCTCATTCGCCGAAAAAGGTGCAGCCTTTTCCCGCGGGTAGGTTGTACTTGTTTGCGCCCGCAGGCGCGAATAAACTGCAATCCGTTTCCCCCGGCGGCATGTGCGCCGGGAAAGGCTCCGCTCGGCCTGCAAACGTGCGCGTCGGGGCGAACTTTGCACCAGCGAATGCGCTGCAGCAGGCCGCAGCTGATCCATTTGAAAAGGGTCTCCCTTTTCAAATGGATCACTCCACATCCCGGTAGTACAGCCCCCGGGTGTAATTGTTGGGGGTGTAGTTGCCCTCTCCCCGATACCGCTCCAGCACCCGGGCGCACTCCAGGGCGTTCTCCGTGGTGAAGCTCAGCCGGATGGCCCACAGCCCCGCCCGGCGGTAATCCTGGGCCTTGTCCGCCAGGAACAGCTTGTTGGCGTTGAAGATCTCGTTGCGGCAGCCAAAGGCCCGCAGCACCGGGAACTGCACGCCTTTCCGGTCCGTGAGGTGGTTGGCATTGGAACACACGCACTTGCCGAACTGGTTTTTGATGATGCAGTTCTCCGTGATCATCAGGGGCAGCCGCCCGTAAGCGATGATCTCGGTGTCCACCGCCTTGGACAGATCCCGGATCTGGGCCAGCTTCAGCTCAAAGGAGGCTGTGAGGGAGACAAAGCCCATACGCTTATACTCCTTGGCGGCCTGGCTGTTGAACACCTGCAGGCCGAAGTCCCCACGCAGGGTCATCCCCGCCCGCAGGGCCGGTCCCACCAGGCCCAGATTGCCCACCAGGGCCTGGGTAATGCCCAGCTCCCGACACCGTTTCAACAGCGCCTCCAGCCCCTCCAGCTCCCGGTCAAAGCAGACCCGGGGCAGCACCGCCGCCACGGGAATGTCCCGGACCAAGGCCTCTCCCACCTGCTCCGGATGATCTCCGATCTCCTCCACCGGCAGATAGATGAGGTCGGGTTTTTGCTTGAGCAGCTCAAAGCTGATCTGGTCGGCCCGGCGCAGGGCCAGGTTTATTTTGGGTTCCTGCCTGCCGTTTCCATACCGGGCGCCCACCTTATAGGGCGCGTGGCGGCGCTCCGGCAGGGCCGTGCGCTGTTGGGATAAATCCTCCAGCACCTGGCGCCGCAGGCCGTTGAGGACGGACAGGGGGACGGCCAGGCCGTTGGACACCAGGCTGCGCACCCCTTCGCAGCGGTAGGGGGTACCCCCGGTCTTGCTCAGCTGGCTCTCCACATCCCGCTCCGTCACCGCCCGGGTGCGGGCCACCTCCGGCAGGGGGCCGGCAGCGGTGGCCACCCGGCCCTGGCCGTCCTCCACCCCCACCTGAACGGGCTCTCCAGGG
The DNA here is from genome assembly GCA_944387095.1 of uncultured Oscillospiraceae bacterium. GTDB lineage: Bacteria > Bacillota > Clostridia > Oscillospirales > Oscillospiraceae > Enterenecus. Next base: position 41,850 of record CALXDP010000017.1, read on the forward strand.
CGGATCATGGCATAAAACTTCACCGGGACGCCGGGTCCCTCCCCGTTTTCATAGGCTGCGCGGGCCTGGGCGAACAGCTCCCTGGGCTCCGGCTCCTTCTCCCGCACCCCGAACATCTCGGGGCCGGTCTGGCCGGAGAAATAGCCGTCGGTGAAGCCCTGGCGGGAAAAGGCGGCGCGCAGCTGCCGCACTTCATCCCCGGTGGGCTCCCGGCCCTCCCGCAGGGCGTCAGCGTAGATTTTGGTCACTACATAGACGTATTCCGGCCGCTTCATGCGCCCTTCGATTTTGGCGCAGGCCACCCCCATCTCCTCCAGCTCCCGCAGATGGCCGGCCAGGGACATATCCTTCAGGGACAGGGGATGGCCGTCCGCCGCCCCGTCGCCCCAGCCGTAGGCCAGCCGGCAGGGCTGGGCACACAGCCCCCGGTTGCCGCTGCGGCCGCCGATGACACTGGACATAAAGCACTGGCCGGAATGGCACATGCACAGCGCCCCGTGGACAAAGGTCTCAATCTCAATGGGAGATTGGGCGCAGAGGCGGGACAGGTCGTCTCGGGACAGTTCCCGGGCGGCCACCACCCGGCTGATGCCCAGGTCCGCCGCCTCCTTCACCCCGTCCAGGTTGTGGATGGACATCTGGGTGGAGGCGTGGACCGGCAGGTCGGGGGCCACCTGGCGCAGCACCCGGACCATACCCAAATCCTGCACCAGCACCGCATCCACTCCCAGGCGGGACGCCGTGACGGCGTGCTGGGCCGCCTGCTCCATCTCCCGGTCCGAAACCAGGGTGTTAAGGGTGAGGTACAGCCGCACCCCCCGCAGGTGGCAGTAGGCGACCGCCTGGACAAGCTCTTCCTGTGTGAAATTTTTCGCGTTGCGCCGGGCGTTGAAACTTCCGAAGCCAAGATAGACCGCGTTGGCGTCGGCGCATACCGCCGCGCGCACCGCTTCGGGGCTTCCCGCTGGGGCCAATATCTCCATGTACGCTCTGCTTCCTTCCTGGGTGTGTGATTATATATTGGGCGATCCGGGCTGCTCACAACGGCTCAGCACTTCCTACTTCCTCTGCTGCAGCTTGAAGATCTCCCGCTTGCACTCGCTCAGCTCCAGCTTCTGCTTGGCCGACTCCTCCAGCAGGTCCTTGATCTGGCGGCGCAGATTCTCAGCGGCCTCCTGCTCCTTGAACCGCTCATCGGCGATGTTCAGCGCGGTAAGTACGGCGCAGTCCACCATGGCCATGTTGCTGGCGGCGGCAGTCTGGGCCAGCTTCTCATCCACATAGGCGGCCACCCGCTCTACATACTCCTGGCTCTCGGCGGCAAGCAGGGTATACTGCTGGCCCCGAATGGTGACGGTGACTCGGTTTTGCATGGCTGTCCCTCCCAAGATTTTGATTGTTTTTTAGTATACCATAAACCTTTGAAAAAGGGAATGAGAAAATCTCCGCCCTCCCCTCCCCCGTTATGCGCCCCTGCCGTTCCTTCCGTTTTCGGGGCGCTCCGGCTCTATTTCTGCCAGAACCCGCTGCCCTTTCCGGCCGCGAAAGCCGTTTTCAAGTACTTTTGCCCATTGACGGCTCCTGGGTTTGGTGATAAAATGCTCTCATTCACAAAGGCACGGACCGGGAGGAGTACCCGGCCGCCCGGGCGCAGAGAGGAGCCGGCTGGTGCAAGGCTTCCCCGGGCGGCGGCGAAGGGCGCCCGGGAGCCGCGGGCAGGAAATGGCCCGCCGGGCCGCCCCGCCGTTATACGGGGAGATGAGTGCGCATCCGCCAGATGCGAATTCAGGTGGAACCGCGGATTTTATAATTCGCCCTGAGCCAAACTGGCTCGGGGCGTTTTTCTACCTGGGCCAAACCAAGTGGAAAGGACTGTTCCGAAATGAAAAACACCGAAAAGACCATGGAGAAGATTGTCAACCTGTGCAAGGGCCGGGGCTTCATCTTCGCCGGCAGCGAGATCTACGGCGGCCTGGCCAACACCTGGGACTATGGCCCCTTGGGGGTGGAGCTGAAGAACAACGTGAAGAAGGCCTGGTGGAAGAAGTTCGTCCAGGAGAACCCTTACAATGTGGGGCTGGACGCCGCCATCCTTATGAATCCCCAAGTGTGGGTGGCCTCCGGCCACGTGGGGGGCTTTTCCGACCCTCTCATGGACTGCAAGGAATGCCATGAGCGCTTCCGGGCCGACAAGGTCATCGAGGACTGGTGCCAGGAGAACGGCTTTGACCTGGGCCACAGCGTGGACGCCATGAGCCAGGCCGAGATGAAAAACTTTGTGGAGGAGCACAACATCCCCTGCCCCACCTGCGGCAAGCACAACTGGACGGACATCCGCCAGTTCAACCTGATGTTCAAGACCTTCCAGGGGGTCACCGAGGATGCCAAGAACACCGTCTACCTGCGCCCCGAGACCGCCCAGGGCATCTTTGTCAACTTCCAGAACATTCAGCGCACCACCCGGCGTAAGCTGCCCTTCGGGGTGTGCCAGACCGGCAAGAGTTTCCGCAACGAGATCACCCCGGGCAACTTCACCTTCCGCATCCGGGAGTTTGAGCAGATGGAACTGGAGTTTTTCTGCCAGCCGGGCACCGAGCTGGACTGGTTTGCCTACTGGAAGGACTTCTGCCACAAGTGGCTGCTGGGCCTGGGCATGCGGGACGAGAATCTGCGCCTGCGGGACCACGACCCGGAAGAGCTCTCCCACTACTCCAACGCCACTACCGACTTCGAGTTCGTCTTCCCCTTCGGCTGGGGAGAGCTGTGGGGGGTGGCCAGCCGCACCGACTTCGACCTGACCGCCCACCAGAATACCTCCGGCAAGGATATGACCTACTTCGACCAGGAGAAGAACGAGCACTATATCCCCTACGTCATCGAGCCCTCCCT
>CALXDP010000018.1 GCA_944387095.1 uncultured Oscillospiraceae bacterium
CAGGATGGCAAACTCCCGGGCGGTGAGGGAGACCTCCCTCCCATCTACCGCTGCGGTGTGGTCTTCCTTGCTCAGCCGCAGGGGGCCCCAGGTCAGCTCGGCCCCGCCTCCCCCAGGGGAAAAGCTGCGGCTGCGGCGCAGCTGGGCCTCCACCCGGGCCAGCACCTCCCGGTTGTCAAAGGGCTTGGTGATGTAGTCGTCCGCCCCCAGCCCCAGGGCGTTGATCCGGTCCTCCACCGCCACCTTGGCGGAGAGCACGATGATGGGCATGGTCCTGCCCGCCCGTATGCGGGCGATGAGTTCCTCCCCGGTCAGCCCTGGGAGCATCAGGTCCAGCAGCACCAGGTCGTAGTCATATTTCTCCGCCCACAGCATGGCCTCGCTGCCGGAAAAGGCGGCGCGGCAGGAGTAGCCCGCCCCCTCCAGAATGGTGCACAGCAGGCGGTTGATGTCCGCGTCATCCTCTACCACGAGAATGTGTATGGAATCCATGGCGTCTCACCTCGCCCAGCAGTATATCACAATCCCCCGCTTCCTTTCAACGCACAGGCGGAGAATTTCGCCTTTTTCGCCAACTTCCCCAATTTACCCGCCGGGCAGGCAAAAAAACCAGGACGGCAGGCTGCCGTCCTGGGCTTGGGTTCTCTATTCCAAAGTGGGCGCCTGGTTGGTAAACTTCTGCTCCGCCTGGGCCAGCTTCTGGGCCGGGGCCTGCTCTACCTGGTACCACCCCCGCTGCTGGGCGGCTTGGAACAGCTCCGTCTGGGTTTTGTGGCCCTGGGTGAGCAGGTCGACAAAGGCATCCCGCAGCTGGGTATTGACGCACTCCGAGGCAAACAAGCCATAGTTGGCGCTCATCTTCTTCTCCGTGAACAGCAGATCGGCCATCAGTTCCTGATCGTTCATCTCAGCCCCTCCTTTACCGCAGAAAACCCAGAAGGGTCTCATAGTTGCGCTTATGCTGCCCGGCATGCTGGGTGTAGCACTGCTTCAGCTCCGGCTCCTGGGTGGTCTGGGCCGCCTGCTGATACTTGCAGCACAGCATTTTTTCAAAGCCCAGCTGGTCCTCCAGCGCCGACAGCTCCTTGGTGGTCAAGTTCGCCATTGGGGATACCTCCTGATGAAAAAGTATCTCCAGTTTGCCCGCCATCCAGCCTTTTATGCGCGGGCAGGCCGCGCCGTTTAAATCTTGCCCGCCGCCGTCAGCAGCTCCACCACCAGGTAGGCCATTGCCCCCCGGCTCACCGTTCCATCCTCGGCTTCGCAGCCGCTGTCCTGCGCCTGATACGCCATGGCTGTCTCCATGGTTTCTGTGGCCCAGGTCTCCGCATCCCGGATCTGCGCGTACTCGGCAGCTCTGATCAGCAAGCCCAGCGTGTCCTCCACCGTGGCGCCTGCCGCCGCCCGGAAGGTGGTCTCCCCCTCCGGCAGCAGACCTGCGGCATAGGCCCCGGTGAGCGCGTCCATGTACCACACGCCCTGCCTCACATCCGTATAGGGCAGCTCAATCTCCGCGAAGGGAATCTGCAGGCTTCTGGTCACCATGGCCAGCATCTCCGCCCGGCTCATGGTGATCCCTCCATAAAATGTCCCAAATCCGCTGCCCTGCACGACACCGATATCCACCAGCGTTTCCACATAGGCCTCATACCAGGTCCCCTCTGTGTCTGTAAAGCTGGGCGTGTCCGGCGTCTCCTGCTGGGTGTCGTCCACCAGCCCCAAGGTGGAAAAGGCAAAGCGGTAATAGTCTGTGCTCAAAACCGCGGCGGACATCGCGAACTGGTTCTCCACCATCCGCAGCAGGTTCTGGGCCCGGGCTGCGTCCGGCTCCCCCTCCCAGACAAACTCTCCGGCGACACTGTCATAATATACGCCCTGGGCCAGAAAGCTGCCGTTTTTCAGCACGGCGATATGCTCCCCCTCCGCCAGCACATCCCGGCCCGCCAACAGCCGGGAATCATATTCAAAGCCGAACAGGTTGCACAGGGTGGGCAGAATATCAATGGTACAGCAGTAGTCGTCCACCACAATGGGTTCCTCCTCCAGCCCCGGCGTCCAGCAGATAAAACTGTTGCGGTACTGCCAAAAAGGCTCTTGCACCGCCTCCTCGCCCGCCAGGCGGACGTAGTCCTCCTCCGGAAGGCCGTAGGGCATGTGGTCGCCAGTGAGCACGATCACCGTGCGCTGAGCCACCCCGGCCTCCTCCAGCCGCTGCACCAGATAGGCCATGGCCCGCTCCAGCTCCAGCTGGCACGCCAGATAGCCCAGGTAGGACTCGGACCCCTCCAGGTCCGCTACCAGATCCCAGTTCTGGTCACTCATCTCATTTTCATCCCGGGTGTACTCCGCGTGGCCGGAGTAGGTCATATAATAGGCGTGGAAGGGTTCCTGGTCCAGATAGTCATCCACGCTGGCCTCCATCATCTTCAAATCAGAGGTGGGAAATCCCTTCTCCACATCCAGCCCGTAACCGATGGCTTTGAAGTCATACCCCATGTTGGTATGGGTCTGGATCCGGTTGTAAAAGGTCCCGTAATTATTGTGATAGCCCACGGCAGTCATTCCGGCTTTTTCCGCCAGGCGGGCCAAGGTAAACGGTTCGTAGTTGTTGGCCGACAAGGAAAAGCTCATCCTGGTCAAATCGGGCAAAAGCCCCATGCACAGGCTGTACTCACCATTGGTGGTCAGGTTGGGAAAACAGTTATAAAAATTTTCGAAAACGATCCCCCCCTGGGACAGCCGGTACAGGGTGGGCGTCAGTTCCGCATCGATCAGATAGGGGGAATAGGCCTCCGCACAGATCACGATCAGATTGTAGCCTTCAAACAGGCCGGTGTACTCGTTCTTTTCCGTGGCGCTCTGGCCCGCAAAATACGCGGTGAGGTTCTCCAGATTCTCATCCCCCTGGGCCGCGTTGGTCAGCCGGGCAAAATCCAGCTCATCCATCACGTTCCAGTCCTCACTGTCCCACTCCAAAATTTCCCCCGAAGCGTTGGGCACCAACAGGCCGGTTTGCGTGCCAGCCAGCAGCTGCTTCAGGTCCAGCACCTCCGCCGCCAGCAGGCCGTATCGGTCCGCCCAATGGTCCACCGTGGCATTGCCGGGCAGCCGCTGGACGCTCACGGCCAGCACGGCCAGCAGCAGTCCGCAGCCCACTCCAATCCCCAGTCTTTCCTGCCATGTCTGAAGCTTAAAAAATTCTCTTTTCCGCAGAAGGTAAAACGCCGCCAGGGGCACGGCCATTACAATCAGCCGGAACAGGCACCGCAAGAGCGCCGACAGCACGATAGACCAGAAAGAGGTGATGGCCTCTCCGCCCATGGAGACAAAGCCCAAGGAGAGCAATGAGCCGAAAATATCATAGTAGACCAGCTGCACAGCGTACACCAAAAAGCACAAAGGCGGGAAAATCCATCCGCAGATCCGCCCCACCCACCCCGGCAGACTGGTTAACAGCGCCAGGATGCCGGCTGCGACGCAGACAAATCCCGCCACGGTCAAAAGACGGGATAGCCCTGGAAAAGCCGTCAAGCGCAGGACAAACTCCCATACCGCCACCGCTATGATCCAAAAACCCCATTCCCGGGCAACTGCTTTCACCGCGATTCCTCCTTTAGGTAAAAAGAGAGCACCGTTGAAACCCTCTTGTTTCAACGGTGCTTCAAACCTTTGGTGGAGATAAGCGGGATCGAACCGCTGACCTCTTGAATGCCATTCAAGCGCTCTCCCAGCTGAGCTATACCCCCATCAAACTTACGGCACAGGGCCTCTTGCCTTAACGCGAGATTCATCTTACCAGAATTCCATAGGGTTGTCAAGCATTATTTTTCCCCTTTTATTTTCTGCCGGTAAAGAGCGCCGGACAGGCCCAAGCCACCGGCTGTTTCCAAGTTGCTCCGGCGCCGGACGGATACCATTCCCCATTTTTAAAACAATTTCACATATTCCCTATTGACATACTATGAAAATGGGGGTATAATAGCGCCAGAAATACGGCAGGCATTTCAGAAAAAGGCTAGTTCGTGCGGTCTGGCCCGCTTGGCGCCGCCCGCCGCGGCTACTCTGGCTGCCCGCTTGCCGCTGATGATATGCCAGTGCGGTCCTCAGCCGACGCCAAACTCAGTTCTGGCATCGGCCGGCGCATTTGACAAAGGAGGTAACCATGCAGATCTATCTTGATAACGCAGCCACCACAAAAGTGAGCAGAACTGCCCTTCAGGCAATGCTGCCCTATTTTGAGGAGCAATACGGAAACCCATCCAGCCTGTATTCTTTCGGCCAGCAGGCCAACGAGGCTCTGACCGACGCCAGGGAGCGCATCGCCCGGCATCTTCACTGTGATCCGCAGGAGATCACCTTTACTTCCGGCGGCAGTGAATCGGACAACCAGGCCATTCTCTCCGCCGCCCGGATCGGTGCGCGGAAAGGGAAACGGCATATCATCTCCACCGCCTTTGAGCACCATGCCGTGCTGCACACCCTGGCCAAGCTGGAGAAGGAGGGCTTTGAAGTCACGCTGCTGGACGTCCATGAGGATGGCGTCATCCGCCCAGAGCAGGTCGCGCAGTCCATCCGCCCCGATACCTGCCTGGTCACGGTGATGTTTGCCAACAACGAGATCGGAACCATCCAGCCCATTGGAGAGATCGGCCGGATCTGCCGGGAGGCGGGGGTGTTGTTCCATACCGACGCCGTACAGGCCGTGGGCCACCTCCCCGTGGACGTGCGGGAGCTGCAGATCGACCTTTTATCCCTGTCGGCTCACAAGTTCCACGGGCCAAAGGGAATCGGCGCGCTGTACGCCAGAAAGGGCGTCCCGCTCACCACGCTGATCGAAGGCGGCGCCCAGGAGCGTGGCAGGCGGGCTGGCACGGAGAACGTCCCGGCCATCATGGGGATGGCAGCGGCGCTGGATGAGGCCTGCGAATCCATGCAGGCCACCGGCGAGAAGCTGACCGCCCTGCGGGACCGGCTGATCGAAGGACTGTCCCGGATTCCCCACTGTGTCCTCAACGGGGACGTCCACGCCCGGCTTCCCGGCAACGTGAGCTTCTGTTTTGAGGGCATTGAGGGCGAATCTCTCCTCTTGCTTCTGGACGACAAGGGGATCTGCGCATCCTCCGGGTCCGCGTGTACCTCCGGTTCCCTGGATCCCAGCCACGTGCTGCTGGCTATTGGCAGGCCCCACGAGATCGCCCACGGCTCCCTGCGGCTCACCCTGTCCGGTGAGACCACTCAGCAGGATGTGGACTACACCATTTCCGCGGTGGCGGAAGTGGTAGACTATCTGCGTGGGATCTCCCCGGTCTGGCGGGATCTGCAGACCGGAAAACTTCAATATGTTACTCAGTGAGGTGTATAATCATGGCTCTCTATAGTGAAAAAGTGATGGACCATTTCCGCAATCCCCGCAACCTGGGCGTCATCGAGGATGCCGACGGGGTTGGCGAGGTTGGAAATGCCAAGTGCGGAGATATCATGAAGATCTATCTGAAGATCGAGAACGATATCATTCAGGATGTAAAATTTGAAACCTTTGGCTGCGGCAGCGCCATCGCGTCCAGCTCCATGGCCACGGAGTTGATCAAGGGCAAACCGGTCTCCGAGGCCCTGGCTCTGACCAACAAGGCTGTGGCCGAGGCGCTGGACGGGCTCCCCCCCCACAAGATGCACTGCTCGGTTCTGGCCGAGGAAGCCATCCAGAAGGCGCTGCAGGACTACTATGAAAAGAACGGCATCCCCTACGACGGCTGCGCCTCTTGCGGGCAAAGCGGCCATACCTGCTGCTGCGGGGGAGCGTAACAAAGGCGTGCCCCCCTCTCCCGCCCTGATTGCGGCGGGGGACATCCAAATAGCATGCTGTAAAAAATCTTTGAAATTTATGTAAGAAGGAGATTACAACCATGAACACGAAGTTTTATATCTGCCGCCACTGCGGCAACCTGGTCCACATGGTCCACGACGTGGGTGTGCCCCTGATGTGCTGCGGCCAGAAGATGGAGCTGCTGGAGCCCAACACGGTGGAGGCCAGCGGAAAGAAGCATCTCCCGGTGGTCACTGTGCAGGGAGATGTGGTCCACGTGGAGGTGGGCGCTGTCACCCATCCCATGCTGGAGGAACACAGCATCCAGTGGCTCTATCTGGAGACCGAGCGCGGCGGACAGTACCGGGCACTCAAGCCCGGCCAGGAGCCCGCAGCCGACTTTGCCCTCCACGGGGACAAGCCGGTGGCGGTGTATGCCTACTGCGATCTCCACGGGCTGTGGATGACCGCGGTGTAAGCGGATCTACCACCTCCTTATAGGCGGCAGTTTCGCTTTGCCGCCGGAACGATCCCATTCGAATTCCTCCTTACCCCCTTCGGGGCATGGAAAGACACGCCGCCGGTCTGGGACCGGCGGCGTGTCTTTTTCGCCTTCTCTCACATTTTCAGCCCGCTGGGGAAGTTTTCCACCGCTTCACCCACAGCGCGGATGGCTTTGCCAGCCGCCTTCTGGATGTTGTGCTTCTTTTTGGGCCGGACCATCATCAGCAGGGCCGCCCCCGCCGCCATGCTCACGCCCACTGCGGGCAGAACCGCCTTCATCTTGGCCTTGTTGGTGCTCTTCATGTGCATTCCTCCTTCAGTGCTAGTTTAACCGAAAGCAGGAAATCCTTTCTTGGAAAATTTTTATCTTCCGTCAAGATCCAATGTCAGAGACACCGGGCAGTGGTCGCTGCCAAAGATCTCGGGGTGGATGGCCGCCTGGCGCACCTGCCCGGCCAGCCGTTGGGACACGATGAAGTAGTCGATGCGCCATCCCGCGTTGTTTTCCCGGGCATGGAAGCGGTAACTCCACCAGGAGTAGGCCCCCGCCCGCTCCGGGTAGAGCAGGCGGAAGGTATCCACAAATCCGGAGGAGAGAAGCCGGGTCATCTTGTCCCGCTCCTGATCGGAGAAACCCGCGTTGCCCCGGTTGGTCTTGGGATTCTTCAGGTCGATCTCCTCATGGGCCACGTTCAGATCTCCGCAGTACACCACCGGCTTGGTCTTGTCCAGGCTGAGCAGATATTCCCGCAGATCGTCCTCCCACTCCATGCGGTAATCGATGCGGGCGAGAGCGTCCTGGGCGTTGGGGGTGTAGCAATTCACCAGCCAGAACTGGGGATACTCCAGGGTGATCAGCCGTCCCTCGTGGTCGTGCCTGTCCAAATCCATGCCATAGCTGACGCTGACCGGCTCCCGCCGGGCAAAGACCGCGGTACCGGAATACCCTTTCTTGTCCGCGGAGTTCCAGAACTCATGATAGCCGGGCAGATCCACCTGGGCCTGTCCCCGCTCCATCTTGGTCTCCTGCAGACAGAGAAAATCTGCATTCAATCCCGCCACCGACTCCAGAAATCCTTTCTTCAGGCAGGCTCTCAGACCGTTGACATTCCAGGATACAAAATTCACCATACCTCTACCTCTTCTCCGCTATGAATGCACCGTTTCAGCTCCTTGACCATCAGCGCGGCGCCGGTCACCAGCGCCGCCAGCATGACGGTGGCCTCAATGGGCATACCGTACTGGTTGCCGAACAGATGGAGCACATAGTTGAACTTCAGGCGCAGAAACACCCGGTAGCTGGCCAGGGACGAGGCGGACACCATCACCGCCGTGGGAATCCCCCCCAGGCAGACACAGGCCCAGCAGGCGCTGAGCACGTCGGCCAGGAAGAAGTAGCGTTCATGCATATGGGGCAGCAGAAACGGCACGCCAATGGCCAGCACCACGGCAATGACCGCCGCCGCCCGGCGGTCCAACCGGCGGCCCAGCCACAATCCCACCGCCAGCAGGGCCAGCACCAGAACCCCGGCGGCGGCAATGCCCACCAGGGCGTAGTGGTTGTCCCCGGACTCGGTGCCATAGGGGACAAACTGGTACACAGAAGGGGCATTCAGGGTCAGCCGGGGATACTGGGAGGCCTGGTTGAAATAGATACCTAGGATGTCTTGCAGGGGTTTGCCCAGCAGCAGGGCCGGCAAAATGGTCAGGATATACACCCCGGGAAATATCCACAATTCCCAAAATTTTACCCGCCTGGCCAGCCACAGCACCCCCCACAGGGGCAGAACAAACACCGTTTGCAATTTAAAGGAGAACGCCACCGCCATCAGCGCCACCGAGGTCTTGTTTTTCCCCTCCAGCACCAGGGCCACCGCCAGCACCGTCAGACCGCCGTAGATGGCGTCGCACTGGGCCCAGAAGGCTCCGTTGAGCAGTACCGTGGGCAGCAGGAGCAGCACGGAAAAGGCGGCCAGAGGAACGGTTTCCCTCTGCGTTTTCCGGCACAGAACCCGGGTCAGCCGGAAGCCGCCCCAGGCCAGGATCACGTCAAAAAGGATGGAAAATAGCTTGATGAGGTATAGGCTGGGCGCGGGAATATAGGTAATGGCCGCCATGAAGTAAAGGTAGGGCACGTTGTAGTCCCCCACGCTCATGGAGATAGCCCGAAAGCCGCCGTTTTCCTGGAATACCTGATACCAGTTGGACAAAAACCCATTAAAATCTGTCCCAGCATAGTCCAGCATACAGGCCCGGATCAGCATGCCCAGGCCGATGGGCAGCAGCATCAGCAGCAGGCCGTCCCTGTTCACTTTTTCCAACTTCAGCAGCAACAGCGCCAGCGCGGCCAGGGCCAGCATGGCGCACGCCACCCCGATCCGGTCAAAGGGACCCCCCCGATCCAGCAGAAGGCACACCACCACCATGGCCGCCAGGCACAGTCCCCCGGCGATGGCGAGCGGGATGGGGAGTTTCTTTGTCCAGGCCCTCTCCATATTCCATATCCTCCTCCACGTTCAAAGTCAAACTCAGGAAATTATACCACACCCGCATGGCTTTTTCCACCCCAATTTAGGTTGACATTTGACTTCTCAGGCAGTATTCTGTAAGGTGACTTTTGATTGATCTTCGTTTGCTTTGGAGGAGTTCGCCTATGTGCGGTTTTACTGGCTTTGTATCCCGCTCCACCCCCGACGTCAACGCCCTGCACGCCATGGGCGACACCATCCGCCACCGGGGGCCCGACGAGGAGGGCCACTATGTGGACGGGCACTGCGCCATCGCCCACCGCCGGCTGTCCATCATCGACCTGGCCAACGGGCACCAGCCCATGTCCAGCCCAGACGGGCGGTACGTGCTGGCCTATAACGGGGAGATCTACAACTTTCAGGACCTCCGCCGGGAGCTGTCCGCCGCCGGCCACACCTTTCTCACCAACTCGGACACCGAGGTGCTCCTCCACGGTTATATGCAGTGGGGCGCCCAGGTTACCGGCAAGCTGCGGGGCATGTTCGCCTTCGTCATCTGGGACAGGGAGCGCCAGGAGCTGTTTGGCGCCCGGGACCCCTTCGGCATCAAGCCCTTCTACTATGCCATCATGGGAGAACTGTTCTTCTTCGGCTCAGAGGCCAAAAGCTTCCTCCCCCACCCACAGTTCCAGAAAGAGCTGAACCCGGCGGCGCTGAAGTTCTACCTCACTTTCCAGTACTCCGCCCTGAACGAGTCCTTTTTTAAGAATGTGTACCGCCTCCTCCCCGGCCATCAGTTCTTTTACCGGGATGGCCATGCGGAGTTTTCCTCCTACAATCAGTTCTCTTTTGCTCCCAAGCTCATGCCGCTGCACCAGCGGGCCGCGCAGATCCGGGACGTGGTTACCGAATCCGTCCAGGCCCACGAGATCAGCGATGTGGAGGTGGGGGCCTTCCTGTCCGGCGGCATCGACTCCAGCGTCATCACCGCTTTGTCCCGGCCGGACAAGACCTACTCGGTGGGCTTTGCCAACGAAGGCTTTGACGAGACTGGAGAGGCCAAGGCCCTGTGCCAGGAGCTGGGGCTGCGCAACCTGTCCAAGACCATCTCCGCCGAGGAATTTTTCAACGCCCTGCCCGCCATCCAGTACTACGCCGACGAGCCCAACGCCAATTTGTCCACCGTACCGCTGTACTTCCTGTCCCAGCTGGCGGCAAAGGATGTGAAGGTGGTGCTGTCCGGCGAGGGCTCCGACGAGCTGTTCGGAGGCTACATCACCTATCACACCACCAGGGTGTACCGGGCCTACCGCAAGGCCCCCAGGGCCTTGCGGAAAGCGGTGGCCGCCTGGGCGGCCAAACGGCCGCCCTTCCACGGCCAGGGCTTTCTCATCAAAGCGGCCCGGGAGGTGGAGGACTACTTTGTGGGCCAAGCCTTCATCTTCGACAATGACGAGGCCCAGCGGGTGCTGCAGCCGGAGTTTCGCAGTGAGCTGACCTGGCGGGACATCACCGCTCCCTACTTTGCCCAGGTGAAGGATGCGGATGATCTGACCAAGATGCAGTACCTGGACCTGCACCTATGGCAACCCTTGGACATTCTGCGCAAGGCCGACCGGATGACCATGGCCCACTCCCTGGAGCTGCGGGTGCCCTATCTGGACCGTGAGGTTTGGGCGGTGGCCCGGGCCATCCCCAGCAGTCAGAAGATGCGGGGCAAGTCCACCACCAAGTACCCCCTTCGGGTGGCCGCTGAGGCCATGCTCCCCGAGGACTGGGTGAAGCGGCCCAAGGTTGGCTTTCCCGTCCCCTTCGTCGCGTGGCTTCAGGAGGAGAAATACTACAACTGGGCCAAAGATCTACTCAGCCAGGAATATGTCTCCCAGTTCTTTGACCGGGACTACCTGTTGGATCTGCTGGAACAGCACTACACCGGCAAAAAACACACCCACCGAAAGCTCTACACCGTTTTATCCTTCCTCATCTGGTACCAGGTCTATTTCCCGGAAAAATGCGGGACTCCCCCCTTCCGGCCTGGCCACTAAACAGTTTCTGCCCCAGGACGCCGCAGCCGTTATGGCTTCGGCGTCCATTTTTAACATTTTCAGGAAATCTTTTTGTTCTTTTAGGCATTTTGCGAAACAAATTATCCTATTTGTCCAGAAAATTCACCTGTTTCCCGCCGGTTCTCCTATTGAAAAAAACCTATCTCTTTTGTATAATATAGAGCAATCGGCCATGGGCTTTGACGGCGGCGACCGCCGGGCGAAAGCCCTCACTTTTTCCAGGAAGGTGCGAGTATATGAATCTGCGCGTTGGCATCGACATCGGATCCACCACCGTCAAGGTAGTGGTACTGGACGAGGACAATCAGCTGCTCTTCCGCTCTTACGAGCGGCACTATTCCAAGACGCGAGAGCGGGCCTGCGAGACCCTGCGCTCCATTCAAGATATGCTGGCCGGGCAGGAGATCAAACTGGTGATCACCGGTTCAGCCGGCCTGGGCGTGGCCAAGGCCGCGGGCCTGGACTTTGTCCAGGAGGTGTACGCTACTGCCGCGGCGGTGAACACCTACATCCCGGACACCGACGCGGTCATCGAACTGGGGGGCGAGGACGCCAAAATCATCTTCTTCGGCGGCGCCCTGGAAGAGCGGATGAACGGCTCCTGTGCCGGAGGCACCGGGGCCTTCATCGACCAGATGGCCACCCTCATGGACGTGAGCGTGGATGAGCTGGATGCGCTCTCTTTGCAATATGAGAAGATCTACCCCATCGCCTCCCGGTGCGGCGTGTTCGCCAAGAGCGACGTCCAGCCCATTCTGAACCAGGGTGGGCGGAAGGAAGATGTGGCCGCCTCCATTTTTCAGGCGGTGGTGGACCAGACAGTGGCCGGCTTGACCCAGGGCCGGGAACTGAAAGGCAGGATCGTCTTTTTAGGCGGCCCGCTCCACTTCCTCAAGGGTCTGCGGGCTCGGTTCGTGGAAACCCTCCAACTGGACGAGGCCCACGCCGTCTTCCCCGAGGACGGGGACTGCTTTGCCGCCATGGGGGCGGCGCTGTGCTCCGGGGACTACGAGCCCCGTCCCTTTGAAGAGCTGCTTCGTCTGCTGGAGGAGAGCCGGGACGTCACCTCCACAGTGGACACCATGCCCCCCCTGTTTGAAAGCCAGGAGCAGTACGATGCCTTCATCGCCCGGCACAATGCCTCCACCCCCCCGAAGGTGGATGCTGCCACCTATATTGGAGATGCCTACCTGGGCATCGACGCCGGGTCCACCACCACCAAGATGGCCCTCATCGCCCCGGACGGAGGGCTGCTGTACACCTATTACCACTCCAACCTGGGCAATCCGGTGGCCATCGTGCTCCAGCAACTCAAAGAGATCTACAAGCTGTGCGGGGACCGCATCACCATCAAGGGCTCCGCTGTCACCGGCTATGGGGAGGATCTGATCAAGAACGCCTTCTCCTGCGACCTGGGGCTGGTGGAGACGGTGGCCCACTACCGGGCCGCCGCCCACTTCAACCCGGATGTGGACTTCATCATCGACATTGGCGGCCAGGACATGAAGTGCTTTAAAATCCGCAACGGGGCGGTGGACTCCATCATGCTCAATGAGGCCTGCTCCTCCGGCTGCGGCTCCTTCATTGAGACCTTTGCCAAGGCCCTGGGCTACAACATCGCCGACTTCTCCAGAATCGGGCTGTTTGCCAAACACCCGGTGAGCCTGGGCTCCCGGTGTACCGTGTTTATGAACTCCAGCGTCAAACAGGCCCAGAAGGACGGGGCCAGCGTGGAGGACATCTCTGCGGGATTGTCCATCTCCATTGTGAAAAACGCGGTATACAAGGTCATCCGGGCCGCCAGTGCCGACGATCTGGGCCAGCACATCGTCGTCCAGGGGGGCACCTTTTATAACGACGCGGTGCTCCGGGCCTTCGAGCAGGAGCTGGGCCGGGAAGTTACCCGTCCCACCATCTCCGGCATTATGGGCGCCTTTGGCGCGGCCCTGTCCGCCCGGAATCTGGGGTTAGAGCGGTCCACCCTACTGGGTCCCCAGGCGCTGGATGCTTTCTCCCATGCCGCCAAGCCCGTCACCTGCAACCTGTGTACCAACCACTGCGCCCTCACTGTCAACACCTTTGACGCCGGCCGGCGGTTTATCTCCGGCAACCGCTGCTCCCGCCCCCTGGGCAAGGAGAAGGCGGAGCTGCCCGACCTATACCGCTACAAGTACCAGAAGCTTCGGTCCATGGAGGGCAAAGGGCAGGGGGACGGCTCCCGGGGCCGTGTGGGCATCCCCTTCGGGCTGAATATGTACGAGAACCTGCCCTTCTGGTTCGAGCTGTTTACCTGTCTCAACTTCGAGGTGGTCCTCTCCCCTGAGTCTTCCCGGAAGCTGTACATCAAGGGCCAGCGCACCATTCCCTCGGACACGGTATGCTACCCTGCCAAGCTGCTCCACGGCCATGTGGAGGCCCTGGTGGAGGCGGGGGTAGACGCCATCTTCTACCCCTGCATGCCCTATAACTTTGACGAGAAATCCGCGGACAACTACTACAACTGCCCAGTGGTGGCCTACTACCCCGAGCTGCTGGCCGCCAATGTACCCGATCTGAAAAAGACCCGGTTCCTCAACCCCTACACCGGCCTGCACCGGCCAAAGGACTACGAGCGCATCGGCTCCCAGTGGTTAGCCGACACCTTCGGCGTGCCCCGGAAGGAGGCCGTCGCCGCCATCCGGAGGGCGTACCAGGCCTATGAGGCCTACAAGGAGGATGTCCGGGCCACCGGGGAGGCCTATGTGGAGCAGGCCCGGGAGGAGGGCCGGTCCATCATTGTGCTGGCCGGGCGGCCCTACCACATCGACCCGGAGATCAACCACGGCATCAATGATCTCATCACCTCCTTCGGCTTTGTGCTCATCAGCGAGGACGCAGTGGCCTTCCACGAGGGATACGCCCCCCGGAAGGTGCTCAACCAGTGGACCTTCCAGTCCCGGATGTACAATGCCGCCCGGTACGTGTGCCAGCAGCCGGATATGCAGCTGATCCAGCTGGTGAGCTTCGGCTGCGGCACCGACGCCATCACCGGCGATGAGGTGCGCGCCATCCTGGAGGAAGGCGGCAAGCTGTACACCCAGCTGAAGATCGACGACATCAGCAACCTGGGTGCCGTGCGCATCCGGGTGCGCTCCCTCATGGCCGCCATGGAGGAGCGGAAAAAGGCAAATTAGAAAGCGGAACTTGTGGCGTTTCGTCAAAGGCGCGGCAGAGTTCCTCGGGCCGGCACAGCCGGCCAACCGCAAGGTCTCATTTCCAACTGTCTATTTTCTCTGCCCCTTATCTTTGGTTTCCCAATGGAAGAAAGGAATTTTATATGGCAAAGCTAGAGTACGCAAAGGACGGACGGCTTCTCTTCACCAAGGAGATGAAGGAGGAGTACACCCTGCTCATGCCCCAGATGCTCCCCGTCCACTTTGGGATGTTCCGCAAACTGCTGGAGCTGGAAGGCTACAAGGTGGATATGCTCACCACCAACCACCGGGGTATCGTGGACGAAGGGCTGAAATACGTTCACAACGACACCTGCTACCCTGCCCTGCTGGTCATCGGCCAGCTTATCGACGCGGTGAAGCACGGTGGCTACGACCCCCACAAAGTGGCCCTGCTCATCACCCAGACGGGCGGCGGCTGCCGGGCCTCTAACTACATCCACCTGCTGCGCAAGGCCCTGGAGAAGGCGGATATGTCCTATATCCCCGTCATCTCCGTCAACCTCTCCGGTATGGAGAAAAACCCCGGCTGGTCCCTCACCCTGCCCCTGATCCGCAAGATGATCTACGCCATGATGTACGGCGATCTCATTGTCAACGTGGCCAACCAAGTTCGCCCCTATGAGATCAGCAAAGGGGACACTGACGCCATGGTAGAGGACTGGGAAAATCGGCTCATTGAGAGCTTCCAGGCCGGGCGCGGCATGAACCGCAAGCAGATGCAATCCCTCTTCGCCCAGATCTGCGCCGACTTCGAGACCATCCCTGTCACCCAGGAAGAAAAGGTCAAGGTGGGCGTGGTGGGAGAGATCTACGTCAAGTTCTCTCCCCTGGGTAACAACAACCTGGAGGACTTCCTCCTGTCCGAGGGGGCAGAGCCGGTGGTACCCGGCCTGACCGACTTCATTATCTTCAAGGTATTCAACCGAGAATCCGATGTGGATCTGTATGGCGGCAAGAAGCTGAAGAAAGCGGTGGTGCGCCTGTTTAAAGGGTACATCGAAAACTGCCAAAAGGACATGATCGCCGCGCTGAAAAGCAGCCGGTTCCGCGCCCCGGGCACTTTCGAAGACATGCACAAACTGGTCCACGGCTACCTGGGCGACGGCAACAAGATGGGGGAGGGCTGGCTGCTCACCGGCGAGATGCTGGAGCTGATCCACTCCGGAATCCCCAATATCGTGTGTACCCAGCCCTTTGGCTGCCTGCCCAACCACATCGTGGGCAAGGGCATGATTCGCAAGCTGAAGGACGACTACCCCAACTCCAACATCGTGTCCATCGACTACGACGCGGGAGCCACCAAGATCAACCAGGAAAACCGCATCAAGCTCATGCTGGCCAACGCCAAGGCCCTGGCCAAGCAAGAGGCGGAAGAGGAGAAGGAGCTGGCGGGCGTGATGTGACACGCCGCCCGCTGCGCCCGCGATTCCATGTCTTGGATGTGATGAATATGCCTGAAACGCTCCACTTTGTTGATGCCCGCACCCAGGAACACTTTCGGGCCATGTCCCTCATCCATGCCCTGGGCTGGCGGGACACTTATCAGGGCTACGTGCCTGACGGGTATATGGCCCGGGAAATCACCGACGAGCGTTGGGTCGGCCAGTTCCGGGAGGACTTTGAAACCAGGCGCTGCCACGGCCTGCTGCTATACAGAGGCGACGTTCCGGTGGCCTGTATCAACTACGGTCCCGCCCGCACGGAAAACCTCAACGCAGGGACCGCCTCTACCTTTCCCAACGAAGCCTATCAGGGCTGGGGGGAGATCGTCTCCTTCTACACCCACCCCCGGGAGCGGGGGAAGGGCTACGGCGGCATGCTCTTTGAGGAGGCAGTGCGCCGCCTGAAGTCGGCTGGGTTCCAGAACGTCTTCGTCTTTGTCCTCCGAGAAAACGAGAAGGCCCGGCGTTTCTATACCCGCCACGGCTTCTCCTGGGACGGCACCCACGCCGACATTCCCTTTCCCCCGGACGCCGTCTGCGTAGATTTGCGGTATACCAAACATCTTATATAGACGCGAAACGCCCACCGGCCGCGGCCGGTGGGCGTTTTATCTGAAGGGGCCTGTCCTTATAGACCGCCCTTCAGGGCATGAGCCAGCTGGTCAGGGCAGGAGGTGCCCTTGGATCCGCAATGGATGCCCTCCATACGGCGCGCCGCCTCCTCCGGGGTCATACCCACCAGCAGGGAGGCGATCCCCTGGAGGTTGCCATCGCAGCCCCCCTCGATCCGCACAGCCTGAATGACGCCGTCCTCCACGTCAATCTCCATATGACGGGAGCAAACGCCCTTGGGCTGATAAGAAATGGTCTGCATAGTGATGATCCATCTCCTTCCTGAAATTCGGAGGTTATTATATCATTTCTTCACAAAAACCGCAAGCGCAAGCCCCCTCCAGACTTCCGCCCCGCTCATTCCGCCTCATCGGGGAGCCAGTCCTCCCCCCGGCGAAACGCCTCCAGCTGCTGGGCGTCCTTGCGGTCCAGGCTGCGCTCCCCTGCCAGGCCCTCCACATGGTGGGTCAGCTCATGGCGCAGGGTGGCGCGCAGCTCTTTCTCCCACACCGACCGGGGCTCATCGGCCAGCAGGGCGGCAAAGGAGCCATAGTACAGGTTGATGTGCCGCCCCATCTCGTCCCAGCAGTACTCCCCCATGATATACACGTTCTCCCCGGCCTGCGGGTCTGGTATTGCGTCCTCCAGCAGCAGGATGCCCCCATTGAGCTCCTGGAACAGCTCTTCGGGGTACTCCTCCACCGCCTCATCCAGGATGTTGTTCACCTCGTCGATGGATAAAATCACCGTGTCTCACTTCCTTCTAAAGACAGAGGCGCCGCGCGGCAAAACCGCAGGTTCTCTCCCTGTCCTGTAAAATTTTTCCCTGCCATCATGGCCCTCCCGCTCCGCCTGCCGGGTGATCTAAGTCCCCGGCAACCTCCCAGAAAATGATATTCCTTACCCTCCCAACACACCGCCCGGCTGGATGTAGGCTCGGACGATCCCCGTGGACACTTCCAACTCCTTGATGCCCATGGAAACGTCTCCCTCCGCCCATCCAGGCAGGTCTCCCGGCCTGCGCCGGGGGGCTCTTACGCCGGGAGGATGCGGGGGCAAGGGACCTCCACAGCCAAGACTGTTTCAAGTCTCCCGTTTTTTCTTCTACAGTACGATGAGGCCGTATTTCCGGCTCAGCCAGTCCAGCTCTTCCCGCTCCAGCTCGCCGGTGCCGTCATAGAAGGCCCGGCCCTGGTACACCCGCAGGGCCGCCTCCAGCAGTTCAGGCACGTCCGACCACAGACACAGGGCCTTGCGCACCGCATACTGGTGCTGGGCGAAGATATCCACGTCGTCCTGCTCCAGAATGGCGATCTTCACCGCCCCTACCGGGTCGTCCTCCGCCTGGATGATATCCTCCAACAGGTCGGGGCTACACTCCAACTCCTCCCCCACGTCAATGGTCCGGGTGAGAAAGCAGGGGGCGGTGCTGCTGGCGCAGGGAATCACGTCCGGATCCTGTGGTCTGGGGCGATAGGGATATAGCGTGATCTTCCCATCCCAGCAGAAAAACAGGGGAACATGGGCGTAATCCGCCAGCTGTTCCAGCAGCTCCCCAGCCAATGCCGGGCGGCAGTTCACCCCAAAGGCCGCAGCCCCCAGGCCCTCTGCCACAAACAGGGCGGCCAGCATGTGAACCCCGGTCACCGACTCCCCGTCTTCGCCACAGGCCCAGGACACCCAGGGTGCGTCCAGTCCGCCCTCCTTCACCGCCAGAATGGCTGCCCGGCACTCGGCCATGGTGATCATACAATTGATGTGTACCGGGCCCTGGCCCTCCCATTTCAGCCGGGTGTGGTACCGTTCCACCAGCTCCTCAAAGGTACTCTCCCCTGCCGGCGCCACATCCAGGCCCAGCGGCCCCAGCACCTGACGGAATAAGGGTACTGTTTCATCCTCCATCTTCACGCACTCCTATACAAAAATCTTGCTTAAACGCATGCCCGTCCCCACCAAACAAGCAGGGCTTATCCCAGTTTTATATATCCTGGATTGCTCATAACCCCGTCGCCTTCCGGCATATGGATGAACAGGGATTGTCCTCAGGGGAACAGCAAATTCAGCAGGGGTTCAAAGACCACACCCTCCCGGCGCGGGGCCTCCAGCGTCTGTGTACACTCCACACACCGGCGAACAAAGTCCACCGCCCGGACCGCGCCGGCCTCCAGGCCATCCCCCCGCACCAAGCTCCCGGTGAGCACCGCGGCGAACAGATCCCCGGTGCCGGGATACTCCCCTGTGATCCTTTTACCGGCATAGATGCCCGCCTGCCCGCTCTCCCGGTCAAACCAGGCCGCGCCGATCCGCCCGGTCTCCGGGATCACCCCGGTGACCACCACGCTGCGCGCCGCGCCATCTGACAGCAGCCGGGCCAGCTCCTGCCCATCTCCAGGCAGCTCTACCATCTCCCGTCCCAATAGCACCGCCGCCTCGGTCAGATTCGGAGTGATGACGTCGGCATGTCGGCATAGCTCCTTCATGGCCCGAACCAGCTCCGGGGTGACGGAACGGTACAGCCTGCCGCCGTCCCCCAGCACCGGATCCACCAGGGCAAGGCCCCCGGTTTTCTTCAGTTTTTCCACCGCTTCCCGGGCCAGCCCCGCCTGCTCCGGGGAGGAGAGGTACCCGGTGTACACCCCATCGAAAGACAGTTCCAGCCCCTCCCAGTGCTCCAGCGTCCCCCGCAGCTGCCCAGCCAGCTCCGTGCGCGCCGGGGAGCCGAATCCCCCGGTATGGCTGGACAGCACCGCCGTGGGAAGCGGGCAGCACTGGATCCCCATAGCCGACAGCACCGGAAGGATCACCGCCAGGGAGCAGCGGCCCAGGCAGGACAGGTCGTGGACTGCCGCCACCCGGTCAATCTGCGCCATTTTGCTCCCCTCCTCGTCCCTGCGCCCGCACCTTTCGAATCCCAATGGTTTTCCTGCAGGTATCATGTTCAGCATATGATTATATCCAACCTGGCAGAAGATTGCAATCCCGAAATTTGCCCGCTCTTATTTACACCCTTCGACAAACTTGCTATACTGGTCTCAACCACCAAGGAGGCGATTCCCATGCGACGTACTCTTGCCTTTCTGCCCATCCTGCTGGCCTTCCTGCTCCTCGCCGCCTGTCATACCGCCGGAGATGGCCCAATCCCCACGGCGGCGCCCACGGCTTCCCCCCAGGTCACCGCCCAGCCCACACCCACGCCGGAGCCCACCCCCGCCTTCACCAACCCCCTCACCGGCCTGCCCTGCGAGCGCGACCTGTCCGGTGAAAAGCCGGTAGCTGTCATGCTCAACAACCTGCAGCAGGCCCTGCCCCAGCAGGGTAACGGCCAGGCGGACATCCTCTATGAGGTGCTGGCAGAAGGGGGGATTACCCGGATGCTGGCGGTGTACCAGGACCCCTCCGCCGTTGGCCTCATCGGGGCGGTGCGCTCCGCCCGGCTGTACTACTGGCAGCTGGCCCAGGGCCACGACGCGGTGTACATCCACGCCGGCGGCAGTCCCGAGTTCTACACCGCCAAGCGCAACCAGGGCGCCGCCACTGTGGACGGGGTAAACGGCGTCTACTCCTACGCCGACAGCGGCATATTCTGGCGGGACCGGGAGCGGATCGAGGGGCACTACTACGCCTATGAGCACTCCCTGCTCACCTCCGGGAAAGCCATCGCCACCATCCTCATGGAGGACGGTCTCCTGGGCGCCCACCGGGAGGGCTACGCCTATGAGATGACCTTTGTGGCCGACGGCACCCCCGTCGGCGGCCAGCCGGCCAGCGTGGTCACCGTCCCCTTCTCCAACTATAAGACCGGGGTGTTCCGCTATGACAGCGGCTCCGGTTTCTATCTGGCGGAGGAATATGGGGAGCCCTACATCGACGGCAACGACGGCTCCCAGGTCGCCATCACCAACCTGCTGATTTTGCAGACCACCTGTACCGTGGTGGACAGTGCCGGGCGGCTGCGCGTGGATCTGTCCTCCGGCAGTGGCTGGTACGCCTGCGGCGGCCGGCTCATCCCCATCACCTGGAGCAAGGGCGGCGCCCAGGATCAGCTGCGCTACTTCACCCAGGACGGCCAGCCCCTCTCCCTGGGCGCTGGCAAGAGCTATGTGTGCATCATCCCCACCTCCCGGGAAATCATCGTGGAGTGACCTTCCATACGCACAAGCACCCCCCGCCGGCCGTTGGTCGGCGGGGGGTGTCCGCATTTCCCGATTTACTTGTTCCAGTTAAGCACATCTTTGTTTTTCACAAAATACTCCACACCGGAATACAGCGTGGTCACCGCGATGACGGCCACGCACACCCACACCAGGGGCTGGGAAATGGGCAGGTGCATCAGGCACAGGCACACCATGGTGGAAAACGTCTTGACCTTGCCCGACCAGGCCGCGGCAATTACCCGGCCGTTGTCCACCGCCACCAGCCGCAGGCCGGACACAGCAAACTCCCGGGCCACCACAATGACGAGCACCCAGGCGGGCAGGCTGCCCACCGAGCAGAACCACAGCATGGAACTGAGCACCAGCACCTTGTCCGCCAAGGGGTCCATGAACTTTCCAAAATCAGTGGTCTGGTTATAGTGCCGGGCAATGTAACCGTCCACAAAATCCGTCAGGCTGGCAATGATGAAGATGGCCAGGGCCACATAGGTGGAACCGGGGAAGCCCCAGTACAGCACCACCAGGTACACCGGGATCATGGCCACCCGCAGCATGGTCAGCTTGTTGGCTGTGTTCATTTACCCTTCCTCCATTTCTTCCGGCAGGCAACCGGCCTTCATCTGGGCCAGCAGCCGCGCAAAGAACATGTTCTGAAATGCCACCTTGTCCCGCCACAGGGCGGTGGCCGTGGGGGTGGCCAGCTCCATTCGCTCCAGCTTCTCCAGCTGGGGCAGCAGTTCGCTCAGCCAGCCAAGCCGCTCATTCAACGGCATCTCGTAAAATTTTTTAAAGCGCAGATTGTCA
The DNA here is from genome assembly GCA_944387095.1 of uncultured Oscillospiraceae bacterium. GTDB lineage: Bacteria > Bacillota > Clostridia > Oscillospirales > Oscillospiraceae > Enterenecus. The sequence continues at coordinate 21,069 of CALXDP010000018.1, forward strand.
TGGATGCGGAACGCGTCAAAGCGGTCGATGTTGTCCGCGTCCCCCACCGTCTCCGTAAAGGGTGTGCGGCGGCCCGCAAAGTCCGCCCAGTCGTCCACGTGGATGGCGATGGCATAGCAGATGTCCTCCACCGCCTGGCTGTCCAGCCCCAACGTAGCCAGAAAGGGCCGGGCCATGCGGGCACCGTCCCGGCCGTGTTCTTTCCAATCGTAGTCCGCCGGGAAGTCCAGCCCATAGGCCACGTCGTGGAGCAGGCAGGCAATGGTCATGTGCTCCTCATCCATCCCCTCAGCCCGGGCGATCTCCGCCCCGATCCGGGCCACCCGGATGGAGTGCTCCAGCCGGTAGGCCCCATCCGCAGGGTGTGTCTTGAAGTATTGGCACGCGCTGAGCTGACCGCTCAAAAAGGCCAGCGTTCTCTGCTCCCGGTCTGTCATCGCTGCGCGTATCGCTCCTTTTTCTTCTCCCGCTCCTGGGCCAGGGCCCAGCTGTCCGGATATTTCTCCCGCAGGTAGCGGGCAAAGTGGTTGTCCTCCTGGAGCAGGTTGTGCTCCGCAATGGTCTGCGCCTCCGCCTCCCGCACCCAGGCCAGTCTTTTCTCCGTCATGTCCCGGTAGCGCATGATCCTCAGCGTCCCCAGCCGCTCCTGCTCCAGCAGAGCCTGGTACACGTCGGGCACAGCAATCTCCTCCCGCACCGGCACCGGCCGGGGTGTCACAACCTCGTTGGGAATCTGAGTGGGTTCCATATCCTCCCGGAATGCGCAGCGGTACAGGCTGGCGGCCTTCCCGCCATAGATCTCCCGGAGGGCGTCTGGAAAGTACTCCTCATAGTAGATCTGCCCGTCTTTCGTATAGCCGTAGGTGTATTCAAAGTGCTTTACCCCGTACATCAAGGCCATGGGCAAGTTGGCGGTGAGACACACCTGCTTGGGCTTGCCGAAGTATCTGGTGACACTGGGCTGAAGCTCCTTCAGTCCGGGCACCGGCGAGCCGTGGTACAGTAGTAGAACTTTGTGCAACCAAATCACGCCCCCAGCACGTCAATCCTCCATCTCTCCCGTCAGGTCGCCGTCGGACACGCCGGTGATGCGCACCCACACAAACTCCCCGGCGGGGATGAGTCCGGCAGCGGTGAACAGCACCCGCCCGTCGATGTCCACCGAATCGGCATAGGTGCGGCCCACATAGCAGCCCTCATTGGCGTCAAAGCCCTCGCAGAGGACCTCCATACAGGTGCCCAGGCGCCCCTCATTGTACGCATCCATGATCCGGGACTGAAGGTCCACCACCAGTTCCATCCGGCGTGCGGCGGTCTCCGGATCCACCTGGTTGTCCATGGCGGCGGCCAGAGTGCCCTCCTCCGGAGAGAACTGAAACACCCCCACCCGCTGGAGCTTCTGCTCCCGCAGGAAATCACACAGCTCCTCAAACTCCTCCTCCCCCTCTCCAGGCAGACCACAGATCAGGGAGGTACGGATCACTACGTCGGGCATGGCAGCCCGCAGCTTATCAAACAGCGCGATGATCTCCGCCTTGGTGTTCCGGCGGCGCATGGCCTGCAAAATACCGTCGTTGGCGTGCTGAATGGGGATATCCAGGTAGTGGACAATCTTCTTTTCCCGGGCAATGACTTCAATCAGTTCATCCGTAACCGCCTCGGGGTACAGGTAGTGCAGCCGGATCCAGTGAAAGGGCAGCGCGCACAGCTCGCGCAGCAGCTTTGCCAAGGTAGTCCCGTCCTTCAAATCCCAGCCGTACCGGGTAATATCCTGGGCGATGACAATGAGTTCCTTTACCCCCCGATCAGCCAGCTCTTTAGCCTCCCGGAGCAGCGCGTCCAGGGAGCGGCTGCGGTACCGGCCCCTCAGCTTGGGGATGATGCAGAAGGCACAGCCGTTGCTGCACCCCTCGGCGATCTTTAAATAGGCGGTGTAGGGGGGCGTGGTGACCATCCGAGCTACGTCCTCATCGGTGTGCTGAATATCGCCAAAATGCTCTGCCTGCTCTCCCTCCATCACCTCATTGACGGCGGCCACCACATCGGTGTAACTGCCGGTACCCAGCATGCCGTCCACCTCGGGCAGCTCTTCCCGGATCTCCTCGGAGTAGCGCTGGCTGAGGCAGCCGGTGACCAGCAGTTTTTTCAGCCCGCCCTGCCGCTTGAGCTGGCCCAGCGCGATGATGTGGTCAATGGCCTCACTCTTGGCCGACTCGATGAAGCCGCAGGTGTTGAGCACCGCCACGTCCGCCCCCTGGGGGTCGCTGGTGACGCGAAAGCCCGCATCCCGGCACAGGGCCATCATCTGCTCGGCATTCACCAGGTTCTTGGCACAGCCCAAGGAGACAAAAGCAACGGTATAATCTTTCAAATCAGGGTTCCTCCCTCCCCACCGGGCGGGGCATCGGTGATGCCCAGCAGACCGCCGGCGGAAACGTGATCATATTCTCACAGCGCCGCCAGTTTGTCAAGGGCAGCGTCAGGTTTGCCCGGATGATACGCTGTTTTCACTCCTGCCACTGATTTTTGTATCGCTCCAGCGCCGCCGAGATCTCCTCCCAGGAAAAACCCCGGCGAATCAGGTGGTCCGAGGTCTTTTTCAGGTTTTCCCGAGTGGGCTCCGCCCCTCGCAGGCGGCGGCTTACCAGCTCGTCCAGCTTGTCCGGATGGGCCACGCACTGGGCTAACGCATCCTCCCAAAATTCCCGGGGCACCCCCCGTCGGTATAGCTCCTCCCGGAGCTTCCGGGGGCCATAGCCTTTGGCGGCGTAATGGCGGACTACGGTCTGCGCGTAGTCCTCGTCGTTGAGCAGGCCCAGCCCCTCCATGCGGTCCGCCGTCCGCCGGGCGTCCTCAGCCAGGCGCTCCCGCTCTCCTTCCAGCGCTTCCGGGGCAGCCTGGCTCTCCTCCCAGCCGGGCTTTTTCCGGCGGCGGACTGGGGCGGACAGCTTGTCCTCCAGTTCCTTCCGGGACATGGGCCGGGCGGTGAGCAGCGCCACCGCCCGGCGGTCCATCTCCCCCCGCTTTTCCGCAGCGGCCAGCGCCTCGCCCTCCTCCTGCGTCAACTCCTTGCCGGTGTAGAGGCCCAGGGACACCACATCCCCTTCCTCCACGCGAACCAGGCAGCCGTCCTCCAGCCACACCAACCACCGGCCTTGCTTATGCTGGGATGGCTCTAATTTTTCAATTCGCATAAATGCCTCGCAAAGTTCGCGGCACCCGCGCCGCAAAAATTCACATCCGTTTTCCACCGCGGCACGGGCGCCGCCAAGCTTTGCAGCGAGTGCGCCCGCAGACGCGAACACAGTGCAATCCATATTTGGCCGGGCATGTACCTGGCCAAAGCTTCTCCTCAGCTGCCAAGCGTGTGAGCGCAGCGAGTGCGCCGCAGGCAGCCTCAGCTCTTTCGTTTGGGACAACTAGGTTGTTTCAAAGGGGTTGTCAGCCCTCAAAATCATCGGCGGACACGTCCACCGCCCGGCCCGCAGCCCTGGCGGCAATCTGGGACTGGCGGCTCATGAGCTTGAAGGAGTTCTCCCGAATCTCCGCCTCAATCTGGTCAGCCAGTTCCGGGTTGTCTTGCAGGTATTTCTTCACCGCGTCCCGACCCTGGCCCAGCCGGTTCTCCCCCATGGAGAACCAGGAGCCGGACTTCTGGATGATGTCCAGCCGGACAGCCAGATCCACCAGCTCGCCCAGTTTGGAGATGCCCTCGCCGTACATGATCTCAAACTCAGCCTCCCGGAAAGGAGGGGCCACTTTATTCTTCACGATCTTGGCCCGGGTGCGGTTGCCCACCACCTCGGAGCCGTTCTTGATGGCCTCAATCCGGCGCACCTCGATGCGCACCGAAGCATAGAACTTCAGCGCCCGGCCGCCGGTGGTAACCTCAGGGTTGCCGTAGACCACCCCCACCTTTTCCCGCAGCTGATTGATGAAAATGACGATGCAGTTGGTCTTGGCAATCGAGCCGGCCAGCTTGCGCAGAGCCTGGCTCATCAGCCGGGCCAGCAGGCCCACATGGGAATCCCCCATGTCCCCTTCGATCTCCGCCCGGGGGGTCAGCGCAGCCACCGAGTCCACCACTACCACGTCAATGGCGCCGGAGCGCACCAGGGCTTCGCAGATCTCCAGACCCTGCTCGCCAGTGTCCGGCTGAGAGATGAGCATGGAGTCGATGTCCACCCCCAGGGCCCGGGCATAGGTGGGATCCAGGGCGTGTTCGGCGTCAATAAAGGCCACTTCGCCTCCCCGCCGCTGGGCCTCCGCCACAATGTGCAAAGCCAGAGTGGTCTTACCGGAGGACTCCGGTCCATAGATTTCAATGATGCGCCCTTTGGGCACGCCCCCAATGCCCAGGGCGATGTCCAGGGAAAGTGAGCCGGTGGGAATCGCCTCCACCATGATATGGGAGTTCTCCCCCAGGCGCATGATGGACCCCTTGCCATACTCCCGCTCGATCTGGGCAATGGCGGTCTCCAGGGCGCGTTTCTTATCTGAAGCGGGGGAGGGACTATCCACCACCGTGCGCTTTTTCTCTGCCATGTTCCATCTTCCTTTCTCCGCCGGCATTCCGCCGGCGTTTTTCTATTCTTCCAAATACCGCGATCGCTTACCCGCCCCGCCTGACAGCCTATTCCTCCGGCTGGACGCCTTCCACCACCCGCCAGTTGCCCCCAGGGTCCTGCGTGGTATGGATCTCTTGGAATCCCTGCCGCCGCAGGATATATTCCACATCGGGAGCCTGATTCCAGCCCACCTCGAAGGCCAGTTTCCCTCCCTGGCTCAAGGCCCTCTTCCATCGGTCGCTCACCGCCCGATAGAAGCTTAGACCATCCTCCCCGCCGTCCAGAGCCTGCACGGGCTCATAGTCCCGCACTGAGGGGTCCAACTTTTCCAGATCGCCGGTTGGAATATAGGGTGGATTGCATAAAATGAGGTCAAAGTCCCGAAGCAGCACCGGGGGCGGGGCCAGGGCGTCTGCCCGGGCGGCGCTCACCCGGGCGCCCAGATTGCACCGCTGGATGTTCTCCCTGCATACGCGCAGGGCATCCTCCGACCAGTCGGCCAGCACCACATGGCAGTCTGGGCAATTGTCCGCCACTGCCAGCCCCACGCATCCGCTGCCCGCGCACAAATCCAGCACCCGGGCCGGCCGATTCAGTCCGCGCACAAAGAGGATGCCCCGTTCCGCCAGTGTCTCCGTATCTGCCCTGGGGATCAGCACATCCCGGCAAATGCTCAGGGTCAGGCCATAGAACTCCCATTCCCCAATGAGGTAGGCCACCGGCTCACCCGCCAGCCGCCGCTCCAGCAGCTGCCCGAAACGCCGCTCCACTTCATCAGAGGCGTAGAGGGCCATATCCCGGAACAGTTCCTGGCGGCTCTTACCCGCAGCGTGGGCCAGCAGCTCCCGGGCCTCCATCTGGGCCGCCTCCACCCCCGCCCGGCGCAGGGCCCGGCGGGCGTCTAGATACAGGTTGTTGTAGGTGGAGGCCACAGCCGCTCTCTCCTCTCTTCGCTGCTTTTTACCACCGGTCCGCACCCTTCTCCTCGGGAAGCACCAGTTTCAGCGCCTCGATGCCCACCTCGATCATGGAGTCGTCCGGCTCAAAGGTGGTGAAGTTCTGCATCCACATCCCCGGGGCCCGCAGGAATCGTGAGACCGGGCCGTCATGTCCCCCCACATAGCGGTTGAACTCATAGGTCACCCCCACGATGAGTGGCAGCAGCAGCAGATGCAGCAGCATCCGCAGCCAGGTGTTCTCAATCTCCAGAGGGGTAAAGATCACGATGGACAGGAAGATGGACACCACAATGACCACGAACAGAAAGCTGGTGCCGCACCGGGGGTGGTGCCGGGGCTGCCTGCGCACATTCTCCACCGTTAGCTCCAGGCCGTTCTCGTAGCAGTAGATGGTCTTGTGCTCCGCCCCGTGGTATTCAAACACCCGGTGGATCTCCTTCAGCCGGGAGCACAGGAAGAGATAAAGCAGGAAGATGACCACCTTCAGCACCCCCTCCAGCACCGCTCGGAACCACAGGGGCATCCCCGTCCAGACAAGACTGATCAGCCCCGTGACAGCGGTGGGTAGCAGGATGAACAATCCCACAGAAAAGGCGATGCCCAGCACCGCCGCGATGGTGACGATGAGGGAAGCCGCCTTTTCCTCCGAAAAGTGCTCGGCGATCCATTTGTCCAGGCCGGTGAGCTCTTCTTCCTCCCCAATCCCGTCATCGGACACCTCGGCCGAATGCATCAGCGCCTTCACACCGTTCACCATGGAACCGCAGAACACAAACACGCCCCGGATAAAGGGCAGCTTGGTCAATCCTTTGCGCTTCTTCACCGGGCTGGTGGTGATGTCCAGCGAACCATCTGGTTTGCGCACCACCACTGCCCGCCGCTCTGGCCCCTGCATCATGATCCCCTCAATGAGGGCCTGTCCGCCACAGGTCGTCTTATAGGGTGTATGACAGCCCTGTGGTTCTTTCTTTGCCATTTGGTTTTCTCCTTTGCGTGTTCCGGTTCTCGGCCGTCCACAGCGGTTCCTGCGCGCGAGAACCCGCGCGCAGGCTTTTCCGCTTCTCTAGACCCTGCCGTCAAACCGATCCTATTCTAACAGGTTCCCGGGGGAATTGCAACCCAATTATAGAACTTTTGTTCTATTTTTCAGTCTCCATGGACTGGCAGCCGCAGGGTGGCCACACAGCCGCCGCCCTCCGCGTTGCCAATCTCCAGGGTGCCGTTGTGGGCCTGCATAATCTCCTCGCACACCGCCAGGCCAATGCCCGATCCCCGGGCCTTGGAAGAGCCCTTGTAAAACTTGTATTTGATGAAGGGCAGCTCCTCCTCTGGCACACCGGGACCGTAATCCCGGATGCGGATGACCACGTCGTCCCCCTCTGGCTGGATGGACACATCCACCCGGCCGCCGGAGCCGCCGTGCTTATCCGCATTGTCCAGCAGATTGCAGAACACCTGCCGCAGCCGCTCCGGGTCCCCGCTGATAGGGGGGAACTCCTCCTCGCACTCATCGTAAACCAGCTCCAGCCCTTTGCGCCGGAAAAACTCCCGGTAGGTGTACACCGCATCCTCCAACTCCGCTTTGATGTCCATGGGCTCCACCGACAGGTTAAACCGCCCGGTCTCAATCCGGGAAAACTCCAACAGCTCCTCCACCATATTGGTGAGCCGCCGGGCCTCGGATACGATGATGCCCATGCCCTTCTTCACGTCCTCCGCGTCCCGCACTTCCCCGTTGTACAGCGTCTCCGCCCAGCCGTTGATGGCTGTCAAGGGGGTGCGCAGCTCATGGGAGACGGACGAGATAAACTCCGACTGGGTCTTTTCCGCTTGGTCGATCTTCAAAGACATGTCGTTGATCGCGTCCACCAAGTCGCCGATTTCATCGTCTGAGCGCTTCTCCAGCTGAACCCCGTAGCTGCCCGTGGCAATACGCTTGGCCGTCTCTGTCACCCGGGACACCGGCTCCAGCACCGACCGGCTAAAGTAGACCGTATACACCCACATCAGGGCCACAATCAGCAGGCCCACCAGGGACGTGATGAGCACCACCCGCGTCATCTGGGCGTCCAGCAGCCGCAGCGAGGTGACAAAGCGGATCACACCCACCAGGGTGCCGTTGTAAATGATGGGGGCGGACACCGCCATGATGCGGTCCCCCGTAGAGGGATCCTCTCCCGACCAGGAGGCCAGCTTCCGGTTTTGGATGGCATCGGCCACATCCGGCGTGCCAGGAAAGCCGCCGGAGATGTCCATGAGGGAGGTCATGCGCACCCAGCCTGTGGCGCTGAGAAACTGGACCTCGATGATATCCCGGTCCTCAAACTGATTGATGAACTGCCGGGCGGAATATAGATAGGTGCTTTCCGTAAAGTTTTGGAACATGCCCGCCGCCGTTTGGGCACTGCTCTCCAGGGAAGCCCGCATGGTGGAGGAATAGTAGTTAGATATGGCCAGCGTCAAGGCCGTCACCGCCACCGCCACGATGCAGAAGGTAGTCAGCACGGAGTTGATCAGCCACCGCCACCGGAGCAGCCCGTGGCGGTGCTTCTTTTTCCGCTTTTTCTCCTCCGCTTTCTCCCCCTCCAGCTTGGAGGGCTCCCTCCGGATGGGTTCCTTCCGCTTCCTCCGGTGCTTTGGCCCGTCCTGCCGCGGCTGTTTCTCCTCTTCCTGCACCATGTCCACCTCCTTTCCCGGATCTATCTGGCTATTTGCCCCCGCGCCCGCTTTCTGAAAGGTCCCATTTCCCTGCGGGCACTGCACTATTTCCTAATTTTTAAGTCGAATCAGAATCCCCACTTGTACCCATACCCCCATACGGTGGTGATATAGGTAGGGTTCTGGGGGTCATCCTCCAGCTTGATGCGCAACCGCCGGATGTTGACGTCCACGATCTTCAGCTCTCCGATGTAATCCTTGCCCCACACCGCCTCCAGAATCTCCTCCCGGGACAACGCCTTGCCGGGATTGTCCATGAACAGCTTGACGATGGAGTATTCCACCTGGGTCAGCTTCACCCGCTGCCCGTTTTTCTCCAAGGTGCGGTTGCGGGTGTTGAGCAGGAAGGGGGGCTGGCTGATCTCGTCGCTGTCCCGCAGAGCCTCCCCTCCGGCCCGGCGGTACAGCGCGTCCACCCGGGCGGTGAGCTCCGCAGGGGAAAAGGGCTTGGTCACATAGTCATCCGCCCCGGTCATCAGGCCGGTGACCTTATCCATCTCCTGGGTGCGGGCAGTGAGCATGATAATGCCGATCTGGGCGTTGCCCGCCCGGATGCGCCGACACACCTCAAACCCGTCTATCTCCCCGGGGAGCATAATATCCAGAAGCACCACCTTGATGTCCGGGTTCTTCCGAATCTGTTCCAGGGCCTCTTCCCCGTCCCCCGCCTCAATGGTCTCGTACCCTGCCCGTTTCAGGTTGATGACCACAAAGCTGCGGATATTCGGCTCATCTTCCAGTACCAAAACCTTTCTCATGACAGACTCCTTTCCCATTCACTGGCTGGACCAAGCGGTGGTGATCAGCCGGAATCTCTGCACCAGCTGATCCTGGTCCACACTGCAGTCCCACACATCCTCATTCAGCATGGCGGCGTAGATGGTAGTGCCGTTATCGTATAAGGCAAATCTTCCGGGGCGGTTGGCCCAGGTCTCCCGGTTACTCCCGGTCAGCGTGTAGATGCTGAGAAACGCCGTGGGTTCCGTCTCCTCCGCGTCCGGCCAATAGTAGAAGATCACGGCCCGCTCTCCCCGGCTGCTGCGGCTATCATCCCGGGACATCGTGATGTTGCCCGGCCAGCTGTCCGGCAGCATCAAATACCATCCGTCCGTGACGGAATGATAGGTCACGCAGCTTGTCGCCGGATTGCCCTGGCTGTCAAACTGCCGCCAGTGGATCACATAATAAATTGGGGTCAGGGCTGCGGGCGCGTCCGCCAGGGTGCCCACCGCAGTCTCCATGCTGGGCACCTGGACCGGGAGGGGGATCTCCAGAATCCCATCCCCATTGATATCCGTGGCGGACACGTCTGTATACGCCCGGAAGGTGGCAGAGCTGATGCCGCTGGCCTCATCCCGGGTCACATTGTGCAGCCCATCCTGCCCCAGAGTCAGGATATCGGTGAGTACGCCCCCCTCTGTCTCTGCAGTGACATAGACGCAGGATGCGCCGTCTGACAGGATGCCAGTGCGGGCGCTGATCCCCTCTGTGATGTTATCCGAAAGGGGGGCGGTGTAGACCATGGCCATGACCCCCTCCTGATAGCGGTAGTATTCCGCCCGGCTGCCGCCCACCTGCCCGGTACTGTTCTGCTGCAATACCAGAAGTTCCTTGCCGTTGTCTCCATCGCCATCCAGGTCATCTACCAGATAGCTGGCGTTATAAGTGGTGTTCATCAGCTCCACCACCCCGGTGGCATTGATCATATGGGCAGTCAGAATGTGGACCCTGGCACTCATCTGCCAGCTGATAATGAGATCCTCCACCCCATCTCCCGTCAGGTCCTCATAGGCCACAGAGTTGATGGAGGTCCCGTCCCCCGAAATCTCGTGGGTGCGCACAAACTCCCCGTCACTGCCCCGGCGGAACAGGCAGACCCGTAAGGGCTGTTCCTCCGCGGCGGTCACCCGGAGAAAGACCACCGCGGTTTCCTGATTGCCGTCGTTGTCCATATCCATCAGCTGGACCGTAGAGGTATTGCTGCCATAGCTGATGGTGGCATACTCCGCGCCCAGCTCATCCATGGTCCCCTGAATGGTTTCCTCCAGACTGGTATATGCCTCCGGCAGCGCCGGCAGAATATAGAGATCATCCGCAGATTGAAACATGCAGCCGGCACACCCCAGCGCCAATATCCCCGCCAGCGCCAAAACCCTGAGTGCCCGCAAAATTTTTTCTCTCATGCTGCCTCCTCCTTTCCCGCCATGGTCCGACACCCGGCTCAGGCCGGTACTTTCTACACAGTTGTCTTGTATTGTATCATAAAACTACATTCTTTGACTATGAATTTTTCATAAAAAATCAAAAAATGCTTCTGGTAAAAATTTTTTAAATTCGCGCTTTACAACGCCAGCAAATCCTGCTATACTATTTTAGCGTTCAGAATTTCGCGCGCCCGTAGTTCAATTGGATAGAGCGTCAGATTCCGGTTCTGAATGTTGGGGGTTCGAGTCCCTTCGGGCGTACCAGCAAAAAATGCCTGAAAGTGTTGATTTTACAGCACTTTCAGGCACTTTTCTTTCCCGTTCACGAATCTTCAAATTGCGGATTTACCGGGATAAAACGGGATTTTGTGTTGCTATTTCTGTTGCTACGAACATTTGTTCTAGTTCAGTCTAACGACTGGAAACATATTCGTAATATGAATAAACCTTGTCCGGGGCGGCGTCTTTGTCTTCAATGAACGCTTTTGCCATATCAACGTAGAAATCGAGGCTGTTTCCAACGCCATGCTTTTTTGCGACTTTGTAGTAGTCGGAATACATCATGTTCATGGCGGCGTAAAACTCGATTGGGTCACAGTCAATCTTGCGTTGAGCCATTACGTTCTTGACCTGGTCCATCGTCCAATGAGCTCCGTGCGTTCCGTCCTCGTTTTCCATATGAGAGACCCACTCTTCTGCATCGACCGCCGTGAAGCCATGATGATTGGGATTGCGGGCCACACCTCCGTCCCGCCGCCAGGTATCGTCCCGATTCCAAGCGTCGTCCCGCCGCCAGGAATCATCCTCCGCCGCCGAGGCTCCATAACGATGAACTCCGGATCGTCCCTGATCTCTGCCAGAGTATCGACCGGACACAGAATAAGAGCCGTCGTTATAGTACCCCATCCGCATCATCGGGTCGTGGTCCAAGTGTGACCTGTCCGCTGCGTCCCCGCCTCTCATCGGCGCATACGCACCATCAGCCTTATATCTTTCGTCCTTTTTCTCATTAGCCATGAGCATCATTTTTGCGGTCCTGTTCATGCAAATGACACCTCCGTAGAAGCTGTCTCCCCGCTCTCCCCTGTAGATGCGGGGGTTGCGGGAGTGGTCGGCGTGGTTCCGTTAATAGATGTAAGAACATTGTTCGGAGCGCAACACGGCTCCCCGAGCATCCTAAATGTTCCGCCAGTTGCGGTAGTTACGACACAGACGGAGTAGCGGGTTCTGGTTCGAATTCCGCATGCCATTACCTGCCGGCAGTCTTTTCGCGTGAGCGGATATAGCGTTGTCCCGGTCCCGATGGTGATGACCACAGGGGCGTTGATGGTGGTCGTGCTGGGAATCGACTGTGCGACTACGATGCAATACTTCTGGTTGTTGTTATAGGCCCCAGCGGGCAGGTTGATTACCAGGTTTCCACCGGTAAATGTTACGGACTGGCTCAGAACAAGCTTCTGGCACAGCTTACAAACAGGCTTACAGGCCATATCGTACCTCCTAAAATCAAGGGGTGGCTCCGCGTGGAACCACCCCGAATTTTTGTCACCCTATTCGGGGAATGAGTTAACTTAGCAACCGCAGCCGCAGCTGGTCCCGTATACTCCATACGCCCCACAATAGGGGTAAGGAGCGGGAACCTGATAGGACGGAACGGGCTGAGGAGCAATGCGCCGAATCAGTTCGGCGGTCTGAGCCTCCTGGTTCGCGGTGATGAAGGCGTTCTGGGCGGTCTGGCTAGCCTGGAACTTCAGGGCCTGATTCTCGGCGGTCAGGCTGGAAATCTTGTCCTGAGTCAGGAAGTCCAAGATGGCGCGAGTGTTCGCGTTGTTGTTGTCCAGCAAATCGCGAGTGGCATTCTGAATGGTGTTGCGGGTGTCGCAGAACTGAGTGGCGAGGTTGTAATTGACGCCATCAATGGCGCGCTGGGTGTCGCAGCAGCACTGAGCAAGCTGAGTGCTGATTGCGTTCATGCCAGTCTGGGTCTGATAGCCCAACTGGCACACGGCATTATCTACACCATGGAACCCGTTCATCAGGGATGTGTTCATGCTGTAGAATCCGTCGCAAAGGCCCTGCTGAATGCCGCGAACGGCGTTATCCAGCCCGTTGAAATTGAACTCAGAGCAAAGATCGGCGCGAGTTAGGGCGCCCTGGCCGGCAGGGGAGTTGATACCGCCCAAGCCGCCCATTCCGCCGCCGAAGCCGCCCCAGCCAAATACCATGGCCAGAATGATAATTCCCCAAATGCCCTCCCAGGCGCCGCCGCCGAAGCCGCCGCTACAGTTGTTGTTCCCGGAATCAGAGCCAAGGGCATAACCGGTCGCAAAATCGTTATCCATTTGTCTTCTCCTTTTCGGTTTATTACATCGGGGCCGTACGCTCCCCGGATGTTACAGAGGGAGCGGTTTTTATCAGGCACCGCAAACCGAAGGAAGAAGGAAAGTAATGTTGAGTGATTTTAAGGGATTAAACGTTTACCCCAATCTTGGAGGAAAAATCTCCTATTTTTCCCTCGGAAGCTCAATCCCCATCTGACTTGCCATCTGATTTAGGTCAATCCCGCGCTCCTTGGCCATATTCTCGGCCATCTGCTGAAGCTGCTGAGGATTTTTCCCCTGCATAAGCTTCATGGCCTGTGCCGCGCGAGGGTCTCTTCCCGCAAGTTGCTGAATTGCGCGCATTGGATTTCCACCATTTTTTGCAATCTGCATGAGCGCGAAAACCGGGTTGTTATTCATCGGAGTCATTGCGTCTCACCGCCTTTGTTGGCTTTTTGAGCTTTTCCACATCAGACCTAAGCTGTTCCACATTTTCCTTCAGATCCATAACGTCTTGAATGGACGCAAAGGCTGGCTCTTGCCTTTCTTGTCGCTGCTCCGTCCTGAATTCAAACAGATCGGCCGATCCAGTCTGCGTGTTAAGGCGCTTCATGTAAATTACGCCGTGCGCTAAGTCCGGGAAAAACATGGGTGCACCCATGAAATCAACTGGGACCGCAAGGGCCTCTTCTCGTGACGCAACAGGCCTGCACACAAACGTATTTTGCTGGGCCGGCTGCGTGGGTTGAGTCATCTGGACAGGCTGGGTTGGAGTAAACGGTGTAATCGGGTTATAATTACCGTACGCCGGATATGGATAGTTCATCCCTGGGCTCTGATATGCCATGTCCAGACCTCCCTTCCACCTCTCTCACGTACTCTTCCAACCCATCATCATCGCCCTGGAATCTGTACCAGCAAACGGCGTCTCTAGCGCATTCCGGGTTCATTCCGGTTGCTATTAGCCTTTCGTACTCGGTCAATATAAACACGTCCTTTCAATCAAAAAAAGGAGGAACATGGGGAGGGCGGCGACGTGTACCAACCCTTACCCCACGTCCTCCATGCTTTAATTTTCGCAAAAAAATAACCCGGCTGGGTTCGATCCCAGTCGGGTTAGTGTTGGACTTATGCTTGATTTGTGTAGAGTTGAGCTGCCACACCGGCCACTCGTTCCAAGATGTACTTTTCATGGGCGGCCACAGCGCCTCGATACCATCCGAGTTCAGCAGCAATGTCGATTTGTGCCCACTTGTCAATGATACATCGTCGGGCTATCAGCTCATCGTCTTGGTGGAGAGCAGATTCATGGATGGCGGTTTCCAGTTGGGAGCGCAGGAGATTGTTTAATGGCTCCGGCAACTTTTTCCTTGCGCTCATCCACTCACGTCCTTATCCCAATCCAACTTTAGCCAACACAAAGGCGATCACCGCCGCCAGCACCGCCCAGATGGCTTTGTCCACGATGGCCTCCCACCGTTTGGCCGGTTTCATGGCGCAGGCCCGCTGAGCTTCCAGGACCTGCTTAATGTCTGCGCTCATGGAGTCTTGCTTTTCGTTAATGGAGTTGATTTTTTCATCCATTGCCGCGTCACGTTTGGCCCGTTCCAGGCGCTCTTTGTAGTACAGTTCCCGGAACTCCGCCTCTTTTTTCTGCCCGGCTTCCAGGTCATCCACCCGCTTTTCCAGCAGTGCCGCAGCGGCCTTCCCGATGCAGTCCCGATCGGGATGTAAGATACATTTCTCTTCCATTTGGCCCTCCTAAATGGTGGGGGTATCGTCGGACTTCTGGGCATTTTCATAGGAATAAGGCTCCACGAAATCCCGCGCTTTTGCCGCCTCAAAGGTGATGCCGCCCTCGCTGTGGTCGGACTTGGCCAGGCCGAAGTAGTACTTGCAGCCGGCAATGATCACCGCCTCGCCCAGCCCTACCCCTGCCGTGAGATACGCCGCCGTGGCCGTGAATCCGTGGATGATGCACTGATACATTAAAAACAAGCATTCCTGGGTAATCAGAAGTCCGGCCAGAATGGTGAGCAGGGCGATGATCTTATGCCACTCCAGCTTCTTTTTTTGGCGCTGGGCCAGCCGCTTGCCGCCCATTATTGCTTTCCCATCTTCACAATCCGGTGCGCCACGGCGATCATTTCCTCCCGCGTGGGGAAGGACTTGTAGGCGTAGTCCGTCTCACCGTCCCCGTCCACATCGCCAATGCCCTTCATGATGCCGTTACTCTGCGCCCACTCCCGGTCCGCCTGAGACCAGCCAGAGGGCTTTTGCAGGCTCTTGCGGGTCAGCCAATCATCCATCATCGCGTCAAATTGCTCTTGAGTCATTTCCTCATCCTCCATTTCCGCCTTTACATCGGCTCTGAAATCGTCCATGGTCTTGCCAAACTTGGGGAACCAGTGCTCCACATCGGCGTGGCGGCTGGCCATGCCCAGCCGGTACCCCTCTCTGTGGCAGATGACCACCTCCGGCTCCAGGGGGTCTAGATCATACAGGGCACACAGGTGGGCGGTGAGCTCCACCGCCTCCCGGTAGACCTTGCCAAAGTAGTCCGCATCGTCCAGCCCGTCCTCACAGATCTCGAAGGAGATGTGGGTGTTGTTGGCGGAGGGCCGGGTGGTGCCGTTGCCGGCGTGCCAGCCCCGCATGTTCCAGGGCAGGGTCTGGGCGGTGGCGATAGAGCCATCCGCTAGCTTGCCGATGAAGGCGTGGACACAGGCTCCCACACCACGCCGGTTCCAGTCGTTGGCGTTGCGGTTGTAGCCCAGCAGTTCAATGAGCTGGTCGTAGTCCTCATCCGTTTCAAGGGACTGAACGTAGCGTTTCAGGGTCGGGTTGTTAGCCCCGGTACTGTGAACCATCACCCCTTTAGGGGTGATCCACTGGTTCGTTTTATAGCAATCGTTATCTGTGAGAATGCACTGGATCAGGCGCATAGAAAACTGTCACCTCCGAATAATACGTTGCATAGTAGGTTGGTTTACTGACTGTCTCCGTCATCCCGTGACCGTTTCGTCTGGAACAGCGGTAGCCTGCGTGGCCTCATCCGGAAGAACCGTCTCGGTCACGGTCTCCACAGTGAGGGGCGCATTTACGCTCCTG
>CALXDP010000019.1 GCA_944387095.1 uncultured Oscillospiraceae bacterium
GAGCTGGAGAGCAAGCTGGTGGAGCTGAAGAAGGACCTGTTCAACCTCCGTCTTCAGCACGCCACCAACCAGCTGGAAAACCCCATCCGCATCGCGGAAGTCAAGAAGGACATCGCCCGCGTGAAAACCATCCTGCGTGAGCAGCAGGGCCGATAAGGAGGAGTAGACGATGAGTGAAGTGAGAACCTCTTCTCGTAAAACCAGAACCGGCCTGGTGGTTTCGGACAAGATGGACAAGACCGTTGTGGTCGCCATTGCCGACCGCGTGGCCCACCCTCTGTATAAGAAGATTATCAAAAGGACCTATAAGCTGAAGGCTCATGACGAGCTCAACCAGTGCGGCGTGGGCGACTGGATCCGTGTGATGGAGACCCGCCCTCTGTCCAAGGACAAGCGCTGGCGCGTGGTTGAGATCATCGAGAAGGCGAAGTAAGAAGGAGGTGCCAGTATGATTCAGGAAGAAAGCTATCTGAAGGTGGCCGACAATACCGGCGCCAAGGAGATCAAGACCATCCGCGTACTGGGCGGCTCCAAGCGTAAGTTTGGCAATATCGGTGATGTGATCGTCGCCTCTGTGCGCAAGGCCGCCCCCGGCGGCCAGGTCAAGAAGGGCGATGTGGTCAAGGCCGTCATCGTCCGTTCCACCCGCGGCGTACGCCGCGCCGACGGCAGCTATGTCCGCTTCGACGACAACGCCGCCGTTCTCATCCGTGAAGACAAGAACCCCCGTGGCACCCGTATCTTTGGCCCGGTGGCCCGTGAGTTGAGGGACAAGGACTACATGAAGATCCTGTCCCTGGCTCCCGAAGTCCTGTAAGGGGGGTAACGAGGTATGAGCATGAACGTAAAGAAGAACGATACCGTCGTTGTCCTGTCCGGCAAGGACAAGGGCAAGCAGGGCAAGGTGCTGTCTGTGGACCCCAAGACCCGGAAGGTGGTGGTGGAGAAGATCAACATGGCTTCCCGGCACCAGAAGCCCCGCCGTCAGGGCGAGGAGGGTGGCATCATCCAGAAGGAGATCCCCCTGTACGCCAGCAAGGTCATGACCGTGTGCCCCAAGTGCAGCAAGCCCACCCGCGTGTCCCACAAGATTGAGGGCGGCAAGAAGGTCCGGGTGTGCAAGCACTGCGGCGCCGAAATCTGAGAAGGAGGAGGAGTAACAAATGGCTAACCCCAATTTGAAGGCAAAGTATACCGCCGAAGTCGCTCCTGCCCTGATGCAGAAGTTCGGCTATAAATCCGTGATGCAGATTCCTCGGGTTGACAAGATCGTGGTCAACTGCGGCTGCGGCGAAGCCCGGGATAATGCCAAGGTGCTGGAGTCCGTGGTAAATGACCTGGCCACCATCACCGGCCAGAAGCCCGTCATCACCAAGGCCAAGAAGTCTGTGGCCAATTTCAAGCTTCGGGAGGGTATGCCCATCGGAGCCAAGGTCACCCTGCGCCAGGATAAGATGTGGGAGTTTCTGGACCGCCTGTTCAACGTGGCCCTGCCCCGGGTGCGTGATTTCCGAGGCATTAACCCCAACGCTTTTGATGGCCGGGGCAACTATGCTCTGGGCCTGAAGGAGCAGCTGATCTTCCCCGAGATCGACTATGATAAGATCGACAAGATCCGCGGTATGGACATCGTAATCTGTACCACCGCCCAGACCGATGAAGAGGCCAAGGAGCTGCTGACGCTCCTGGGCGCTCCCTTCACCACCAACGGCTGATAGGAGGAAGAACAGCATGGCTAAGAAATCTATGATTCTCAAGGCGCAGCGTGAGCCCAAGTTCTCCAGCCGCCGCAACAACCGCTGCAAGATCTGCGGCCGTCCCCACGCTTACCTCCGGGACTACGGCATCTGCCGTATCTGCTTCCGGGAGCTGGCCTACAAGGGCCAGATCCCCGGCGTGAAGAAGGCGTCCTGGTAAAAGGAAGCGCGCAGGGAAGCCTGAAGCGGAGCGAGGGTAAAACCAAGATTTGCGCATCAGATCTGTGTTTTGCCCAAGCCGCGGCGAAAGCGGCCCGGCCGCGCGTCCAACCCGCAGCGCCATTACCGAGCCGCTGCGAGCAGGTGAAGCAGCACGATAGCGAGAAGCGCCTTGCCCCCGAGAGGGCGCTGGGCGTGAACAGGATGGTGTAAATCGGCTTCTGCCGGAATCTTCCGGCAGAAGCTGCTTTGCCCGTTTTCAACCCACGTTTTCGGGTGTGTCCATCAAAAAAGTCTTGCTTTTGACAGATGGAAGAGGTATAATAAATTGCTTTTGCGCATAGAGCCAGTGCCAATATTCACTCCCAACGCGTCCGGGAGTGTCCAACCCGTAAACTGCAGGAAAGAAGCCTGCGGGTACGGGGTTTTGGCACGATGGAGGGGCGCAAAATCCAAGACAGTCAAATCCGCGCACGAAAGCCGCGGTTTTGATATTAAGCCCCGCGGAATGCGGGAAGGCGGATAAAAGGTCGGAGAACTTACCTGACTTCGATACCTTTCCGTCTGTACCAAGAAGCGTCTGAGCCGTTGTGAGCAGCCCGGATGGACCAAAGCGAGGGACGCAAACCAGGGAACGGGCCTTGTTTCCGCTTGTGTTCCGAGACGTAGGCAAGCCGGGCGCTGCGAACAGGTGAGGCGTGACAGCTAGAAGCGTCCGAGCCGTCGCGAGCAGCGCAGGTCAGAGCGCATTCTTGGTAAATCTGAACAGGAGGTAAAAACTCATGCAAATCACCGATCCCATTGCGGATATGCTGACCCGCATCCGCAACGCGAACAACGCCAAGCATGACACCGTGGATGTTCCGGCTTCCAACATGAAGAAGTCCATCGCCCAGATTCTGCTGGACGAGGGCTACATCAAGAATTTCCAGATCATCAACGATGGTACCCAGGGCGTGATTCGCATTACCCTGAAGTATCTGCAGCCCGGTAAGGAGAAGGCCATCACCGGCCTGCGCCGGGTGTCTAAGCCCGGCCTGCGCGTGTATGCCGGCGCGGAAGAGCTGCCCCGTGTCCTGCGCGGCCTGGGCATCGCGATTGTGTCCACATCCAAGGGCGTCATGACCGACAAGAAGGCCCGCCAGGCCCATGTCGGCGGCGAAGTCCTTGCGTTCGTTTGGTAAGGAGGGTATAGGAATGTCCAGAATTGGTAGAGCTCCTATCGCCGTCCCTGCCGGCGTGGAGATCAAAATCGAAGAGAACAACGTTGTGACGGTGAAGGGACCCAAGGGCACCCTGACCGAGCAGTTCCACCCCAACATGGTCATTTCCATGGAGGGCAGCGAGCTGCACGTCACCCGTCCCAACGATCTGAAGGAGAACCGCTCTCTCCACGGCCTGACCCGCAGCCTGCTCAACAACATGGTGGTGGGCGTCACCGAGGGCTACAAGAAGACTCTGGAGGTCAACGGCGTGGGTTACCGCGTGGCCCTGGAGGGCGGCAAGCTGGTGATGAACCTGGGCTTTTCCCACCAGGTGACCATGGAGGCCCCCGAGGGGATCAGCATTGAGGTTCCCACACCCAACCAGATCGTCATTTCCGGCTACGACAAGCAGTTGGTGGGCCAGTTCGCCGCCAACGTCCGCGAGAAGCGTCCCCCCGAACCCTATAAGGGCAAGGGTATCAAGTACTCGGACGAGGTCATCCGCCGCAAGGTGGGCAAGACCGGCGTCAAGAAATAATTGAGGAGGTGTGCCGATTATGATTAGAAGACCGAATACCAAGGCTCAGCGCCTGCACCGTCATAAGCGTGTTCGCAGCAAGGTGTCCGGCACCCCCGAGCGTCCCCGCCTGAATGTGTTCCGCAGCGAGACCAACATCTATGCGCAGATCATTGACGATACCAAGGGCGTGACTCTGGTTTCCGCTTCTTCCCTGGAAAAGGGCTTTGAGGGTACCGGCAGCAACTGTGAGGCCGCCAAGAAGGTGGGCCAGGCGGTTGCCGAGCGGGCAAAGGCCAAGGGCATTGAGACCGTCGTGTTTGACCGCGGCGGCTACCTGTACCATGGCCGTGTCAAGGCTCTGGCCGAGGGCGCCCGCGAGGGCGGCCTGCAGTTCTAAGGGAGGAGGAAAAATCATGGCTCGTTTTGAAAGAGAACCCAAGGAGTACGTGGAGAAGGTTGTGTACCTCAACCGCGTTTCCAAGACTGTAAAGGGCGGCCGCGTGGCCAAGTTCTCCGCCCTGGTCGTCGTGGGCGACGAGAAGGGTAAGGTGGGCTACGGCCTGGGCAAGGCTGCCGAGGTGGCCGAGGCCATCCGCAAGGGCATCGAGGACGCCAAGAAGAACATGGTGACCGTCACCCTGTCCGGCAACACCATTCCCCACGAGGTCATCGGTGAGTTTGGCGCCGGCCGGGTGCTGCTCAAGCCCGCCAGCAAGGGTACCGGCATCATCGCCGGCGGCCCGGTCCGCGCGGTGATGGAAGCCGCCGGCGTGTCTGACATCCGCGCCAAGTGCCTGCGCACCAACAACCCCCAGAACGTGGTGGCTGCCACTATGGCCGGGTTGAAGGCCCTGCGCAGCCCCGCCGAGGTGGCCCGGATCCGCGGTAAGAGCGTGGAAGAAATCATTGGTTAAGGAGGCTTGCGACCATGGCTAACACAATTCAGATCAAGCTCGTCAAGAGCCTGAACGGCCGCCTGGCCAAGCACAAGGCGACCGCCGAGGCCCTGGGCCTGCGTACCATCGGCGATGTGACCGTCCAGCCAGACAACGCGGCTACCCGGGGCAAGATCGCCAGCATCGGTTACCTGCTCGAGGTAACTGAGAAAGCCTGAGGAGGTGCCCAAGATGAATCTGCATGAACTTTCTCCCGCCCCCGGTTCTACCCAGGTGGGTAAGCGCAAGGGCCGCGGTCCCGGCACCGGCAACGGCAAAACTGCCGGCCGCGGACATAAGGGACAAAAGGCCCGCTCCGGCGGCGGAGTGCGCATTGGTTTTGAAGGCGGTCAGATGCCGCTGACCCGCCGTCTGCCCAAGCGCGGTTTCAACAATATCTTCGCAAAGCGGTTGGAGACCGTCAACGTGGCTTCCTTGAATCGATTTGAGGACGGTGCCACCGTGAACGTTTGCGACCTGCTGGAAAAGGGGATCCTTTCCAAGTGTGAGTACGGAGTGAAGATCCTGGGCAATGGTGAGGTCACCAAGAAGCTCACCGTGCGGGCTTCCGCTTTCTCCGCCTCCGCGAAGGAGAAGATCGAAAAGGCAGGCGGGACGGTGGAGGTGATCTGAGATGATTCAGACCATCTGCAATGCGTGGAAGGTGCAGGAGCTGCGCAACAAGCTGCTGTTCACCATCTTTGCCCTGCTGATCTTTCGGGTGGGCGCGGCCATCCCGGTGCCCTTCATTGATTCCAACACCCTTCAGACCTATATGGAGGCCCAGTCGGCCAGCATCTTTGGTCTGCTCAACGTGATGAGCGGTGATGCCTTTGCCTACGGCACGGTGTTCGCCCTGACGATCCAGCCCTATATCAACAGCTCCATTATTGTGCAGCTGCTGACCATCGCCATCCCCGCGCTGGAGCGTCTGGCCCGGGACGGCGGCGAGGAGGGCAAGAAGAAGATCGCCGCCATCACCCGGTATGTCACCGTGGCCATCGCCCTGATCCAGGCCTTTGGCTATTACACCCTGATCCGGTCTGCCGGAGTGCTGTCTGCCCAGGGTGTGTGGCCCGCCATCGTGATCATCGCCGCTCTCACCGCGGGTTCCGCCTTTGTCATGTGGCTGGGCGAGCAGATCACCGAGTTTGGTGTGGGCAACGGGATTTCCATCATTCTGTTTGCCGGCATTGTGGCCCGGGGCCCGGCTATGGTGTCCTCCATGATCAGCGGAGTGCGCAGCTGGGCCAGCGGCAGTAGCACCGCCGCCACCCTGCACCCCGCCTTCATCCCCCTGGTGATTGTGGGCATGCTGTTGTTGGTGGTTTTCATCGTGTTCATCACCAACGCAGAGCGGCGCATTCCCGTGCAGTACGCCAAGCGGGTGGTGGGCCGGAAGATGTATGGCGGCCAGTCCAGCCATATCCCCATCAAGGTGAATATGTCCGGCGTCATGCCTGTCATTTTTGCCCAGGCCCTCGCCTCCATCCCCGCCACCATCGGCATGTTCTTCCCCTCCGCCCAGACTGAGGGGTCCGGGTGGAACACCTTCCTGGAGATCTTCGACTCCAACGGTCTGGTGTACTCCATCGTCTACTTCCTGCTGATTGTGCTGTTCAGCTACTTCTACAACACCATCCAGTTCAACCCCGTGGAGGTGTCCAACAACCTGAAGAAGAACGGCGGTTTCATTCCCGGCTTCCGTCCCGGCAAGCCAACCGCTGACTTCCTTCAGAAGGTGATCTCCCGGTTGACGCTGTTCGGCGCCATTTATCTGGCCGTGGTCGCTCTGCTGCCCGCCATTACCGGGAATATCATGAGCGCCTTGGGGTCCAGCGCCGGCAGCAGCCTGGCCATCGGCGGCACCTCTATCATCATTGTGGTGGGTGTTGCCCTGGAGACCACCAAGGCCCTGGAGGCCCAACTGATGATGCGTCATTACAAGGGATTCCTTGAGTGATGAGAAGGTGAACGCTATGAAGCTGATCATGCTCGGCGCTCCCGGCGCTGGCAAGGGGACCCAGGCCGCTATCCTGAGTGAGCGGCTGGGGATCCCCACGGTTTCCACGGGGAACATCCTGCGCAGCGCAGTCAAAGAAGGCACTCCGGTGGGCTTGGAGGCCAAGCGCTACATGGATGCCGGTCAGTTGGTTCCCGATGATATCATCATCGACATCGTGGCGCAGCGGCTGGCCCAGCCCGACTGCATCAAGGGCTTTATCCTGGACGGGGTGCCCCGCACCATTGCCCAGGCGGAGGCGCTGGAGCGGGCCGGAATCCTGTTTGACAATGTGCTGTCCTTTGAGATCTCCGACCAGGAGATCGAGCAGCGCATGGAGGGGCGCCGGTTCTGCCACCGCTGCGGGGCCTCCTACCACGTGCGCAGCGCGCCATCCCAGGTGCCCGGCGTGTGCGACAAGTGCGGCGGGGAGCTGGAGCAGCGGGATGATGATAAACCAGAGACGGTGAAGCACCGCCTGAAGGTCTACCACGCGCAGACTGAGCCGCTGAAGGAGTTTTACGACAAACGGGGCATTCTGCGCCCGGTACAAAACCAGCCCAGCATCGAGGCCACCACCCAAGTGGTGCTGGATGTGCTGAAACTGTAAGCGATGGAACTGATCACATTAAAATCACCCAGGGAACTGGAGTGTATGCGCAGGGCCGGGCGGATTACTGCCGGGGCGCGGAAACTGGCTGGAGCATTGGTGCGGCCTGGCGTCACCACCTTGGAGATTGACGCTGCGGTGCGCAAGTATATCGAAGGCCAGGGCGCCCGACCTTCCTTTCTGGGATATGCTGGTTTTCCCGGCTCAGCATGCATTTCGGTCAACGACGTGGTCATTCATGGCATCCCTTCCAAAAAGGTTGTACTCAAGGAAGGGGATATCGTCAGCGTAGACGTGGGTGCCTATGTCGACGGCTTCCACGGGGACTGCGCGGCTACCTTTGCCTGCGGCCAGATATCTGACGAGGCCCAGCGCCTGATAGAAGTGACGCAGCGCAGTTTCTGGGAGGGCATCCAGTTTGCCCGGAGCGGGCAGCGGGTGTCCGATATCTCCCACGCGGTGCAGCAGTATGTGGAAGCCCACGGCTACTCCGTGGTGCGGGACTTCGTGGGCCATGGTGTGGGCGCCAAGCTCCATGAAGCGCCTGAGGTTCCCAACTATGGCCCCGCCGGTCACGGCGCCCGGCTCCAGCCGGGAATGACCATCGCGGTGGAGCCCATGGTGTGCCAGGGCGACTGGCATGTGCGGGTGCTCAAGGACAAATGGACTACGGTGACGGCGGACGGCTCCCTGGCCGCCCACTATGAGAACACCATTCTCATCACCGAAGAGGAGCCCGAGGTGCTCACCGTCTGTGAGGAAGACTGAGATGCGCTTCGAAAAAGCTCAGATTGTCCGCTCCCTCCGGGGCCGGGACAGTGGCTGTCTGCTGTGCGTCATGGACGCCCAGGAAGATTGGCTGCTGTTGGCGGACGGGAAGCGGCGCCGGGTGGACCGCCCCAAGCGAAAACAGGGTAAGCATGTTGCCCTGGTGGGGGAATGGGATCATCCGGTGATGGAAAAAGTCCGAGCCGGCCAGTCTGTCCGGGACAGAGAACTTCGGGCGGCCCTGGCGGCCTTTCGGGAGGAAATGGAGGTATGACGCTTTGGCAAAGGACGATATGATCGAGTTGGAGGGGGTTGTCACCGAGGCCCTGCCCAACACCACGTTCCATGTGGACATCGGAAACGGCCACATTATTTTGGCGCACATCTCCGGCAAGCTGCGCATGAATTTCATCCGCATCCTGCCCGGCGACAAGGTGACGGTGCAGATGTCGCCGTATGACCTGACCAAAGGTCGCATCACCTGGCGCTCGAAGTAACCGGCAGTTTATGACAAGCATGGCCGCCGCGTGCGGCACAAGATAGCAGAAGAGATTCACGACCTGTGCCGGCCGGGGCCTTGCCTCCGCCGGTATGGGGGCCATCAAGGCATTTACAGGAGGTTATTTGATATGAAAGTCAGACCGTCTGTCAAGCCCATGTGCGAGAAGTGCAAGATCATCAAGCGCAAGGGCAAAGTTATGGTCATTTGCGAAAACCCCAAGCACAAACAGAAACAAGGTTAAAGGAGGGGCAGGAGGAATATGGCACGTATTGCCGGCATTGATCTGCCGAAGGAAAAGCGAGTCGAGATCGGACTCACCTATATTTACGGAATCGGCCGCACCAGCGCCAACAAAATTCTGGAGAAGGCGGGCATCAACCCCGACACCCGCGTGAAGGACCTCACCGATGCGGAAGAGGCCAAGCTGCGCGAGATCATCGGCCACGAGTACGTGGTGGAGGGCGATCTGCGCCGCAATGTGGCGATGGACATCAAGCGGCTGACCGAGATCGGCTGCTACCGCGGCGTCCGCCACCGCAAGGGCCTGCCCGTCCGCGGCCAGCGCTCCAAGACCAACGCCCGCACCCGGAAGGGTCCCAAGCGCACTGTGGCCAACAAGAAGAAGTAAGGAGGGATTGACACATGGCTACCGCAAAGAAAGTAATCAAGCGCCGTCGTGAGCGCAAGAATGTGGAGAAGGGTCAGGTTCACATCCGCTCCTCCTTCAACAACACCATGATCACCGTCACCGATATGCAGGGCAACGCCCTATCCTGGGCTTCTTCCGGTGAGATGGGCTTCCGGGGCTCCCGCAAGTCCACTCCCTTTGCGGCCCAGACTGCCGCGGAGACTGCCGCCAACGCCGCGATTGAGCAGTGCGGCCTGAAGAGCGTGGAAGTGTACGTGAAGGGCCCCGGCCAGGGCCGCGAGGCCGCCATCCGGGCGCTGCAGGCCGTGGGCCTGGAGGTCACCCTGATCAAGGACGTGACTCCCGTTCCCCACAACGGCTGCCGTCCGCCCAAGCGCCGCCGCGTGTAATCTGGAAGGAGGAAAACCAATATGGCTAAGAATATGCAGCCCTATCTGAAGCGTTGCGCCACACTGGGGATCTCTCCCGCGGTGATGGGTATCAGCAAGCAGACCAACCGCCGCCCCGGCCCCCAGCGGCGCAGCAAGAAGAGCGAGTACGCCCTGCAGCTGACCGAGAAGCAGAAGGTCAAGTTCATCTACGGCGTGCTGGAGAAGCAGTTTCACTCCTACTATCTGAAGGCCGCCCGGATGAAGGGCAACACCGGTGACGAGCTGATGTCCCTGCTGGAGCGCCGCCTGGACAATGTGGTGTTCCGCCTGGGCCTGGCCAGCACCCGCCGGGAGGCCCGTCAGCTGGTCAATCACGGCCATTTCACCGTCAACGGCAAGCGGGTGAACATCCCCTCTTACCTGGTGAAGCTGGACGACGTGGTGGCCGTGCGGGATAAGAGCCGCTCCTCTGTCAAGTTTAAGAAGATGGTGGAAGAGGACAAATTCGTGGCCGCGCCCAAGTGGCTGGAGAAGAGCAAGAACGCTCCGCTGGAGGGCAAGGTGGTCGCCATACCCGGCCGGGATGATCTGGACTTTGATGTGTCCGTCAACCTTATCGTGGAGCTGTATTCCAAGTAATGCAGCAGCCCTCGCGATACCGCAACCATTTCTGGCAGGCTATGCCACAGTAAAAGGAGGGTAAACACGATATGGTAGAAATTCAGAAGCCGCGTATTGAGTGCATGGAAGCTGTCGGGGATGATACCTACGGCAAATATGTGGTAGAGCCCCTGGAGCGGGGCTATGGCACCACCATCGGGAACTCCCTGCGCCGGATTCTGCTGTCCTCTCTGCCCGGAACGGCTGTGACCAGCATCAAGATCGCCGGCGTGCAGCACGAGTTCAGCACCATCCCCGGGGTCAAGGAAGATGTGACGGAGATCGTGCTCAACGTGAAGGGGATCATTGCCAAGCTGTACAGCGAAGGGGTCAAAACGGTCTACATCGAGGCCTCCGGCGAGGGGACCGTCACCGCCGGCGACATCAAGGCGGACAGCGATGTGGAGGTGCTCAATCCGGAGCACCACATCGCAACCCTGGGCCCCGACGCCGCCTTGAACATGGAGCTTACCCTGTCCCAGGGCCGGGGCTATGTCACCGCTGACAAGAACAAGTCCTCCCAGACCATCATCGGGGTGATTCCCGTGGACTCTGTATACACTCCGGTGCGCAAGGTCAACTATACCGTGGAGAACACCCGTGTGGGTGATGCCACCGATTATGATAAGCTCACCCTGGAGGTATGGACCAACGGCACCATTTCCGCCCGGGATGCCGTCTCTCTGGGCGCCCGCATTCTGGTGGATCACTTTACCCTGTTCACCGACCTGTCTGAGACCATGGGCTCCAAGGCCACTGTGGTGGAGAAGGCGGAGGCGCAGCGAGACAAAGTGCTGGAGATGACCATCGAAGAGCTGGACCTGTCCGTGCGCTCCTTCAACTGCCTGAAGCGGGCCAACATCAACACCGTGGAGGACCTGATCTCCAAGACGGAAGAAGAGATGATGAAGGTGCGCAACCTGGGCCGCAAGAGCCTGGAAGAGGTCATCAACAAGCTGGCCATGATGGGGCTGTCCCTGGCCAGCGATGAAAACGCTTGAAATCGTGGAGGCCAGTCCCTCCGCTGGCAGGGCGGATGTATGTAACGTTCCATGCCGCCCACGAAAGTCTCCGCGCAGGAGTGCCGGAACGAATCTAAACAGGATCTCGCCGTGCGAGGCCAAAGGAGAGTTTAACAATGGCAACTTACCGTAAGCTGGGCAGACCCAGCGACCAGCGCCGCACTATGCTGCGCGCCATGACCACCTATCTGCTGGAGAATGGGCAGATCAAGACCACCTACGCCCGCGCGAAGGAGGTCGCTCCCATGGCGGAGAAGATGATCACTCTGGCCAAGAAGAACACCCTGGCGGACTATCGCCGGGTGCTGTCCTACCTGACCAAGGAGGATGTGGCCAAGAAGCTGTTTCACCAGATTGGGCCCAAGTATGCCGACCGCAATGGCGGCTATACCCGGGTGCTGAAGATGGGACCCCGCCGCGGCGACGGGGCAGAGATGGCCATCGTACAGCTAGTGTAAGCAAATACGGAAGATCCCCCGCCAGTGGGCGGGGGATTTTTGCGTCGCCGCGGCGAAATCGGGGCCCCCAGCCAAGACGAAGGCCTTGGCTGGGGAGAGGAGAGGCAAAGGAGTGGGCGGAATTTTCCGCATAGCGGAAAATGGAGGGGAGCGGATTTTGCCTCGACGACGCGACGGGGCAGAGATGGCCATCGTACAGCTAGTGTAAGCAAATACGGAAGATCCCCCGCCAGTGGGCGGGGGATTTTTGCATTGTCCTGCGGGAACGGGCAGAGCGGCGGATCTATCAGATCTGCCGCTCTGCATTTAAGCGCATCAGGTGCGCAGGGCCAGTTTTTCCTGTCTCCGGTTCCGGATCCAGAGAAGGGCGTCGGTGGACACCATCAACAGATTCAGAACATACAGATATAGGACGATGTCATAGTCATAGAAGATTTTGTTGAGGATGCCCGCGATATACCCGAGGATCAGCACCAGCAGGAAGAGACGGCTCTTCCCGTTGGTGGATTTGGATTTCACCGAGCGGTAAATGGAAAAGGGCCAGGCGGCGCCAAAACAGATCAGCATGACGGCTTCCAGAAAGCTCAATTTCGGTATTCCCCCTTCAGCGTATCCTGATCCAGGATATGGCCTTCCATGGCGTGGAACAAGTCATGGAGCATGAAGCCATTTTCCAGGGGAAGCAGGCAGTCCAGGGCGTACACATGCAGCTCATACACATGGGGCGCATTGGGTGGAGCCATGCCGCCATAAAAGCTGGATAGCTCCCTGCTCTGCTGCCCGCCCTGAATGCTGATCCAGCTGTTCACTCCCTGGACGAAATCCGTGGCGGTCTGGCTCTCGTTCTCCTCCAGGCCGCTCCGGGTGATGTTGGCGGCCAGCCAGTGCACCCAGGAAAAGCCGCCGCTGACGGGACAGGCGTCCTTATCCTCCAGAAACAGGGCGAAACACTGGGTGCCTTCCGGCGCGTCAAGGACCTGGAAAGGCAGGGAGTAGGTGGGGATGCCGTTCTCGTTGAAGCAGGTACCGTACTTGCCGTACTCATCCTGAATGACGCCGTTTACAATTCCGTGACTGATCACTCTCATAAAAAACCCTCCAAATGTTTTTTGATGAGAGGATTATATCCCAGCGGCGTAAAGCTGTAAATTACCTACTTTTTTGTGGGTATCGGCGCAAGGATTCCCTTCTCGATCAAACTGTCCTGCATGCCGTGCTCCACCATGTAGTCGATTCCAATCTCCTGCATGATCTGCAGGGCGGATAGCAGCTTTTCCCCCTGGGGCCGGGTCAGGAAGTATTCTGCCTTCAAGGGATACCCTTCATAGACCGTTTTCCCGATGAATCCCAGTTCAGTCAGCTCCTTGAGATGTGAAGCAACATCTTTTGGGTAATACCCTCAATGTCCCGCTCCAGCTTGGACAAAGAGGTAGGGCCCAGCCGGAGCCGCCAAAGGATGATGGGCTTCCATTTTCCCTTGATCATATCGTGGGTCAGCTCCAGCGGACAGGTATAGACAGTCCGGATTTTCATAGAGATCCCCTCCACTCTGGTGATGGCCATGCTGCGCGCCGGTAGCGGAAGCGCTGTGTCGTGGCTCACGTTTATTCTAGGAGTTTCGGTTGAGCCTGTCAACCGTGGCTTTGCATTTGGAGCGGACAGCTTGAGGAAGGAGAATAGGAGAACCGGCCAGTCCGGCGAAAGCAGGGCTTGACAAGATCTCCGAGGGGGATTATACTGAGCAGGAACTGACTGAAAGGAGGCGCGCAAGATGCTGAAGATTCGTGCAATGGGAAGCTGGAAAAGAACTGCCGTTCTGACGGGATCGCTGCGCGCCTGGAATGATGTGACGGTAAGGGTCACAGGGCTGGGCTGATTGGTACGCGCCCCTCCGGACGGAGGGGCGTTTTTCTTTGCCGCCAGGCGGGGCGGTGAGATGCCCGCAGAGGGAAGGAGTGTTGTATGGAAACGCAGTTTAAGTTCCCCAAGCGGGAGAAGCTGGACATGATCGTCCGGTATCTACATGGGAATCTGGGGTTCTTCGCGGGGGCCCTGCTGTGCGCCTGCCTGAGCATGGTCTTTAACGCCATGACGCCCCAGATCATCAAGATCACCGTGGACTCGGTCCTGGGGGAGGAAGAGGCCCAGCTGCCGGGGGTGCTGGAGGGCCTGATCGACCTGAGCTGGCTGAAATCCGATCCCATCCGGGCGCTGTGGATCGCCGCGGGGGCAGTGGTGATTGTGGCCATTCTCCGGGGGGTGTGTACCTATGGCCAGCGGGTCAACCTGTCCAAGGGGTCGGAGGGATTTGTGAAGCAGATCCGGGACGACCTGTACCGCCACATCCAGCGTCTGGACTTTGCGTGGCACACCGCCCATTCCACCGGGGATATCATCCAGCGGTGTACCTCCGATGTGGACGTCATCCGCAATTTTGTATGTACTCAGCTGGTAGAAGTGGTGCGCACGGTGTTTCTCATCGTGCTGTACCTGTCCATCATGATCTCCATGAGTCCCCGGCTGTCCCTGGTCTCCCTGGTGTTCATCCCCATTGTGGGGTTATCCTCCGGGGTGTTCTACCGGAAGATCTCCCGCCGCTTCCAGGCCGCGGACGAGGCGGAAGGGGAGGTGACCACCTGCGCCCAGGAGAATTTTACCGGGGTGCGGGTGGTGCGGGCCTTTGGCCGGGAGCGGTTTGAGGAGGAGCGGTTTGAGGAGAAGAACAACCGCTTCTCCCAGCTGTGGATCCGGCTGGGCAAGCTGATGAGCGTCTACTGGGCCTCGGGCACCCTGCTCACCTGCCTGCAGGTGATGGCGGTGATCGTGGCGGGCACCATTGAGACGGTGGAGGGGCGGATGACCCTGGGTGGGTTTATCGCCTTTGTGGGCTATAACGAGACCCTGGCCTGGCCGGTGCGGGCCCTGGGGCGGGTGCTGTCCGACATGAGCAAGGCGGGGGTATCCATGGACCGGGTGGGCTATATCCTCAAGGCGCCGGAGGAGGGGGACGGGCCGGACGCGGAAGAGATGGAACTGGCCGGTGACATTGTCTTTGACCACGTGACCTTCGCCTATGAGGGGCAGCCGGTGCTGGAGGATGTGTCCTTCACCATTCCACATGGCAGCACCTTCGCGGTGCTGGGGGGAACGGGATCGGGGAAGAGCACCCTGATCCACCTGCTGGACCGCCTCTACGACCTGGGAGAGGGGCAGGGGCGGATCACCATCGGCGGCACCGACATCCGCAAGATCCGCCGGGACTGCCTACGCCGGCAGATCGGCCTGGTGCTCCAGGAACCCTTCCTGTTCTCTCAGACCATCCGGGAGAATATCGCCGCCACCTGCCCCCACGCCCCGGAGGAGGAGCTGCGCCATGCCGCGGCGGTGGCCTGCGTAGACGAGGCCATCACCGAGTTCCCAGATGGGTATGGCACCATGGTAGGGGAGCGGGGGGTCACCCTGTCTGGCGGTCAGAAGCAGCGGGTGGCCATCGCCCGGATGCTGATGCAGAAGGCCCCGGTGATGGTGTTTGATGACTCCCTGTCCGCCGTGGACGCGGAGACAGACGCAAAGATCCGCGCCGCCCTGCGCCGGCAGATGAAGGGGGCCACGGTGATCCTGATCTCCCACCGGATCACCACCCTGATGCAGGCCGACCGCATCCTGGTGCTGGACCGCGGTCGGGTGGCGGACATGGGCACCCACAGCGAACTGATTGCCCGCCCGGGCATCTACCAAGAGATCTATGAGATCCAGATGAGCATCGATGACCGGCGGCTTGTTGAGGAAGGGGGGAGGAGCTGATGGCGGCCTATGACGAGCAGGAATATACCAAGTCCTTTCAGCTGGGCGTCTGGAAGCGGCTGATCCCCCTGCTGGGCAATTATCGGAGGGACTTTGCCCTGATGTTGATCTTCAACCTGGCCTGCGCGGCGGTGGACGTGGCCCTGCCCCTGTTCCAGCGGTATGCCATCGCCACCTTCATTGAGGGGGACACCCTGCGGGGACTGCTCCCGTATGCCCTGTGCTACCTGGTGGTGATTCTTTTTCAGGCCCTGTCCGTGGTTGCCTTCAGCCGCAACGCCATGTATATCGAGATGAGCCTGGGTCGGGACCTGCGGCGGGATTTGTTCCACCACCTTCAGACCCTGTCCCTGTCTTTCTACAATGTGACTCCGGTGGGGTATCTCATTGCCCGGGTGATGAGCGACACCAACCGGATTGCCTCCATGATCTCCTGGAACCTGGCGGACCTGCTGTGGGCGCTGTTCTATGTGCTGGGCACCTTTGGGGCCATGCTGGTTCTGAACTGGCGGCTCGCCCTGGTGATCCTGTTGATCGTACCCGCCATCGCCCTGCTCACCGGCTATTTTCAGGGGCGCATTCTCCACTGGAACCGAAAGGTGCGCAAGCTCAACTCCAAAATTACCGGCGCCTTCAACGAGGGGATCACCGGCGCCAAGACCGCCAAAACCCTGGTCATCGAGGAGCAGAGCACGGAAAATTTCCGCAAGATCACCGGAGAGATGCACGACTCCGGCGTCCGGGCAGCCCGGCTCAGCGCCGTCTATATCCCCCTGGTGCTGTTCTGCTCCTCCCTGGCGGTGGCCATCGTGCTGCTGCGGGGCGGGACCATGGTGACCGAGCAGGTGTTGGAGATCGCCACCCTGTCCGCCTTTGCCACCTACGCAGTAGGGGTGTTCGAGCCCATCCAGTCCATCGCGGCCAACCTGTCTGAGTTCATCTCCCTCCAGGCGTCTATCGAGCGGGTGACCGGCCTGCTGGACCAGAGACCCCAGGTGGTGGACACCCCAGAGGTGGAGGCCAAGTATGGGGACGCCTTCCATCCCAAAAAGGAAAACTGGGAGCCGCTGGAGGGGGAGATCGAGTTTCGGGACGTAACCTTCCGCTACCCCGACGGGGGAGAGGACGTGTTGTCCCACTTCAATCTCCATATCCCGGCAGGGACCACTGTGGCCATTGTGGGGGAGACCGGGGCGGGGAAGAGCACCCTGGTCAACCTGGCCTGCCGCTTTTTTGAACCCACCTCCGGCCAGATCCTCATCGACGGCCGGGACTACCGGGAGCGCAGCCAGCTGTGGCTGCACTCCAACATCGGCTATGTGCTGCAAAACCCCCATCTGTTTTCCGGCACCGTGCGGGAGAACATCCGCTACGGCCGGCTGGAGGCTTCTGATGAGGAGGTGGAGGCGGCTGCCCGGGCGGTGTCCGCGGATACGGTGGTGGCCAAACTGGAAAAGGGCTGGGACAGCGACGTGGGCGAGGGGGGAGACCGGCTGTCCACCGGGGAAAAGCAGCTGATCTCCTTTGCCCGGGCGGTGTTGGCCGACCCCCGGATCTTCGTGCTGGACGAGGCCACATCCTCCATTGACACCCAGACGGAGCAGCTCATCCAGGACGCCATCGACCACCTGCTGCAGGACCGCACCTCCTTCCTCATCGCCCACCGGCTGTCCACCATCCGGAAGGCGGATATGATCCTGGTGGTGCGGGACGGGCAGATTGTGGAGCGGGGCACCCATCTGGAACTGCTGAAAAGGAAAGGCTACTATCACGACCTGTACAGCAGGCAGTTTGCCGAGGAGCATGCAGCCAAGGTGCTGGGATAAACCGGGCATGCAAAAAGGGAGTGGGGTGCGCCGCCGGACGCGCCCCACTCCCTTTTTGCACACAGGGGAGCCGGTCAAATATGGTCCCGCCGCTCATCCAGGAAGAGGGGCGGCCCGTTGAAGGAATAGACCCGGTCGCAGGCCTCCAGCACCGCGGGCTCGTGGGACACCAGCAGGACGGGGGTGCCCATCTGGCGCAGCCGACGGAGTATCCGGAGGGCCCGATCCCCGTCCACCCCGGAAAAGGGCTCGTCCAGCAGCAAAAGATCCCCCCCCAGGGCGGCGCACCGGGCCAGGGCCAGCCGCCGGGCCATCCCCCCCGACAAGGAGGCGGGATAGGACGTTTCCTCCCCTTCCAGTTCGGCCAGGGCCAGATAGCGGCCAACCTCCCCCCGGCGCTCCCGGGGCAGCACATCCAGGATGTGCTGCTCTACCGTCCGCCAGGGCAGCAGGCGGTTCTCCTGAAAGAGGAAGGCGGTGCGCTCTGGGGAAATGCCTGACACCTGCCCGGCGGCGGGACGGGCCAGCCCTCCAAGCACCCGCAGCAGGGTGGTCTTGCCGCAGCCGGAGGGGCCGGTGAGGGCGGTGAGACCGTCACAGGACAGCTCCAGGGAAAAACCGTCCAGCACCAGTTTTTCTCCATAGCAGAGACAGAGATCACGCAGGTGGAGCATCATGTGCGGTCCGCCCCCTTTCTCCGAAGGATCCGGCGGAGAATGGCCTCCAGCGTCAGGGACAGGAAGATGATCACCAGAGTCCAGGCAAACAGGTCCGCGGTCTCCAGGGCCAGGCGGGCCTGTTGAATGCGGGAGCCGATGGCCAGGCGGGGCGGACAGATGACCTCTGCCGCCACCCCAGACTTCCAGGCCAGGCCGAAGGCGGTGAGAAAACCGGAGACAAAGTGGGGGCGCAGGGAGGGCAGATAGATCAGCCGCAGGGTTTTCCAGCGGGAGAAGCGGTAGGCCCGGGCCAGCTCCAAAAGCTGGCCGTCCACCGCGGCAAGCCCCCCGGCCACGCTGTTCCACACCACCGGCAATACCATTATGGCGGCGATGACCCCGGGGATGTTGGCCCGGGTGACCCACAGGTAGATCAGCAAGATAAATGACACCACCGGGGTGGCCCGGATGACCCGGATGGCGGGGGAAAAAAGCAAGTCGGCCCAGGAGAAAAAACGGGTGAGAAAGGCCATCAGGACGCCCAGCAGAGATCCGCCCAGCAGGCCAAAAAACACCCGCAGCAGCGTGGACAGGGCAGATAGCCAGAAGTCCCCGGTAAACACCAGAGCGGCCAAACTGTCCCATACGGCCAGAGGGGAGGGCAGCAGCAGTTCCAGCCCTACCCACAGGGCCGCAAGCTGCCAAACCCCCAGCCAAAAGGCCAGGGGTATGGCGATGCGTATGGTTTTTTTCAGCAGGTTACGGGACATAATAGATGGCGTCGTCCGGCAGGGAGCCACCCACTGAGGTGGGATCAATGGAATACAGCACCATGAAGTAGTCGGAGATGGCAGGGGCCATGTCCGACCCGTCGATATACACCAGGTGGCACTGGGGAATGGCCTGCTGGGCAATGGCGGCGGAGGGGGTGATACCCAGATCGGCAATGGTCTGGGAGATTTCCTCCGGATTGTCGTTCACATAGTGGATAGAGGCCTCATACTCCTCTAAAAAGGCGGCCACCGCCTCGGGATTCTCCTCGATAAACTCTGTGCGGGCCACCACGGCGGTCATAATCAGGCTGCCGATGCGCAGGTCGTTCCATGCCTCGGTGACGTCAATGGCCTGGCGGATCTGACCCTCGCCCTGAAGGATGGCGGCGGTGGCGGCGGGGACGGGCAGCATGGCCACCTCTGCTTCCCCGGTGATCAGCCGCTGGGTAATTTCAGCGGGCTCAGCAAAGACAATGTTCACATCGGCGTCCGGATCCAGGCCGCTCTGCTCCAGCAGATAGCGCAGGATATACTCCGGGTTGGCCCCTTGGCCGGTGGCGTAGATGGTCTTGCCGGCCAGATCCTCCACCGACTGAATGTTCTCATTTCCGCCGCTCTCCAGGATGTGCAGCACCCCCTGGGTGCCCAGCGCGATGATCTTCACGCTGCCCTCGGTGCGGTTGTAGAGGTTGACCGCCATGTTGGAGGCCACGGTGGCGATGTCAAAGGCGGGGTCGCTGCCGGTCAGGCCGGCCACCAGCTCATTGTTGTCGTTGGCAATGGTATAGTCATAGTCGTTGGCAGTGGTCCCGGCCTGGCTGTCGGCGATCAGCTTGGCCGCGCCCACTCCGGTGGGGCCGGACAGAACGGCCAGGCGCACCGTGGTGCGCTGGGCGGTCTGACTGGGAGTGGGCTCAGCACTGGGATCCTCTGTGGGGGAAACGGTTTGCGTGGAGTCAGCGCTGGGGGTTTCCTCCCCGGAGGGGGCACAGGCGGCCAGGGCAAACACCATGGCCAGGGCCAGCAGCAGCGCCCTCAAATTACGGATTTTCATCATGCAGGTTCCTTTCTTTCTTCAAATTTGCAGTTTTCTCCGATCCAGGATATGAATGGTCTTCCCCTCCCGGGAGATGGCGCCCTCCTGCTCCAGCGCCTCAAAAGCCCGGTACAGGGTGGCCCGGCCCACGCCGATCAGGGCAGATAGCCGGGTGGCGGAGACAGAGACCTCCCCGCCACCGCCGTCGGCCCCCAGCAGGTACTGGGCCAGCTTGCCTTCGGCGCTGTCGGCGGACACCGCGTCCAGCCGGGCGCTGAGAAACTGAATGCGCTGGGACAAATAGGTCACATAGTCCTCGGCAAAGGCAGGGCACTCCCACAGCATCCGCCGCACGTCCTCCTGGGAGATGAGCAAGACTTTGCAGGGGGCCAGCGCGGTCATAGTGGTGGGGAAATCCGGACTGCCGTTGAACAGGGCGGCGGCGCCGAACACATCCCCCTCCAGCAGGGTGGACACCAGCAGACTGTCCTTTCGCACCTGGATGCGGCCCTGGAGGACGATGCCCAGGCAGCGGCGGAAACGGTGCCGGTCATAGACCGTCTCCCCCTTTGGTACCTCCAGCAGCTGAGCGTTGGAAAGAATCTGGCTGCGCAGCGGTTCGCTTACCCGGCAGAGCAAAGGATGGGCATGGACCTGTTGCGCAACCATGACACTACCTCCAAAACTGTATCATTTGGGACAGAAAATATTATAGATGGGCGGAAAGGCTTTGTCAACCCCGATGGGGCCAGTGGTTGGATAATCTTTCCGAAGACAAGTTTTAAGAAACTATGAAATCGTGCAGGAGACACTTGCATTTCCGTGGCATATTGGGTATACTGAGGAAGCAAAAGTTGACATAATCCGATCTGGTTCGACTTGTGCGCGATTCCCCACCCGAAAGGAAGTTTTTTATGGCCTCACCTGCCAAGCATAAGCGCCGGAAGCCTTCTCTGCTGTTCCGGCTGGTGAAAGTGCTTTATATCCTCTTGGTGATACTCTCCATGATGGTGGTTGTGTCTTATGCCGCGTTTCAGTTGCTGGTCAAGCCGCCGCAGGTGGAGGGGCAGGTAGTGTTCACGCCCGATCCGGAGACCAGCACCCCGGTGGATCCCAGCGCCGATCCTGCTGCCTCTGCAAACCCGGGCAGCACGCCGCTGGTGCTCACCCGGCGGGAAGGGGTCTATACCTGCCTGCTGGTAGGTGTGGCGGACATGGGGGGATCGGACACCATCATGCTGGGCACCTTCGACACCAACAACAAGACCGCCTCGCTGGTTTCCATCCCCAGGGACACCCTGGTGCTGCGGGGCAGCTATAACAGCAAGATCAACGCCACCTACAGCTCCGGCGGGGTGGAGCTGGTGCGTCAGACGGTATCGGATATGCTGGGGATACCCATCGACTTCTATGTCTCCATCAATCTAAAGGCGTTCCAGGCCATTGTGGATGAGATCGGCGGGGTGTGGTTTGACGTGCCGGTGGACATGGATTACGAGGACCCCTATCAGAACCTATATATTCACATCAAGGCCGGATATCAAAAGCTGAACGGCCAGCAGGCGGTGGGCGTGGTGCGCTGCCGCAGCTGCTATCCCAGTGCGGATATCGGCCGGGTGCAGACCCAGCGGAATTTCCTGGCTGCCCTGGTCAGCCAGACCATCACCCTGTCCAATGTGACCAAGGTGACATCACTGATCAATATTTTCAATACCTATATGGAGAGTGATATGCCCCTGGACACCATGATCTACTTTGCCACCCAGGCGGTGGGGATGGATCTGGAGACCAGTCTGGACTCCGCCACCCTGCCCGGGGAGTGGATTTCCCCCTATTATGAGCTGGATGACCAGGGCGTGCTGGAACTGGTCAACAGCATGGGAATCTATGAGGAAGAGATGCCGATGGATGTGCTGAATATCCGCCATCCATGATGTGGGAGGGGCTTTAACGCGCAGGCTGCCGCCATCCCCGCCGCAGCAGCGCTGCCCAAGGACGGTCTGGTGGAGGTGGGGGCCGTGGAGGTCAGGACAAAATTCTGGATGTAAGAAGCCGGGCAGGGCGGTTTTGCCGCTCTGCCCGGCTTTGCTGACAATCTGCCATGGGGCTCAAAAGCCCACCAGAGGGGCCTGGCCATCATCCTGCCCGGGAATTACATTCTGGATGATCACATCATAGCTGTACTGTTCGTTGACCTGGACGGTCACCCGGTCGCCCTTTTTCCGGCCCAACACGGCCTTGCCTACGGGGGACTCCTTGCTGATCAAGCCCTTCAGGGCGTCTTGGCGCATAGTGGTAACGATCTGACATTCCATGGTTTCGTCATCGTCCACCAGGTAGAGAGTGACATGGTCGTACAGTCCTACCGTGCCCTCCTGGGACTGATCGGAGATGATGATCGCAGTGCGGATCATGTTCTCCAGGTAGCGGCATCGGCTGTCATTGCGGTTTTTCTCTTTTTTGGCGGCTTTGTATTCAAAGTTTTCACTGAGATCGCCGAAGCCCCGGGCGGTCTTGACCGCCTCGATGAGCTGGGGACGCAAGACAGATTTGCGATAATCTAATTCTTGCTTCATCAGTTCAATATCTTTTTTGGTTAGTTCGTTGTGCATCAAAGAAACCTCCTGTTCATTCGCCCGGACGTGCCAGCAATCCTGCCCGGAGAGGCTGGAAATCAACGTCACCAGAGTGAGGCGGCGGGCAGCCATAGTGGTGCGTGACGTAAAACTGTCCCGGAATGGTAAGATGCGGCAGCTTCCAGCAGGGGAGGAGGAGCTGCCGCAGGGATTAGCCAGATATTCAGCTTTTGTCAACATAGTGTACCTCCCGGGATCCCGGCCATGCCAGAGGAAAAGGATGATCATGGAAAACCAATATAGTTGACACACCCCATAGAAAAATCCGGAGGTTTGCACCGCAATTTGGTAAGCCTTATTTTAGCACCGGAACTTTTCCTTGACAATACCTAAGAGAGGCGACAAAAAGGGACAAATCTTTCTAAAGCGCTGGGGCTTGACAGAGCAAGGCAGGTGTGCTATCATAATAAAGCGCCAAACGAGCCGGAGTGGCGGAATTGGCAGACGCCCGGGACTTAAAATCCCGTGGGAGAAATCCCGTGCCGGTTCGACCCCGGTCTCCGGCACCAACTTTATATCGCGGGGTAGAGCAGTTTGGTAGCTCGTCGGGCTCATAACCCGGAGGTCGAGGGTTCAAATCCCTCCCCCGCAACCATATGGGGTGGACACTTTAGATGTCCACCCCATTTATGCCAGTATTCATGCGGGTTTTCGGGCTTTTTAGCGCCCAAAATTCAAAGTGATTTTCCATAGATGCATTTTCCATTAGATGGAAAAAATAAGGCTTTGTACGAGATGAAGCGGGGCTTCCGCCTGATTTTTCAGGCCGGAGGCCCCGCTTTTTTGCGTTCTGCGGCCCTTTTCCCCGTTGTCAAATGTGTAGAAGTTTACGCCTGCCAGATAGACAGGTTGACGAAAGCCCAAAGCGGCCCAAAATCAAACCCTCAAAATACATGGGGGTAGTGCGCCCTTTTTCAGGAACTCTCCGGCTGGCTGGCCGGGGAGTTTTTTGCGCCTCCCCCCTCTCACACTCTCCCCCTAAATACTTTACCAGCTGGGAAAGAACAAGATACGCTTCGCTCTTAACCAGCAGGAAACCAAGTTTTCAACAACAGCCAAGAAAGGATGAGCAAAACCATGAACATCGGCATCGACCATGGCTACTACGCCATCAAGACCCGGCATTTTTCTTTTCCAGCCGGTATCACCGCCTATTCCCATGAACCCTACACCCTGCAGAACACGCTGGAGTACGGTGGAAAGTTCTTCGTGTGCGGGACCGGCAGGCAGCCGATCCTGCGAAACAAGATGGAGAACGAGAACTACTACCTGCTGACCCTTGCGGCCATCGCCAAAGAAATCCAGCAGCGGGGCGCCAAGACGGAGTGTTCCGTCATCATCGCAGCCGGCCTTCCTCTGGCCGAATTTGGCCGGGAGAAGAAGTCCTTCCGGGAATACCTTTTGTTGTATTGGCCGCATCCCTGATTGGAGTGCGAATCTGGTGGGTGAATGCCCATCCGGATCCTCAATTTCTCCCGCCTGAAGAAAAGATCTATCAAATTGGGGAGTGGGTTCCTTTGGAAGGGAACTTTCAATTTACCGCGGATGAATGTACGGAAGGCTACTATGTGAAATTGGAAGATATCCGATTCTGCACACCAGAAGAGTATGCTGATCAATATGGGCTGGATATATCGCTGTTTCAAATGGGGATAGACGGAGAACTGCCTGAGTATGTGGCAGATGTCACGCTGAATTTCCGCAATGAGGGAACAGATGAAGGGTATATTCAATTTCTCTATTATCGCATTTACACCCAGCGGGACTTTAGCTGCTTCTCCCCCCCTGCCGGAAGTAAACCTTTCCCTGCACCCGGAGATGGGCGACAAGCTGGGTTTCAAAATCTATCCTGGCACGGAAAGCGGACCCACCCGCTTCTGCTTGGGCACGGAGATCGAGACCACTGGGCCGGTCACAGGAAACCTTGATATCTTCCCTAAATATCTACAGGTTCCCCTCACCCCGGAGAGAAGGCTAATAGAAATCCTTGAGCTTGACTAATTTTGCCGTTAATGTCAGAGCTATTTTTACTCCGTAAGCGCAAAACCCGAGGGCGGCTTGCCCGCGCAACATGTCTCTGCCAAAGCATAAGAGGCTATTATTCATTGCTGTGAATACATGGTGTTTTTCGGGTGAAATCATCACTCGGCGCGAAAAATGTCGAAAAAAGTAAAGAAAAACTTCTTGTGCTTTATAGAAATTTTCCCGTATACTTACTACTGTAAGATTTATTATTGCGGTTTAAAGTTAATTTAGCAGGGAAACAAAAGTGAGGTGTATTTGATGTTAGCTCCAGATGATTTGGATGCCATTCTCCGTTCCCTCAAAACCATTTATGTGGAGATGCTGTGGGCCGATCAACTGGTTACTGCGGGGCGCTGTTTTCAGGTGTATGACAACGATCAGGAAACCACCTGGACCTCCACCCTGCAGGCACGTGTATCGCTGCTGGCTGAAGACGCCGAACATTGGCTGGATGCCAAGCCGTCGGTGGCCTCCAAGCCGTTTTCCACGTTTTTGACCTATTCCAATGCATTTTTCGCCACCTCAGAGACCTTGCAAAGCGGAGCTTCCCGGGATGTTGTGGTGCAAGCCTTGGACCGGCTGAGCGCTGCGGCCAACAACTGCGTCGTGGAATCCCGTACGGCACGGCTGCAATTCGAGCAATGGGTGAACGATGCCATGGTACATACCAGCGGCGTGGAAGACAGCATCCAGGAAGCCTGGGCTGTTTTGGGCAGCACGGAGCGCAAAGTGGTCGATCTGTCCGAGCGCATTGTCCAGGTGCAGAATAACTTGCAAACGCTTTCCGGGGTGGTCGCCCCCGACCAGCTCTCATCCCAGACGCTGGACGGGCTGTCCACCATTCTCGTCAATACCGCATCGCTGGTTTACAATGTCGCCATCAAGGGACTGCCCATCCCGTATTTATCGGTTGCCAGCACATTTTTTACGCTCGGCAAGCTGTTCTACACGATCTTTTCGACCGGCGACCAAATCCAAGCGGAAATCCAGGCGTTGGGTAGGTATCGTTTTGATCTGAGCCAGACGCAGCTCGCCCTGGCGCAGACCAAAGCGGTCCTGTGTTCGCTGTATGATATGCGGCAGCTTCTTACCTCTCAACGGAGTTCTCTGATGAACATCGAAACGTTTTGGAGCAATGAAGTGCGTAATATCACGACCGTTCGCAACAAATTTGCATTGATGGAATCGATCCCTCCCGATGATCCAGAGATCCAGCAGCTTCCTGCCGCCGAAGTGACCTGGGATATCCTCAAAAACCGTGCACAGTCCCTGATCTCC
Organism: uncultured Oscillospiraceae bacterium; assembly: GCA_944387095.1. GTDB lineage: Bacteria > Bacillota > Clostridia > Oscillospirales > Oscillospiraceae > Enterenecus. Next base: position 25,656 of record CALXDP010000019.1, read on the forward strand.
AATTTCAGCCGCAGTGTTGATAACCAGACCGTAATTCACATCACCATTTAACGACAAGGAGGAGTTATCATGTCCAAGATTTTTCTGACCCCAACAATCGCCCATCCCATGCTCCGCGCCGCACCCCCTTTGACAGATGCCGCAGGCAGACCTCTCCAGCTCTCGGACAGCCAGAGCGAAGAATTACAGCTGGGACAATCTTTTGCTTCCCTGCGGCAGATCACCGAATCGTGTACTGCCATTGTCAGCACACAATTTTCTATGCCCGGGACTAAGCCAACCTGGTTTGATGACCTGAATAAGAAGTTCCACACGATGCAGGGACTTGCCAAAACCTGGCTCGATGATTATTCGGTACCGATCCTCACAACCATTCCCTCCAGTGTCAATACATTTGTACCGGTCTTCGACGCGAGTGCGCATGCCTTGCGGATGATCATTGACCGCAATCCGGGAACGTTGTCTGATGCGGACGCGGCCACAGCCAGGGAAGTGCTGAGACGGATGATGGACAAGACCCAAAAAATCCAGACCGAAGTGGAAGGCTATGCCAAGGTCGATGAAAAAGGGAATAGCAGTGGTAGGCTGATCACGTGGCAGCGCGATATGCGCAACGCTTATCAGGAACTTAAGGAGGGCAGCACCAATATCCAGTCACTCAGCAAAGACCTTGCCACGGAGATCGAGAAGTACAACAGCACAATCGACACCCTAAAGGCTGAGATCAACTACTACAACACCATGGTCGCTACTGGGGCCGGGCTAGTCGGCGTCGGTTTGTTCGTGGGCGTCGTGGGCCTCGCCCTGTGCTTTGCGTTCCCGGTGGTCGGTGGCATCGGCCTTGCTTTGGGGATTGGCATGGTGGTCGGAGGCAGTGTCACCTGGGGTGTTATGCAGTCCAAGATCAACAAGGCCAACCAGGAGATTCAGGATCTGCGCAAGAATATTGCTGCCGACCAACAGACCATCGTTGCACTCAATACCCTGGGAGATGCAGCCGATGTGGTGCTGAGCAGCGCGCAAAATGCGGTCAACAATATGACCAATTTTGCCGCCACCTGGGCCACGTTAGGCCGCTCGTTGCAGGCAACCTATACCGCGCTGGAGCAGGGCGGCCAGGAATCCTATTCCGCCCTGCTTGCCATGGATCTGGATGAGGCCGAGGAAAACTGGAAGGATGTCAAGGAATATGTCAAGAAGCTTTCCGACGTCGACCCCGAGGTGAAAATCCATTCGGCCGGCGAACAGGTCGCGTAAATCGGTTTACCGGGCGGGATGCCTTTGGGGTTTTCCAAGCGATTGATTTTCTCTTCTCAAAAGATAACGACCAAACCTCTACTTTATTTCATTGGCATAGTAGTAAATGAACTCCGTCAACGTGGGCACGCCTCGGTCAGATCTGATCCTGGCGGTATACAGCCGCAGGAGGTCATCAATGGGGGTGGTGCGCCACGCCCGTGCGATGGCGTTCTGCATCGCCCGCTCCACACTGGACTCGGTTTTCCCGTACTTCTCCGCGATCACACTGCAAAGATTATGGGTCGGCTGCTGGATAATCAGTTGAATACTGTCCACCAGATACCGATATCCAACGGCCTTGGAACTGATTCCAATCGAATCCAGCTCCGCACAGATCCTGCGCGTCAGCCGCCTCTTTTGTAGCTCCGGGCTTTCCATGGGCTCTGGGGAGCTGCCACCTGAAGCGGTTGGCCGATTTTGAATGACGGCTTTCATCATGCGCAAAAAGTCGACTGCCCCTTCGGGGGTGTAATCCCGCTGGTGCTTGGAAAGGATGAAGTCCGCGCCAAGTTGTCGGGCGGATTCATAGGTGACCAAACTGGAATTATTTGTGGTAATCAGGACATACGGAATCCTTGGCAAATCACATTGCCGCATGTTCTGGAGCAGGAGCAGTCCGTTCCCGCTCCCGAAGTGAAGTTCCAGATCCAGAATCACCGCGTCAGGCAAATGGCTTTGAATCAGGGCCAACGCCTCAGTAGAGTTGTTGGTCACCCCGACCAGAGCGACGTCATCCAAGCTATCCACATAACGTATCGTCTGCTTGCACAGAATTGGGTCATCCTCCACCAGTAGAATACTCAACTGTCGCTCCATGGCAGCTCCCCTCCGAACTTACAGGAATCATATAGACAACCTAAGTATAATCTAGTTCCAAACAAATTACAACGATTTCCAACAAAAACACGGACAAAAAGAAATTGTGCTTTAGCGCGATATTTTTTACTGTTCATATAATACATCCCAATCCTGAAGTGACATCACACATTGAATTGAATTATTGGACTGGAGGGAGTCTGACGTGAAAATTATAGAGCATGAAACGCTGGAGTTGAAAAATGTCTTGTCATACAGAGGAAAGGTAACGCAGCAGGAACTGATTGCGAAATCCAGGGAGATTGAGCTCCTGCTGAGGGACTGGCAGGTAGAACAGACTATGCGGGCCGTGACCACAACCTTTGCAGTAGAGCAAACCGCATCTGGTCCTCTCGTTGATGTGGAAATTTTGGTTCCATTGGATCGAGAAATTTCACCCCCCGCTGGTTACACATGGAAGCCGCATTTCCTCTTGACCAATGCCGTGGTGGTACAGCATAAGGGCGACCCCTCCGGTCTGCAAAATAGCGTTAATGATTTGAATGCCTATATAGCGGAGCACCAGTTGGTGCCAATCACAACAGGATACAATGTCACAATGCGGGATGCAAAAACCCCCGCCGACATAGACAGCGTTGAAATCGCCGTCTATGTCGGCATCAGCCCGAACGTCCTATGAGCGCGCCAGTTCACGATGGGGCTCTGTCCAAACCGAGAGAGATATTTTCTCGGATTGGCTTTGCACTGCTGGCAGTAGCTGGAGTCAGCACGGTACTGCAGATCGTGGCTCTCACCATATTCATGGTTCTGGAAAGGCAAGGGATTGTCTGGATCCATACCTCCTGGGCAATGTGGGCCTACACCTTTATCCCAATCTATGGTTTTGCCATCCCGGTCGGGGGGTGGCTGATGCGGCGTGTGCCGGCAAAGGTACCTGTCCCCGAAAAGCTCGGATGGAAAAACTTTGCAATACTCCTGTTGATCTGTTTCCCGGTCATGTACGGAGGAAACCTGCTGGGGAACCTGATCTCTGCACTATTTTCCGGGGGTACCGCAGAAAATGGGCTGAATAGTTACGCCCTGGATGATAGCCCCTTGAAATTTTTGGTTATGGTTATCCTGGCTCCCCTTCTGGAGGAGATGGTGTTCCGAAAGCAGCTTCTGGACCGGTGTAGTCGCTATGGGGAGAAAACTGCGGCTCTCTTTTCCGCGTTGACTTTTGGGCTGTTTCACATGAACTTATTCCAATTTTTCTATGCCTTCGGAACGGGATGGATCTTTGCTTACACCTATCTGCGCACCGGTCTGCTGCGTTACAGTGTGGCCATGCATATGGTGGTCAATTTTATGGGATCGGTTTTGGCCCCGTGGATTCTGAGTCAGGTGGACTTGGCTGAACTCAATAATTTGAACCTGCAAGCCATGGATGACATTGCTTTAATGCAGTTGCTGCCAGGGATCGCCCTTATCACGGGGTATTTCGTTCTGCTCCTGGGACTTGTAATTGTCGGGACCGTGCTGCTCGTGATCAAAAGCCGTCAGTTGGTATTTCTCCCAGCGGAGGAGGAGCTGCCAAAGCCGCACCGCATCCACACGATTTATGGAAACGCAGGATGCCTGTCCTTCATCCTGTTTTGTACTGTCCTTTGTGCCATTAACTTGTTATAAGCAATCATGAATTATTTGGGGAGGAAGTAGTATGAACGAAACAAATATTTTTCAAGAGAAAAGCCAACAGCCGGGGCTGGGAGAGGAGCGCAGAAAAACCGGATATGTCCCTGCTCTGGTACTTGGCGTCTTAGCCATTGCCCTGGGGCTTTTTATCCCGCTGGTGGGGGAGATCCTTGCCGTCATCGGCATCATTCTGGCTGTAACCAAGCGGAAAATGTATCGCACTAAGGCGGCTTTGATCTGCAGTATCGTCGGGCTGCTTACCTCTGTCGCTAATCATATTTTGGGCGTGATCCTGCTGATGCAGGTAGTCGGCTGAAGCGGATATCAGCTGGAGGATCTGGGTCGACACAGGGATTCCAGAGGATATAAATATTAAAAAGAAAGAAGGTAACAAGATGGAACTAATGACAAAAGCAAATTTATGCGAGATCTCGAATGAGGAAATGCTTACGGTAGATGGAGGATGTGTTTCTATTGAGATCTCTGGAGAGGATATCCTTAATTTCGTCCAAATGCTTGGTGAAGCGGCGCACGATGCTTTTGGTTGCTTCAAATGTGGATTCCATTTCTTCTAAAATTAGGATGAGGTGATACTATGTTTACTGTAATGGATAAAAATGAACTCATGGACACCAATGGAGGGATTGCTCCAGCAGTAGGAGTGGGTCTCTTAGTTTTGCTCTTGCTCGGAACGATGGCAAGCTGTGTAAACTCATGTGACCAATAATGTATAATTACGGGGGATCCAATTCCCTGATAAGGTTGAGGATCCCCCATAATTAACGCCCAAAAGGAGCTTGAGTACATGATCCAATATGTAAAAGTAAACAAGGCAATCTTTCTCTCTCTGCTTCTCCTGTGCGCCCTGTCCATGTCTGGGATGCTGGTCACCTCTTACATCCTGCGGCAGACCAGCCTGCACCTCATCGGCACCTGCACCGGCAGCGATCAGTTCCTCCATTTCCACCCCGCCATGAACGAGGCCGGCAGCACCCTGGCCCTGCGTCTGGGTCTGCCCTACGCCCGGGGGCTGTTCATTGCCCTGTGCCTGGTGCTGTCCGCAGGGGTGGCTTTGTACGCCATCTATCAAACCTATCTGTGCCGGTTCTACCGGGTGTCCACAGCGCTGTGCCTGCCCATGGGCCTGCTGCTGGGGGCCTGCCTGGGGCGGGCAGTGGAGCGGGTACTGTGGCCCTACACCCTGGACTTCATCGCCGTGCGCAACCTGGGCATCTGGGATGTGGGGGATGTGCTGTTGTTTCTGGGCGCCCTGGGATTGCTTGCCTGGGCTCTGGTGCAGTCCTTTCTGGAGCGCAAGGCCACCCGGGGGCTGAACCGGGCTCAGCGCAGAGAATATTTCCGGCAACGCCGGCAGGGCTTCCGCACGGCACTGGTGGAAGGGAAGTTAGATATAAAATGAAATACCACTGTATCAAGCAACACGACATCACCGACTGCGGCGCCGCCTGTCTGGCAACCATCTCCAAGCAGTATGGCCTATCCACCTCGATCACCAAAATTCGCCAGGTGGCCGGTACAGATAAAATGGGAACCAACGCCTATGGCATGGTGAAGGCCGCGGAACAACTGGGCTTTACCGCCAAAGGTGTCAAGGGGAATCAAGAGGCGTTTTTTTCAGAGTTCCCTCTGCCTGCCATTGCCCATGTAGTGGTGGATGGCAGTTTACTTCACTATGTAGTGATTCACAAAATCACAAAAAAGCAGGTGATCCTTGCAGATCCGGCAAGGGGAATTGTCAAGAAAACACCCGAGGAATTTTTCAAAGAGTGGACTGGTATTCTGATTCTGATGGTACCTGCCCAGACGTTCCAGAAAGGGAAGGAAACCAAGAATATCTTTGAGCGTTTTTGGAGCCTTTTGCTGCCCCAAAAGCGACTTGTGATTGATATTTTTGCGGCATCTTTGGTGATTACAGTACTTGGGATATTAGGGGCATTCTATTTTCAGATCATCATCGATGATATCTTGCCAGCCGGGATTGTTAAGACACTTCATGTCCTATCAATTGGCGTAATTCTGCTGAAGCTGTTCTCCGTTCTGATAACAGTATTGCGGGCGCAGCTCCTGGTCTATCTGAGCCAGAAACTGGATATTGCCCTGCTCCTGGGCTATTACGAGCATGTACTCAAGTTACCTATGAATTTCTTTGGCACTCGGAAGGTGGGTGAAATCATCTCCCGATTCCAAGACGCATCCTCCATTCGGGACGCTATCTCCAATGCTACGCTGACAGTAATGATTGATACATTAATGGCATTTGCGGGCGGCCTAATCCTTTTCTTTAAAAGTAAAGTGCTGTTTGCCATCGCTTTTTGCATGGTTCTTCTATACGGTGTGCTGGTATTTCTATTTAATAAGCCCTATAAAAAAGCAAATGAGAAGCAAATGGAAAATAATGCGCAACTGACTTCATATTTGGTAGAGTCCTTGAACGGGATTCAGACGGTAAAAGCCTTCAATGGAGAACAGACTGTACAGACGGAGACGGAATTTAAGTTTATCCGCCTGCTGAAAAGCATCTTTAGGTTGGCCTGTATCAGCAATGTGCAGGAGGGGCTAAAACTATTTGTAGAGGCAGTCGGCGGAGTAATCATCTTATGGGTGGGGGCATATAGCGTGCTGCAGGGAGATATGACCATTGGCGGATTGGTATCTTTTAATGCGCTGCTGGTTTACTTCCTGGACCCGGTTAAAAACTTGATCAATTTGCAGCCCAATCTTCAGACTGCGGTGGTAGCATCTGACCGCTTGGGCGAAATTTTAGATCTAGAGATTGAGAAGGACGAGACAGAACTGCACAAGGTTGTGCCGAGCACTCTCAGAGGAGATATTTCGATTCAAGATGTATCCTTCCGCTATGGGACACGTCAGTTGGTTCTGGAGCATTTTACGATGAAAGTAGCGCAAGGTTCACGAGTGGCTATCGTTGGAGAAAGCGGTGCAGGGAAAACGACGATTGCGAAGCTGCTGCTGAGATTTTATCCGTTTGAGGCAGGTACGATTAGCATTGCAGATTATGCGCTGCCGGATATTCAACTGGAAGCCTTGCGGGAAAAGATTGCCTACATCCCTCAGGAGACTTTTCTGTTCAGCGGAACTATTTTGGAAAATCTGACCTTTGGTGTGGAACAGTTGGACATGGAAGAAGTGATCAGGGTATCAAAGTTGGCACAAATCCATGATTTTATTAATAGCCTTCCACTGCGATATGAAACTCACTTGGATGAGAACGGAAGTAACCTGTCTGGAGGGCAGAGACAGCGCATCGCCATTGCCAGAGCAATGCTAAAGAAACCAGATATTCTTATTTTAGATGAGGCAACCAGCAATTTAGACGCTGTGACAGAGAAGGCAATTCAAGAAACGATAGATGCATATAGTGAGGGGTTAACGACCATTATTATTGCCCATCGGCTCAGTACGATCCGACGGTGTGACCAAATTTTTGTAATGGAGCGAGGGAAAATCTTGGAATCCGGTACGCACACGCAGTTAATGTCGAAACCTGGCGGATATTATCGAGGGCTTTACCAAGCGCAGACAGGAGAATAAAGAGTAGTATGAAAAGGACCACTGTTGATATTCGAGAATTATCAGATAGTAAGGAGGTCTATGGACAGCGACCCAATCCTATCATTTCTGTTTTTATCTATAGCTTGATTGGGTTGCTGTTGGTAGCAATCATCTATTCGATGCTCGGGAAGATTGAAATTGTTGCATCTGCTACAGGGATTGTGCGCCCAAATGATGCGGTTAGCACTGTCTCCAGTTTAATTGGTGGACGTGTAACTGGGATCTATTATAGAGAAGGTCAAATGGTAAACCAGGGCGATATCCTACTGACCGTAGACACGACTGAACTGCAGATTACATTGGATGGGTTGGAATCTTCTGAGAAAGATAGTCAGAATCGTATTGCAATGATTGATAAATTCTTAGCGGGTATCAATGCTGGTGAAAACCCATTCTCTTCAGACCCGAGTGATGATGAATATCCCTACTATATTCAATATCGAGATTTCGAAATGGCACTTCATGACACGATGGATAATATTGAATACGATATGGCTCAAACAGCGGAAAACGTGGAAACCACAGCGCAAAAAATCGCCGTGCTTCAGGAGAAGTTGGATGGGTTGAACGCATATAAGAGCAGTGTTCAGGAAGGGAAAAATTTAGCCGCTGATTATCCGGAATATGAAAGTATGTACACGCTTTATGTTTCCACCCAGGAAAAGCTGACCGAGGATTATCTCGCTCAACGCCAAGAGATTGAAGCAGATACATCTCAGGAAACCAATAGTTATTATCTGAGTTACTATCAAGCTCAAGTGGTTGATTACGAATATTTGACTGAATCTATCAAGACAGGCAAGTCCGTATTCCCAGCCAGTGAGGATAGTACAGGTTACCTGCTCTACCTTAATTACTTATCTCAACTTGAAGAATATGAACGCAACTATGAATCCGCAAAGGAAACATACAATTACTATATAAATGGAGGGGGTATTGGAGATGCAGAAGTAGAACTCCTAAACTATGATAAAACTATGCTGGAAGGGTATCGTTACTATCAACAATCTGTGGAAAGCGGTCAGGACATGTTTGACGATGATCGCGAAAGCGTATTCTACCGCACCCTCTATATTACGTACCAGGAAGAATACGCAGTGTTAAAGAGTGCTGCAGATCAGGCTGCAACAGCATATGAATCGTTGGTGAACAACCCAGATGCGACCCCAGAGAATGTTCAGGATGCCTTGGAAGCTGTCAATGCGGCTCAAGCTGCATGTGATGCGTTCAAATCATCCACGTTGGCGAGCATTAAGAATACAATTCTACAAATTGAGGCATCCATTGCCGAAAAGGAAATCAGCCTTGGAATCCCGTCGCTAGACCATAATATCGAAAGCGCAAAAGCACAAATGGAAAGTGCAGCAGCTGCAATTACCGCATATCAGAATAATATGTTGGCAGAGTATAGCAAAACTTTGGACACTCTGAAAAATCAGGTTGAGGAACTACGGTTGGCAGGGGAATCGTTTCAAGATAAAGATGCTCTGCTCACAGCGTTGGAATCATCCTATCAAAACGCAAAAGAGCAACAGTTTCATCAAACCATTACGCAGATTAACAGCTCGATCCAGGCCGCGCAAACTGAGTTGATCTCTGCTCGCTCTAATTATCATCTCTACCAAATTACACAAAATCTATATCAAAACAACAGGGACGAGAATGGGCAGCCTTTGTCGCTTTCGATGACTGCAATAGAACAGATTTCTACGATTTTGAGTGATCAAGAAGCTTTTAAAGTTCAATTAGACGAGCTTGAAACCCAGATACAGCAGGCGCGAAAACAAATTGAGCAAGGAACTATTGTGGCCGAGCAGGACGGAGTGATAAGCGAATTAGCGCTTCTTGCAGAAGGGGATTCAATCTCAGCAGGGACAGCACTTGCGACAATCATTCCAATGGATGAGAGTGAATTTAAAGTGCAGCTTTATGTTAATAATGCAGACATCGCAAATGTCCAGAAGGGTGATATGATTCAATATAATGTAGCTGCTTTACCCAGCAATCAATACGGTGTAATAGCTGGAAAAGTGACAATGGTTTCGACAGACGTACTGCTTCAGGATGGAGAATATTCTGGTTATTTCCTTGTCGAAGGGAGCATTGCCAATACAGCATTGTCAGATGCATCAGGCAATAGTGGAGCCATCAACATTGGTATGCAAGTAGAAGCAAAAATTGTCACGCAAACGAAAAGCATATTCCGATATTTACTCGAAAAGATAAACCTTTGGTAGGGTGCATGCGTTGCTCCAAAGGGCTCCAGTGCCTTATTGGCGCAGAAATTAGATACAATGACTAAATTACCAAGAAAATAGTAAACCAGAAAACAAGTCACAAAGAAAAAATAGGTATAGCAGGGCTGCGGTTTCAGATGAAACCGCAGCCCTTTTTCTGACCTGTTTTTAGGAAACATTGGAGTACCGCTTTGTACTTTCGATTTCTGGGCGGAATAAGGTTCCGCATCCTCAGAAGGACGTCATGGCTCAGAACACATAGCGGCAGACCGCCGCCCCCGACAATCTGAATTTTCCCAAATTTCAGATTGATCGGAGGAAAACAGCCATGGCTTATCATAAAGCCAGAGCGGAAAGAGAATGGCTCCGCTGGAAGGAAGCTGAGGAAAAGAAACTCCGGGAGTTGGGTGTGGACGA
>CALXDP010000020.1 GCA_944387095.1 uncultured Oscillospiraceae bacterium
GGAGGTAGAAATCTTCTACCGCTTTATCGGCAAAATTGATTGAATGATACCAATATCTTTAACTATGTGATACCGGGCAAGCGGAGCCATCTCCCCAAAATTTATTGCAACTTGCAGAATTTTTGAAAGTCGACACCAATATTTTGTTGAATGAAAGTCCTGATCAGAAAGTATTTTCCGCAGAAAATATTGAACAGACTGGGATTCGAACTTTCCTCAATCAGAGAAATGCAATTTTCCTCATTTCTTCTTGTACGGCACAGATGTTTGCATGGTCTATTAATCCGGGGCAAATTGATCTTTTTAAGTATAGTTTAGTCGCTATTTCTTTCCTTTTCATGGTTTTGTTGCTGTATAACATTTGGTTTAAGACCGGGCGGGCCACAAGGATAAAACTGCTCGCCAGAGTGATTGCCTTTTCTGTTATCTTCAATATCGTTGTGGGCGTGGGTTGTTCCATTACTGGCGGTTTTGTTTCCCTTTTTGCCGGAATCGTTCTGATGCTTTCGGGTTTGAAAATTGCTCAATAAAAGCCCTTTGGGGACGTAAACTGTAAACCGCCCCAGATTGTGCAGACAGCACAATCTGGGGCGGTTCATTATATTACCAAAGACCAACCGCAGGGTTGGGGAATGGCCCGTTCCAGTCAATACCGATGTAAATTCCTTTATTCAGAGCTACGGCCTGGAAAACCAAGTAAATGATAGCGCCGCCACCAACATCGCGGAGATGGTGATCCAAAGCTCCACCATGGAGGTAACCAAGAGCCTGCGCACCCTCCGGAACTGCCAGCTGAAGGACCCAAGGTGAAGGCGCTGGCGGATCAGTTGCTCAAGACCGAACAGGACAACATCGAGGAGATGAGGGGGGGCCTGTGAGAGATGGCAGGCCCCTGCCACGGCGATGAACATGGGCCCCGGCGGTGTCAGCCGAGGCCCGCACCATATTTTATGGAAAACTCTTGCAGTTGCCCCAAGGGCATGATATAATCGACACGAAAAACAAAAATGCGGCAGCTTACGGGTGCGCCAACACCCGCAAGCCTGCGCAGGTGCTTACCCCACCTACACAACGGCCAAACTGGCCGCACCGCATGGAATATGATACGACATCCCGGCCTTTTTGTAAAGGGTGGGCTTTGCCGTTATCCTTTCCTGTCTGTGTCGCATTGGGAGCGTTTCGCCTCTCACGCTGTGTAGGGTATTGCCCTGCACAGCGTTTTTGTTTTTCGCCCGCCGCCCGGGGGCGCAAGCCCCCGGGGTTGGCGAGGTGAAATTCAAAAGAGGAGGACTCTATATGAAAAAATTATTTCTGTCCCTGCTATCCATCGTCCTGCTGTTGACAACAGCCTGTAGCAGTCAGAGCACAAGCCAAACAACAGGCCGACCAGAATTTCAATCACCAAGTCCATCAACAGATACAGATATTGATCAACCCACGGATCAGCCTCTTCCTTCTCCCGAACCAGTCACCTTAGAAGGTGAAAACGAATACATGATCGTAGATGCCATTGATATATCAGGCTGCACATTGGAAAATGGTTATTTTTCCGGAATGATGACATTTACCTCGCACACTACACAAAAATATATTGATGAGTATGGGGACTATTTCTACCGCCAAATCTACTTTGGATTTTACAATGAAAATGGAGAGCTTGTCGGAGATGAGGTTGCTCAGGATAATTGTGTTTATGATCGAGAATATGTATGGGAAAGCTCGACTTATGTCATGTTCTCAACAAACTCTCCCATTTCATCTGTAAAAGTTCTCAAAATAGTTTGTGAGCCCCTAAGTGAAGTAAGTTCATCAACATCATCCGCGCCGGAACCCGCTCCAACCATGGCATCCAATGCCCCCTCAGAATTTTCTCCAGCACTTGAACCCAGCGTTGACCCAGAACCGTCAACGGCAGCGGAAGATGGGATCAGCCCGGAATTCCAGGAGGCCATGGACAGCTACGAAGCATTCTTTGACGAGTACGTTGCATTCATGGATCGCTATGTAAACTCTGACGGCGACCTCAGTTTGCTCACCGACTATATGCGATATATGACTCAATATGCTGAGACCATGGAGCAGTTAGAAGCGATTGATGAAAATGAGCTCTCTACCGCAGAACTCCTATACTACTCAGAGGTTATGAGTCGTATTTCTCAAAAATTGCTCACAGTAAGTGTCGCCGAATAAAGAGAGGGGCGGCCCGGCGGGCCGCCCCCTGTTTGGTTATACCCGTTTCCACACCGCGCCGCCGGGCACATCGGTGATCTCGACGCCCTGGGCCTTCAGTTCCTCCCGGATGCGGTCGGCGGTGGCAAAGTCCTTGGCCTGCTTGGCCTGGGCCCGCTGGAGCACCAGCGCGTCGATGGCCGGGTCCCCCTCCCCCTGGATGGTGATGCCGCCGGAGGAGGCGGTGGCAGTCTGAGCCGCCTGCTTCTCCCGCTCCTGATCCGCCTTGTCCAGCAGGGACAGGGACAATACCTGGTCGAAGTCCGCCAGGATGGCCAGCCGGGTGGCGTCGTTGGCCTTGGACTTCAGCGCGTCGTACAGCAGGGTAATTCCCTGGGCAGTGTTCAGGTCGTTGCCCACCTGCTGGACGAACTTCTCCCGGTACTCCTTGACCACAGCCTCGTCCACCGGGCCGTCCTCCGGCTTGAGGGCGGCCACCCGGCGGATCAGTTTTCGGTAGGCGGTAGCGGCATTGTCCAGATTCTCCCAGGTGAACACCAACCCCTTGCGGTAGTGGCTTTGCAGGCAGAAGAAGCGGTAGGCCAGAGGATCATACCCCTTCTCCTTCAGCAGAGACACGGTGAGAAACTCCCCTTTGGACTTGCTCATCTTGCCCGAGTTGGTGTTCAGGTGGTGGACGTGGAACCACTGGGCGCACCAGGGATGGCCCAGGTAGGCCTCACTCTGGGCAATCTCATTGGTATGGTGGGGGAAGGCGTTGTCAATGCCCCCACAGTGCAGGTCCAGCCACTCCCCGTTGTACTTCATGGAGATGCAGGAGCACTCGATGTGCCAGCCGGGATAGCCCACCCCCCAGGGGGAGTCCCATTTCAGGGCCTGATCCTCGAACTTGGACTTGGTAAACCACAGCACGAAGTCGTTCTTGTTGCGCTTGTTCTCATCCTCCTCCACCCCTTCCCGGACGCCTACGGCCAGATCTTCCTCGTCGTGGTCGTGAAACACGTAGTAGTGATCCAGCCTGGAGGTGTCGAAGTACACGTTGCCTCCGGCGAAGTAGGCATAGCCCTTCTCCATGAGGGCGGACACCACTTTGATATAATCCTCAATCATCCCGGTGGCGGGCTGCACCACGTCGGGGGTCTTGATGTTCAGCTCCCGGCAATCGTCGAAGAAGGCATCGGTGTAAAACTGGGCGATCTCCATGACGCTCTTGTGCTCCCGTTTTGCCCCCTTGAGCATCTTGTCCTCGCCGGTGTCCGCGTCGGAGGCCAGGTGGCCCACGTCGGTGATGTTCATCACCCGGTTCACATCATACCCCTCGTAGCGCAGGTATTTCTCCAGCACATCCTCCATGATGTAGGAGCGCAGGTTGCCAATGTGGGCGTAGTGGTACACTGTGGGGCCGCAGGTGTACATCTCCACCCGGCCGGGGGTGTGGGTGCGGAACTCCTCTTTTTGATGGGTGGCGGAATTGTACAGATACATGGTCGATTACTCCTTTTCGTACAGCGTTCTCTCCAGCGCCTCCACCCTGCGGGCCAGGGCGTTGAGCTCTTCCAGTGTGGGGTTGTTTACGCTGGTCTGGTCCACCTCGGCGGCATAGTCCACCTTCTTCCCGTGGAGGCGCACCACCTGGGCGGGCACCCCCACGGCGGTGGCCCCCGCCGGGATCTCGCTGAGCACCACCGCGTTGGCGGCGATGCGGGCCCCATCCCCCACGGTGAAGGGCCCCAGCACCTTGGCCCCCGTGGAGATGAGCACGTTGTTGCCGATGGTGGGGTGGCGCTTGCCCTGGTCCTTTCCAGTTCCCCCCAGGGTGACCCCGTGGTAGATGAGGCAGTCATCTCCCACCTCGGCGGTCTCTCCGATGACGATGCCCATGCCGTGGTCAATGACCAGCCGTCGGCCGATCTTGGCTCCGGGATGAATCTCAATCCCGGTCCAAAAGCGGCTCCACTGGGACACCAGCCGGGCTAGGAACTTCAGATGGCGGCAATAGAAGAAGTGGGCCAGCCGGTGGTAAAGGGTGGCGTGCACGCCGGGGTAGAGCAAAAAGATCTCCATCCGGCTGCGCGCCGCTGGATCCCGGGCCTGGTAGGCCCGCAGGGTTTCTCCCAATCGGGTCATAGCGGTAGTATGCCTCCTTTCCAACAAAAGCAAAACCGCCTCCCATGTCCCTGGGGACATGAGAGGCGGCACAATGGTCGCGGTTCCACTCTCATTTTTCACTCAATGGCCGTATCGTGGCCGGACGGAGGGCGCCTGCGTCCCCCTCGCTCCCGCGTGCATTTCACATGGGGTTCTTCTCAGCCCCGCTTTCAGCCGGTGGCGAAGCCTCTCTGTCAGCGCCCGCCCATGCTACTTCCGCGTTCTCAGCGATATTCGGTTGATACTCCAGTATATTATCATACCCGCCCAAGGGTGTCAAGGCAAACCATACGCGCCGTCCGCCCGCCTTGCCCCACTCCGGGCCATGGCATCTTTTATTTCAGCATAGCCCCCATCTTTCAGAAATCTTAAAAATTCCCTTAGAAAACCGTAAGCTCCACCCCCTTGACGGTCAAGCTGCTCCATGTTACGATATCTGTACCAACACAGTTCGTACAGTTGTTGTCAAGGAGGTATCCCCATGAAGCTGCGGCAAAAAGTTCTGATTTCCCTGTTCTTTGCATTTTCCATCTGCCTGGCGGCCCTGTCCGCCTGTGCAGACCGAGCGGGCCAACAGTCTGGCGTCACCCCCTCGTCCGGGTTGGACGTGGTGGCGGTCCTCACATTGGAAACGGAGGATGCCGTGGCCGGGCTGCATTTGGAGTATACCGTGGACGGCACCCTCACCGGCGGCCTGATGATCCAGCCCCGGACAACCTTCACTACCGGGGAAACGGTCACCGCCTCCCTTCCTCTGGACCCGGACAATCCACCGGACCGGGGCAGCGTCTGCTTTGGGCTGTCCTTGACCGTGGTGGCGGAGGACGGAACCGAGACCCCCGTTCCTGTGTACTGCCAGTGGGCGGCGGAGCCAGGTGTCCCGCGTTCCTTTACCCTCGGGGGCAGCAGGAACGCAGGCTACACCCTCACTCCCGATGAAGCACTGCCCCTTCTCACCCTCACCCCCAAAGGGGGAGCTGCCTCCGGGCCAGCTCCCCCTTTGGCCGTTCCCGCCCGCCCCAGTGGGCTCAAAAAAATTTTTTATTTTCCCCTTGACATGGCAGTTAGTTTATGCTAACATATCATCAGTGGTTAGTATAAACTAACCTCCAATGTAATCTCCTTCCATGTTTTGAACCAGGGATCTACAACCGCCCGCGCCGGGATTGGCGCGGGCGGTTCCCTTTCCCCCACGTTCTGGAAAGGCCACCCGGAACACATTCCCAGCCGGAACCCGCTTTTGATGCAAAATGTCCCGAGAGTCTCACCGGAAGCTGACGCCTTTCGTGGATTTGCCCATTTCATTTCTTTATTAAAATGTGTATACTTAAATTTGTTTTATTTGCCCTTTTTTCAGGTAAGAAGATCGTTTGAGGAGAAAGGATAGAAATGCTCAAAACATTGATGAAATCCATTGGGGAATACAGGAAGGTCACCATACTCACTCCGGTTCTGGTCATTGGCGAGGTGATCGTGGAATGTCTCATTCCCTTCATCATCGCCACCCTGGTACGCGAAATTCAGCGGGGCTGCGAGCTGTCCGTCATCATGCGGTACGGCGGCCTGCTCATCGTCATGGCCGGGACAGCCCTGCTGCTGGGCTGGGCGGCCGGTACCACCTGTGCCGCCGCCTCCACCGGCTTTGCCCGCAATCTGCGTAGGAATATGTTCTACTCCATCCAGGGGTATTCCTTTGCCAACATCGACAAGTTTTCCACCTCGTCCCTGGTCACCCGGCTGACCACCGATGTGACCAACGTGCAGTTTGCCTTCATGATGATCATCCGCACCGCCATCCGCTGCCCGCTGATGCTGGTGTTCGCCTTCACCATCTCCTACATCATGGCCGGCTCCATGTCCTTTATCTTCCTGTTCACCATTCCGGTGCTGGCCATCGGCCTGATCCTGGTCATCTGGAAAACGGTCCCCCTGTTCCGCAAGGTATTTAAGAAGTATGACCGGCTCAACGAGTCCATCCAGGAGAACGTGCAGGCCATGCGGGTGGTCAAGTCCTACGTGCGGGAGGACTATGAGAAGAAGAAATTCGGCGCCGCAGCGGAAGACGTGTGCGCTGACTTCACCCGGGCGGAAAAGATTCTGGCCCTGAACTCTCCCCTGATGCAGTTCTGCGTCTACACCGCCTCCACCCTTATCATGGGCGTGGGCGCCTATGTGATCATCAGCACCCGGGGGGCGCAGCTGGATGTAGGCCAGCTGTCCGCCCTGCTCAATTACAGCATCCAAATCCTCATGAGCTTGATGATGCTGTCCATGGTCTTTGTCATGATCACCATGTCCTTTGAGTCCGCCCACCGGATCGCCGAGGTGCTCCAGGAAAAGAGCAGCCTCACCTCGCCTTCCCATGCGGTCACCCAGGTCAAGGACGGCTCCATCGACTTTGACAACGTCAACTTCCGCTACTCCGAACATGCCGAGCGCATGGCTTTGTCCAACGTAAACCTGCACATCCGCTCCGGTGAGACCATCGGCATCCTGGGCGGCACCGGCTCGTCCAAGACCTCCCTGATTCAACTTATCCCCCGGCTGTACGACGTCACCGAGGGGTGCGTCAAGGTGGGGGGCGTGGATGTGCGCAACTACGACCTGGAGGTGCTGCGCAACCAGGTGGCCGTGGTGCTGCAAAAGAACGTGCTGTTCTCCGGCACCATCAAGGAGAACCTGCGCTGGGGAGACCAGAACGCCACCGACGAGGAGTTGATTCAGGCCTGCAAATTGGCCCAGGCCGACGAGTTCATCCAGCAGTTCCCCAAGGGCTACGACACCTACATCGAGCAGGGAGGCACCAATGTGTCCGGTGGCCAGAAGCAGCGGCTATGTATTGCCCGTGCCCTGCTGAAAAAGCCCAAGATCCTGATTTTGGACGACTCCACCAGCGCCGTGGACACCAAGACCGACGCGCTGATCCGCAAGGCCTTCCGGGAGTATCTGCCCGACACGACCAAGATCATTGTGGCCCAGCGGGTGGCCTCAGTGGAGGACGCCGACCGCATCCTGATCATGGACGGCGGGCAAATCGTAGCCATCGGCAACCATGCGCAGCTGCTGGCCTCCAACCCCATCTACCAGGAGATCTACCAGTCTCAGAACAAAGGAGGGAACGGGGATGAATAACGCGAGAGGCACCCTGGGGCGCCTACTGCGCACCATTGTGGAGTTCTATCCTGTGATGGCTCCGCTGACCTTACTGTGCATCCTGTTCAGCGCCGTGGTCAACGCCATCCCCTCCGTCTTTATGCAGAATATCATCGCCGTCATTGAAGGCAGCTGGCAGTCCGGCGACTGGGACGGCGTGTCCGGGCAAATCTTTCGCCTGGTGGGCACCCTGGCCATTGCCTATGTGATCTCCCTCATCAGCGTGTTCACCTGGACCCGGTTGATGGCCATTATGACCCAGGGACTGCTGAAAAAACTGCGGTGCAAAATGTTCGACGGGATGCAGGATCTCCCCATCCGCTACTTTGATACCCACAATCACGGGGACATCATGAGCTACTACACCAACGACATCGACACCCTGCGCCAGCTGGTGTCTCAGAGCATCCCCCAGCTGATCAACTCCGGGGTCATCGTGATCACTGTGGTGTTCATCATGCTCTATTACAGCCTGTGGCTGGCGCTGGTCATCATCGCCGGGGTGGTGTGCATGCTCATCGTCATCAAAAAGGTGGGCGGCGGCTCCGCCCGGTTCTTCCGCCGCCAGCAGACCGCGCTGGGCAAGATGGAGGGCTTCGTGGAGGAGCTGATGAACGGCCAGAAGGTGGTCAAAGTCTTTTGCCATGAGGAAGAGACGGGCAAAGACTTCGACCGGGTCAACGACGCGCTGTTCTCCGACTCGAAAAAGGCCAACACCTACGCCAACACCCTTATGCCCATTCTAAACAACATGGGCAATGTGCTCTACGCCATTGTGGCCATGGTGGGCGGCTTGCTACTGCTGTTCCAGGTCCCCAACGTCTCCCTCTCCGGTATGGCCATCAGCATCAGCATTGTCGTGCCCTTCCTGAACATGACCAAGCAGTTTGCCGGAAACATCGGCCAGGTCTCCCAGCAGATCAATTCCGTGGTCATGGGTATGGCCGGCGCCGCCCGGATCTTTGAGCTGATGGATCAGAAGCCCGAGGTGGACGAGGGCACCATCACCCTGGTCAACGCCAAGGAGCAGGCCGACGGCTCGCTGGAGGAGTGCCAGGAGCGGACCAATGTTTGGGGCTGGCGCCGGGTCAATCCCGACGGCACTGTCACCCTCACCCGCCTTACCGGCGATGTGCGCATGGAACATGTGGATTTCGGCTATGATCCCAAAAAGACCGTCCTCCACGATATCACCCTGTATGCCGAGCCGGGACAGAAGGTGGCCTTTGTGGGCGCCACCGGCGCGGGCAAGACCACCATTACCAACCTGATCAACCGCTTCTATGACATCCACAACGGCAAGATCCTCTACGACGGCATCGACATCACAAATATCAAGAAAGCGGATCTGCGCCGGAGCCTGGGTATCGTGCTCCAGGACACCAATCTGTTCACCGGTACCGTCATGGAGAACATCCGCTACGGCAACCTGGACGCCTGCGACGAGGAATGTATCGCCGCCGCCCAGCTGGCCGGTGCCCATGACTTCATCACCCGCCTGCCCGACGGCTACAACACCATGCTCACCAGCAACGGTACCAACCTCTCCCAGGGTCAGCGCCAGCTGCTGGCCATCGCCCGGGCTGCCGTCGCCGATCCCCCGGTGATGATCCTGGACGAGGCCACCTCCTCCATCGACACCCGCACCGAGGCCATCGTCCAGCAGGGTATGGACGCGCTGATGTGCAACCGCACGGTGTTTGTCATCGCCCACCGACTGTCCACCGTGAAGAACTCCGATGTCATCATGGTGCTGGAGCACGGGGTGATCATCGAGCGGGGCAGCCATGAGGAACTCATCGCCAAGGGCGGCAAGTACTACCAGCTGTATACCGGCGCCTTCGAATTAGAGTAGGCCAAAACCACAGAAAGCACGCAAAAAGGGCACCGCCGCGGCGGTGCCCTTTTTCTCGTCTGTCAATCTGACAGCAGCATTCTGTCGTTATCCAGCTCCCTGCCCGTTCCCTCCCGGAACTTCCGCAGCAGATCGTCCACCGTCATGGCCGCCCGCTCGGGGCCCGACAGATCCAGCACGATCCCGCCGTCCGCCATCATCAGGGTACGGCTGCCCACGGTCAGGGCCTGGGACATGTTGTGGGTCACCATCAGGCAGGTGATATGGCCGTCCGCCACGATCCGCTGGGTGAGTTCCAGCACCTTGTCGGCTGCGGCGGGGTCCAGGGCGGCGGTATGTTCATCCAGCAGCAGCAGCTGAGGGGGCACCAGGGTGGCCATGAGCAGAGTGAGGGCCTGGCGCTGCCCACCGGACAGCAGCCCCACCGGCTGGCCCATGCGGTCCTCCAGCCCCATGCCCAGCAGGGCCAGCCGCTCCCGGAAAAAGGCCCGGTCTTTTTTAGACAGACGGCTGAACGGGTTCCCCTTGGCCGAGCGCAGATAGGCCAGGGCCAGGTTCTCCTCGATGGTCATGGAGGGCGCGGTGCCCCGCAGTGGATCCTGGAACAGCCGGCCGATCCCCCGGCTGCGCCGGTGTTCCGGCTGGAAGGTGATGTCCCGCCCGCCCAGAACGATGCTCCCCGCGTCTACATAGAACACGCCGGCCACGGCATTGAGCAGGGTGGACTTGCCCGCCCCGTTGGATCCAATGATGGTGACAAAGTCTCCCGCCTCCAGGTGGAGAGACAGCCCGGACAGGGCTTTTTTTTCATTGGCCGTACCGGGATGAAAGGTCTTGGAAATCGATTTCACGTCCAGCATGTCACGTTCCCCCCTTGCGTCCGGCAGCCAGCTTCCGCTTCTGGAAGGCCGCCCATCTTCTGATGCTGGGTGCGGCGATGGCCAGGCCCACAATGGCGGCGGTGAGCAGCTTCAGACAGTCCACCGGCACCACCTTGGTGTAGAACACCACGGCGTAGAGAAAACGGTAGAGGATGGACCCCAACACAGCGGCCACGACCCCCTTGACCACCGTCCGGCGGCCCAACACCGTCTCCCCGATGATCAGGCAGGCCAGTCCGATGACCACAATGCCAGTTCCAGAATTGATGTCCACCGTCTTCTGATACTGCCCCACCATTGCTCCGGCCAGGGCGGTGAGGGCATTGGAGATGCAAAGACCCACCGTGACGGTAAAAGTGGGGTTGACCGACGAGGCCCGGACCATATCCCGGTTATCCCCGGTGGCCCGAATGGACAGGCCGAGCCGGGTGCCCAGAAACAGTACCAGCAGCCCTCCGGCGGCCAGGGTGACGACAGCCGCCAGCAAAAGATCGCTGTAACCTCCGCCAACCCCGGTATCCCGCAGCAGGGTGAAAATCGTGTCTACCCGCAAAAGGCTGGCGTTAGACCTCCACCCCATGGCCATCAGGTTGACGGTATACAGCCCTGTGTTGGTCACAATGCCCGCCAGGATAGAGGGCACCCCCAGCCGGGTCTGGAGAAAGGCGGTGACGAAGCCCGCGCAGGCCCCCGCCCCCATGGCCGCTGGGATGGCCAGGATGGGGTAGCCCGCCCCGGCCAGGGTGACCGACACGGCGGCCCCCAGAACAAAACAGCCATCGGTGGTCAGATCGGCGATGTCCAAAATCCGGTAGCTTAAAAAGAGAGCCATAGCCACCAAGGCATATAGGAATCCCAGTTCCAACGCAGTTTGTGTGATCAGTAACACGGCTTCATTCTCCTTTCCATGCCGGTGCCCCCGGCCAGCGCCGGGGCGGGCAGAGCCGGGAGGGCGGAATCAGTCCTCCGTGGTGGTCACCTCTACCACCTGCCCATACTGCTCGAACATGGAGTAATCTGCGTTCAGCGCCGCGGCGGTCTCGGTGTTGACGGTGATGATACCCCCATCCATCAGATAATAATCCTCCATGTCCGCCATGCCCTGGGTGATGGCCTGATAGGCCAGGTCGGCGGTATAGGCGCCCAGGTCGGTGTAATTCACGCCGCAGGTGGCAAAGGCGCCGTTGCGCACAAAGGAGTCCGCTCCGGTATAGTGGGGGATCCCCGCCGTGGCCAGATCCTCATAGATGGCCAGCTCCGCGGCGGCAATCACGTTGTCCGTGGGGGTGAAGACCGCGTCCACCCCGGCGGCGATAAGGGCGGCGGAAGCGGCGATCACCTCGTCGTTGGTGGTGGCGGTCTGCTCAATGTAGGAGATGCCTTTGCTGTCCAGATAGGACTTTGCCTCGGCAATGGGGGTGGCCGAGTTGGGCTCAGACAAGGAATAGAGCAGGCCCACCGTCTCCACCTGCGGGTTTTGCGCCAGCATCATATCCAGGATCAGTTGGGTGTTCAGCCCGTCGCTGGTGCCGGTGACATAGTCCATCCCGGTCAGCTCCGCCGTGGCGGGGTCGGACACCGCGGCATAGACCACAGGTGTGCCAGTATCCTCGGCACTCACCGCGGCCACCTGGGCGGCGGTGCTGGCAATGGGGATGATGGCGTCCACCCCGTCGGCAATGGCCTGGTCGGCAAGCTGCACCAGCACGGTCTGATCCCCCTGTCCGGAGGTGGTGGTATACTGAATGGTCACGCCGTTCTCCCCGGCAATCTCGGTCAGCCTTGTCTCAATTGCCGTGGCAATTTCATCCAAAGATGGGTGGTCCATTTGCTTGATGATAGCCACCGTGTAGGTTTCCCCCGTACTCTGGCTGATTTCCACATCGGTGCTGGCTGGGGCATTGCTGGCGCCGGACTGGGACTGCTGCCCGGCACTGTTGGAACAGGCCGCCAGGGAGCAGGCCATGGCACAGGCGGCAGCGAGGGCAAAGAACTTCTTCATCATGTTGCGGTTTTTCATGCTGGGTTCCTCCAATGATTTTGATTTCAGGTGGCAGATGACCGGCCGCTTTGCCAAGGCGGCCGGGGAGGTCAAAGCAAAGAAAAAAGCCTTTGCCCCTATCCATGGGACAAAAGCCGCTGCTTCTGCGATACCACCCAAATTGACGTAAAAAACGTCCGCTCGCTTACGCGTACCATCATACGCGCCCCGGTGGATAACGGGTGGGATGCCCGTCGGTCCCTACTTGGTTTCCCGTTCGGTCCGCCCTCCGGAGTCCATTCGCCGGCCGCGCCCCGCCCCGATTCCACCATCCGGGACTCTCTGAAGGTTTGCCGCGCCGGTTACTTCTCTCCGTCACAGGTTTGCCATGTTCTCTTGTTGTGGTGTATTATACGCAGGAAGCAGGCGGTTGTCAACCCCTTTGGAAAAAATTTTTTAGCCAGTTAAAGCGGCTCAGTGGATTTTCCTGAAAATATTTCAGATTTTCCGTGGGATTGGGGCCATTTGGGTGTATGATAGGATAGAGAGACAAGGGAGAGGAGGGAAGGCCATGATCCGCCGGGACGAGGACCGGAAACTCGCCGCCCGGATGGCCCGCCGGGAGGATGGAGCTCTGGAGGAGTTTCAGACCCTTTATACCCCCCTGCTGCGTTACATCATCGCCCCCATCCTCCCCGACCCCCGGGATCGGGAGGAATGCCTGGCCGACGCCGTTCACCGGGTCTGGGATGCCGTCGAACAGTTCGACCCGGACCGGGGAGCCTTTCCCGCATGGCTGTCCGCCGTGGCCCGGAACGCCGCTTTGAACCGCCTGCGGGAGCAGGGCCGCCAGCCCCGGTGGGAGTCCCTGGACGGCCATCCCCACCTCTCCGACCCCGCCCATGGGCCGGAGGAAGCCCTGCTGCGCTCCGAGCTGGCCGAGGCCCTGCGCCGGGCCGTTGCCGCCCTAGGCCCCCGGGACCGGGACCTGTTTTTGCGCAAGTATTACTACTATCAATCCACCGCCCAGATGGCCGCCGAGCTGGGGCTGACGGAGCGGGCGGTGGAGGGCCGGCTGTACCGTGTCCGCAGGCGATTGCAAAAGGAGCTGGGAGGTGGCTGGCATGAATGACCGGGACTTTGATCAACTGCTCTACCAGGGGGCGGCCCAGCTGCCCCCTGAGGCGGTGGGGCAGGAGCCCCCCGCCCCCTGGCGGGAGGCCCTATGGCGGGTGTGCTGGGGGCTTGGGCTGACCTCCATCACTTTGAACATCGCCCTGCTGCAATACATCCTACCCGCCCTGGGGTCGGTGCTACTCTACCTGGGCTTTCGCGCCCTGCGGCGGGAGAGCAGCTGGTTCCAACTGGGCTATGTCCTGTCCGCCCTGCTCCTTCTGGCCCGGGGGGCGGTGACCGTGCTCAACGCCACCCCCGCCGCCCAGTGGCTGGCCACCGGGGAGGGAGAGCTGCTGGGCCTGTCTCTGGCCCTGACCGCCTGGCTGCTGTACTTCGCCCTGTGGCGGGGGCTGAAGGGGGTATTCCGCAAAGCGGGGCATCCCCCAAAAACAGCCGCCGCGGGCGGCCTGGTGGTCTGGTATAGTCTGCTCCTCCCGCTGTCCATGGCCGGTGCCGGAGGGCCGCTGGTGTGGCCCGTCCTTTTGCTGTGGATTCTCCTGCTCCGGGGCCTGTACCGGGCCAGCCGGGCCCTGGACCGAGCGGGGTACGCCATCTCCCCTGCCCCGGCCCCCTTCTCTGAGCAGCGGGTGATCCTGGTCTGGCTGGGCCTGCTGCTGGCCGCGGTGTTCTCCTGTCTGTTCCTCTTCCGCCGTTTCCCGGTGGATGCCTCCCCAGCCCAGGCAGAGACGGGACAGACGGAACTGCGGCAGGAGCTGCTGGAGCAGGGCTTTCCGGAGGACGTCCTGTCCGATCTGACGGATGGAGAGGTGGCCCTGCTGGAGGGGGCCCGCACCGTTACGGTGAAGTCCTACGGCCCCCATCCCAAGCCGGATGAGGAGATCGAGGGGCTGGCCATGTACTTCATCCAGGTGGAGCTGCCCCAGGGCCGGGTGCGCTACTTCCTCTGGTTCTCTTGGGACCAGGCCCCGGACCACCGCCTCCGGGAGGGACTGGAGATTATCCCCGATTACCAAAACGCCCTGACCATGGACCACAGCGCCCCCCTCCTGGGCCGCCTGCTGTGGGAGGAGGACGGACAGCTCTGGCAGGCCCCGCTGCAAGGGGAGTACGGCACCCACACCGAGACCAGTCTGTTCTGCGGCAGCAGCACCTATCGCTCCTTCCCCTTCCACTTCTCCCTGCCCCAGCAGGGGGAGCATCTGCGGGGATACGTCAGCTATGGGATGGCCGCCACTCAGGCCGAGGTGCCAACCCTCTTCAATGCCCAGGCCCGCTATGTCCACCAGGAGCGCTGGCTCAGCTATCCCTGGGAGACCCCGCTCCAGCACCAGTGGCAGAGCTGGAACAACACCGACAGCGTCTTCCCCGCCCGCCAGTTCCTCACCACGTTCTCCCTGAACCACGACGCCCTGGAGGCGTGACCGCGCAGAGTACCCCCGTGCCCGGCTTTTTGAAAAGCCGGGCACGGTTTTTCCCCGGACAGGCAAACCGGACAGCCCCGGCGCATATCCTCTCCCGTAAGGGGGTGAGGGAAATGCTGCGCATTCTGCGCCAGCGGTGGCTGCGGGACCTTTTCGTCACCATCGCCGTACTGGTGTCCGCCGTGGCGCTGGTGGCCGCGCCGGAGCAGGCCATGGAGGGGGCCAAGAACGGGCTGGCCCTGTGCTTTAACGTCATCGTCCCATCCCTGTTCCCCTTCTTCGTGCTCTCCTCCCTGGTGGTGGACCTGGGGCTGGCCGCCTACCTGGGCCGGGCGCTGGAGGGGATTATGCGTCCCCTGTTCCGGGTGAGTGGCAGCTGCTCGGCAGCGGTGGTACTGGGCTTCATCGGCGGCTACCCCGTGGGGGCTCGCACCGCCCTGCAGCTCTACCAGCAGGGGCTGTGCTCCAAGGTGGAGGCGGAGCGCCTGCTGGCCTTCTGCAACAATTCAGGCCCCGCCTTCATCTTCGGCGTGGTGGGGGCGGGGGTGTTTGGGGACGGCCGGGTAGGGCTGCTGCTCTATCTCACCCACACCCTGGCCTCGGTGCTGGTGGGGCTGCTGTTCCGGTTTCACAGCGGCCGCGAGCGCGCCACCTCCCGCGGCGTCCGCCAGGCAAAGCCCATCCGGACGGTCACCGTCCCCGCCGCCTTCACCGGGGCGGTCACCCGGTCTTTCCAAAGCACCCTGAACATCTGCGCCTTTGTGGTGTTTTTCTCCGTGGTGCTCCAACTGCTGTCCGCCTGGGGGGCGCTGGCCGCCCTGGCGGAAGTTCTGGGCCTGCTGGGGCTCAGCGAGGACTGGGCCCGTCGGCTGGTGGCCGGGCTGCTGGAGCTGTCCTCCGGGGTATCCTCCCTGAGCGGCGGCAGCGGCCTGGCCGGCCGGGCCTCCATGGCCGCCTTTATGCTGGGCTGGGCGGGGCTGTCGGTACACTGCCAGGTGCTCTCCTTCCTGCTGGACAGCGGGTTGTCGGTGCGTACCTACCTGACCGGCAAACTGTGTCACGGGCTGCTGGCCGCCGGCCTCACCTGGCTGGCCACCCAGCTCTTCCCCGTCTCCCAGTCCGTGTCCCACTATCTCATCCAGCAGACGGAATCCATTGCCTCTCTGGACTTTTCCACCGCCCTGGCCATCTCCACCTGCGCCGCCTTCGGCTGCTGGCTGCTGTTTACCGCCCTGTGCGCCATGCTGGCAAGAAAAAGATGTGGAAAAATATCGAATCATCCTGTATACTAAAAGCAACTCCAGCGAGAGAAGGAATGGCCATGTTATTTGAGAAAGATATGGAGCCCCGGTGCGCCTACTGCAAGCGGGGCGCCCCCCTGGACGGGGAGACCGTGATGTGTCCCAAGCGGGGGGTGGTGTCCGCCGCCGGATCTTGCCGCCGGTTTCGGTATGATCCCCTGAAGCGGATCCCGCCCAAGCCAGTGTCCGTGGATTTCTCCCATCTGAAGGAGGAGGATTTCGCGCTGTAACTGGGCCGGCCACACGACTCGTCCCTGCTTTCGTAAGCTGCGTCAGCCCGATTGCGGGATCAGACAGGGCCTGTGTCCGTGAATAAACGGACACAGGCCCTGCTTGACCTAGAATGGGATAAAGGAACGCCGGATTGCGTCTATCCGCAATCCGGCGTTCCTTCTTTTCAACGTCAGGGGCCCGCTCAATGGCCGCCGCACAGCGCACAGGCGGATGGCGTCGTCGCGCAGCCCGCCAGGGCCGTCTCCCGCAGCTCAAGGGGCATTCCCCGGCCCACGGTATACATGGTATCCAACATTTCGTCGAAGGGGATCAGCTGCTGCACACCGCTGAGCGCCAGTTCGGCCGCAACCAATGCGTTTGCTACGCCCGCGGCGTTCCGATTTTGGCAGGGGTATTCCACCAGCCCCCCAATCGGATCGCACACCAGGCCCAGAAGGTTCATCAGCACGGTGGAGCCTGCACCCAGGCCCTGCTCCGGCGTGCCTCCCATCAGCTCTACTGTTGCGCAGGCTGCCATCGCCCCGGCCACGCCCACCTCGGCCTGGCATCCTCCCACTGCGCCCGCCACAGTGGCGTTGCGCATGGCGAGGTATCCCACCGCACCAGCGTTAAACAGCGCGTCCACCAAACGATCGTCAGAAATTTTATAGTGGTTTTGCAGGGACAGCAGCAGCCCCGGTACCACCCCGGCCGAGCCGGCGGTAGGCGCTGCCACAATCAGGCCCATGGAAGCATTCGTCTCCGCAATGGCAACCGCGTACATCATCGCCTCATGCAGCACTTCCCCGCAGATGGATTTTCCCTTACCTGCGTGCTCGGACAGCTTTTTCGCCTCTCCTCCAATCAAGCCTCCCATGGATTTGGCCGGGCTTTTCAGAGGCTGGGTGGCAGAGCTTCGCATAATCTCCAGGACACGGGCCATGCGATGGTTGACAATATCGCGGGTCGTTTCAAACAGTTCGCATTCTCTACGCCGCATGATTTCAGATATGGAACATTGTTCTTGCTGGCAAAGCGCAAGAAGCTCCTTGGCAGATTTGAAGTCCATTTTACCACCCCCTACGGCTCTATGATCATCACGTTATGTACATTGGGGCCAGCCCGCAGCGGTTCACTGATCCCCTCCGGAAGCTTCCCATCGGATTCCACAATCGTATAGGCGGTTTGCCCCTTGGATTCCCGGAACAGCCTCATAAACGCAATGTTTACATTATTGTCGCTGAGCACCTTGGTAATATGAGCCACCACCCCAGGCGTGTCCTTTTGCACCACAATGACGGTGCTGTACTGGCCGGTGAACTCTACCTCCACCTCATTGATGCGCACAATGTGGACCTTACCGCCGCCCAGCGACTCTCCCCGCACCGTCATGGTCTGTCCGGCGGCATTTTCCATGCAGATATCCACCGTGTTTGGATGGACATCCACATTGGTCGTACAGGGTTTGAACTCATAGGACAGCCCCCGCTCATCCGCGATTTGGAAGGAGTTTCGTATGCGGCTGTCATCTGTGCCAAACCCCATGAGCCCGCCCAGAAGCGCACGGTCAGTCCCATGGCCGCGATAGGTTTTTGCAAATGAGCCGTAAAGGATGAACGTGACCTTTTTGATGGGCGGCGCTATGATCTTCCGTGCCAAAAAGGCAATCGCCGCCGCCCCAGCGGTGTGAGAACTGGACGGGCCAATCATATTTGGTCCTAGGACGTCAAAAACACTAACATAGGACATGGGGCCGCCCTCCTCAATGAGCTTTGACTTCCTTGGCGCCTACAGCCGTTTTGTTGATAAACTTCTGATAAATGGTTTCCACGATGACGCCAATGGCATTGTCGCCCGACACGTTACAGGCAGTGCCAAAGGAGTCCTGCGTGATATACAGCGCTACCATGATCGCGCAGATCGGCCCGCTGGGGTCGCCCAATTCCGTGCCGAAAACCATATAGAGGAAGGGCAGGGCCGTCATGATGGAGCCGCCCGGCGCGCCGGGAGAGGCCACCATCGCAATGCCCAGCGTCATGATAAAGGGAATCACCGTGGCCAGGCTGATGGGGATCTGGTTCATGAGACACACCGCAGTGGCGCAGGCGGTAATGGTAATCATGGAGCCGGCCATGTGGATGTTCGCGCACAGGGGCACGACAAAATTGCGGATTTCTTCCGAGACGCCGTCCTTCTCCGCACACTGCAGGTTTACCGGAATGGTGGCAGCGGAGGACTGGGTGCCAAGCGCCGTGACATAGCCGGGAATCTGGTTTTTCATCAACACAAACGGGTTTTTCTTGCTGATAGCGCCAGCGACCAGGAACTGCACGAAAATGCATACCAGGTGCATCGCGATCACCACCAGGAACACCTTCCACAGGATGCCCAGGATGGCAAAAGTCTGTCCGGACTTGGTCATGTTGGTGAAGGTACCACAGATGTACAGGGGCAGCAGGGGGATGATAACGCTGTGGAGCACCTGGTCAATGATGCCGGAGAAATCGCTCATCCCATTATAGAGAGAATTTCCGATGGTCTTGCCCCGCAGCGTGGACAGGCACAGGCCAAGCACAAAGGCCAGAACCACAGCCGTGAGCGTGTCCAGCGGAGCGGGAATTTCAAGGCTGAAATAGGTTTCCAGGGAATTGCCTGCGGTGGCAGCGATCTGATCCAGCGCGTCTGCACTCATAAAGCTTGGGAAGAGGTTGAACGCAACCGCATAGGAAGCGGAACCTGCAATGAGCGTGGAGACATAGGCAATCACAACTGTAATCAGCAGTAGCTTGCCCGCGCCGTTTTTCAGATTTGCAATGCCCATGGTGACATAGGCCAGGATCATCAACGGAATGATGAAAGAGAGGAACGTGCTGAAGATGTTAGACGCGGTGATTATGATGCGGCAGAACCAGACGGGCAGAAATTGTCCGAACAGGATACCAAGGATGATACCAATGATAAGTTTCGGAAATAGCCCTAGTTTGAACTTCTTCTTTTTTTCCATGTTGAACCCTCCTAATAATTTTGCTCAATTTTCTCTTGTGTATTTGCTGTTTTTAGTATATTCTGTTTGTAGCAATAAGTAAAATTCATAGTTTTAATAGGAACATTTAAAAAAATTCATACATAGGAGAGGAGCTGGATAACTTGGAGCTTCGGCAGCTGAGTACATTCATCCGGGTCGCGCAATTAAAAAACTTTTCCAAGGCGGCGGAAAGCCTGGGGTATTCCCAGTCGGCAGTGACCGTACAGATCCGCCAGCTGGAGGAAGAGCTGAATGTTCGCCTGTTTGACCGCATCGGCAGGCGCGTTACCCTCA
This sequence comes from uncultured Oscillospiraceae bacterium, assembly GCA_944387095.1. Taxonomy (GTDB): domain Bacteria; phylum Bacillota; class Clostridia; order Oscillospirales; family Oscillospiraceae; genus Enterenecus. The sequence goes on from CALXDP010000020.1 coordinate 19,600, forward strand.
CTTCCCCAGGGGCGCAGTTTTTGGAACACGCCTATGAGGTGATTCACGAAGTCAACCGCGCAAAACGGTCCTTGTCCAACGAGGGGGACCTGCATGGGAGTTTGCGCATCGGCGTTATCGAGTCGCTGTGCTCCTCTCAGCTGCCCGGCGTCTTGCATTCCTATTGGGAACAGCATCCCCATGTCTTGATCCACGTCACCACCGGAGAACCGGAGGAGCTCATCGCCCAAATGGAGTGGGGAGATCTGGATCTGATTTACATTTTGGATGAGCCGCGGTATAACAACAACTGGTGCAAGTTGATGGAGCTGCGGGAAGAAATCGTATTTGTGGCCTCTGCCGTCTGGGGCCCGCAGCTACAGCGGGACGGTCCAATAGAACTGGCCCAGCTGCTGGATAAGCCATTTTTCCTCACCGAGCAGGAGGCAAATTACCGCCGCGTGCTGGACCGGCTTCTGGCCGCCCGGAGATCTCCCATCACCCCATTTTTGGAGTGCAGGGATACCTCCTTTCTCATTAAAATGCTGGAAGTCCACTGCGGCATTTCCTTCTTGCCATGGTATGTGGTGAAGGATGAGGTCCAGCAGGGCCGGCTGGCGGTGGTGGAGGTAAACGGCATGCACGTGTCTCTATACCGGCAGATCTTTTGCCACAGGGAGAAGTGGCGCACCAAAGAGATGGACGAGTTTGTCCGGCTGGTGGAGGAGATCGGCTCCTAATGCCGCCGCGCTTCCGGCCGCCTATGGCGGATACCCCGCAACAGAAAATACGCCGGCGCCCCAATTCACCGGGGCGCCGGCTCTCTTTTCCTGATGTGCCGCTGTCTGACAGCAATCCGGCCACGCTCATTTCTCGCCGTAAGCGCGGCCGGGTTTTCATTGCCCTATGGGTTTTCTCCCTTCACCTGGGTCGATACTGATCCACGGTGGCCTTCATCTCTTCCCAGTGTCCCTCCATGTCCGCCACCAGCTTGAACTGGGTGCGGCAGCGGTCCAGGTTTTGCCCTGGCCGCTGGGTGTGGAAGTAGTGATCCCCCTCCAGATAATCGGTGAGGAAGCGGATGCCGCACTCCAGGGTCATGAGCTTGGCCCCCCAGGGCAGATAGTCTAGTTCCGCCTGGGTGAGCGCTCCCCCTGTGCCCTCCAGAAATGCCTGGGTGTACACCTCATAGAGGGGCAGGTCAAAGTTGACCTTGGACAGGTCGGGCTCATCCTCGGCGCTGTGGTTGGCCCCGAAGCGGATGGAGTCGCCGAAGTCATTGATGGACAGTCCCGGCATAACGGTGTCCAGGTCGATGACGCACACGCCCTCCCCGCTCTTCCGGTCCATGAGCACGTTGTTCAGCTTGGTGTCGTTATGGGTCACCCGCAGGGGGAGCTTGCCCTCCCGCAGAGCGGAGAGGGCCACCGAGCAGTCCCCCGCCCGGGCTGCCACAAAGTCCAGCTCAGGCCCCACCTCCTTCACCCGGCCCATGGGGTCTGCATCCACGGCGGCCTTGAGCAGGGCCAGACGGTTCTCCGTGTCGTGGAAGCGGGGGATGGTCTCGTATAAGGTGTCGGCAGGGTAGTCCTTGAGCATCCGCTGGAACCGGCCGAAGGCCCGCCCTGAGGCGGCGAACAGCTCGGGAGTCTCAGCGGACTGGAGGCTGAGGGTGCCCTCCACAAAGGGGTATACCCGCCAGGCCCCGCCCGCTCCATCGGTATAAAAGCTCTCCCCCGTCCGGGTGGGCCACACCGACAGGGTCTCCCGCTCCGGGTCCCCGCCTGCCTGGGCGATCTCCCGGGTCAGATAGGAGGTCACCCCCACGATATTGGCCATCACCTGCTCCGGGTGACGGAAGGCAGCGGAGCTGATGCGCTGGAGGATGAACCGCCGGCAGGGGTCCTCCCCCGGCTGGGTGTGGACACAAAAGGTGTCGTTGATGTGGCCCGAGCCATAGCGCACCGCCCCCACCACCTGGCCTCCGAAGTCATAGGCGGCCAGGGCCTGCTGGAGATATTGTTCCGCTTGCGCCATGGCTCACACCTCCCAGAGTTTGTCGGGGTAGAGCCCCCGGGCCGTCATATCGGCGACGGCGGCCACCACCACCGGTTTGTCCTCCCGGTAGGTGACCCCGTACCACTTGTCGCTGCTGCGCAGCACCTTTACCCGGGCCTTGCCCTCGTCCAGCAGCTGGGTGACCACGCTGGGCAGGAAATACTCCCCCTTCAGTGGATTGTCCCGCAGGGTCCTGTCCAGAAACGCGGGGAAGCGGGCCTGGGCCTCGTCCAGGAAGGCGCGGGTGAAGCCCCACAGGTTCATGGACACGATGGCGTCCCCACTCAGACCCGTCCAGGTCGCCCCCCCGTCCTCGGTGAAGCGGGCGTTATCCCCGTCCTTCTCGATCTGGGTGCGCTCGGTGACTTTGACCAGGCAGCCCTCACCGTCCTCCTCGCACACCCCCCGGGCCACGCTGCCGTGCTCAGTGACGGTGTTGCCCAGGCGGTAGCCCACCATGGCAAACTCATAGCAGCCCCGCCGATCCGGGTGGGTGGACAGGTAATCATAAATCTTTTGAAAGCCTTCTGGTCCATAGTAGTCATCGGCGTTGATCACGGCGAAGGGCCCGTCCACAATGTCCCGGGCGGCCAGCACCGCATGGCAGGTGCCCCAGGGCTTGACCCGCCCCGCTGGAATGGCATACCCCGCCGGAATATCGTCCAGCCGCTGGTAGGCGTACTTCACGTCGATCACCCGGCTCAGCCGGGCGCCGATGGCGGCCTTGAACTCCGCCTCGATCTCGTGTTTGATGACGAACACCACCGTCTCAAAACCGGCCCGGCGGGCGTCGTAGATGGAGTAGTCAATGATGAGCTGGCCATGGTTTCCCACCGGATCCAGCTGTTTCAGGCCCCCGTACCGGCTGCCCATACCGGCGGCCATAACCACCAAAACAGGCTTGTTCATAACCCCTTCCCCTTCCAAATCATGTGTTCCGGTCCCCTTCCGGGCGCTCAGCTCCGGTAGCCGTCGGGGTTGGCCGATTGCCACTTCCAAGAGGAGGCGCACATCTCCTCAATGCCGTACTTCGCCTCCCAGCCCAGCTCCTCCCGGGCCTTGGTGGGATCGGCGTAGCATTCGGCGATGTCCCCGGGGCGGCGGGGGTCGATGACGTAGGGCAGGGTCTTGCCGCAGGCCTTCTCATAGGCATGGAGCACGTCCAGCACGCTATACCCCTTACCCGTGCCCAGGTTGCACACGAACAGGCCGCAGTTTTCCTCCAGTTTCTTCAAAGCGGCCACATGGCCCCGGGCCAGGTCCACCACATGGATGTAGTCCCGCACGCCGGTGCCGTCGGGGGTGGGATAGTCGTCCCCGTAGATGTGCAGCTTCTCCAGCTTGCCCACCGCCACCTGGGCGATGTAGGGCACCAGGTTGTTGGGGATGCCCTTGGGGTCCTCCCCGATGAGGCCGGACTCGTGGGCTCCGATGGGGTTGAAGTAGCGCAGCAAGGCCACGTTCATGGTGGGGTCGGCAGCGCAGTAATCGGTGAGGATGCGCTCCAGGAACAGCTTGGTGGTACCATAGGGGTTGGTGGTACCGCCGGTGGGGAAGTCCTCCCGGATGGGCACGCTGGCCGGGTCGCCGTACACCGTGGCGGAGGAGGAAAAGACGAAGTTCTTCACTCTGTGGCGGCGCATGGCGTTGAGCAGCACCAGGGAGTTGACCAGGTTGTTGGTGTAGTACTCCAGGGGCTTGGACACGCTCTCCCCCACCGCCTTCAGCCCGGCGAAGTGGATGACCGCGTCGATATCGGGATAGCGGGTGAACAGCTCCTCCACCTGGGCCGGGTCGCACAGCTCCGCCTGCACAAAGGGGATGGGACGGCCCACGATCCGCTCCACCCGGCGTACCGCCTCCTCACAGGAGTTGACCAGGTTGTCCGCCACCACAATGTCGTAGCCCGCCTGGATCAGCTCCACGCAGGTGTGGCTGCCAATATAGCCGGCGCCGCCGCTCACAAGAATGGACATGGAAGATGCTCCTTTCATTTTTCCGATGGTCTCCGGGATCAGACCCGACCATTTGATCAGTGGTATTGTATTCGGTTTCTCCAGGAAAAGAAATAGACGATCTTATAAATTGTTTGTACAATCATCCGCACCCTCCCCGGAGAATTCCAGGAGCCTCCGAATGCTCCGGGCGTACTCACTGGGGGACATATGGGTGAACTGCCGGAACCGACGGGAGAAGTAGTGGACGGACTGGAAGCCCAGGCTGGCGGCGATCTGGGTGAAATTGAGCCGCCCCTCCCGGATCATCCGCCGGGCCTCCTGGATCTTCAGCCGGCCGAAGTACTCCATCACCCCGCCGCCGGTGTGCTCGTGGAAGAGCTTTTGCAGCTGGCTGCGGCCGATCAGGTTGTCCCGGCAGATCTGCTCCAGGGTCAGGCTGCATCCCACCCGCCCCTTCAGGTAGTCCGTCACCCGGCTCACCCCGTCCGATCCGGCCCCGTCGGTCGGGAGCCGGGTCCGGGCCTGGGGGCCCATCCGCCGGCGGATCAGCCGGATGAGCAGCTCCTCCAGGGCGTTGGCCGCCAAGGCCTCCGCACCAAAGCGCGCGTCCGGCCTGCGCTGAAGGGTGGTGGTGGACGGGTCGTTCAGCGGGGTGGAGAACGCCTCCCCGCTCTCCTCCACGATGCGGGCCAGCAGAGCCCGCTCCAGCTCTCCCACTCCGGTGATCATCCCCTGGAAGATATCCATGCGGGGGCTGTCGCACCGGAAGCTCACCACCACCAGGTCGGGGGCCACCCCCACCGCGGACAGGGCGTGGAACTCCCCCGGGGCGTGAAAGATCAGCTGTCCCTGGCACAGGTCATGGACCGATTCTCCCGCGGTGACCCGAAGGGCGCCCCGGTCCACATACAGCAGCTCCCAGAAGTCATGGGCCTCGCCGGCGAAGGCGTAGCTTCCGGTGTACTCGAAGTAGTGCACCGTATACAGCTCCTGAATGGGCAGCGGCCGCTCCGGCCGGATGGGACGGTACTGAGGCATCCTCCTTCTCCTTTCCGCTCCGGGGCTAAGCATCGGCCTTCTGATGCCGCTTGCGGTATTCCATGGGGCTCATCCCCTCTGCCCGCCGGAAGCTCTGGGAGAAGTAGCTCAGGGAGGAAAATCCCAGGATGTGGGCAATCTGGGACAGGGTGTGGTCGCTGCTGGCAAGCAGGAATTTGCTCTCCTGGATCCGGCGGGAGATCTGATAGCTGATGGGGGAGGTGTTGTACTCCTTGCGGAAGGCGTGCACCAGGTAGTACTTGTTGATGTGAGCCAGCTTGGCCAGTTGGTCCAGGGTGAGATTCTCCTTGAAGTGCTCCTCAATATACCGGCGCACCAGGTCGCACTCCCGGCTTCCCACGTACTCCCCCGGAACGGGGGCCAGGGCCAGCTCACTGTGGCGCAACAGCCGCAGCAGGATTACCTCCAGCAGGTGCTGGCAGACCGCAGGGTAGCCCTCCTGCCCGTCCCGCACCTCCTGGAGCAGCAGGCGCAGGCAGCTGGCCAGCCCGTCCCAGCCGGTGCGAAAGGAGGTGTGTACATACCCCTGGTCCCCCACCAGCATCTCCAGCCGGTCCACCCCCAGCACAATGTATTCCAGGGGGCTGCCGGGCTGGCTCAGCTCCCGGTGGTGAATCCCCGGATTGACCACCACCAGGTCCCGGCCCGCCACCGGAACCGTCTGGTCCAGCAGCTGAAAGCTGCCCTGGCCGCTGAGAATGAAGAACAGCTCCGCATGGCGGTGGGTGTGCATGGTGGAATTCCACTCCCGGCTGTACTGAGTCCAGGTCACGTTCAGAAGCCGCCCCTGAAACTGGGCCAGGGGGTTCTCTCCCTCCTGGTGGATGTCATAGTAGTTGCTGGTCACAGAACCCCTCCTTCCCATCCCGTTGATGCCTTTTCCTCGGCTTGATGTCATTATAAGCGATCCGGCCCATTTGTGCAACTTTGAAAAAAAGCGGGTGGGCCGCCCACCCTTTTTTGTGCTCCCCACGGCCTTTCCCCGACGACAAAAGCCGCCAAAAATATGCAATTTCAACAATCCGTTCCCTCTATTTTCCGGCATTTTACATCAAATGATACGAACAAAAGCAATATCTCTAAAAAAGAACGCAAGAAAGGGCTTGCTATCCCCCGGAAAATCCATATACTTTTTCTCAGGAAGAATGCCAAAACCAGCAGGTTTTGGGCGTTCCCTCTTGCACGGCGAACTAGAATAAGGAGGTACCATGAATGAAAATGAAGAAGATTCTCAGCTTGCTTCTGGCCGCTTCCCTGGCCCTGGGTCTGCTGGCCGGCTGCGGCGGCGACACCACCACCAGCCAGGATCCCGGCAACGGCACGAGCCAGGGCACCGAAGCGAGCGGCTCTCCCGCCAGCGACGTCACCATCCAGGTGGCCGCCCTGCTCTCCGCCTATGAGGAGACCTACCCCGGCATGTGGGAGGAGGTCTGCGAGGCCTTTACCGCCGAGACCGGCATCCAGGTAGACCTCACCGTGGACCGCAATATTGAGGACGTCATCGGCCCGTCTATGCAGGGCGGCGACTACCCCGATGTGGTTCACCTGGCCACCGGCCGGGATGCCGGCCTCACCGAGCAGTTCATCAACGACCAGCTGCTCACCGACATCACCGACGTGCTGTCCATGACCATCCCCGGTGAGGATACCACCGTGGGCGACAAGATTATCGAGGGCTTTACCGAGACCTCCGCCACCAACCCCTACGGCGATGGCAAGACCTATCTGGCCCCCATGTTCTACTCTCCCTGCGGCCTGTTCTACAACGCCGGCCTGTTTGAGGAGAAGGGCTGGGAAGTGCCCACCACCTGGGATGAGATGTGGGCGCTGGGCGATGTGGCGCTGGAAGAGGGCATCTACCTCTTTACTTACCCCACCGCCGGCTACTTCGACGCCTTCCTGTACGCCCTGATGAACGTGGTGGGCGGCCCTGAGTTCTTCAATGCCGCCACCACCTATGAGGAGGGCATCTGGGATACCCCTGAGTCCGACGCTCTGTTCGAGATCCTGGATAGACTGGCCGACTACACCAACCCCATCACCCCCGCCCAGGCCAATGATCAGGACTTCACCATGAACCAGCAGCTAGTGCTGGACAACGAGGCCCTGTTCATGCCCAACGGCACCTGGATCGTGGGCGAGATGGCCCAGGCTCCCCGGGCCGATGGCTTTGAGTGGGGCATGACCGCTCTGCCCGCCCTGGAGGAGGGCGGCATGGGCTACAGCTACACCTTCCTGGAGCAGGCCTGGATCCCCTCCGGGGCCGAGCACGTGGATGAGGCCAAGCAGTTCATCGCCTTCCTGTACAGCGACACTGCCGCCGACATCTTCGCCAAGGGCAACGCGGTGCAGCCCATCCGGGGCATGACCGACCAGCTGGAGGGCGACAACCAGCTGTTCTACTCCATCTACGACAACGGCGCCGGCGCCGCCATGGGCTCCTTCGCCGCTTACTCCGCCATTCCCGGCATTGACAACACCACCGTGTTCTTTGAGCCCATCAACTCCCTGGTCTCCGGAACCCTGACCATCGAGCAGTGGAAGGCCAACATCATCTCCGCCACCGACCAGATGCGGGCCAATCTTCTGAGCTAAGCCTGCGGACCTCAGCCGCGGGACCCTGTCGTATGGACAAAGCGGCGATGAGCAGTCCCTGCTCATCGCCGCTTCCCTTTCCATTCGGGCGAAAGCCTTTCCCAGCCCTTCCCCCTGCGGCGGGGACGGGCCACCCATAGCAAGAGAGGAGCTGATATCATGAAAAGGAGCAAGCGGCGCACCGGGTTTCTCCTCGTGTGCGTGGCGCCAGCGGTTATCCTGTTCTTCATTTTCATGATCGTACCCACCATCAACGTATTCCGCATGTCCCTGTTTGAGCGGGGCGCCTACTCCCCCACGGAGACCTTTGTGGGCTTCCAGAACTTTGAGACCCTGTTCCAGGACACCCGGTTTATCCAGGCCATGCAGAACACCATCCTGCTCATCGTGGTGGTCACCATCATCACCTTTGCCCTGGCCCTGGTATTTGCCGGTATCCTCACCCGGGAAAAACTCCGGGGGCAGAACTTCTTCCGGGTGGTGTTCTACATCCCCAACATCCTGTCCGTAGTGGTCATCTCGGGCATTTTCTCCGCCATCTACCAGCCAGAGAACGGCCTGCTCAACAGCATCATTGGCCTGTTCACCGACATGACCGATCCCATCCTGTGGAAGGGGGAGACCCTGGTCATGCTCAGCCTGATTATCGCCATGATCTGGCAGGCAGTGGGCTACTACATGGTCATGTACATGGCCTCCATGGCGGCGGTGCCCCTGGACCTGTATGAGAGCGCCTCCCTGGACGGCGCCGGGCGCGTGCGCCAGTTCTTCCAGATCACCATTCCCCTGATCTGGACCAATATCCGCACCACCCTGACCTTCTTCATCATCTCCACCATCAACATGGCCTTCCTGTTTGTCAAGGCCATGACCTCCGGCGGTCCCAACGGGGCCTCCGAGGTGGCCCTGTCCTACATGTACGGGCAGAAGGATGCCGGCCTGTACGGCTACTCCATGGCCATCGGCGTGGTGATCTTCCTGTTCTCCTTCATCCTGTCTGCCCTGGTCAACCGGGCCACCAAGCGCGAAGCGCTGCAATACTGAGGAGGTGCCTGCGATGCTGAAAACAAAATCCGCCGGCAACCGGGTGTATAAGGCCTTCATCTATGTGGTGCTCATCGCCCTGACGGTGTCCATCCTGGTTCCGGTGATCTGGGTGTTTCTGGCCTCCATCAAGGAGAACAGCGAGTTCTACGGCAACCCTTGGACTCTGCCCGCCGGCATCCACTGGCAGAACTTTGTGGACGCCTGGGAGCGGGCCAGCATGGGTGAGTACATGCTCAACTCGGTGATCGTCACCGCCCTGGCCCTGGCCATCCTGCTGGTGGTGGCTCTGCCCGCCGCCTACTGCCTGTCCCGCTTCAAGTTCCGCAGCCGGAACTTTTTGAACGTCTGCTTCATGGCGGGGCTGTTCATCAACGTCAACTACATCGTGGTCCCCATCTTCCTGATGCTCCGGGACGGGGACAGCTTCCTGCGGGATCTCTTCGGGCAGGGTTTCCTGCTCAACAACATCGTGGTGCTGGCCATCGTGTACGCCGCCACTGCCCTGCCCTTCACCATCTACCTGCTCTCCGGCTATTTCGCCACGCTGCCCCACGACTTCGAGGAGGCCGCCTACATCGACGGGGCGGGATATGGGTCCACCATGGTGCGCATCATTTTCCCCATGGCCCAGCCCTCCATCGTCACCATCATCCTGTTCAACTTCCTCTCCTTCTGGAACGAGTACATCATCTCCATGACCCTGCTCAGCAGCACCAACGGGCCCAGAACCCTGCCGGTAGGCCTGCTCAACCTGATGCAGGCCCAGCAGTCCGCCGCGCAGTACGGTATCATGTACGCCGGTCTGGTGATGGTGATGCTGCCCACCCTGATCCTGTATATCTGCGTGCAGAAGAAGCTGATCCAGGGCATGACCGTGGGCGGTCTGAAAGGATAAGGTGATCCCATGAACTTTTGGAAAGAACACACGGCCCTGCGGGTCTGCCTGATCGCCCTGCTCTTCCTGGCGGGGCTGGGTCTGGTCATCGACGGCTGGACCATGACCGGGCAGATGACCGGCCTGCTCATCATGATCGTGGGCCTGATCCTCCTGGTCCTGGCCCTGGCCCTTTATAACAAGCCCTTTCAGGACAAGGAGAAGAACCGCTGAGATCCGTACCCCCATTTGAGAGGAGTCTATGTATGAGCGAACACAAGCACACCAAAGGCCGGGTCACCATCCCCACCGATGTGGACGTGGTGCCGGAAACCCTACAGCTGCTGGAGCGGTGGGGGGCGGACGCCATCCGGGACTGCGACGGCACCGACTACCCCGAGGCCCTCAAGCAGGTGGACGCCAAGGTCTACTCCACCTACTACACCACCCGGAAGGACAACGCCTGGGCCAAGGCCAACCCGGATGAGGTGCAGCAGTGCTATATCATGACCGGGTTTTACACCGCCACCGGCGGCCCTCTGTCCATCCCCCTGATGCAGGGCATCAGCCCCGAACTGCTTCAGGTGAACACCCGGGACGACATACGCCGCTGGTGGGAAGTGATGGACCGCACCACCGGCCGGCCGGTGCCTCCGGATCAGTGGCGCTATGACGAGAGGAGCGGCTGCGTGGTGCTGGACCGCCCAGAGCCCTTCCACGACTACACCGTCAGCTTCCTGGCCTACCTCATCTGGGACCCGGTGCACATGTACAACGCGGTCACCAACGACTGGAAGGACTTCGAACACCAGATCACCTTCGACGTGCGCCAACCCAAGACCCACAAGTTCACCATGGAACGGCTGCGCAAGTTCATTACCGAGCACCCCTATGTGGATGTCATCCGGTACACCACCTTCTTCCACCAGTTCACCCTGATCTTTGATGAACTGAAGCGGGAGAAGTACGTGGACTGGTACGGCTACTCCGCCTCCGTCTCCCCCTATATTTTGGAGCAGTTTGAAAAGGAAGCGGGCTATCCCTTCCGGCCAGAGTATATCATCGACCAGGGGTACTACAACAACCAGTACCGGGTACCCAGCAAGCAGTTCCTGGACTTCATGGCCTTCCAGCGCCGGGAGGTGGCCAAGCTGGCCCGTGAGATGGTGGATATCACCCATGAGCTGGGCAAGGAGGCCATGATGTTCCTGGGGGACCACTGGATCGGCACCGAACCCTACATGGACGAGTTCAAGACCATTGGCCTGGACGCGGTGGTGGGCAGTGTGGGCAACGGCTCCACCCTGCGCCTCATCTCCGACATCCCCGGGGTGAAGTACACCGAGGGACGCTTTTTACCCTACTTCTTCCCCGACACCTTCCATGAGGGGGGTGACCCCGTCCGGGAAGCCAAGGAGAACTGGGTCACCGCCCGGCGTGCCATCCTGCGCAAGCCCATTGACCGCATCGGCTACGGCGGCTACCTGAAGCTGGCTTGCCAGTTCCCCGACTTTCTGGCCTACGTGGAAAGCGTGTGTGACGAGTTCCGGGAGCTGTACGGCAACATCCGGGGCACCACCCCCTACTGCTTCAAGACGGTGGCCGTCCTCAACGCCTGGGGCAGGGCCCGCTCCTGGGGCTGCCACATGGTGCATCACGCCCTGTACCAGAAGCAGAACTACTCCTATGCCGGGGTGATCGAGGCCCTGTCCGGCGCCCCCTTTGACGTGAAGTTTATCAGCTTTGACGACATCAAGGCCGATCCCAAGTGTCTGGATGGGATCGACGTGCTCCTTAACGTGGGGGACGGGGACACCGCCCACACCGGCGGCACCTGGTGGGAGGATCCCGCCATCTCCGCCGCAATCAAGGCCTTCGTGTGGAACGGAGGCGGCTTCATCGGCGTGGGTGAGCCCACCGGCCACCAGTACCAGGGCCGCTACCTCCAGCTGGCCCAGGTGCTGGGGGTGGAGAAGGAGACCGGCTTTACCCTGGGCTACGACAAGTACAACTGGGAGGAGCACCCCGGCCACTTCCTCCTGGCCGACTGCCAGGGGGAGATGGACTTCGGCGAGAGCAAGAAGAGCATCTACGCCCTGCCCGGCGCCCAGATCCTGGTCCAGCGGGAGAAGGAAGTGCAGATGGCGGTCAATCAGTACGGCTCCGGCCGGGCGGTCTACCTCTCCGGCCTTCCTTACAGCTTTGAGAACAGCCGGGTGCTCCACCGTGCCGTGCTGTGGTGTACCCAAAGTGAGGAACTCCTGCACACCTGGTTCTCCTCCAACTACAACGTGGAGGTCCACGCCTATCCCAAAAACGGCAAATACTGTGTGGTCAACAACACCTATGAACCCCAATCCACCACCGTCTACCGGGGAGATGGAAGCTCCTTCCCCCTGGACCTGGACGCCAATGAGATTCGCTGGTACGAGATTTGACCATGAAAGGAGCCCTGGCAGATGCTATGCCAGGGCTCTCTCTTATTTAGGCGGGATAATCCGCAGTTTTCAAAAAAGAGCGGACAGCCTTTCGGCTGTCCGCTTCTTTGTGTTGGCACTACCTATTTTTCCGGGCCGTCGCCAGCCAAGTATTTTCGGCGCGGATGAGCTTAACTGCCGTGTT
>CALXDP010000021.1 GCA_944387095.1 uncultured Oscillospiraceae bacterium
GGCTGGAGGGCATCAAGAACGAGAAGGGGGTGTACATCACCCCCGCCTTCCCCAAGCTGGTGTACGTGCTGGACGAGTGCAATTGCTTGCAGGGGGGCGAGTACGACTACCTTACCCGGCTGGCCGTGAAGTGCTCGGCCAAGCGGATGTACCCCGATTACATCTCCGCCAAGAAGATGCGGGAGAACTATGAGGGCAACGTATTCTCCCCCATGGGCTGCCGCTCCTTCCTGTCTCCCTGGAAGGACGAGGAGGGCAACTACAAGTTTGAGGGCCGGTTCAACCAGGGGGTGGTGTCCCTCAACCTGCCCCAGATCGGCATCCTGTCCGGCCGGGACGAGGACAAGTTCTGGAAGCTGCTGGACGAGCGGCTGGAGCTGTGCTTCGAGGCCCTCATGTGCCGCCACAACGCCCTGAAGGGGGTGCGCTCCGATGTGTCCCCCATCCACTGGCAGTACGGGGCCATCGCCCGGCTTCAGAAGGGCGAGACCATCGACAAGCTGCTCTACGGAGGCTACTCCTCCATCTCCCTGGGCTACATCGGCCTGTACGAGGTGACAAAGCTGGTGAAGGGCTGCTCCCACACCGAGCCGGAGGGGGAGGACTTCGCCCTGCGGCTGATGCACTACCTGCGGGAGACCACAAACCGGTGGCGGAAGGAGACCAACATCGGCTTCGCGCTGTACGGCACCCCCGCCGAGAGCCTGTGCTACCGTTTCGCCCGCATTGACAAGGAGCGCTTCGGTACCATTCCCGACGTCACCGACAAGGGCTACTACACCAACTCTTACCATGTGGACGTGCGGGAGCCCATCGACGCCTTCTCCAAGTTCACCTTCGAGAGCCGGTTCCAGAAGATCTCCTCCGGCGGGTGCATCTCCTACGTGGAGATTCCCAACATGCGCCACAACCTGGAGGCCATGGAGGACGTGGTCCGGTTCATCTACGACAACATTCAGTACGCCGAGTTCAACACCAAGAGCGACTACTGCCAGGTGTGCGGCTATGACGGGGAGATCCTGGTCAACGACGACAACGAGTGGGAGTGCCCCAACTGCGGCAACAAGGACCACGCCAAGATGAACGTGACAAGGCGCACCTGCGGCTATCTGGGAGAGAACTTTTGGAACGTGGGCAAGACCAAGGAGATCAAGGCCAGAGTGCTCCATCTATAAAGGAATTTCGTCGAAAAGGGCACAGTCTTTTCCGACGGGGAGGTTGCGGCCCGCTGCAGCCCACTTCGTCGGGGGACAGGTCGCCCCGCCTCGCACATTTGCAGGCTGTAAAGAGTTTTTCGACGCACATGCCGCTGGAAAAAGTGGATTTCATTTGATTTGCGCCTGCGGGTGCGAACTCTGCGAGGCTTTTTGACAAACTGAAACGGTGTGTTCCATCCCCTTTGGGGCGGGAACACAAACCTAAAAGAGGTTTTCCAATGAACTACGCCGCCATCAAGTGGGCCGACGTGGCCAACGGCCCCGGGGTGCGGGTGTCTCTGTTCGTGTCCGGCTGCACCCACCGCTGCCCGGGCTGCTTCAATCCGGAGGCCTGGGACTTCGCTTACGGCCAGCCCTTTACCCAGACGGAGGAGGACAGGATCCTCGCCGCTCTGGCCCCCGCCCACATCAAGGGGCTGTCCCTGCTGGGGGGTGAGCCTTTCGAGCCGGACAACCAGCGGGTTCTGCTGCCCCTGCTGCGCCGGGTGCGGGGGGAGCTGCCCGGCAAGACGGTGTGGTGCTATTCCGGCTACACCCTGGACGGGGAGCTGCTCCGGCCCAGCCGGGCCCGGTGCGAGGTCACCGATGAGCTGCTCTCTCTGCTGGACGTACTGGTAGACGGGGAGTTCGTGGCGGCGCAAAAGGACCTATCCCTGCGCTTCCGGGGCTCGTCCAACCAGCGGATCATCGATGTGCCCAGGTCCCTGGCCGTCGGGCAGATCGTGCTGTGGGACGGGGCCATGACCATCCAAACGATCCGGTAACGAGGAAAGACTATGGTATATCTGCTCTCCGGCGGTACCCACGCCGGCAAGACCCTGTGGGCCCAGCGGCTGATGGAGGTCCGCGGCTGGCCCTATCTGTCCATGGACCACCTGAAGATGGGCCTGATCCGCGCTGGCCTTTGTCCCCTGACTCCGGAGTCTCCCGACGAGGAGATGACTGCCTTTCTCTGGCCGGTGGCCCGGGAGATGGTCAAGACCGCTGTGGAGAATGGACAGAACCTCATTGTGGAGGGCTGCTATCTCCCCTTCGCTTGGCGGGAGGATTTCCAGCCGCCCTACCTGGCACACATCCGGGCTCTGTGGCTGGTGTTCAGCCGGGATTATATCTTAAACCATTTCCCGGACATCCTGGCCCACGCCAACGACATCGAGCGCCGCTTGGATAACAGCGGCCCCACCCGGGCGGAGCTGCTCCGGGACAACGAGGCCCTGCTGGCTGGATGCCGGGCCCACGGCTGCCCCCATTTGCTCATCCACCGCCATTACCCCACATCTGTCACGGAACTGGAGGAATTGCTATGCTGACCGCCCCTGTCCCCGTCAAGCGCCTGGACCCCCGGGCCAAGCTGCCCGCTTACGGTTCTGCCGACGCCGCGGGCGCCGACCTGTACGCCCTCACCGACGGCCCAGTGGAGGTGGCCCCGGGGGAGACGGCGCTCATCCGCACCGGGCTGGCCCTGGCCATTCCCAAGGGCTATGTGGGGCTGGTGTACGCCCGCTCGGGACTGGCCACCAAGCAGGGCCTGGCCCCGGCCAACAAGGTGGGGGTCATCGACGCGGACTATCGAGGGGAGCTGATGGTGTCCCTCTACAACCAGAGCAGGCAGACGCGCACAGTGGAGTGTGGCGACCGTATTGCCCAGCTGGTCATCGCCCCCTATCTCACCGCCCAGTTTCAGCAGGCGGAGGAGCTGGACGACACCGACCGGGGGACTGGGGGCTTCGGCTCCACCGGCACCAGATAATCGGAAGAGAAAAAGGCTCCCCAGACCATTTGGGTCTGGGGAGCCTTTTTCTCCTCGCAATTTACACGTTAAACCGGAACAGGATGATATCCCCGTCCTGAACTACGTAGTCCTTCCCCTCGGAGCGGATTAAGCCTTTCTCCCGGGCGGCGGCCATGGAGCCGCAGGCCTTCAGGTCCTCAAAGGAGATGGTCTCCGCCCGGATAAAGCCCCGCTCGAAGTCGGAGTGGATCTTGCCTGCGGCCTGGGGGGCTTTGGTGCCACGGGTGATGGTCCAGGCCCGGCACTCGTCCTCCCCGGCGGTGAGGAAGGAGATCAGTCCCAGCAGAGTGTAGCTGGCCTGGATCAGCCGGTCCAGGCCCGACTGGTCAATGCCCAAATCATCCAGAAACAGGGACTTCTCCTCGGCGGGCAGCTCGGCGATCTCCGCCTCCAGCTTGGCGCACACGGGGATGACCTGTGCCCCCTCGGCGGCGGCTCGATCAGCCACCTGCTGGTAGTACCCCACTCCGGCAGGATGGGCGAAGCCGTCCTCATCCAGGTTGGCGGCGTAGATTACCGGCTTGAGGGACAAAAGCTCGCTGGTGGCGATGAGGGCGGCGTCCTCCGCGTCCACCTGCTCCAGATAGGTGCGGGCGGACTGGCCGTTGTTGAGCCAGGTTTTCAACCCCTCAAACACCTGCGCCTCGTGGAGGAACTTCTTGTCCGCCTTGGCGGCCTTCTGGGCCTTGTCGATGCGGCGGTCCACCATCTCCGCGTCGGCCAGGATCAGCTCCAGGTCGATGATGTCCATGTCCCGGATGGGGTCGGTGGAACCCTCCACATGGATGACGTTCTCATCGTCAAAGCAGCGCACCACATGGACGATGGCGGCACACTCCCGGATGTTGGCCAGAAACTTGTTGCCCAGGCCTTCCCCGTGACTGGCCCCCTTCACCAGGCCGGCGATGTCCACGAACTCCACCACCGCGGGGGTGGTCTTTTTCGGGCGGTAGAACCCGCTGAGCCAGTCCAGGCGGCTGTCGGGGACGGCCACTATCCCCACGTTGGGGTCAATGGTGCAGAAGGGGTAGTTGGCACTCTCCGCGCCGGCGTTAGTAATGGCGTTGAACAGGGTGGATTTGCCCACGTTGGGCAGGCCCACAATTCCTAATTTCATAATCCAGACGTCCTTTCGTCAAACAGCTCTCAAGACAGACATTATACAGGAGAACCGGGAAAAATACAAGGGGCTGGGTCTTTTCCCGAGCAGATTCTTATGGTATACTGAGAGCACCTTGCAGAAAAGGAGCGGAACAGGAATGGACTACGCGGCAGAATCTTTGAAGCTGCATTATCAGTGGCGGGGCAAGTTGGAGACAGTGCCCAAGATGGAGGTCAGGGACCGGGAATCCCTCTCTCTGGCCTACACCCCCGGGGTGGCTCAGCCCTGCCTGGAAATTCAAAAAGACGTGAGCAAGAGCTATGAGCTCACCGGGCGGTGGAACACCGTGGCGGTGGTCACTGACGGAAGCGCGGTGCTGGGCCTGGGGGACATCGGCCCCGAGGCGGGCATGCCGGTGATGGAGGGCAAATGCGTGCTCTTCAAGGCCTTTGGCGGAGTGGACGCGGTGCCCCTGTGTATTCGCTCCCACGACGTGGACGAGATCGTCCACACTGTGGCCCTGCTGGCCGGGTCCTTCGGCGGGATCAACCTGGAGGACATTGCCGCGCCCCGGTGCTTTGAGATTGAGCGGAAGCTGAAGGAAGTGTGCGACATTCCCGTATTCCACGACGATCAGCACGGCACCGCCATCATCGTGGCCGCCGCCCTGATCAACGCCCTGAAGCTGGTGGGCAAAAGGATGGAGGATATCACCGCCGTGTTCTCCGGGGCGGGGGCTGCCGGCACCGCCATCTTCAAGCTGCTCAAATCCATGGGGATGAAGGACGGCATCGTGTGCGACCGGAAGGGGGCCATCTGGTCCGGGCGGGCCGACCTGAACCAGGAGAAGCAGGCCCTGCTGGCCATCTCCAACCGGGAGGACAGGTCCGGATCCCTGGCCGATGTGATGGCGGGGGTGGATGTGTTCATCGGCGTGTCCTCCCCCGGGGTGGTGACGCCAGAGATGGTGAAGGCCATGGCGGCCCGGCCCATCCTGTTCCCCATGGCCAACCCGGTGCCCGAGATCATGCCCGATCTGGCCCTGGAGGCGGGGGCGGCGGTGGTAGGCACCGGCCGCAGCGACTTTCCCAACCAGATCAACAACGTGCTGGCTTTCCCCGGGGTGTTCCGAGGGGCCTTTGATGTGCGTGCCAGCGACATCAACGAGGAGATGAAGATGGCCGCCGCCCACGCCCTGGCCGCCCTGGTCAGCGACGAGGAACTGCGCCCCGACTACATCATCCCCGCCCCCTTCGATCCCCGGGTGTGCCCGGCAGTGGCCAAGGCGGTGGCGGAGGCGGCAAGGGCTACCGGCGTAGCGAGGGCCTGAGGGGGAACCCACGGGCACACCGGGGCCCCGCAGAGCGGGGCGGCGTGAGAGCGCCGTGCAAGCGTTTTGCCGAAGGCAAAACCTTGGCACAGGGGCAATTTACTTGCCCCGGGCAGGATGAAAAAGGGGTCCCCGCGGGGCTTGCCCCGTGGGGATTTGCCGCGCCCCCACTTGGGCAGAACGGGGAAAACCGGACAAATTCCTCTTTCCATTTCTCCGCGACTGTGCGATAATAAGCCCAACAAGGTCAAAACCAAAGGGGGAAGTCCAGTTGAAAGCGGCAAAGGGCTACAGCCTGGAAAATCTGCACTATCTGAAAATGCTGGCCAAGCAATATCCAAACGTGCAGGCGGCCAGCACTGAGATCATCAACCTGCAGGCCATTCTGAACCTGCCCAAGGGCACGGAGCACTTCATCTCCGACGTCCACGGGGAGTACGAGGCCTTCCAGCACATCCTCAACTCCGCCTCTGGGGTGGTGCGGGAGAAGATCGACGACCTGTTCGGCTCCAGTGTGTCCCGGGCGGACCGGGACCAGCTGGCCACCCTGATCTACTACCCCAAGGAGAAGCTGGAGGAGATCGCCCGGGAGACGGAGGATCTGCGGGAGTGGTACCGCATCACCTTCCACCGCCTCATTGAGGTGTGCCGTCTGGTCAGCTCCAAGTACACCCGCTCCAAGGTGCGCAAGGCCATGCCCCAGGAGTATGCCTACATCATCGATGAAATGCTCCACACCCACTATGAGGACAGTGACAAGCGGGACTACTACGAGAACATCATCAACACCATCATCGACATCGACCGGGCGTCCAACTTCCTCATCGAGATGTGCGAGCTCATCAAGCGCATGGCAGTGGATCACCTCCACCTGGTGGGGGATATCTTTGACCGGGGCCCAGGCGCGGATATCATCCTGGACTCCCTGATGGACTACCACAGCGTGGACATCCAGTGGGGCAACCACGACATCCTGTGGATGGGGGCGGCTTCCGGCTCCCGCACCCTGGTGGCCACGGTGCTGGTCAACTCCCTGCGCTACAACAACCTGGACGTGATCGAGACGGGCTACGGCATCTCCCTGCGCCCCTTGTCGGTGTTCGCCGACGAGGTGTACCGGGACAGCGATGTCAAGCAGTTCGCCGTCAAGATCGCCAGCGAGGAAGAGGCCCATTACACCGAGAAGAGCAAGCTCCAGCTGGCCCGGATGCACAAGGCCATCACCATCCTCCTTTTCAAGCTGGAGGGGCAGAAGATCCTGCGCAACCCCAGCTTCGGCATGAATGACCGGCTGCTGCTGGACAAGATCGACTATGAGCGTCAGAGCATTAACATCGGCGGGGTGGACTATCCCCTGGAGGATACCGACTTCCCCACTGTGGACCCCAAGGATCCCTATGCCCTGACTGAAGAGGAGGACAGGCTCATCAACCAGCTCACCCGCTCTTTCCTCTACAGCGAGAAGCTTCAGCGCCACGTGCGCTTCCTCTACTCCAAGGGCAGCATCTACCGGGTGTTCAACGGAAACCTGCTGTTCCATGGCTGTATCCCCATGACGGAGGAGGGAAAGCTGATGAGCTTCTCCATCGGCTGCAAGAACCTGTCGGGGAAGGAGTTTCTGGACTACTGCGACCTCACCGCCCGCCGGGCCTATTACAGCAAGCCCGGCTCCAAGGAGCGGGAGTTCGGCATGGACTTCCTCTGGTTCCTATGGGCAGGGCGTAACAGCCCCATCTTCGGCCGGGACCGGATGACCACCTTCGAGCGGCGGCTGATCAAGGACGAGAAAACCTGGACCGAGCCCAAGAACGCCTACTACCGCCACTACAATGACCCGGCGGTGTGCGACGAGCTGCTGCGCCAGTTCGGCCTGGAGGGCGCCCACTGCCATATCATCAACGGCCATGTGCCGGTGAAGTCCAAGAAGGGGGAGAGCCCCATCAAGGGGGGCGGCAAGCTGCTGGTCATCGACGGCGGCTTCTGCAAGGCCTATCAGAAGACCACCGGCATTGCCGGCTATACCCTGATCTACAACTCCGCCTGCCTGCGCCTGGTGTCCCACGAGCCCTTCGGGGGGCGGGAGAACGCCATCCGGGGCAACCAGGACATCGCCTCCACCTCGGTGATCTTCGAGCGCATGGAGCACCGAATGAAGATCGCCGAGACGGATGTGGGCCGCCAGATCAAGGAGCAGATCGACGATTTGATGGATCTGCTGTCCGCCTTCCGCAGCGGCGCCATTGTGGAGGACCATAAAGAGTAGAGTGAAAAGTGGAGATAAAAGATAGAAGAGAGATACGGCGTGAACTCTGCGAGTTTTTGGATGAATTACGTCCCGGCGGGGAGATTTTCTCCCCGCCGGGATGTGTGATTTCCAAAAAATGAATGAAAATTTCTTTACTTATACAGAAATATTTGTTATAATTTCCCCGGTTGAGAGATTGGATGTGTCTTTCATGGTTTACAGGTGACAGGGAAGGAATCATACGGAACGGGAAGTATTCGTGTCGTTGGCGATTGGGAAGCGAGGGTAGATTTTCAAAAGCAAGGATCTTACAGTAAGAAAGTGAGAGACATGACATGAAACCATCACCTACTTCGAAGAAGCCCTGGCAGGTGACCGCCTACTGCGGTGCCTTCCTGGCCCTGTCCCTGGTGCTGCTGGCCATCGCCGTGCTGCGCACCACGGGGGTGGTTGCGGGCGGGCCGGTGCCCTGGTATCTGTGGGTGTCCGTTCTGCTGGGAACCGCAATCAGCCTGTATGGCCTGCTGGTGAAGAAAGAGATGTTGGGCTGCCAGCGGGCGGTGGAGGTTATGCTCATCGTCCTGTACGGAGGCTTGCTCCTGTTCCGCGTCTTCCGCAACGGCGTTCCAGATGTGGACAGCAGCGAATTCAAAATCCTGGTTGCCGTGGCGATTTTGCTCGTCTTATCCCCTCTCCTTGCGGCCCAGAACAGGAGCAGGCAGGCGCAGGAGGCGGAGTGGGAGGAGCGGGCGAAGCGGGAGAGGGCGGAACAGCTGGCCGCCCTGCGCCGGTCCATGGCCCCCACGAAGAAGGAGGACGGCCACGGCGTCTCCGGAGCCGCCGCGCCCCAGGATGCCCCCGCCGCCGGGGAGAGCCCCAGAAGAGAATAGTGGGCGTATAGAACAGAAAAAACAGGGAAAACTCCCCGGGTCCGGGTTTCCGGCCTGGGGAGTTTTTTGGAAAGGGGCAGAAAATTGTCATGTGTACCGCCATTTCTTTTTTGCAGGGGGATCACTACTTCGGCCGCACCCTGGATCTGGACCGCTCCCTGGGGGAGCAGGTGGTGGTCACGCCGCGAGAATACCCCCTCCGCTTCCGTATGGCCAGGGAACTGTCCCGCCATCAGGCCATGATCGGCATGGCCTTGATCCAGGATGGGTATCCTCTGTACTATGAGGCGGCCAATGAGTCGGGCCTGGCCATGGCGGGGCTGAACTTCCCCGGAAACGCCCAGTACGGGACTGCGGTGGAGGGCCGGGATAATGTGGCCTCCTTTGAGTTCATTCCCTGGATTTTGGGACAGTGCCGCAGCGTGGAGCAGGCCCAGGGGCTGCTGGAGCACATCAACTTGACAAACGAACCCTTCCGAAGAGATCTGCCCCCAGCCCCCCTACACTGGATGATTGCCGATGGGAAGCAGACCCTTGTGGCGGAGTGCGGCCAGGAGGGGCTAAAGCTCTACCCCGACCCGGCAGGGGTGCTCACCAACAATCCTCCATTCCCATTTCAAATCCACCATTTGAAGCGGTATCTGAACCTGACCCGGGAGGAGCCGGAAAATCGGTTCGCCCCTGAGCTGGACCTGACGCCGGACTGCTTGGGTATGGGGGCGGTGGGGATGCCCGGCGACCTGTCCTCACCCTCCCGCTTTGTGCGGGCTGCTTTCGCCCGGGCCAACGCCCTGCCGGGAGAGACGGAGGAAGAGCGGGTCACCCAATTCTTCCATGTGCTGGACACGGTGGCCCAGACCAAGGGCCTGGCCATGGCGGGGCGGGACGGCTTCGAGCGCACGGTATACGCTTGCTGCTGCAACACCAGCCGTGGGGTCTACTACTATACCACCTATGACAACCGCCAAATCACCGCAGTGCGTCTGGACCAGGCCGACCTGGAGGGAAAGGGACTGGCGGCCTGGCCTCTGCGAAACCGCCAGCAGATCTGCTGGGAGGGGCGGGCGCAGGGCGGTGGAGGACAATGAGCGCGCGGGTCCGGCAGAACCGGTCGGACCGAAGGAGGTGGACGCTGTGGGGAGGCCGGCCCAGGGAAGAGGGAAACCGGATTGTGGGGAAGCGAGCTTCTCCGTTTTACATGGATGGCCCTGCCCCGGCCGTGGGTTTTTTGCGAAGATTGATGAAAAGTGGCCCGGCGCCTTTTTCTCTCTTGCATGGGTGGTAAGAGTGTGATACCATTTTACCAAGTGCAATGAATGAGGGGGAGGTTGACCAGCCATGCGGGAGAAATTATCAAAGGTGAACCAATCCGTGGAAAAGGCGATCCTGATTGTGGAAACCATGGCCCGGGAGGCCGGGCCGGTGCGCCTACAGGATCTGGCGCTGAAGTGTGAGATGCCGCCCAGCACCGTGCTGCGGATGCTCAACACTTTGCTGATTTATGGTTATGTGAATCAGGATCCACGTACCCAGCGCTATTCGCTGTCCCTGAAGTTTACCCAGTTGGGCAGCCGGATTTCAGACCAGACCAGCCTGCGGGATGTGGCCCACCCA
This sequence comes from uncultured Oscillospiraceae bacterium, assembly GCA_944387095.1. Lineage (GTDB taxonomy): Bacteria > Bacillota > Clostridia > Oscillospirales > Oscillospiraceae > Enterenecus. Next base: position 10,191 of record CALXDP010000021.1, read on the forward strand.
TTTTTGCTGGAACTGTCCAAGCGCTGTCAGGAGGCGTCGTGCCTGGCCTGTGAGGAGAATATGGAAGTGGTCTATACCGACGTGGTGGATGGGCCGGACAATATTCTCAAGATCATGCAGCGCATCGGGAAACGGGCGCCTATGCACGCCACAGGAGTGGGCAAGCTGTTGCTGCTCAATTACAGCCACAGCCAGATCAAGGAGCTGATCAGAGTAAAGGGACTTCCTGCCCTGACGCCCAATACCCTGACGGTCCGGAACGCATTGGAGGCCGAGCTGGAGAAGATCCGGCAGCAGGGCTATGCGTTGGATGATGAGGAGTGTGAGCTGGGCTCCAGATGTGTGGCGGCGCCTGTTCGGGACTATTCCGGGCGAATTGTGGCGGCCATCAGCGTGTCCTGCCCGATTCCCCGCATGTCCATGGAGCGTATCCGAATGATTACGCCGGTGGTGGTGGAGATTGGGGAAAGGATTTCCAGAGAACTGGCCTACGGCGGGCCGGCGCAGTAACGCCGGCGGTTGATATGGGAAAAGAGGGGGCGGCTGTGTGCGCCGAGCACTTGGCAAACCGCCTGGGGCGCCGGGGTGAGACCGCCTGCAAAAGATGAAAAGAAGCACCGGGGCTGCCAGGAAAGCGGCCCCGGTGCTTCTTGCGCTATGGCGCGTGTTTTGCTTGCCCGAAGTTACTTCAGGCCGTTCTCATAGGCCTCGATCATCTTCTTGACCATCTGGCCGCCCACAGAGCCGGCCTGGCGGCTGGTCAAGTCGCCATTGTAACCCTGCTTCAGGTTGACGCCTACCTCATTGGCGGCCTCCATCTTAAACTTATCCATGGCTTCACGGGCGCCGGGGACAACCAGGCGATTGGAGTTCTTCGTGTTAGACATATCCTTACTCTCCTTTTACATCTGTTTGTGTTTTGTTTCCGATTTCTTTGGATCTGAAATCCGAGCATAGTTTAAGCTGCCAGCCGTTTTCTATGCGGTTTTTCGACTGGTAATTTTCAACACAAGCAGAGGGACAAGAAGATTTTAAAAGATATGATTTTTTCTCAACGTTATACTGCCAGCCCCCGGGACATCCATCGGCCCCGGAGCAGGCGTACAAGGAACAGCAGCCCCCGCACGCATAGCTCACCACACATGGCCAGCCACACGCCTACCAGACCGAAACGGGGGGCCAGCAGGGCCGCGGCGGTGATGCGCACGCCCCACATGCTGGCCAGATTCAAAAGGCTGGGGATCAGGGTGTCCCCGGCGCCTCGCATGGCCCCGGCCGCCGCGATGGACACGGCATAGAGGGGCTCGGCAAAGGCCTCAATGCGCAGCACCTGGACCCCCAGTGCCTGCACGGCGGGATCGGGAGTGAGCAGGCGGAACACCGCCGGGGCCAGGAAAAACATCAGTACGGCCATGGCGCTCATCAAAAGCACCGCCAGCAGCACGGACAGCCGGGCATACCGCCGGGCCAGGTCCCGCCGGTCCGCCCCCAGGCTCTGTCCCACCAGGGTGGTGGCTGCCGCCGCGATCCCATAGCCTGGCAGGTAGCAAAGGCTCTCCGCCGTCACTGCCAGGGAGTTGGCGGCAATGGAAATATTGCCCAGTGGGGCCACGATGCGGGTAGAGGCGATCTGAGCCCCGCACAATACCGTGTGCTCAAAGGCCATGGGCACCGCTATGCGGGCGGCGGTGCCCAGGCATTTGCCTGTGACGCGCCATTTCTCGCCGGCGCGCAGACGCAGTTTCGGAGCGCGCAGACATACCGCAGCCAGCATCAGTGCTGCCGTCACCCATTCCGCCAGGGCGGTGCCCAGCGCCGCCCCCGCCACCCCCATGCCGGCGCCGGGGATGCGCAGGCCCAGGCCTGGAACGGTGAGACCGGGAAAGATCAGCAAACCATTGAAAATGACGTCCTCTAAACACATCAGGGCGTTGAGGAGACTGGGAGTGCGCATGTTCCCGCTGCACTGGAGCATGCTCCCTGACAACTGGCGCAGCTGAACGGCGGGCAGGGCGGAGGCGTAGATCAGGAAATAGCTGGAGGCATCGCGTTGAATTTCGCTGTCTCCGTCCAGCCACACCGGCAACCAGCCGCTGATAGACATGCCCACGGCGGCCAGCAACAACCCCATGGCCAGGGCGCACAGCAGGGATTGGCGCAGCACGTCTCGGGCCTCTTCCTCCCGCCCGCCGCCAATGAGATGGGCCACCTGGACGGAAAAACCGGTGGCCAGGGAGATGCACAGCCCCCCCATCAGCCAGGTGGAGGTGGACACCAGCCCGATGGAGGCGGAGGCGTTGGCGCCCAGGCTGCCCACCATGGCCGCGTCGATATATTGCATGACCATGGAGCTGATCTGGGCCAGAATGGCGGGGATACTCAGCCGGATGACTTTGTTGAGTTGCGTTTTCAGCGGTGGGGACAGGGGACTGCCCTCCGTCCCCGCCTGGATGGGATGCTGCTCCACGTTTCTGCACTCCTGTTTCCCATTGGAATGAGGTCTGGTCTGTCTGATGGAGAAATCCTCAGCTCAGTGCGGTTCCAACCTTGACTGAGAGCTGGTTTCTCAACGGATCAGACCTGAGACTGAGTAAGATCCCGATGCGCTTTTGTGCTGTATACCCCGGTTGCATAGGCCAGTACCCGCTCAGGTTCCTCGGGCAGGAAGAGCTGGGCGGTGAGTTGGGAGGAGGTGCGGCCAAAGACCAGCATGTGGGCACGCACATGGACAGTGGCATTTAAGGGGACCGGACGGGGATAGTTCAGCGTCATGCTGATGGTGGGGGTACCCTTGTGGCACAGGCAGCTGCAAAGCGTACCCATGGAATTGTCCAGCAGGATGGCGATGACGCCGCCGTGGACCACGCCCATGGGGTTGGACATCCAGGGCTTGGTGTCATAGCAAAGCTCCAGCTGAAGCTGTTCCCCGTCGCAGGCGACAAAGCGGGGGGCCAGGCCCATGCCCGGCAGGTTGTTGCCCTGCTCGGCGGAGCGGGGCAGAACATATTCAGCCATGGTGCGCATTTGCTCAGTGGTGATGTGGGTGTGCATGGGAAAGACTCCTTCTATCAAGATTTCTATATATAATAGCTGCATTATAACATCAAATGGGGAAGGGGACAAGGAGAATTGCAAAGAAAATCCCCAGAGCAAGCCGCGGTTGTCTGGGGAAAAGCGTGGGTTTACGCAAAAACATCTTGACTTTTATGATTAAAAGCGCTAAACTATTAAAAACTGCAACAGGAGGATGGGCCATGGCAGAGCGCTGCTTTGGGTATGCATATGGGTATTACCGCTATGACCGTAGCGGTCCTTTGTGATGCCCTGAAACGGTGTGCCACGGATGTGCGATGTGCGGCTGCTTTGGGGGCGGCCGCTTTCTTTTTGCAGCGGGAATCTGAAAAATCAAGACACGGATATGCGCCTGGATCTGGAGCCGTAAGGGCTGCTGGGGCAGGGCGGTGGAAAGGAGCAAGTTCAAATGGTTGTGGTGATGAAGCCGGGGTTCACCCAGGCACAAATGGAGACTGTCAAGGAAGCCATGGAGGCCGGCGGGGTGAAGGTCATGGTGTCTAAAGGGGCGCAGACCACTATCCTGGGCGCGGAAGGGGACGCCAGCGGTCTGGATCAGGAGCAGTTGAGCCAGCTGCCTGGGGTGGAGCAGGTAATGCGGGTGACCGAGCCCTATAAGAAGGCCAATCGGAAGTTCCATCCGGACGACTCGGTGATCGACATTGGGCGGGGCGTTCAGGTGGGCGGGAAAAAACTTGCCGTCATTGCCGGGCCCTGCTCAGTGGAGAGCCGGGAGCAGATGGTGGGGGTGGCCCGGGCGGTGCAGGCCGCCGGGGCGGCGGCCATGCGGGGAGGGGCCTATAAGCCCCGCACTTCTCCCTACTCCTTCCAGGGGAAGGGGGAGGAGGGCATCCGCCTGCTCCAAGAGGCCCGCCAGGCCACCGGGATGCCCGTGATTACCGAGCTGATGAGCTCTGATCAGCTGCCCCTATTTCTAGAGGCGGTGGACGTGATCCAGATTGGGGCCAGAAATATGCAGAATTTCGACCTGCTCAAGAAGGTGGGGCGGACGAATAAGCCCATCCTGCTCAAGCGGGGACTATCGGCCACTGTGGAGGAGTGGCTGATGAGCGCAGAGTACATCATGAGCGAGGGCAACCCCCATGTGATTTTATGTGAGCGGGGCATCCGCACGTTTGAGACCTACACCCGCAACACCTTGGATCTGTCGGCGGTGCTGGCGGTGAAACTGCTCAGCCACCTGCCCGTAGTGGTGGACCCTTCCCACGCCTGCGGCCGGGCGTGGATGGTGGAAGGGATGGCCATGGCGGCGGTGGCTGCCGGGGCGGACGGGCTGCTGATTGAAGTACACAACGATCCGGCCAACGCTTTGTGTGACGGGGCCCAGTCCATCACCCCGGAGCAGTTTGAAGCGCTGATGGGGAAGGTTCGGTCGGTGGCCGCCTGTGTGGGACGGGAGGTATGAGCGATGCAAGCGCGTCAAAAGCAGATCCTGATTGTGGGCCTGGGCCTGATTGGCGGATCCCTGGCCCTGGCCCTGCGTGGATTTGAGGACTACCTGGTGGTGGGCGGGGTACGCTCCCAGGCCACCTATGACAAAGCGGTGGAGCTTGGGGTGGCCCAGCGCCTGACCTTCGACCCCGTAGCGGAGTTGCCCAAGGCGGACGTGGTCATCCTGTGCCAGGACCCCCAGGGGATCATGGACTTTCTCCGGGAAAACCGGGATGAATTCCGGCCGGGCAGCCTGGTGATGGATGTGTGCGGGATCAAGACTGCCATTATGGAGGCGGCCAAATGCCTGCCCGAGACGGTGGACTTCATCGGCTGCCACCCAATGGCGGGCAAGGAGGTGTCCGGCATTGAAAACGCCGAGGCCACCCTGTTTCGCAACACCCACTTTATCATCACCCCGGGGGAGCATAGTACTCCGGAGCACCTGGACCTGCTGCGGCGCATAGCTGATCACTGCCAGTTCCGGGACGTGGTGCCCACTACCCCGCAGCGCCACGACGAGATGATCGCCTATACCAGCCAGCTCATGCACGTCATCGCACTATCGGTGTGCGACAGCGAAGAGCTGTTTTCCTGCATGGGCTTTGAGGGAGGCTCCTTCCGGGACTGTACCCGGGTGGCCGCCCTGGACGTTCCCTTGTGGACCCAGCTGTTTTCCCTGAACGCGCCCGCCCTGAGCCATGTGGTGGAGCGGCTGGAGGAGCGGCTGCGGGCCTACCGGCTGGCCATTCAGGCTGGGGATCGGGCGGGGCTGAGTGCCATGCTGGAGTACGCGGCGGGGCGGAAAAAGCAGAGAAACTTCGAACAGGCCCGGGGGGATGACGTCCACGTCGCATTTTAAAAGAATCTTTATTTGACGAGAGGGGCATGAGGTGTTAGACTGAGGGAGAAATCTGGAAGTATCTGCGCCAATGGCGCCGGGCGACGTGGAGGGCCGACATGGACAAAAAACTGTTCAAACAGCTGATCCTGCTCATCACCTTTTCGGTGGTTCTGGTGGCGTTTATCGTCAAGCTGGACGCGGTGTGGGGCTGGGTCAATAATGTGCTGGCGGCCTTTGAGCCGTTGTTCATCGGCTTTGCCATTGCCTTTGTACTCCACCGGCCCTGCAATTTCTTCACCCGGCTCTATACCCAGCGCCTGCCGGAGAAGGGGAAAGCGGCGGCCCGGCCCCTGGCAGTGGCCACGTCTTATGTGCTGCTCATCGCCTTTGTCGCAGTGCTTGTGGCCCTGGTGGTGCCAGAGCTCATCAAGAGTCTGGAGCGGTTTGTGAGCAACCTGAACACCTATGGCTCCAACTTCCAGCAGCTGTTTGACTTTGTGGTGGAAAAGCTCCAGCTGGAGGGGTTGGAGAACTTGAACTTTACCGGGGCGTTTGACAATCTGAACAGCTTGCTGTCCCGGGCCCTGGAGCTGCTGACGGACACCATGCCCCATGTCATCTCCGCCACCGGCGTGGTGGTGTCCGCGGTGGTCACCGGGGTGCTGGCCATCGTGTTCTCCGTGTATATGCTCTCCGGCGCGCCCAGGCTGCTGGGGCAGTGCCGGCGCATCGCGGTGACCTACCTACCCAGAAAGATCGTCCACCCCTTCCTGTCGGTGGCCCGGCTGACGGCGGACACCTTTACCCGCTACGTCACCGGACAGGTTACCGAGGCCTGCATCCTGGGCTGCCTGTGTTTTGTAGGCATGTGTATCTTCCAGTTTGACTATGCCCCCCTGATCTCGGTGATCATCGGCGTATCCGCCCTGATCCCGGTGGCGGGGGCCTATATTGGTGCCATCCTGGCGGTGGTGCTGCTGGTGATGATTGATCCCATGCAGGCGGTGTGGTTTCTCATCTTCCTGGTGGTGCTTCAGCAGCTGGAGGGCAACCTGATTTACCCCAAGGTGGTGGGTACCTCCCTGGGGCTGCCCGGCATCTGGGTGCTGGCGGCGGTGACGGTGGGCAGCAGCTTGCTGGGCTTTGTGGGGCTGGTGATCAGCGTGCCCATCACGGCGGTACTCTACACCCTGCTCAAGCAGGACCTGCGCGCCCGCATGTCTGAGGAAGGGAGCCAGGCGCCGGGACCGGAGGAAGAATGATTGGGACGGGCCGGCTGATGAAAACCGTCCCGCAATATGTGCCGCCTGGGCTGCGGAAAAAGTGAAACTTCGTGAAAGGCAGCTTTGGCTTTCCGCCAGCCCGTCATATCCTGGGGACAAACTCCATAGGATGGGAACAGACCATCCACAGGAAGGAGTTGGCCACGATGGGATATGAAAACGGGGGCGGCGCGCCCCACCATGTGGTGCTGGAGGAACGGCGCAGCCTCACCGTATCCGGTGTGGAGGACGTGGAGCGGTTTGACGAGACCTCCATCGTCCTGTCCACGTCCAGAGGCGCCATGGTGGTATCGGGGGAGAACCTGCACATTGAGAAGCTGTCCCTGGACGGCGGGGACCTGAAGGTGGAGGGGGAGATCGACTCCATCTCCTACGAGGACGACCAGACCGGAGGACGGGGCGGCTTTTTTGCCCGGCTGCTGCGCTGAAGGCCATGGGCGTAGACATTCTGGGACAGGCGGCGGCCTTTGGGCAGGCGGTACTGGCGGGCGGTGCGCTGGGCCTGGTGTACGATGTGCTCCGGGCGCTGCGCCGGAAGTTTTCCAAAGGCTGGCTGGCCTTCGCCCTGGACCTGCTGTTCTGGCTGGGGACTGCCGCCTCGCTGTTCCTGTTTGCCCTGACCCGGGGAAACGGGCAGATCCAAGTATTTCACATCGCCGCCTTCCTGCTGGGGGGCGGCGGATATTTCCTCACCCTGAGCCATTTGGCGCTGCCTGTTCTGCTTCGGCTGGCCGATGGATTGATCGCTCTGTGGCGCCTGGTCACGGCGCCCGCCCGTCTGACCGGAAGGAAGACAAAAAAATTTTTGGAAAACCGAAAAAAACACTTTCAAAATTGGCTGGTTTGGTATAAAATAAACGTGCTATACCATTTCGCGGACACCACGGGGGAAGGAGCGGCTGACCATGAAGCTAAAGCGCGCGGGCGTTGGCACAAAAATTCTGGTTCTGATTTTGCTGGTGGCGGCAATCACCACTCTGCTGTCTCTGCAGAGCCAGATGCGCCAGGCAGAGGCGGATCGGGATCTGCTCAGCGCCCAGGTGCAGCAGCAGCAGGAAGAAAACGCGGCCTTGGCCGACGCCATCGACCACAGCGATGACCCGGAGTATCTGGCCGACATTGCCCGGATCAAGCTGGGGCTGCTGGAGCCGGACGAGATCGAGTTCGTCGACACGTCCCATTAAACAAAATCGCATAGGGAGAGGGAACAAAAAATTTTATGGGGTTTGAAGTTGGTTCTGTTTTGGAGGGAAAGGTGAGCGGAATCACCAAGTTTGGCGCGTTCGTCTCGCTGCCGGACAACCGCTCTGGGCTGGTACATATCTCGGAGATCGCCTATTCATATGTCAATGACGTCCACGACCACTTGAGCGAGGGACAGACGGTGACTGTCAAGGTAATCGGCATCGACCAGAGCAATCGCATCAACCTGTCAATCAAGCAGGCGCTGCCGCAGCCGCCCCGGCAGGAGCGGGTCGGAGGGCGCCGCGTCAGTGGCCACGGGGAGGGGGAGCGCCGTGTCCCCGGGCGCCGGAGCGCGCCGGTTTTTCAGGGGGAACCGGCCCAGCCGAAGGGCCCGGCCAGCTTTGAGGACCAACTCAAGCAGTTCATGGCCAGCTCTGACAGCAAGTTGTCCGAGCTGCATATGACTGAAAAGCGCGGCAGCCGCCGGGGCCGCAGATAAAAGCCTGAGAGGGCGGGCGTTGAGCCCGCCCTCTTTTTTTAAAAGATAAAAAGCGGCGCTTTCCCGGCACAGCCGGAAAAGCGCCCAAGGTCTTGTCGCGCGGGAGAATGGAATGACCACATGGGCATAGCCCATGCCGCGGCGTTTACCGCAGGGACAGTATAACACAGTTCAGGCGGAAGTTTTGTCGAAAGGTGGAGGGGCAATGCTGATTCTCAACGGGATCATACATACCATGGACGGTGAGGCCATTGACAGCGGTTTTGTCCAAGTCAAGGGTACTCGGATTGAAGAGGTGGGCCATATGAGCCAGCTGCCCGCCGGGGCGGAACTGGACCAGATCATCGACGCCCGGGGGGGCCATGTGCTGCCTGGGCTGCTGGACATCCACTGCCATCTGGGCCTGTACGGTGCGGGTGTGGGATCGGAGGGGGACGATCTGAATGAGGCCACCGACCCCTGTACCCCCCAGCTGCAGGCGCTGGATGGAGTTAACCCCATGGATCCTGACTTCCGGGAGGCCCGGCAGGCGGGGGTGACCTGCGTGCTCACGGGGCCGGGTTCCACCAACCCAATCAGCGGACAGGCTGTGCTGCTCAAGACCACGGGGCGGGTGGCGGACCAGATGGTGGTGCGGTCCCCGGCATGCATGAAGTTTGCCCTGGGGGAGAATCCCAAGAGCGCCTACCGCAAGCAGGGCTCCGGTCCCATGACTCGTATGGCCACCGCCGCCCTCATCCGGGACAATCTGACCAGAGCCATGGACTACCACCTGAAGTGGGAGCGGGCCCAGGCCAGCCAGGAGGCGGACGAGCCGGAGTTTGACGCCAAGCTGGACGCCTTGCGCCCGGTGATGGCGGGCAAGCTGTCCGCTCATTTCCACGCCCACCGCGCGGATGACATGGTCACCGCCGTCCGGCTGGCCCGGGAGTTTGGTCTGGAATGCGTCCTCGTCCACGGTACGGAGGGACACCTGATCGCGGATTTCCTGGCCAAGGAGGGAATCCCGGTGATCACAGGGCCCATCCTCACCCACCGCTCCAAGCCGGAGCTGGCCAACCTGACCATGGAGAACACCGCCATCCTGGCCCGGACGGGGGTACAGGTGGCCATCTGCACCGACCATCCGGAGATTCCCATCCAGCATCTGACCCTGTGTGCCGCCCTGGCAGCCCGGGCAGGGATGGACGAGGAGGAGGCCCTGGCCGCCATCACCATCAACGCCGCGTGTATCGCGGGGGTGGGGGACCGGCTGGGCTCCTTGACCCAGGGGAAGGACGCGGATCTTGTAGTCATGGACGGCCATCCCTTTGACTGGCGCAGCCGGGTGAAACATGTACTCATTGACGGACAGGAGGTAACGGAAGCATGATCCGGGAAATTCGGGCCCAGGTTCTCTCCGACGCCATCCGGGCGCTGTGCATCCAGGCCAATACCATTCTGCCCCGGGACCTGCGCCGGGCCATTTGTGAGGCGGGGGAGAGCGAGCCCTCTCCCGTGGGCCGGGCGATTTTGGGAGATCTGAAGGAAAACTACCAGTTTGCCCAGGAGCGGGGACTGCCCATCTGCCAGGACACCGGCATGGCGGTGGTATTCCTGGACTGGGGCCAGGACTGCCACCTGGTGGGGGGCAGCCTGGAGGGGGCGGTAAACGACGGGGTGGCCCGGGGCTATGTGGAGGGGCATCTGCGCCTTTCTGTGGTGGGCGATCCCCTGCGCCGGGAAAATACCAACAACAACACCCCCGCCATTTTGCACCTGCGCATGGTGCCGGGGGACGAGGTGGATATCACCGTGGCCCCCAAAGGGTTTGGCAGCGAGAATATGACGAAACTAAAGATGTTCAACCCCTCGGTGAGCCAAGAGCAGGTGGAGGATTTCATCGTGGAGTGCGTGTCTGTGGCCGGCTCCAACCCCTGCCCGCCGGTGGTAGTGGGGGTTGGCCTGGGGGGTACCTCCGAGATGGCCGCTCAGCTTGCCAAGCGGGCTTTGCTGCGCCCGGCGGGAGAGTGGAACGCCGACCCCTTCTACCGGGAGATGGAGAGGCGGCTTTTCGCGCGCATCAATGCACTGGGCATCGGACCCCAGGGGATGGGGGGCGCTACCACCGCCCTTTCGGTAGCCATCCTCCCCTACGGCACTCACATCGCGGGGCTGCCCTGCGCGGTAAATCTGGGTTGCCATGTGACCCGCCACGCCCACGCCCGGCTATGACCGCCCCTAAGCCGCAGTCTTTTTCGCTCTGAGAGCTGCGGCTGTAGCTTGAAAATCTTTGTGAAATGCGCATAAAACTATGGCGCAAACTGGCAAACTGTGTTATAGTTATTACAAGGAAACGAAGCCGTTTCCAACGCTGCGCCCCCAGTGGGGGCGAAAGGAGCTGAACACATGAAGTTTACGTTTACAGGCAAGAAGGTCAACTTGTCCAACCGGGTCCAGAGCTATGCAGAGAAGAAGGTAGGCAAGTTGGAGCGCTATTTCAAGACCGAGTCGGAGGCCAGCCTGGTATTCTCCGTGGAAAAGGACCGCAATAAGGTGGAGCTGACCATCCGCTCCGGCAGCATCGTACTGCGGGTGGCGGAGAGCACCTCCGACCTGTTCGCCTCTATCGACGCGGCGGTGACTTCTATGGAGCGGCAGCTGCGCAAGCACAAATCCCGGCTGGAAAAGCGCCTGCGCCAGGACGCATTTGAGCGGGCGGTGCCCGAGGAAGAGGTGTCTACCCTGGTGCCCAATGTGGTGGAGGAGAGCGAGTTTAATGTGGTGCGCACCAAGCGCTTTCCCATCAAGCCCATGACGGTGGACGAGGCCATCCTCCAGATGGACCTGTTGGACCACACCTTCTTCGCCTTCAAGAACGAGGACGGCGGGGCCTTCAGCGTGGTGTACAAGCGTAACGACGGCGGCTATGGCCTCATTGAGGACGAGGGCTGACGGCGCGAAACCCCTGTGAATCCAGAAAAATGTTTCACCGCCCCGCCGGAGCAACCTCCGGCGGGGCGGTTTTGGTGTCTGGGGAGCGATGGCGCGGAACGTGCGGTGTCTCAGCCCTGATCCTTTCCCTCCCGGTATTGGTCAATGAGGGCCTTGAGCTCGTCAGCCTCCGCATCGGACAGGGTCCGGCCGCTCATGAACGAGGTGAGGAAGGAGGGCAGGGAGCCGCCGAAGGTGCGCTCCACCAGGTTCCGGCTCTCCTCCCGGAGGATGTCCTCCCGGGGGACCAGGGCGGTGACAGTGGCGTTCTCGTTTTTCAGAATGCCCCGCTCCACCAGCTTTTTCAGCACGGTGTAGGTGGTGGATTTTTTCCAGCCCAGCCGTTCCCTGGCCAGCTCTACCAGCTGTCCCGAGGGGAGGGGCTCGTGATCCCAGACGATGCAGGCCAGGCGGTACTCGCCCTCAGAGATTTTGAGGTGTTCCATAGGGGTGCCTCCTTCAGAAGATGGAGTCGATGGCCGAGATGGAGGATACCACATAAGTGCCCTGGATCTGGGCCAGTTCCTGGCTGACGGCAAAGGTGAGCTCCAGCTCCGGCGTCAGCGCCATGGTGACATTGGGGTTGCCCACCTCATGGGTAAAGGCGGCGTCATCCAGCGGGTTATTGATGGAGTCCCGCACCGGGGAGGGATCGGTGTTGAGCAGGCCGCTCATGCCGTTCACGTCCCACTGCCCGTCCACCCATTCCAGAACCCGCAGTTCCCCCTGGCCCCCGGCTCCGGCGTAAAAACGGCTGGTGATGGACAGTTCCTCCGCCCCGTCCCCGTCCAGGTCGGTCAGGCGCAGGTCGGTGATGGTATCGCCCACGCTGTAGGGCAGCTCCTGTACCGAATCGCCGGACACCAGATAGGCGGTGAAGGGGGAGCGGGATTCCCGGTAGACAGCTAGGCCGTCCTCCGGGTTCTCAAAGAGCAGCTCCACCCCCAGGGGCAGGGTGGCCGCCGGCTCCGGGCTGGGGCTGGCGGAGGGGAGCGCGCTGCCGGCGGCGTCCGAGTCAGGTTGGTCTGCCACCGGGTCGGTGAGCAGGCACACCCTGGCCACAATCACCGCGGCGACGGCCACAAGGAGAATCCACAGCGCGGGTTTCTTATAATGGAGTACGTTCTTGATCCGGCCCTTGGCGCTGTTCCCCCCGAAAGCCAGGGGACAGGGGGCGGGGAAGCGCCGGGGCGCTGCCGCCGAGAGCAGGGCGGCGGAGTAGTCGGCCTTGATCTGGCTGCCCAGGGTGCGGAGGACGGACTGGTCGCAGGCCACCTCCAAGTCCCGGCTGAGCAGGGAAAAGGCAAGCCAGGCAGCGGGGTTGAACCAGTGGAGGGATAGGGCCAGATAGCAGACGGGCTTGACGATGTGGTCGAAGCGGCGCAGGTGGGCCCGCTCGTGAGCCAGTACGAAAAACCGGGTCTTGGCAGGCAGATGGGCGGGCAGATAGATCCTGGGCCGGAACACCCCCAGAAGGAAGGGGGAGGCCAGGCCGGGGTGCTCCCAGGCCCCATCGGGGGCCCGCACCGCGTCGAACAGCCGCCGCCGGAGCAGCAGATAGGAGACCAGGGCATAAATCAACAAGGCCGCCGTACCCGCCAGCCATACCCCTGCCGCCAGGGCCTGCCAGGGGAATTGGGCGGAAGCTGTGCCCGGAGCCTGGACTGCCTGGCCCGGTTGCGGAATCACGGCCCCGGGGTTGACCGGGTCGGTGGAGGAGACATTGCCCGGGGCTTCTGGCTGGGCGGCGCTGGGGAACGTCCCCTGCTGGTCGCCGGGCAAAGTGGCGGAGGAAGAACTATCTCCCGGAACCGTCTGGGTGACGGCGGGTATATCCGTCAGCGCCTGGGGCACGGCGGAGAAGGGACTCTGGAAGCTGACAGGCAGCAGCAGCCGGGCGAACACGATGAGCCACAGCAGACACACCGCCTGCCGGGGCGCCCGGTTTTTCAACGCCAGGCGCAGCAGGAGCACCACCCCGGCGGCGAAGGTCCCGGTGAGGCTCATCCCCCACAGGGGGGTGAGAGCGGAGAACAGGACATTGAGTGCAGGCAGCATAACAGAACCCTCCTTTGCGCCGCCGAAGCCGGTAGGGCGGCGGAGAAACTTCGGTGGTCTATTCTAATAGACCTCCTTTCGAGCTAAGTCTATCATGATAGACTGGCTATGTCAACAGGGAAATAAAATTTTCCTGAAAAATTTTTCGGGCTGTTTTCATTATTTTTTCAGAGAGCTGCAACAATCCGCCCCCCTGGGGCGTGTATGGGGTGAGAGGAGGTCGGCGCGTGGAAGACACCAACCGGTTGGAAGAGCTTGTCATAAAATATGAAAATACTCTGTTCCGTGCCGCCCTGGCCATCCTCAAAGAGCCCCAGGAGGCCCAGGACGCGGTGCAGGACACCTACCTGCGCTATCTGGAGAAGCGGCCCCGGTTCCGGGATGGGGAGCATGCCAAGGCCTGGCTGCTGAAGGTGACCGCCAACGGCTGCAAGAGCCGCCTGCGGGCTCGGAAGCGCCACCCCACGGTGGAGCTGCTGGACGTGTATCCCGCCCCCGGCCCGGATGGCCGGGAGTTGGTGGAAGCCATCCTGGCCCTGCCCGCCAACCAGCGGGCGGCGGTGCACCTGCACTACTATGAGGGGTACTCCACCGGGGAGATTGCCCAGATCCTGGGCCAGCGGCCAGGGACGGTGCGCTCCCACTTGAGCCGTGCCCGGGAGGGGCTGCGGCAGTATCTGAAAGGAGAAGAACCATGAAACGCTATCTGGACTATATGGATCATATTACTGTGCCGGACGCCCTGCACGGGACATTAACCCAGCTGAAAACCCCGGACGAAAGGAAAACGGCCTGGAAGAAATACGCCGCCGTCGCCGCTGCTCTGGCCCTGGCGGTGGGGGTGGGCGCCTACGGCCTGAGCCATCTGCCGGGAGACACATCCCCCGCCCTGGGGGAGACGGCGGAAGGGAATACCGAACCGGATATCGCCGTGCTGGAGTCGGCAACCCCCGGTGACCAGACGCCCACCTTAGGGGGCTATGAGGTGCGGGAGGGCGAGGTGGTGGCCTATTACATGCTGCCCTATATCGAGTACGGCACGGTGGAGGAGGCCAGCATGGATCTGGCCCCTCCGGCGGATGTGACCACCCAGGAGCTGACCCAGGAGGAGGTGCTTACCCTGCTGGGCGGGGAGGAGGCCGTCGCCGTCCATCTGGGCTGGGAGGGCTACTCCCTGGGTGGGCACGCCATGGTTTACCCCGACGGGAGACTGTGGATGCTGGTGCTGGGGGGCCGGAAGGAGGGGGCGGACCGCGTGTCCATCAACCTGACCCCCGACCAGCTGCCCCCCACCTGCCTGCTTTATGAGGACTCGGTGGTCAACCACATCGGGGAGTTGGAGGTCACCGCCGAGCGATATGTGGGGGAGAGCGGCCAGACCCTGCGGGTGTCCTTCCTCACCGGGGGATACGGTTACCGCTTCACCGTCATGGGGACAGACGGGGAGGCATCTGAGCTGCTGGTGTCCCGCTTTGTGCGCTACGCCCGGGACGGGGGGATGAACCTAGCCGCCCTGGAGGGCGTACTGGCCGCCGCCGCCCGGTTCTGAGCCGCTCCGCCGCCAGATCATCCAGCCCGCTCCCCCTGCTGGGGGAGCGGGATTTCAGCTTTGTCAAATCATTCCACAATTTTTCTTCCCATTCCTCATGCTCACTTTGCATGGAAGCAAGCAATCGGAGGATGGTTTCTTTACAATGCTTTGCGGTTGAGAGCGTATTTACGGCATTGATTACAAACCGCCACGCTTCATAAATACCATTTATCATATAATTCGTTTTCAAGGGTTTGATTTATAACCATAAACTCACCTCGTTTTTGTTTTTGTATATTACATCATATCGCTGCTGCTTTTCCAATTGATTTCACGACAGGATTCGCTATTGATTCGCAACATTTATGTCCCCGCAAAGGCATGAAAAATATAGGTAGAAAGATAAGAAGGAGGGTTCCATTATGAAGATGATGTTAAGATGTTAAAAGGAATCGCAGCTCTCTTTGCCCTTGTCCTGACTCTGCTGACTGTCTTGTGCTGGTTTCTTTTTGACCTCTGTGCCTTCGTCCTGACGATTGCCTCGGTTATTGTCGCAATCCTCGGGATCGGCCTCTTTTTCACACCGACACTGCTGGGCGGGGTTGTGTTCCTGTTTCTCGCTTTCCTGCTTTCTCTTTATGGCTTGCAGGCGGTGGCTGGCTCCCTGATTAGAGTGTTGGACGGCGGAAAAACCGCTCTGTGCCGGTTCCTTGTAAGCTGATATAACCTCGGGCCATGTTGGTCCGAAGTTGACAGATATGTTTAGAAGTTAGCGGATATATTCATGCACATTTGTTACACCATCAGCGACGCTTTTTGAAAGCACCACTATTCTCAAAAGTAGCCGTTCATGGTACAATAGAGCAGCGACAAATTGGAATTTGTGGAGATATATTTATGAAATTGTGTGAAAATATTGAGATCATTAAACAAGCATTTTCAATTTTAAAAAATAATTATGCTTTTCAAAAAAGTACGATGTATTTGCAACATTCTTTTTTTGAGGGAGTTTCTGATGAGAATTACGCTAAGATAGACTATAAACTAAAGGCAATCCGGCAGGATTTTACAAAGATTTTGGTCATAATGAACTGTATTGATAGAACATATTCGGCATATCAATTAAATGAATATATCCCTTCCTATACTTCTGTTATGAATAGTCAGGCAACAAATGAATTGGGGTGTTTCATTGAATATTTGTTCGCAAAATATCGCGTGATACTAGAATATATTGAGCAAATATTAGAGATCTGTATTCCACCTAGATTGAATGATATTCAAAAGAAAGAATACGATACGTTAAGGAAAGCGCATACTAAGTATAAGTTTTTATTAAAATATATTGCTGAAAACATGGGGAAGACAAGCAGTGTTTTGAATATGGAATGGTTTCAAGATATAAGGATAGAAAGAGATTTTATAATACATGATGGTGCTACTTGTCTCGTCTTTGGAGATAAAGAAAATCTGTTATTTAAAGTTATGACGACCGATGCGTTAGATAAAGAAGAAAGTGAACCCGATATATTTTTTTCAAATGAAAGAGGACTAATATATTATGTTCGTTATTGGGGTTTACAAATTTCTAAGTTAATTGTTTTTGCCGAAACTGTGTTTGAATTTTTAATGAGCATCAGTAATATATCTGATGACGCAAAATCCTTGTTAAATTTGCCCTATTTGCAAGGCAGAAATAAAATTGTTGATAGCGATGGAACGGAACTCAATGATATACAAGATGTTTTAGTGGAAATGTTAAAAACATTGATTGACGATATTAATATGAAAGGTCTATCTTAGACTAACAAATTGGAATTTGAAAACCACAATTTTATAAGTGGTTATTAACCCTCACAGGGTTTTAATAAAATCCTCCAAAAGCCTTGAAAATAAAGGGTTTATCGCAAAATGCTCACCTTAACTTATTATACGATTTCACACTGTTTTATTCTTCCCTTGGAAGCTGATAAGGGCAAACACAAGGGCAAGAAAATCTGATAACAAGATATAACAGAATGTGG
>CALXDP010000022.1 GCA_944387095.1 uncultured Oscillospiraceae bacterium
GGATTCCGATGCCAGCAGATATCGTTCCGCCCGTAGGGTGCGGATCAGCGTGCGGATGTCCTTGGCTGCCAGGGTAATGCCAAACATCTGCCGGGCAGTCTCAGGCAGCTTGTGTGCTTCATCAATAATCAAAGCGCCGACGTCCGGCAGGATGGGGCGGTGACCGCTGCCACGATGGATGGCGTCTGCCAGCAGCAGATTGTGGTTACAGATCTGAAACAGATAGCGGTCAGAGTTGCAGGCTTCCATATAGCAGAGGTACCGGCAGCCATCCCGGCGGCAATCACACACGGAGGGGACACATACCCGGTTTCGATCATATTGGCTGAGATGGGGGGCTTGGTCTGTGTCCAAATAATCCCTCAGGGAGAGGAGGGCCTGGGCAGCCAGCGGATTTTTTCGCTCCAGGTCTACCTGCCGCAGGCGGCGCATCAGACGCTCATCACAGACATAGTGGCCTTTTCCTTTTCGAATGACCGCCCGGATGGGGGCCTGGATCAACTTATCCTCCAAAAGAACAGAGGAGAGGAACGGGATGTATTCCTCCCTTACCGCCGTTTGCAGGGCGATGCTGGAGGTGGAAATGAGGATGGGCTGGAAAGGGATGTTCTCCCGGCTCAACGCACGAGAAAAAGAAACACCAGCCACCAGATAGGCATAGGTCTTGCCGATTCCCGTTCCCGCGTCACTTAAAGCGATTTTGCTGTGAATCATGGCATCCAGCATCTTGTGGCTCAACTCGATTTGGCTGGGCCGGGCCGTCATGCCATGGCTTGGGAAGAGGTCCTGAAAGATATGGTCGATTTCATGATGTGCGACCTGCCTGTTATGATAACTAAACATTTGTAAAATCTCCTTGAATAAGTGAGTTAATTTTTTTTTATTATCGTCGTATTTGCAGCTCGCCCCCCGACGATGGGGAACAGTACGGATCGGCTTCCGGCAAGAAGCCGCACGGGCTTTTACCTGGAGTCTCTACTGCTTTCAACTCCAGGGCAGCGCCGCCTGTCTTACGCGCAGGCCAAGCGAGGTGTCTCATTATGTACCCAAACAGCGTCATTGCAAAAGCGCGTGCCATAGCGCCCCATGCAGGTGGCGTTCTCGCTCAGCCCAGGGCATTGCCGTGGGCGTCATGGCGCGCGCTGCATGACGCTTGACTGTTTCGGTGGTAATCCGTACTGCTGGTATGAACTTTTCAAGGTGCCGTGGAGCGGTGGGCGCTCCTTCAGGAAGCGAAACGGGCCAGGATCTGGTTCATTTCATCCAGGTCCTCGCCATGCAGTCCAACTGCTAGTCGCTTGAGCAGAGCCGTCTGCTTGGGGGATAGTTTAGGCCGGTCCTGGAAGTACCAGTCGGCCATCTTTACCCCGCCGCCATATCGGCCCCGGACTGTCTCAAGGGGGTAGGTGAGTGTGAGCTCTTCAATGTCTCTGCGGATTGTCCGTTCGCAAACCCCAAACTCTGTAGCCAAGTTTTGTACGGTATCCCTTCGACGCTGACAAAGAAGGTCTAAGATCTGCTTGCGCCGCTCATTGGCACTCACACACTCACCTCCATGTCCAAACTTTACATGTTAATGCGGACAAATTTTGTCCGCATTAAAAATTAAAAAATGGCCGGAGCATACCGAGTCTTTTAATACTCAGCTTTGCTCCGGCCTTTGTGACCGCATATATTTTTGTAATAGAAATGTTACTACTTTAGAGAAATAATGTTCTTAATCAGGTTCCAATAATTCTTTTGTTACTGCATTGCATCAAAACAACTTGCGTTTTTAGGAGAATTACTTGAAGGGCAAGGATAATATGCCAGCTTACCCCAGGTTTAAATTACCTAACAAATATCTGAGGACAAATAATAAGGAAATTGCGTACATAAGAGCGGGGACCTCTCTACCTTTGCCTCGAATCAGTTTAAGCAGGCTAAAACTAACGAAAGCAAAGGCAATCCCATCAGAGATGGAATAACTAAAGGGTATCATTGCAATGGTAAGAAAAGCGGGTATGGAACACTCCATGTCTTCCCACGCTATGAGAGACACACTGCGCATTGTCAAAACACCCACAATAATAAGAGAGGGGGCCGTAGCAGCGGCTGGAATAGTTCCTGCCAAAGGAGCTAAGAATACCGAAGCCAGGAAAAGAACTCCTACCACCAAGGAGCTCAATCCGGTACGTGCCCCCTCAGTAATACCGGCGGAAGATTCTGCAAATGTAGTAACAGTGGAGGTTCCGATACAGGCCCCGCAGCAGGTAGCCATAGCGTCTGCGATAAGAACGCGGCTGCTCTGCTTTTGGCCATCGTCAAAGCCTGCATGAGCAGACAAGCCTACCAGGGCTCCTACCGTGTCAAAGCAATCTACGATAGCAAAGCTGATTACAGCGGTCAATAGAGGCAGTAATCCTTTGGAAAGCGCTCCTCCTAGGTCCAACCGCATAAAGACGGGGGCCATGGTGATTTGCTCCATGGTCATGTGTTCAGGCAACTGCGTTACTCCTATGGGCAAGCCCAGTAAAGTAGTAGTAATAATGCCGATGACCACTGCTCCTTTGATTCGAAACGATACTAGTATGGCGGTAAGCAGCAATCCGGCCAAAGTAAGTAGACCTTGGGTATTCCATACCCTCTGCCCGTCCACGAATGTGGACAGACAGAGGGCCGGAACGGAATCAGTCATAGAAACGAGTCCTACGTTTAACAGGCCAATATAAGCAATAAACAATCCAATTCCTGCACAAATGGCGTGTTTAAGACAGTCCGGAATGGAATGAATCAGTTTCTCGCGCAGAGGAGAGAGTGTAATAGCCAAAAAGATCAGCCCGCTGAGAAAAACAATTGCCAGGCCCTCCTGCCAGGTGTACCCCATTCCCAGACAAACGGTGTATGTAAAAAAGGCGTTCAATCCCATACCGGGAGCCTGGGCAAAGGGCGCGTTAGCCAGCAGTCCAGTGAGGAAACAGCCAATGGCTGCCGACACACAAGTGGCTACCAGTACTGGCCCCCACAAATCCTCTGGCATAGCTGGAAAGTAGGGAGCCCATTGTGTACCTATGTTGGCACACAGGGTATTGGGGTTAACAAGGATAATATAAGCCATGGCAAAAAATGTAGTCACGCCTCCTATTACTTCCCGTTTTACGGTACTGCCACGGGCGCTAATTCTGAAAAATCCATCCATCATGTTCCCGCCTTGTCCTTATCGCGTCTGCTAATTGTGCTTACACGTTTTCCGGCCGGCCGCCGAAGGCTTCCACCGCTCTGGCATCGGCCTCCCGCTTCTCCTCGATGGCTTCCTTGAGGAGCATATCCTTCACCTTCATCAGACGGATGGTGTTGGACCGCTCGTTCTCGTCCAGCTTCATGGAGATATACTTGATGGCCTCCTGCATCTGGGGGATCTTCACGTACTCCAGGGCGTTGACCCGGCGGCGGGTCTTTTCGATCTCCTCCGCCAGCAGCTGGGAGGTCTTTTCGATCTCCGCCAGCTTCAGCATGTCCTGAAAGACCCCGGACAGGGCGTCCACCGCCCCGTCCAGCTCGCCGGAGGTGGCGGCAAAGCCGTAGGGGTAGATCTCCCCGGCGTCGTCGCTGCGGGTCTTGAAGTGGTAGATGGGCACGTTGACGCTCATGATGTTCTGGAACGTCATGTCCAGCTCCACGCTCTGCTTGGGATACAGCAGGGACTGCTCCAGCATCTCGGAGGACATGAGGGCGGAGGCCACGGTGAAGGAGCCGTGGGCTCGCATCAGCCCCTCCTCCACCTTCTTCCGCAAAGCCCGGTTCTCCCGCACCACGTCCATGAACTGCTTCATCAGCTCATCCCGCTTATCCTTCAGCAGCTTGTGGCCCCGGATGGAGGTCTTGAGCCGGGTCTTCAGCCGGGTCAGCTCCTGCCGGGTAGGGTTCACGTTAATGGCGGGCATATCTTATCCCTCCTTTTTCGGGAGGTATTTCTCGATATACTCCGGCTTGATACGCTTCAGCTCCGCCTTGGGCAGCAGGCTCAGCAGCTCCCAGCCCAGGTCCAGGGTCTCAATGACGGAACGGTTCTCGTCCACACCCTGGGAGACATAGCGCTTCTCAAACTCGTCGGCAAATTTGGCGTACTGCAGGTCGGTGGGAGACAGGGCGGCCTCGCCCAGGATGCTCATGAGCTCCTTGTTCTCCTTACCGGTGGAGTAGGCGGCGAAGAGCTGGTTCATGGTGCCCGCGTGATCCTCACGGGTCTTGCCCACGCCCACGCCCTTGTCCTTCAGACGGGACAGGGAGGGCAGCACGTCCACCGGCGGGTTCACGCCCTTGCGGTACAGCTCACGGGACAGGATGATCTGGCCCTCGGTGATATAGCCGGTCAGGTCGGGAATGGGGTGGGTCTTGTCGTCCTCGGGCATGGTCAGAATGGGGATCATGGTAATGGAGCCGCTCTTGCCCAGCTGACGCCCGGCACGCTCGTACATGGTGGCCAGGTCGGTGTACAGGTAGCCGGGGTAGCCGCGGCGGCCGGGGACTTCCTTCTTGGCCGCCGACACCTCACGCAGAGCTTCGGCGTAGTTGGTGATATCAGTGAGGATGACCAGCACGTGCATGCCCTTCTCAAAGGCCAGGTACTCCGCGGCGGTCAGCGCCATACGGGGGGTGGCAATACGCTCGACGGCGGGGTCGTTGGCCAGGTTGGTGAAGAGCACGGTACGGTCGATGGCGCCGGTACGGCGGAACTCCTGTACGAAGAAGTCGGACTCCTCGAAGGTGATGCCGATGGCGGCGAACACCACGGCGAAGTTGGCCGCGTCGTCACCCAGCACCTTGGCCTGACGGGCGATCTGGGCGGCCAGGGCGGCGTGGGGCAGGCCGGAGCCGGAGAAGATAGGCAGCTTCTGGCCGCGAACCAGGGTGTTCAGGCCGTCGATGGAGGAGATGCCGGTCTGAATGAACTCGTTGGGGTAGTCCCGGGCGGCGGGATTCATGGGCAGGCCGTTGATATCACGGTACTCCTCGGCCATGATGTCGGGGCCGCCGTCAATGGGACGGCCCATGCCGTTGAACACCCGGCCCAGCATGTCGCCGGACACGGCCAGCTGCAGGGGGTGGCCCAGGAACCGGATCTTGGACTGGGACAGGTTGATGCCGGCGGAGGACTCAAAGAGCTGCACCACCGCGTTGTCCCCGTTGACCTCCAGCACCTTGCAGCGGCGGACGGTGCCGTCGGGCAGCTCGATCTCGGCCAGCTCGTCGTAGGTGACGTCCTGAACCTTGCGCACCACCATCAGGGGGCCGTTGATCTCCTGGATCGTACGATATTCACGAATCATGCCTCAGCACCTCCCTTGGCGGCAATAGCCTCGATCTCTTCCTCCATCTCACGGGCCATCTCGGCGTAGACGGTGGGGAACTGATCGTCGGGCACACTCTTGGCACGGCCCATCTTCTCACGGAAGGGGATGACAAACAGCTCGGACACGTTGGCGCCCTTCTCGATGGCGGCCCGGCACAGCTTGTCGTAGTCCAGAATCATCTGGATCATCTTGTCCTGGCGCTCGTAGCTGGAGTACCAGTCCACTTCCATGAAGCCGTTCTGCTGCAGGAAGTCCTCGCGCAGCATCTTGGCGGTCTCCAGAGTCAGCTGGTCGCCGGCGGACAGGGAATCCTTGCCCACCAGCTGGACGATCTCGTTCAGGCTGGCCTCCTCCTGGAGGATGGCCATGGACTTATCCCGGTTAGCCATGAACTGGGGACCCAGGTTCTCGTCATACCAGGGCTTCAGGGAGTCCAGGTACAGGGAGTAGGAGTTCAGCCAGTTGATGGCGGGGAAGTGACGGCGATAGGCCAGAGAGGCGTCCAGAGCCCAGAACACCTTGACGATACGCATGGTGGCCTGGGACACGGGCTCGGACAGGTCGCCGCCGGGCGGGGATACGGCGCCTACGGCGGTCAGGGAGCCCCGGCGGTCGCCCTCGGAGCAGATGCACTCCACCATGCCGGCCCGCTCGTAGAACTGGGCCAGACGGGAGGACAGGTAGGCGGGGTAACCTTCCTCGCCGGGCATCTCTTCCAGACGGCCGGACATCTCACGCAGAGCCTCGGCCCAGCGGGAGGTGGAGTCGGCGATGACGGCCACGTCGTAGCCCATGTCGCGGAAGTACTCGGCGATGGTGATGCCGGTGTAGATGGACGCCTCACGGGCGGCCACGGGCATGTCGGAGGTGTTGGCGATGAGCACCGTCCGCTTCATCAGGGACTCGCCGGTACGGGGGTCAACCAGCTCGGGGAACTCCCGCAGAACGTCGGTCATCTCGTTGCCGCGCTCGCCGCAGCCGATGTAGATAACAATATCCACGTCGGACCACTTGGCCAGCTGGTGCTGCATGACGGTCTTGCCGGAACCGAAGGGGCCGGGGATGGCGGCGGTGCCGCCCTTGGCCACAGGGAACATGGCATCCACAATCCGCTGGCCGGACAGCAGAGGCTTGCGGGGGGGATACTTGTGCTTGTAGGGGCGGCCCACACGGACGGGCCACTTCTGCACCATGGTCAGCTCGTGCTTTTCCCCCTTCTCGTCCACCAGGACGGCCACGGTGTCCAGCACGGTGAAGGAGCCGGACTGGATGGACTCGATGGTGCCCCGCATGGTGGGGGGAATCATGATCTTGTGGAGCACCACGCTGGTCTCCTGGACGGTGCCGATCACGTCGCCGCCGGCCACCTTGTCGCCGGGCTTGGCAACAGCCTGGAACTCCCACTTCTTCTGGCGATCCAGGGCGGGCACTTCCACGCCGCGGGGCAGGTTGTTGCCCCCGGTCTTTTTCATGATCTCTTCCAGAGGACGCTGGATACCATCGTAGATGTTCTCAATGATGCCGGGGCCCAGCTCCACGGACAAGGGGGCGCCGGTGGTCTCCACCACCGCGCCGGGGCCCAGGCCGGAGGTCTCCTCATAGACCTGGATGGAGGCGGCATCGCCGTTCATGGTGAGGATCTCACCGATGAGGCGCTGCTCACCCACGCGGACCACGTCGGCCATGTTGGCGTCGGTCAGTCCGGTGGCCACCACCAGCGGGCCGGAGACTTTCACGATTTTTCCGCTCAATGTTTCAACCTTCTTTCAGGTTTGAATTTGAATATGGTTCCGCTTACAGAATATCCGCGCCCACGGCGCGCTCCACAGCGCTCTTGACATTGGCCATGCCGATGCCCAGAGAGCCATCCTTGCCGGGGATGAGGATGACGGCAGGAGTCAGTTCGTCCTTGTACCGGGCGATCTCCGGCCCCATGCCGGCGGCATACTGCTCGGTGAGATAGATCACCGCGTAGTTTTCCTTGGCCAGCTCGTGGAGGGTGCGCTTGGCTTCCTCCACATTCTCGGCGGGAAACACATCCAGGCCCAGGGCTTTGAAGCCCAGCACGCTGTCCTTGTCTCCCAGCACCGCGATCTTGTATTTAGGCATAGCACTCACGCAGCCTTTCCCGGATGGTATCCGCGTCCAGGCCCGCCATGCGGCCGGACAAAATGGTGCGGATGGCGGTGAACTCGCTCTCCCTGGCGTACAGGTAGCCGATCACCGCCTGCTCCCCGAAGGGGATCCGGCGGGCCTGAGCCAGGTAGTGCATCACCGCGTCGTCGCACAGCCGCTCAAACCCGGTGAGACTGCCGCCCCGCATAACTGCGGCGCCTTCCTGGGCTGCCGCAGTGAGGTAAGTATGGGCAAAGATTCCCGCCAGGTCGGCGCCCCCGGAGCCAGCGGCAAGAAGGCCGTCAATCTGTATGTCGCCATTGGGGAGAAGAACCCGGCGCAGGAAATCTGACCCCTTGCCCATCCGGGCGGCCCGGACGGCAGAGCGCAGGTTGGTGGCGTCGATGAGCAGCCGGACGTAGCCCTGGAGGAAGGAACTTCGGGCAGCCTTGGCTGTTTCAAGCAACTCCTCAAAATGGGCTTGATCCAACAGAAAATCGGCGGCCTGGGGATCGCCGCTGGAGGCCAGCAGATCCTTGGCCTGTTCCACAGCCTGAGAGAAAATGGAGCTGTATCGATCCAAATCCATTTGGAGATAGTCCTCCTTAAGCCGTTGGGCGGGATAGCGTCCGGCATCCAGCAGCAGTTTGTCGGGGGACTGACCGGTGGCCTCGGCTTTCAGCAGTACTTTCGCGTTGTGGTAGTCGTACTTGATGCAAAACACATCCAGAATGGCCGGATTAGGGACATCCCGGTATAGTTCGGAAAAGAGCGCGCACCGGGTCTGGTCAAGGACGTGTTCGATGGCTGTGGGGGTGAGGGACGGAAACTCTCCATAGCCGCACTCGGCCAAAACCTTGGCGGCCTCCTCCACACTGCGGGCAGAGAGCATCCGCTCCATCCGCTCCCGGGTCAGCAGCTTATTCTCCATGGTGTGGATGCGGGCCGAAATGTAAAGGTAGTCATATTCTTTTAGCTTTTTGCCCATGTTACACCCTCCTTTTTATGTGGAAGTGGGTCATTCTTTAAACAAAACCTGGGCCACCTCGGCGGAGAGGGTGTTCCGCTGAAGATGGATTAGCACTTCAAAGGAGCAATTGGTTTCCACCTGGCTGTCCTGAAGAATGAGCCCCCCTTTGATGGGCCGGGTCTGCTCGGACAGGGTCAGGTGTCCGCCGCCCAGCTTCTCGTTGGCCTGGGTGACCACCGTCTTGCCGTAGCGGGTGCGATCCTTCTGGGAGAAGATGACCGCCTCCTTCTTGGTGGAGGAGGCCTTCACCGCCAGGTCGGCCAGCAGGGCTACGTACTCCTTCTCCGGCAGCTCCAGCAGCTTCTCCAGAGCCAGGTCAAAAGCCCGTCCGATCAGCTCCTGTTTGGTGGCCAGAATGTCCCTACGAGCCTGCATTTTTGCTTCGTCCACCAGCCGCTCCTGACGGAAAACAGCGTCCTGCTGCCCCTTGCGTCGAATGGCTTCCACTTGGATCTGAGCCTGGGACTCATACCAAGATTGAATTTCCTGGGCTTGACTCCGGGCCTGAACCAGGGCGGCGTCAATCTCCTTTTGCACATCAGCATCAATCTGACCGGTAAGTTTTTCTAATCCGTTCATAGATTACCGCCTTTCTTCCTGTCTGGCAGCTGATGCGTGCCCTTACAGGGCGTTCATCAGGAGCAGCACGGAGGCCAGCAGGGAGAGAATGGCGTAAAACTCCACAATACCGCAGAGGATGATACCCTTGGCCCAGTCGTCAGGCTTCTTGGCTACCACATTGATGGCGGAGGCGGCCACTCTGCCCTGGTAGATGGCGGAGAGCCAGCCGCCAATGGCCATGGGAATGCAGGAGACGAAGATGGTCAGACCGTTGGTAATGGACAGATCCACGATACCTCCGGAGAAGGCGCCCATGGTGAACAGGGCGAAAAACCAAATAACCAGGCCGTACAGTCCTTGGGTACCGGGGAGTACCTGGAGAATCAGGCACTTGGAGAAATGCTCAGGGTTTTCACTCAGAAGGCCGGTGGCCGCCTCGCCAACCATGCCGGTGCCCTTGGCAGAGCCCACGCAGCAGAGACCCACCGCCAGGGCGGCCCCCAGAAAAGCCAGACCGATGCCTCCAAATTGCGCAATGAAGTCAGCCATGTTATTGTTCCTCCTTGATATCTACATATTTTGTATTGATGAACAGGGGACGGAAGGGCTTGCCGCCCTCCTTATAAAACCGCCCAAAAAACTCCAGACACTGGAGCCGCAAGTCGTGGACATAGCAGCCCAGCAGGTTTAGGGCAAAGTTGAGGGTATTGCCGATAAGGGAGATGATGACGAAGCCCACCACATTTCCGGTCACGGAACCCAGCGTATTAAAGACCTGGGCGATGACGCTGCCAGCCAGCATCAGGGCCATGAGACGGGCATAGGAGAGAATATCGCTGAAAAATCCGGTGACGCCGTTATACACCGTACCAATCAGGGAAGTGATTTTCCCCAGACCCCTTGCGCCCCGGGTGCCGCCGTAGAGAAGCATGAGCAGTCCTGCGATGAGAACAGCGGGGTAGCCCCTGACGTTTCCCACGCCCAGCACCGCCAAGGCAATGCCGGTCAGAATAACCCACCATGTCACTTCGTTCCACAGGGCGTCTGCCCATTCACCACTCTGGATTTTCCGAACCACGCTGATGATCATACCGGTAATAATCTGCAAAAGGCCCAAGGCCAGGCAGCCAACCAGAATGGCCAGGGTATCGGTGAGAGGGGTAAACAGATAGGGCAGAGAGGTGAACGTTGTATTTGGATCAATGATTTTGGCAATTTGGGGAATAAAGTCACCCAAAAAGCCGCCGGTAAGGGCGCCCATGATAAAAGTGCTGATGCCGCAGAGAACCAGCAGCCCCGCCATGTGCTCCATTGTACCTTTGGGATGCAGCTTCTTGAGCATAAAAAGGCCGCCGGCCACCATTAAAATACCGTAGGCCATGTCGGCCATCATGAGCCCAAAGAAGAATACAAAGAAAGGCGCCATAAGAGGGTTGGGATCCACCCCGTCGTAAGTAGGCAGGACATACATATTTGTGACCATATTGAGGGGCTTGGTCAGCGGGTTGTTTTTGAGCTGAATGGGCACACGGGGGTACTCGTCGGGCTTCGGATCGGCGGCTTCCCAGGCCGCTGCGTACTGGGAGAGTAAGTTTTCCACCTTGCCCAGCTTGTCCGCCGGTACCCATCCCTCCAAAAACAGGGTTGCCTGGGTGGAGAGGATCCGGCCCTTAACTTCTTCCCGCTGTATGTCCTGAGCCAGCTGGTCGATGGTCAGTCGCAGGGCCTGCCGGTGCTCTCTTTCCTGGACAATAGCTGCCTTACAGGCGTCCAGCTCCCTGGAGAGCGCCGCAAGCTGGGCGTCAATTGCGTCAATATTGGCCCGTGCTGTGCCCGTCCAGCCTCGAAGGGATACTGGTGAAAAACCAAAGGTCTTGAGTAACGCCATGGCCTCCTCTTCAACAGAGCGGTGGCACAGGAGCAATACGTACTGAAATTCCCGGTCGCGGCCTGCCCAACTCAGCTGGGCCAGCTCGGTTACAGCTGCCAACTCCACTTCTGCCCGATGCCGGTCAACATTTCCTGAGATCGCGCCAAAGGATACAGAAACGGATCGGGTGGACGGAGTATCCAAGGGGGTGTTCAATTCCAACCAGGGAGCCAGCGCGGATTTTTGGGCGGTGAGTTTGCTCTGCTCGCTGTAAATGGCCGTGATACGGGCATCCCGGGCCGAAATCCGTTCCGCAGCAGCTAAAGCCTCTTGGCGAGTAGACCTGTCAAAGAGCTGGGCCTCTGTGACCTGCGGACGCGCTTGAAACAAAGAGCCCTTGGAGGGAGCATAGTGGTTAAGAAGTTCCAAAGCAATGCTGAGTCGATCCATTTTAGCCTTTGTGTCTGCCAGCGCGGTATCATCCATCCGGGCAAAGGAGGCCCAGGCGGGATCGGTTAGCTCCTCAGTGGGTTCCTGGATTTCCACACAGCCCAGGTGCTGAAGCTGACAAAGCAGTTTCTCCCGATCTGTTGCCATGGCAAAGAGACGCAGGCGCTTCATTTTGACTATGGACATGAGTCTCCCACAACCCTTCTGATAATGAGTGCCGCGGCGGCATCCAGCCGTTTGGCCGCCATCTGGCGCAGGCTGGTGCAGGCTTGTTTGGTCTCCTGTTGTATAGCCTTAACCTCTTTTTCCGCGGCAGCCTTTGCCTTGACCAGCGCCTCAACCGCCTGCGACTGGGCAGTACTGCACACTTGCTCCAGCTGCGCCTGACAGGACTGCTCCGTGTCAGACACCAGCTTTTTACATGCCACGGCTGCTTCCGTCCTGCGGGCACGGGCCTTTTCCTCTGCCTCGGACACCCTTTGGACTGCTTCTAAAGACATTCCATCACTGCCTTTCTGTTTAAATGATTGGAATCCACTAAAACTGTCAGGACACCAGTCGCAGCCTGCTGGATGGCTTTGTTTAAACCACCCAGCAGGCTGCGTTCTGTGCAGACAGTCCGTGATCGTGGAACCGGGCTTTCATAAACATTTCGGGTGTAATACCCTCTGAACCATGGTAGTTCCCTATCCAGGCAGCATGGTTCCGGTATCCAAATATCTCGTATGCCAGGAGAGTGCTTGCTTCAAATCGTGGGGCGTGTGTCCTCCCTGCTTGCTGGCCTCCTCCAGATACTCCCGCAGAAGAGGCCGGTATTGGGGATGTGCACAGCGGTCGATAATCAACTCCGCCCTCTGCCGGGGGGATTTCCACCGCAGATCTGCCAGCCCCTGTTCTGTCACAATCACCTGTACATCATGCTCCGTGTGATC
Organism: uncultured Oscillospiraceae bacterium; assembly: GCA_944387095.1. Classification (GTDB taxonomy): domain Bacteria; phylum Bacillota; class Clostridia; order Oscillospirales; family Oscillospiraceae; genus Enterenecus. The sequence continues at coordinate 12,292 of CALXDP010000022.1, forward strand.
CACATGGGAACACATAGGAACGATGCAGCTGATCGCGCCGTCTTTTGCCACAGAAGCGGTGGCAAAGATGGTAAGTCCCGCATTGCGAGCAAAGTCGCCGCTGCCGCCAATGCCGTTCATCATCTTTGTCCCCATAATGTGAGTGGAGTTTACATTACCGTACAGATCACACTCAATAGGCGTATTCATGGAGATTAATCCAAGGCGGCGTACAATTTCCGGGTTGTTTGCAATTTCCTGGGGGCGGATGACAATTCTCTCCCGGAAAAAGTCAATGTTGTCATAAAACAGCTCCTGATTCTTCTTGGAGAGGGAAATCGCAGTGGTAGAGGCGCCCACCATTTTGCCATCCCAAATGAGCTTCAGAGCGGAGTCCTGCACAACCTCGGTATACATACGAAGCCCGGAAAAGCCGCTGTCGCCAAGGCCTGCCAAAACGGCGTTCGCCACGCTGCCCACCCCAGACTGTATGGGATTCAAAGAGGGGGGCTGCCTTCCGGCGGCCACTTCTTCCTTTAAGAAAGCGATTATGTGAGCGCCAATCGCCGCGCTGACATCATCCGGTTCCTTAAAGGTGGGATAAGTCCCGGGATCGTTGGTCTCTACAATAGCCACCACCTTATTGAAATCACATGGTATTGCAGTACCGCCGATGCGCTGTGTGGCTTCCGTAAGAGGAATAGGGCGGGAGTCTACCTGGTAGATGTCATGCATGCCGCACAACTCTAAAGGAAGGGCGGAATTGACTTCCAAAATGATATGGTCGGCCTGATAGAGGAAACAGTCGGACGCGCCCACGGCAGCAGATGGTATGACCCCTTCTTCCGTAACCGCAGCACATTCAACAATCGCATAATCGATATGTAGACCGCCGCGGTTGATAAACTCGGGCATGTGGCTCAGGTGCATATCGGAATATCCCACTTTGCCCTGATTGATGGCTGTCCGAAGGAATTTGTTGCTCTGATAGGGATACCGCATAGCCAGTAAACCGGCTTGAGTTAAGGCGCCGTCCAGAGCGTCACCGACCGAGGCCCCGGTCAGCAGTGTAAGATGATCCGCCTTCCCCTGCCGAGCCAGCGCCTGAGGAATGGCCTTTGGTTCGCCAACCAGGGTAAAGCCGGAGCAGCCGATTATGCTGCCGGGTTGGATAAGTGCGGCCACATCCTCCGGGCTCTTTACTTTTTCCCGCAGAGGGGCATAAATTCGCTCCATGTCTCTGTCCTCCACAACCTATGAAATCCGTCCGGCCAACCGATCCAAGCGGCGGTTGCGGAAGTAAAGGCAAATATCAATGGACACCATAACGATGTTGAGGATATAGAAGAAAAACACATAGGTAATATTTTGGGTCGTGAGTTTTCCGGTGATCGCACTGACATAGCCAATCCAAATAAATAATTCGAAAATGAGGCTTTTACCCAGGGTGGTGCGAGCCTTGTAGGACTTATAGACGGACAGCGGCCAGGAAATACCGAAGCAGATGACCATTCCGAGTTCAAATATCTCTCCCATATGAACCACCAGATTCAGGCGCAAGTTCAATTTGCACACTGAAGTATCCTTTCTTAAAGATGTGGGCCGGGAATCCATGTCCCGGCCCGCTGGGGAAGCCTGGCCGGATGGGTTATTCGATGCTCAACAGGACAGTACCGGATTTTACCTTATCGCCCGGCGCAACCATAACCTCTTTAACGACACCGTCTTTGGGGCAAGGGATGGGCTGCTCCATCTTCATGGCCTCCATGGTGCCCAAGTTGTCGCGAACCTTGACAGAATCGCCAGGCTTTACATTGATGGCGACAATGGTGCCGGGAATACGAGACTTGATTTCCATAGTGAATTCCTCCTTGACTGTAAGTACATGTTCTAGTTGTCACACCAGTTGAATTGTTGTAACAAAGATACCGGCTGCGATGGCCGAGGTAATGACGCCAGAGATGTTGGCCCCCATGGCTACTGGCAGGATAACGGCGAAGGGGTTTTCCTCCTGGGCGGCATGCTGAGCCAGCTTGGCGGTGGTGGGCACGCAGGACACGCCGGCAATACCGATAGTGGGGTTAAAATACTTGTGCGCGGCCCTGTGGAAGATATAGACGATCCAGCCCCCCAGCAAGCCGCCTATGGCGGACACCGCAAGGGCCAGGATGCCAATAATCAGGATAATAATGACGGTGGGGTTGAGAATGGTGGAGGCCTCGCACAGCACGCCCAGAATCAGCCCCAGGAAGAAGGTACCGAAATAGGACAGGCCCTCCTCCAGCAGTTCGGTGTACTTGTTGATCTTGGCTTCCTTGACTGCCATACCGATGAAGAAGGAGAGGATCAGCGGAGCGGCCACCGGAAGCAGCAAGCAGAGTACCGCACAGGTGATGACAATAAACGTGAACTTGGATTTCTGAGAGACCTCAGGCACGTCCACGTACATGTCAATGCCCCGGTACTTCTTGGGTACTAATGCCTTTATGATGTAGGGGTATCCACCGTAGGTCAGACTGAGATAGAGGTAAGCGATGATGGAGATAGGGACAAAGAGCTCAGGGGCCATCATCAGGGAGGCGAACAGCACCATGGGGCCGTCGGCGCCGCCGATGCTGGCCATAGCGGCGGCCTGCTCGGGAGTCAGGCCAAAAGCCAGCACACCGGCGACCAAAGCCACGAAGGTGCCCATTTCGGCAAAGATGGCGATGATCATGGAGCTCCAGGGCTTGGCCAGCAGGAAGCTGATCTCACTGCGGGCGCCGATGCCCATAAAGACCAGGCAGGCGATCAGGCCATTGGAAAAGGTCAGGTTGTAGATGGGCTGCAGGAAGTTGATCTGCATGGTGTCCACGATAGCTGCGGCATCGGAGACCAGGGGATCCAGCAGCAGGTTACCCACCGTGCCCGAAGTAAGAAACATGGTGCCGCAGTTGACTGCAATCATACCCAGACCCATGGGTACCATGATCAAAGGCTCAAGGGTGCGTTTGAAGCCAAGCACAGCCAGGATAAAGCCAAAGACAATCAGAACAATGCGGGCGATAGCTATGGCCGGCTCCACGGCAAAGAAGGTTCCAATACCAGGGAACATCTGCATAAACAGTTCCATGCTCTAGGAATCCCCCTCTCCATCGTTCTCCGACTGCCCTGGGCGGCCGGTTAGTTTGCTAATACCTACAATAATTGCCACTACGAGAAGAGAAATTACTGCGGTCAGCCCATAAGCCATTGCGGTATACGGAATAATGCCCATACTTATTTACACACCTCTCACAGCGGCATATTCCCACGGGGATGGGTAAGCCGCTCTTTATTCATCAGCAGGTTCAAGGCCTCCAGCAGACGCGCTCTGGTTTCGGAGGGATGGATGACCAGATCCACGAAACCGCGGGCAGCCGCCATGTAGGGCGTGGCAAACTGCTGCGAATAGAGCTCGATTTTTTCCCTGCGGGCTGCGGCAGGATCCTCCGCAGCCTGGATCTCCTTGCGGAATACCACGTTGGCCGCGCCGGCGGCGCCCATAACGGCGATTTCAGCGGTGGGCCAGGCATAGACGAAATCAGCTCTCAGATCCTTGGAGCACATGGCCAGGTAGGAACCGCCGTAGGCCTTGCGCAGCACCACCGTCAGCTTGGGCACCTCGGCCACCGAGTAGACATACAGCAGTTTGGCGCCGTGGCGGATAATACCGGCGTGCTCCTGGTCGGCGCCGGGCAGGAAGCCGGGCACATCCACCAGATTGATCAAGGGGATTCCGAAGGCATCACAGAACTGGATGAACCGGGCGGCTTTGTCGGAGGCGTTGACATCCAGGCTGCCGCCCATGGAGAAGGGCTGATTGGCGATCACGCCCACACTGTGTCCGCCTAGACGTCCAAAGCAGGTGACAATGTTGTCGGCATAATAGGGCTGCAGCTCCATTGCGCTGCCCTCATCCAAAATAGCGTCGATGACGTCGTGGACGTCGTAAGGCATGGCGGAATCGTCTGGAATTACGCTTTCCAGCTGACTACGGCTCTCATCTCCCGCTGCATAGGGAAGGTGTGGAATGTTGTCCCCCGCCTTGGAAGGCAGGTAACCCAGCAGGCGGCGCACCGCCTGGAGGGCCTCCTCCTCGCTGCCGGCGGCCAGGTGGGCCACGCCGGAGACGGTGGTGTGGGTATCGGCGCCGCCCAGCTCCTCGGCGGAGATCTCCTCACCGGTGGTGGCGGCGATAACCGCGGGGCCGGTGATGAACATCTGGCTCTCTTTCTCCACCATCACAATAAAATCGGTCAGGGCTGGGGAATAGACTGCGCCGCCGGCGCAGGGGCCCATAATCACGGAGATCTGAGGGATTCGGCCAGACGCGCAAGCGTTGCGGTAGAAGATCTGTCCGTATCCGGAGAGGGCGTCCACCGCCTCCTGGATCCGGGCGCCGCCGGAGTCGCACAGGCCCACCACCGGGCAGCCGGCCTCCAGGGCCATGTCCATGACCTTGCAGATCTTGGCGGCGTGCATCTCGCCCAGGGAGCCGCCCTGAGCGGTAAAGTCCTGGGCGTACACAAAGATGGTGCGCCCGTCCACCTTGCCGTAGCCGGTGACCACGCCGTCGGCGGGGATATCCTTCTCCTCCATGCCGAAGGCGGTGCAGCGGTGGCGGACAAAGCGGTCAATCTCGGTGAAGGTGCCCTTGTCCAGCAGCATCTCAATCCGCTCACGAGCGGTCTGCTTGCCCAGCTTGTGCTGCTTTTCCACGGCCTTGGGGCCGCCGCAGCCCAGTACCCGGGCGCTCTCCGCCTCAAGATGGGCGATCTTTTCCGATGTGGTCATGGGCTCACTTCCTTTCGCACAGTTCCAGCAGGACGCCGTGGGTGGCCTTGGGGTGGAGGAAGGCGATCCGGGCGCCGCCCGCCCCGTACCGGGGGGTCTGGTCGATGAGGCGTACCCCCTTCTCCTTCAGCTCGGCCAGGGCGGCGTCAATGTCGTCCACCCGAATGGCGATGTGCTGAATCCCCTCGCCGTTCTTCTCAATGAACCGGGCGATGGGGCCGTCGTCGCTGGTGCTCTCCAGCAGCTCCAGCTCGCTGTCGCCGCAGGGGAGGAAGGCAACCGTCACCTTCTGCTCCTCCACCACTTCCGTACCCTTGCTCTGCAGGCCCAGGGTCTCTTCATACCATTTCACTGAGGCGGCCAGGTCTTTCACCGCAATACCAATGTGATCAACTCTCGTGCAATTCACAACCGGAACCTCCTATCTTTATCTGCGTTACAAATTCAGCCGCCCAAAGATATGGGCTTTCTTTTCTGGCCTGGAATTGCTGCAGGCTTTGCTGGAAGGTGGGGCTATCCAGTAGAGGCTGCAACAGGTGCTGCTCGATGCCCTCTCGAACCAGAGTCAACAGTTCACTTCTTAAACGCAGTGAGCGGCGCTTGGCAAGTTCACCGCTTTCATCCAGATACTGATACTGGGTGTCCAGCGCGGCGCACAATTCCTCTATCCCCGTCCCCTGGGAAGCGGATACCAAAAGCACCGGAAGAGAACGCTTTTCCTCCTCGCCCAGCTCCAGCATGGCCCGCAGTTCATTGGCGGTGCGATCTGCGCCGGGACGGTCGGCCTTGTTGACTGCAAACAGGTCGCCAATTTCCAGAATACCTGCCTTAATAGCCTGCACATCGTCACCCAAGCCGGGAACATTGAGCACTAACACCAGATCCGCAGTCTCCATAACAGCCACTTCAGACTGTCCCACACCAACTGTTTCCAGGAGAATTAAATCATAGCCGCAAGCATCCAGCACATGTACGGCGCCCGCACTGGCTGGCGAGAGCCCTCCCAGCTGGCCGCGGGTTCCCATAGAGCGGATAAAGACGCCTTTATCCAGGGTCAGATCTCCCATCCGCACCCGGTCACCCAGGATGGCGCCCCCGGTAAAAGGACTAGTGGGATCCACCGCGATAATTCCGACTCGCAGACCTGAGGCCCTCCAACATTTGGTCAGGGCATTGGTCAGAGTGCTCTTTCCAGCGCCAGGTGGGCCTGTGATGCCGAAAATACGAGCCTGACCGGTATGGGGCCAAAGCTGAGTAAGCAGGGAACGGGATTCCTCTCCGCCTTGCTCGATGGTACTGATCAGGCGGGCGACTGCGCGTTTGTCACCTGCACGTCCTTTGGTCAGAAGATCGTCAAAATCCTGTCTCATTCCCCGCCACCACAATGGGCTCGCAGGAAGTCTACTGTTTCAGAGGTGGGAGTACCGGGGGTAAAGACCTCAGCAACACCGGCCTGCTTCAGGCCCGGGATGTCCTCTTCGGGAATCACACCGCCGCCAAACACCAAAATGCCGTTTGCATCCTGTTCCCGCAGCAGCTCGATGACCCGGGGGAAGAGATAGTTGTGGGCCCCGGAGAGGAGGGAGAGCCCCACCGCGTCCACATCTTCGGAAACAGCCGCCTCCACGATCTGCTCGGGGGTCTGGCGCAGGCCGGTGTAGATGACCTCGAACCCGGCGTCCCGCAGGGCCCGGGCCACCACCTTGGCCCCCCGGTCATGTCCGTCCAGACCGGGCTTGGCGATCAACACACGAATTTTCTTCTCACTCATCTCAAAGCACCTCCATGGGACGGTATTCGCCAAACACCTTACGCAGCTCCCCGCAGATCTCGCCCTCGGTACAGTACACCCGGGCACAGTCCAAAATGAGAGGCATCAGATTGCTGTCACCCTCTGCGGCCGTGCGCAGTGCATCCAGCCGCTGGCGCACCAGCACGTTGTCCCGGCCGGCCTTCATAGCCTGGAGCTTCTTGATCTGGTTCTCGGCCACCGACGCGTCGATGTGCATCAGGCCCTTCACCGGGGGCTCTTCGATGGTGAATTTGTTCACGCCCACCACGATCTGGTCGCCGCTCTCCACCTGCCGCTGATACTGGTAGGAGCTCTCGGCGATCTCCCGCTGGATGTAGCCCTGCTCCACCGCCTTCACGGCGCCGCCCATCTCGTCGATCTTGGCGATGTACTCCTCGGCGGCGGCCTGGAGCTCGTCGGTCATGCGCTCCACGTAGTAGCTGCCCGCCAGGGGGTCGATGGTGTCGGCCACGCCGCTCTCATAGGCCACGATCTGCTGGGTGCGCAGGGCGATACGGACGGAGTCCTCCGTGGGCAGGGCCAGGGCCTCGTCCCGGCTGTTGGTGTGCAGGGACTGGGTGCCGCCCAGCACGGCGGCCAGGGTCTGGATGGCCACCCGGACGATGTTGTTGTCGGGCTGCTGGGCGGTGAGGGTGGAACCGCCGGTCTGGGTGTGGAACCGCAGCATCATGGAGCGGTCTTTCTTGGCGTGGAACCGCTCCTTCATGATCTTGGCCCACAGCCGGCGGGCGGCACGGTACTTGGCCACCTCTTCCAGCAGGTTGTTGTGGGCGTTGAAGAAGAAGGACAGCCGGCCGGCGAAGTCGTCCACGTCCATACCGGCCTCCAGGGCGGCCTCCACATAGGCGATGCCGTCGGCCAGAGTAAAGGCGATCTCCTGGGCGGCAGTGGAACCGGCCTCACGGATGTGGTAGCCAGAAATAGAGATGGTGTTCCACTTGGGCACATTCTGGGAGCAAAATTCAAAAATATTGGTGATCAGCCGCATGGAAGGGGCAGGCGGGAAAATATATGTACCTCTAGCTGCGTACTCCTTCAGAATGTCGTTCTGAATGGTACCCTTCAGGGCGGAGGCGGGCACCCCCTGCTTCTCCGCAGCGGCAATGTAGAACGCCAGCAGCACCGCAGCAGGGGCGTTGATGGTCATGGAGGAGCTGACCTTGTCCAGGGGGATGCCCTGGAAGAGGATCTCCATGTCCGCCAGGGAGTCAATGGCCACGCCTACTTTACCCACCTCGCCGTGGGCCATGGGGTCGTCCGAGTCGTACCCGATCTGGGTGGGCAGGTCAAAGGCGATGGACAGGCCTGTCTGCCCTTGATCCAGCAAATAGCGGTATCTCTTGTTGGATTCCTCCGCGGTGGCGAAGCCGGCGTACTGCCGCATGGTCCAGAAGCGGCCCCGGTACATGGTGGGCTGGATGCCCCGGGTAAAGGGGTACTGGCCGGGATAACCAAGTTGATCTTCATAACTTCCCGTATAATCTTCCGGTGTGTACAGACGTTCTACTGGAATACCGCTGGTGGTCTCAAAGCTGGATCTTCGTTCCGGGCTTTTTGCCAATGCCTTTGCAACGAGTTCTGATTCCCATTGCGTTTTTCCGTTCATTGCATACACTCCTTCTGCTCTTCATTTTGCCTCCATTGCATAAATAAAGGCTTTTCTATCATGTCCGACTACTTTCTCATGTATTAAGCAAGCGCCCTGGAACAGCCGCACCCGTTAGAAAGGCAAAGAAAAGGTGGGGCATAAAGCTGACTTTATGCCCCACCTAGTGATAAAATAAGGAAGCTCTTAAAGCCTCCAGATGAATGAAAATCCAATTAGAAAAGAAAGGTAAACCATAACACCACTTCCCAACAAATCTGACTACTTTTTCAGTGTATCAGGGCGGCGCAGCGTTTTAAGAGCAATCAATAAAGTAAGTAGAAATCTACTCCAATTCAGTAATTTTCTGCTTTTTCCCCCTCGGAAATGTATTTCGTTTTGACCGGTGCATAATCTCAACCTTTATAACCAAAATTTTCTCACAGAGCCTATCTGTTTTTTATCAAAGAAATACAGGTACGCGGAGGTTCTCCTACCCCGCTTGGACTGTATCCACCTGCTCTCGCGCCCAGCGCAAAAAGGTCTTATGGCACACACCGAGCTGTCTGGCTGCCTCCCGAGCGGATATCGCCCCTTGCTGCCACAAAAGCTGCATTTGATAAAATGTTTTCGGCCTTACCTTTGGAGGGACGCCAAATCGCACCCCGCGATCCTTCGCTGCCGCAATTCCCTCTGCCTGCCGCTGCTTAATAAATTCTCGCTCTGTCTGTGCCACGTAGGAGAGCAATTGGAGTACGATGTCTGCAATTAGTGTTCCAGTCAAATCACGGGTACTTCTGGTATCCAATAACGGCATATCCAAAACCACGATAAAGACCTGCTTTTCCTTAGTCAAAATACGCCATTGGCACAGAATTTCATTATAATTTCTCCCCAGACGATCAATGCTTTTTACTACCAATACATCGCCTGCTTGAAGCAGATGCAGTAGTTTTTGATATTCTGGGCGATCAAAATCCTTTCCAGACTGTTTATCGCAATAAATGTCTCGCGCCTCAATGCCAAATTCTCGCAAAGCAATAATTTGCCGCTCTTCGTTTTGACTTTTAGAGGATACACGTGCGTAACCATATAATTTACCAAATCCCATAAAACGCCTCCGATCGTTGTTATAGCTCCATTATACACGACCAAAAACGTTAAAAATACAGGAAGTAGTTGCCATTATGAGCAACTTAAGCGATTATTTAGTAATAAATTGGCATTTTAATCATTATATAGTTAGGCCTAGCAATAGAGGAAAACCCTGTCACTCCACTTACTGTTACATTATTGGTTTTAAAAGTGCAGTGTAAAATCATCAAATCTCCGTTTGCGTCTCTGCCGCCCACGATTCCTACGTGTTCATCACCGGGATAGAACACTAAATCGCCGGGTTGTGCTTCGTCCCAAGAGATGGGTGTGCAGTAGGTATGCTGCATGTGGGCACCGCCGCCATGGCCTATGACGTACTCTCCATTAGTGACATTATAAAATACCCAATCGACGAATCCACTGCAATCTAGCCCGTAAGGCCGGTAGGTGCCAGTAGTGGAATTGCCGTCTGCCCATACCTTGGTGAGCTGGCCCCAGCGGGAGTCCCAGCCGATCACCAAGGACTTCCCGCCCCAGAAGTAGTTGACCTTGCCTACCAGCCTGCAGGCGGTCTCAACCACGGCCCGGCGCTCCGGGTCTAGGTCAGCGGGCAGGTCAGCCAGCAGCTTTTTGGCTGTGACGTCGGAGATCGTGAGGTCTCCGGCTAAGGTAGCCAGCATACTGGAATTTGCCAGTAGTTCATCCAGAGCCTCGTTCTGTTCCTCAGTGAAAGAATAAAATACCCGCATGTCATCCGGCGTCCTGGCGGTGATCGTCACAGTGAGTATTTGCTCTGTCCAGGCCGGAGTATCTCCGGAGGCGGAATGCTCCACCTCACTGGGGGTAGAGGTAAGTTTTGTCATGTCCCAGAAAACTGTGCGCAGGGCCTCCACATTGGCCGCGTCCAATATCGCCACAGTCGTTCCATCAGAAGCGCCCGCCGTTTTGGCGGCAAACACCGCCAGAATATCAGACCAGGGGGGCGGCTGTCCCTGGATCTCCAGCGTAT
>CALXDP010000023.1 GCA_944387095.1 uncultured Oscillospiraceae bacterium
TGCCAGATCCCCCCAATCCCACCGCGGGATTCCCGCAAGAAACAGCCCCGCCCCTGTGCCAACTGGCACAGGGGCGGAGCTGTTTTCCGCATCATACAAAAAGGCTTGTTTTTTCCCCCAGGGGTTAAGCTCTTAGACTGATGGGGGAGAGAGGTTGCGGCGTCTTGGAGGAGGCCGGTCACACCTCCCAGGTCATGGGCTTGCCGTCCTGATCCAGCAGGGGGGTAAGCCCGCCGCCGTAGCCTGACTGGGCAAAGAGGTACTGCACCCCAGTGGCGGTGTCCAGAAACACCGTGTAGGCGACGGACAGGCCGCTGCCCTCCTCGTGGATGATCTCAAACCGTTTCTCCTTTTTGGCCATGATAAAAACTCCTTTTATTTTAGTGAGAAGAGTGCTTTGATGTCGGCGGGGAGGGGAGCGGTCAGCGTCATCTGCTCCCCGGTGATAGGATGTGTCAGCTCCACCCGGGCAGAGTGGAGGGCAGGGCGGCGGATGAGCTCCGGCGCCTCGGTTCCGTAGAGGAAATCCCCGACGAGGGGGTGGCCGATGTGGGCCATGTGTACCCGGATCTGATGGGTGCGGCCGGTGTCCAGCTCCAGCTCCACCAGGGCCCGCTTCCCCAGTTCTCTCAGTACCCGGTAGCGGGTGCGGGCAGGCTTGCCGTCGGGGCGTACGGTCTGGGCAGTGAGGGAGCCGTCCAGCGGGCCAATGGGGACGTCGAGGATGCCCTCCCCAGGCTGGGGCACCCCGTCGCACACCGCCAGGTATACCCGCCGGAAGTTTCCCGTGTGGAGCTGATTCTTCAGCTTTTCCTGACCGTGGGGGTGCTTGGCCGTCACCAGCAGGCCGGAGGTGCCCTTGTCCAGCCGGTGGACCGGGTGAAAGCCGGAGGCCTCCCGGTACCCCAGGTAGCGCCCCATGAGATAGTTGCCCACCGTGTCGGCGAAGTGGCCGTGGCTGGGATGGACCAGCACCCCGGGGGCCTTGTTCACCACCGCCAGGTCCTCGTCCTCATAGATGATGTCCAGCAGCCCCTGGCTGGGCCAGGGCTGGGCGGCGGTGTCCGGGTCGGACAAGCGGACGGACAGCACCTGCCCCGCCGACACCCGGTAGCGCACATTCACCCGTGCCCCGTCCACGGTGATGCCGTCGGGCAGCCACTTGATCCGCCGCAGCACCGTCCCGGACAGACCCAGGCGGCGGCGCAGCAGGGTGTTCACCTCCGTCCCCGCCAGTTTTTCCGAAATGGGCAGGGTGAGGTAGCGGATTTTTAGGGGGAGTTCAGACTGGGGCATATTGATTCCTCCCAAGCATAGAGGTCATAGCCGGCTGTCATACCACCGGCGCGCGATCCGGATGCCCACGCCCCAGAACAGGAACAGGGCGAAGCAGGTCCAGAACACTTCCAGCCGTACCAGGGCCAGGGAGACCAGCATGGCCGCCTCCAGCGCCGCCACCAGCAGCTTCCCCATTGTTCTCCAGGCCAGGCAGTCGATGAGCTGGCTGCGCTCATCCTTCTGGGCGCGGAGGGTGTGTTTCCGGTAGAGCTCGCTGTGGAGCAGCCGGTAGTAGCGGGCAAAGCGGGTCCCGCCGTGGAGGGTGAGCAGGACGAAGGCCAGGGGGCCGAAGATGCTCCAGGCCAGGTGAAAGGCCGGGCTCCCGATTTGCCCATGGCGGATCTGTACCGCCAGCCCCAGCAGGTAGAGGGCAACGCCCAGCAGGATCTGGAGGACGGACAGGGCCATGCTCCATTTCATTCGGGCGGAAAAGGTTTTGTCACAGTTGCCCATGGAAAGTCCCTCCTCGTCATAAAGATAAAGAAACGGGGGCGCGATCCCTCACATCCGTTCCCAGTAGTGCCGGCGCAGCAGCCACCAGCTGCCCCACAGCAGGAGGTACACCGCCAGGCAGCTCCAGAATACCGCCAGCTGCACCAGGGCCAGAGACACAAACATGGCCGCCAGCAGCACCCAGCTCAACAGTTTGCCGGTGTGTTCCCAGGCCATGCGCTCAATGAGCTGTTTGCGCTCGTCGTTTTCCTCCAGCCGGGCCTTTTCCAGGTAGAAGCTGTTGCGCGTCATATTCCGGAACCGGTTCCGGCGGTACTCGGAGGGATAGATCACCAGCCACAGGGCAAGGTAGCTGAAAAGGTTCCAAGCAAAGTGGAAGTCCTCGCCCTTGTCGATGTTTAACAGGCGCACCGCAAAGCTCGAAAGCCACAGCACGATCCCCAGAATCATCAGGAGCAGGCTCATCTGCTTCTGTCGGCGCAGGTGTTGTTCAAAGTCCAACTGATCGTGTTCCATTGAGGGCCTCCTTTCCCGCTCACAGCCGTTTGGCCAGATAGAAGCTGGCACATCGGAAGGCGGCGGCATACACTGCCATCACCCCCAGCAGGGCCATGGCAACGACCCGATTCACCGTCACCGCCACCAGCAGGGCGGCGGCGCACAGGTAGAAGGTGAACAGCCCGGCGAACTGAAAAGACCGGGCGGTAATGGCCCGGGAGCGCTCGTCCTGCTCCCGGATTTTCGCCTGACGGCGGGCCTGGGGATGACTCAGCAAATACTGGGCGCGGAGGAGCAGAAATACCCCCGCCAGAGCCAGTCCGCAGCTGAACCCCAGGTAGAACCCGGCGAAGTCGGGCAGGGGGCCGCCATCCCGGAGGAACAGGGCGTAGCATAAACAGCCCAGCGCCCCCAGGGCTATAAGGCCGGCCCCCGCCAGCCGCCGGCGGCGGAGGGACTGCTCATAGTCGGCGGAGGAGAACAGACAGGCCGGCATGGTCAAGCCCCCCTTCCCAGCAGGCGCCCCTTGGCCCGGTGCGCCCGGGCCAGCAGGGCCCGGCCCTTCGAGGTAGCCCGAAGCACCCCCAGGACCATCAGGGCGATGGCCGCCCCCGCCAAAAGGCCCTGAAAGAAGGAAAACAGCGGGGCCTGAAACTTCAGAAGGTGGGCGGTGCCGAGATAGACAGCGTTCAGGCATAGGCCGGCCAGCAGCGCCCGGTTGGGGGTAAAGTTGGAATTGCCTCTCATGGAAATGCCTCCTTCTCAAACAGAAAAACTTCTTCGATGGTCAGCTCGAAATAGCGGGCGATTTTGTGGGCCAGCAGGAGGGAGGCGTTGTATCGCCCGCTCTCCAGGGAGATGATGGTCTGCCGGGTGACGTCCACGGCGTCGGCCAGCTCCGCCTGGGAGATGCGCCTGGCCTTTCTCAGCTCGGCAATGCGGTTTTTCACAGACCATCCCCCTTCCAAAATGTCAAGTCAGCTTTACAAAAATAGTATAGCGTGCTTTACATACCCTGTCAAGTACACGGCGGGTAAATTTTTCTTGACAAATAGCATTATTTGCATTATCATAAGTAATGCAAAGGAGGGGGCGGGATGCTTCTGCACTTGGACTTTAACAGCGATGTACCCATCTACCAGCAGATCCGCAACCAGATCGTGCTGGGCATCGCCGACGGCGGGCTGGAGCCTGGTCAGCGCCTGCCCACCATCCGGGCCCTGGCGGATGAGGCGGGCATCAACATGATGACGGTGTCCAAGGCCTACCAGCTTCTGAAGCAGGAGGGCTATATCCAGACGGACCGGCGCAGCGGGGCCACGGTGGCCCCCCGGCATGGGGCGGTTGGGCCCAGCCGGGACACTCTGCAGGGGCTGCGCCTGCGCCTGTCTGAGCTGCGCCTGGCCGGGCTGGAGCGAGGGGAGATCCTGGACCTGTGCGCCAAACTCTATGACGAGGAGGGGGAAGGGAAATGACGGGAAACGTGATTCTGTGGCTGTGCGTGATCTGGGTGCCCGCCATGATGTACGCCTTTTTGGTCAACGAGACCAAGTTCAAGAAGAACATCGTCATCGGGGCCACCCTGCCCTTTGTGGCCCGCACCGACCCCGACGTGCTGGCCCGGCTGCGCCGCTTCAAGGGCCAGCTGGGGGCAGTCTGCCTGGTTCTCACCGCCCTGGCCCTGCTGGGTCTGCTGGTCCCCCTGTCCATGGGGGAGAGCCTGACGGCCATGCTGGTGTGGACGGATCTGGCCATTGTGACCCCCATGGTGGTGTATGTCCGGTGCAACCGGGACCTGCGGGCCATCAAGGCCAGCCGGGGTTGGGGTGGGCAGTCAGTCCCCCAGTCGGTGACGGTGGACCTGGCCGCCGCCGCCCAGCCGATAAAGGAGCTGACCTTCCGCCACTTCCTGCCGCCCCTTCTCATCAGCGCCCTGCCCGTGATCGGGGCCTGGACCGCCTGGGGCTGGTTGGCGGGGGTGGTGTTCCTGGTCAACCCCTTGTGTATCCTGCTGTTCTGGCTGCTCTACCGGTATGCCTTCCGGCGCAAGTCGGAGGTGGTTGACGGCAACACCGACCGCACCCAGGCCCTTACTCGGCTGCGCCGGGCCTACTGGCGGCGCAGCTGGTTGTGGCTCAGCTGGTTCATGGCCCTGTTCGCCCTGGCCCTGTGGGGGAGCTACTATGCCGTTCTCCCCGGTATGGCGGCCATTGGAGTGCTCACCTTAGGGCTGGTGGTGGTGTGCTTTCGCCTGGAGTTCCACCTCCGCCGGGCCCAGGAGAAGCTCACCGCCGACAGCGGCACCGGCTTCTACGTGGACGAGGACGACCAGTGGATCTGGGGCCTGTTCTACTGTAACCCCAACGACCGGCGGCTGGTGGTGAACGACCGGGTGGGGGGCAACACCTCGGTGAACCTGGCCCGCCCGGCGGGGAAGATCCTCATGGGGGCGGTGGCAGCCCTGCTGGTTTTCCTGCCCCTGCTGGGGGTGTGGCTCATGGGGGAGGAGCGCGCCCCGGTGGAGCTGGCACTGACCCAAGAAGCACTGAGGGCCAGCCATGGCGGAGACCGGTATGAGATCCCTCTGGAAGACATCGGCCAGGCGGAGCTGCTCCAGGAGCTGCCCGATGACCTGATCCGGGTGGCGGGCACCGCCATGGACACGGTGCGCAAGGGCCATTACCGCAGCGCGGCATGGGGAAGCATCACCCTCTGCCTGGACCCCCGGGAGGGGCCATGGCTGCTGGTGATCACCCGGGAGGGGGAGCGCTATCTCTTCGGCGCGCCGGGAGTCACCGGTCAGATCGGGGAGCGCCTGGGGGCGCTTTTTCCCGCCGGAACAGCTCCCGGAGGCCAATAATCAGCAAAAATATGCCGAAGCACCGGCGCAGAAGATCTGTGTCAATGGATGTGGCCGCCCAGGCCGCCAGCGCCGTCCCGGCCAGTCCAGCCAGGATGGCGGGGGCCAGGGCGGCCTTTTCCACATACCCATTTTTGAAATGGGAGGGCAGGGCGGCCCCCGCCGTGGGCAGGAAATAGAGTAGGTTGATCCCCTGGGCAAGGGTTTGTGGTACGCCGGCAAAGCTGGTCATATAGATCAGAAGGAGAGAGCCGCCCCCCACGCCGAAGCCGGACAGCACGCCGGTGGCGGCCCCGGCCAGCACTGGAAGAAGCCAGCTGCTCATATCAGGGCCTTGACTGCCCCGTACAGAATGAGCAGGGCGAACACCCGGCGCAGCAGGACCATGGACATGCGCCGGAACACCCTGCCGCCGATGAGCCCGCCGGCCAGCCCACCCACCAGGTAGGGCAGGGAGGCCATGGGGTCCAGGCTGCCCCGGAGGTAGTAGATGCCGGCGGACAGAGCGCACAGGGGCGCGATCACCGCCACTGAGGTGGCAAAGGCCCTGCGCTGGCCCAGTCCGCACTTGCCCGCCAGCAGCGGAACCAGCACCATGCCGCCCCCGCCGCCAAAAAATCCGTTTACCAGCCCGGCGGCGCCCCCCGCCGCGGCGTACCAGAGCTTATTTCCCGATGTGCCCTCTGCGCCCAAACCGATTCCTCCTTGCCATGAGAGATGCGCGATCCTTTTCCACAGTATGCCGCGGCGGCGGCAGAAGTATTCCCGTCCATTGGGTGAGCTGTAGAAAGAAAACAGTTGCGCAAAATCTGCCGTCCCGGTATAATTTGAGGAAAGAAAGACGAAATGGGGGAATGGAATGCCTAGAGGTACAAAAGGGGAAATCCAGGGCGCCCTGCTGGAATTGCTGGGGCAGAAACCGCTGGATGAGATCACGGTGACCGAGCTGGTGGAACGCTGCGGCATCTCCCGCCAGGCTTTTTACTATCATTTTTCCGACCTGTACAGCGTGGTGGATTGGAGCTTTCAGCAGGAACTGGAAAAACTGCGGGATATTCAGCCGGACCAATGGTGGACGGTCATGCAGGAAACCATGGCGCGTCTGCGGAGCCACCGCACGGTGGTGCTCAACATCTACCGGGCCTATGAGCGCAGCTATGTGGAGCACTACCTGTGCCGGTGGCTGCTGCCGCCCATCCGGGCGAAGGTGGAGGAGACGGCGAAAAATCACCGGGTCACCCTTCAGCAGGAGCAGTTCGTCACCCAGCTGTGTACCCAGGGGCTGGCCAGCGTCGTGCTCCACTGGGTGGACCGCGGGATGCCCCAGAATTCGGTGGACTGGCTGGAGGACTTTTACACTATCATGGATGGCAGCATGGATTTCATGCTGGAGCGCCTGGCCCAGCGGCGCCAAAAAAATTGACAAGCGCAGCGCTGTGTCAAAATTGCGGACAATTTGTCGTACTGTGTCAATGGCGGAGAGGAGGAGTCCGACTTATAATAGAGCTGTGGAAAATCCAATGGATCATCCATTCTGAATCACATTGATCGGGAGAAGGTATGCCATGAGCGTAATGGATAGTGTGAAAAAGGTCGGATTCCGCAAGGTGTATGAGTATCTGGACAAGGATCCTGACGCGAATATCCCCAAGCTGATGGATTGGGTGGACAAGTTTGCCGGGGACGGTCCCAACAGCTTCCCCGCCCAGCGGGCGGCCTTCCGCCGGGCCATTGAGGATCCGGACAACAACTGGTACCGGCTGATCCGCAGCATGTGGACGGACATCGACGACGAGGTGCGCCGCACCTTCTTCGAAAACTTCATGCTCAACGGCAACCTGATCGGCTGGCCCAAGCAGCAGGAGAATCGGGAGAGATACGGCTGCAACATCCCCTGGGCCATTTTGCTGGACCCCACCTCCGCCTGCAACCTGCACTGCACCGGCTGCTGGGCCGCCGAGTACGGCAACAAGCTCAACCTGACCTTCGACGAGATCGACAGCATCATCACCCAGGGCAAGGAGCTGGGGGTATACATCTACATCTACACCGGCGGCGAACCCCTGGTGCGCAAGGACGACCTGATCGCCCTGTGCAACAAGCACTCCGACTGCCAGTTCTTGGCCTTTACCAACGCCACCCTGATCGACGAGGCTTTCGCTGACGAGATGCTCCGGGTAAAGAACTTTGTCCCCGCCATCAGCGTGGAGGGATTTGAGGAGGCCACCGACGGCCGCCGGGGGGACGGGGTATTCCAAAAGGTGCGTCACGCCATACAAATCCTGAAGGAGCGGAAGCTGCCCTTCGGCGTGTCCTGCTGTTACACCAGGGCCAATATGGAGTCCATCAGCTCGGAGGAGTTTGTGGACGGCCTGGTGGAGTGGGGGGCCAAGTTTGCCTGGTATTTCCACTACATGCCGGTGGGCAATGATGCCGTGCCCGAGCTGCTGCCCACCCCGGAGCAGCGGGAAGAGTTCTACCGCCGGGTGCGGGACCGCTACCGCCACACCAAGCCCATCTTCCTGCTGGACTTCCAGAACGACGGGGAGTACGTGGGCGGGTGCATCGCCGGAGGGCGGCGCTACCTGCACATCAACGCCAACGGCGACGTGGATCCCTGCGTGTTTATCCACTACTCTGACTCCAACATCCGGGAGAAGTCCCTGCTGGACTGCCTGCGCTCTCCCATGTTCATGGCCTACCATGATGGCCAGCCCTTCAACGAGAATATGCTGTGCCCCTGCCCCATGCTGGAGAACCCGGAGAAGCTGCGGGAGATGGTGGCGCGCACCGGCGCCCATTCCACCGACCCCGAGTCCCCGGAGAGCGCTGAGCACCTGTGCGCCAAGTGCGACGCCTACGCCGAAAACTGGAAACCCACCGCCGACCGGCTGTGGGCGTGCAGCCACGCCTGCGCCGGTGTGGGGGCAGATACCGCTGCCAGGCAGTGAGTAAGTAAGTAAAAAAGAGAGCCCCCTTGGGCTCTCTTTTTTACTTTGCGGCGGGGTTCGACAATCCTCATGGGAAAAAGTGAAACTCCCCTCTTGCTTTTTCCTCCGGAAACAGGTACAATGAAGCGACAACTGAATACAGTTGCGAGAAATGCAGTAGAAAGGAAGAAGCAAAATGCCCAGCAAACTCAAACGGGCCCTTTTGCTGCTTGCCGCGGTGGCTCTGCTGCCGGCTTCACTGTACGGATGTACAGGAGGTACGGAGTCCAGCGCCAGCCCCACGGCATCTGCACAATCGGGCGAGTCATCCGACAACGGAAACTCAGTCACGGTAGGTATCGCACAGGATTTGGACAGCCTCGATCCCCATAAGGCGGTGGCCGCGGGGAGCAGCGAGGTGCTGTTCAACATCTTCGAAGGGCTGGTGAAAGCCAGCTCCGACGGTGCTGTGAGACAGGCCGTCGCCAGTGACTATGTGATTTCGGAGGACGGATTGACGTACACCTTCACGCTGCGGGAGGGCGTCACGTTCCACAATGGGGAACCGGTCACAGTCGAGGATGTGGTCTATTCCCTGGAACGCTGCGCCGGATCGGAGAACGATGGAACCCCTCTGATCACGGCGTTTTCTAATGTCACCGCCATTGAGGCCACCGACGACAGCCATGTGGTGGTTACGCTGGCCGAGCCCAGTCTGGAGTTCCTCTACTCCATGACCGCCGCCATCATCCCCGCCGGCTCCGGGGACGGCATTGCCCAGAATCCCGTGGGAACCGGTCCCTTCCGGTATGTTTCCTACACCCCCCAGGACAGTATGGTCATCGAGAAGTATGAGGCCTACTGGGGGGAAGGCGCCTATCTGGATCAGGTGACCTTCCGCATCATCACCAACAGCGACACCCTGGTGATGAGCCTGCAAAGCGGATCGCTGGACATGGCCATCCATGTGCCCAACACCCAGGCCAGCCAAGTGGAGGGCCAGTTTACCGTGGTGGAGGATACCATGAAGCTGGTTCAGGCTCTGTACCTGAACAACAACGTGGCCCCCTTCGATGACGTGCGGGTGCGCCAGGCCTTGTGCTACGCCATTGACGTGCAGCAGATCATCGATGTTGTGTGCGATGGGGCGGGGGTGCAGGTGGGCACCAGCATGTACCCCGCCTTCAGCAAGTACTACATGGAGGAGCTCAACGACGCATATCCCACCGATGTGGACAGCGCCAAGCAGTTACTGGCCGACGCGGGCTACCCCGACGGTTTTACAATGGATATTACCGTGCCCAGCAACTACACCCAGCACGTGCAGACCGCCGAGGTCATCGCCGAGCAGCTCAAGGCGGTGGGGATTACCGCCAATATTGTCCCCGTGGAGTGGGAGACCTGGGTGTCCCAGGTGTACCAAGGCCGGGACTTCCAGTCCACCGTGTGCGGCGTGGCGGCCAGTGACATGACCGCCCGGGAGATGGTTATCCGGTACGTATCCGATTACCAGAACAATTTCATCAACTTTGACGACGGGGAGTATGACCAGACGGTGGCCCAGGCCATCACCGCCCTGGACGAGGGGGAGCAGGAGGAGCTTTACAAGCGGGCGCTGACTATCCTCAGTGAGCAGGCCGCCAGCGTGTGGCTCCAGGACTTGTGCGACCTGACTGTCATGTCCCCGGAGCTGACCGGGCTGGAGCTGTACCGCACCTATGTGCTGGACATGAGCACCATCCGCTATATCTGACGGGTGTAGATAAGACATCGCGACACAAAGGCTGCCGCCCTGGGCGGCAGCCTTTGGCGCAAAGTGATTGACGAAAGGGGGCGCAAGCGCGGTGGCTCACACAATTTTAATTTGCAAGCGCCTGGGCCTGCTGGTGGTCACCCTGCTGCTGGTGACCATCTTGGCCTTTTTGGCCTTTTCCATTCTGCCCGGCGATCCAACTACCTCCATCCTGGGGGTGGACGCCACCGCCGAGCAGATCGCCGCTTTGCGGGCGCGTCTGGGGCTGGACCTTCCCCTGTGGCAGCGGTATCTCAACTGGCTGGGAGGGCTGGTCACCGGAGATTTGGGGCAGTCCTATAACTATGCCGTGCCGGTGGCCCAACTGCTTGGCAGCCGGATCGCAGTGACCGCTACCCTGGCGGGAATGTCCTTCCTGCTCATCGTGGCCATCGCCCTACCCCTGGGCATTCTGTGCGCCCGGTATGAGGGGGGGGTGGTGGACAAGGCCCTGACGGTGCTGGGTCAGGTCACCATGTCCATCCCCAACTTTCTGCTGGGGTTCGCGCTGACCTACGTGTTTAGCCTGATGCTCCGCTGGTTCACCGTGGGCAGTTTCACCTCGGCGGCCCAGCAGGGGGTGGGGGCCTATCTGGGCTATCTGTTCTTCCCGGCCCTGGCCATCGCCCTGCCCCGGGCGGCCATGACGGTGAAGATGCTGCGCGGCTCTATTCTAAGCGAGATGGGGGAGGACTATATCCGCACCGCGTACAGCAAGGGAAACTCCAAGAGCGGGGTGCTCTGGCGCTTTGCCCTGCGCAATGCCATAATCCCGGTGATCACCTTTCTGGCCATGACCATCGCCGACATCGTGGCCGGGTCCATTGTGGTGGAGCAGGTGTTTGCTGTGCAGGGGGTGGGCCAGATGCTGGTCACCTCCATCGGCAACCGGGACTACCCGGTGGTGCAGGCCATTGTGGCCCTCATCGCCATGGTGGTAGTGGTGTGCAATTTCCTGGCTGACGCCTTGTACCGGGTGATGGACCCCCGACTGAGACAGAGGTAAGGCCATGGAAAGAAGGAAGAACTGGTATTTGACCCTGGGCCTGGCCCTCACTGTGCTCAGCGTGGGTTACAGCGCCCTGGGCCTGTTCTGGACCCCTTATTCCCCCACGGCGATAAGCACCGCGGACCAGTATGCGGCCCCCTCTGTGTCCCATCTGTTTGGCTGTGATCACATGGGACGGGACGTGTTCTCCCGCACCCTGGAGGGGGCCAGCGCCACGCTGACCATCGCCCTGGCGGTACTGGCCATCGGTTTTGCGGCGGGACTGGTCCTGGGGGCGCTGTGCGGCTACTACGGTGGGGCGGCGGACGCCTTTGTCATGCGTGTTTGCGACGCTGTTGCCGCCTTCCCCAGCGTGCTGCTGGGGCTGGTGGTCATCGCTGTCATCGGTCCGGGGAAGTATAACGTCATCCTGGCCCTGGGCGTCCTGTTCATCCCCAGCTTCGCCCGGCTGGCGCGGGGGGAGTTCCTCAAGTACCGGGACCGGGATTTTGTCCGGGCGGCCCGGCTGATGGGGGTGTCAAACCTGCGCATCATTTTTGTCCATATCTTGCCTAACACCTGGCCGGTACTGCTCAGCGGGTTGACCATCGGCTTTAACAACGCGGTGCTGGCCGAGGCATCCATGAGCTATCTGGGCATCGGGGTCACTCCGCCGGACACCAGCCTGGGCCGGATGATCAGCGAGGCCCAAAGCTACTTTGCCACCTCTCCCTGGCTCATTCTGTTTCCTGCCCTGGTGATGATCCTGATGATTCTGGGCGTGGGCATGGTGGGCGAGGGGATCCGGGAAAGGCTGGGTGATAAATAATGCTGCTAAACGTGGAGCATTTGAAGGTGGAGTTCCATGACTACACCGTTCCATTTGCCGCTGTGGAGGACTTCAGCCTCTCCATGGGAGAGGGGGAGATGGTGGGCATTGTGGGGGAGTCGGGCTCTGGCAAGTCCATGACCGCCCATGCCCTTATGGGGCTGGTCCGCCGCGCTCAGGTGGCCATCTCTGGCAAGGCCCTGTTTGACGGCTCAGATCTGCTGGCCATGAGCCGTTCTCAGCTGCGCCGGTACCAGGGCAAGGAGTTGTCCATCATCTTTCAGGAGCCCATGACCAGTCTGAATCCCACCATGAAGATCGGCCGGCAGGTGGAGGATGCGCTGCGGATACATACCCGGTTGACAACGCAGCAGCGGCGTCAGCGGGCGCTGGAGGCCATGGCCCTGGCCGGGCTGCCGGACGGAGAGAAGCTGTACGGCTGCTATCCACACCAGCTGTCCGGCGGTATGCGCCAGCGGGTGATGATCGCCGCCGCGCTGGTGCTGCATCCCCGGCTGCTCATTGCCGATGAGCCCACCACCGCGCTGGATGTGACCATTCAGGCCCAGATCCTGGACACCCTGAAGGAGATCAACCGCAGGGAGGGCACCGCCATCCTGTTCATCTCCCATGATCTGGGGGTGGTGAAGGCCCTGTGCCAACGGGTGGTGGTGATGCGCCATGGCCTCATCGTGGAGGAGGGGACCATCGACCAGGTGTTTTACCACCCCCGGGAGGAGTACACCCGGCAGCTCATCGCCGCCCGGCCCACCCGGAGAAAACTGAGGGGAGGCGTGGAACATGGCTGAGCCCATTCTGGACATCCAAAACCTGAACAGCTGGTATGGAAAGGGGAAAGACCGGGTTCAGGCGTTGAAAAATGTCTCCCTCACCCTGGCCCCTGGGGAGGCCCTGGGTATTGTGGGGGAGTCTGGCTCAGGCAAGACCACCCTGGCCAAGTGCGTGCTGGGCCTGGTTACGGACTACCAGGGAATACTGAGGGTGAACAGCTCCCGCCCCCAGATGGTATTCCAGGATCCCTACGGCTCCCTCAACCCCGCCCGGACGGTGGGGTGGTTTTTGGAGGAGGCCCTGCGGGCCTCCGGGGTGCGGGATAGGAAAGAGCGAAAGGCCCGGGCGGTGGATATGCTGGTCCAGGTGGGGCTCACTGAGGAGCACTATGGGAGAAAGCCCGCCCGGCTGTCCGGTGGACAGCGTCAGCGGGTGTCCATTGCCGCCGCCCTCATCCAGGGCAGCAAGCTCATCGTGCTGGACGAGCCGGTGTCCGCCCTGGACGTCACCCTCCAGGCTCAGATTTTGCAGCTGCTGGCTGATCTTCGGGAGAAATACCGTCTGTCCTACCTGTTCATCTCCCACGATTTGGCGGTAGTGTACCAGCTGTGCGACCGGGTGTGCGTGATGTACCACGGCCAGGTTGTGGAGGAGGGGGATGTGGACGCGGTGTATGATGATCCCCAACATGATTATACAAAAAAGCTGCTGGCCGCGTCGCTGGCCTTAGACTGAGATGCTCTCTGGGCGCAAGCGGTCGTCTGTTCCGGCGGCCTGTGGGTTCCTCCGGCTCTGCCGGGGGAGCCCCTTTGCTTTTTTGTGACCTGGTCACGGAAAGGGGGGGCCATGGGCGGGCATACTAAGGGAAAAAGAAGAATGCCCCCATCGGGGCTTCAGACAAGGAGCGATTTCCATGGAGCATATCCATGATATGGTCATCATTGGCGGCGGCCCCGGCGGGTATACCGCCGCGCTGTACGCGGCCCGGGCCGGGCTGGACGCGGTACTGCTGGAGGCCTTGGCCCCCGGCGGCCAGATGGCCCTGTCCCACCAGATCGACAACTACCCCGGCTTTGAGGAGGGCATCGATGGCTACTCCCTGGCAGTGAAGATGCAGAGGGAGGCGGAGCGGTTCGGAGCCCGGACCAAGCTGGCCCAGGTGCTGCGGGCGGACCTGTCCGCCGACCCCAAGGTGCTGGACACCAGCGAGGGGACCTTCTTGGCCAGGACGGTGGTGCTGGCCACGGGGGCCAGCCCCCGGGAGCTGGGAGTGCCCGGGGAGCAGGAGCTGACAGGCCGGGGGGTGCACTACTGCGCCGACTGCGATGGGATGTTCTACAAGGGGAAGACCGTCGTGGTGGTGGGGGGCGGCAACACCGCCGCCCAGGACGCCGCCCTGCTCAGCCGCATTGCCCGGAAAGTCATCCTGGTCCACCGTAGGGACACCCTGCGGGCCACGAAAATCTACCACCAGCCCCTGATGGAGGCGGACAACGTGGAGTTTCGCTGGAACAGCGTGGTGGAGGGATTTGAGCAAGGGGCGGACGGAGGGCTCGCCGGGGTGCGCCTGCGGGACGTGAACACCGGGGCGCAGTCCAGCCTGGACTGCGACGGGGTGTTCGTCAGCATCGGGCGCAAGCCCGCTTCCGATCTGGCGCGGGGCCAGCTGGAGCTGGATGAGAGCGGATATCTCGTGGCGGATGAGTCGACGAAGACCAGCATCCCCGGCGTGTATGCCGTGGGGGACGTGCGCACCAAGCAGGTGCGCCAGGTGGTCACCGCTGTGTCTGATGGCGCGGCGGCGGTGCACGCCGCGGAGGAATATCTGGCCCAGCGGGGGCACTGAGATGAGACAGTGGAAACGATGGATCCGGCCGGCGCTGTTTTTTGCCGGAGGGGCGCTGGCCGGCCTGGCCTGGTACCAGTTCTTTGGCTGCAACGGAACCTGTGCGATTTCCTCAAGTCCAGTGCGTTCCATGCTCTACCTGGGCGTGTTGGGCTGGCTGCTGGGGATCGCCACCGGGAGAAGGGAGGAGCGGGATTGATGCAGTATTTGATCTCTTTTCTGGAAGGGGTGATCACCTTCATCTCCCCCTGCCTGCTGCCCATGCTGCCCATTTACCTGTCCTATTTTGCCGGCGGGCAGGGCAATTCCCTGCGGAAAACGGTCATCAATGCCCTGGGCTTTGTGATGGGGTTCACCGTCCTCTTTGTGGCCATGGGTGCTCTGGCGGGGACGTTGGGGGGGTTCGTCCGTCAGTATCAAACGGCGGTGAACTTGGTATGCGGCCTGGTGGTCATCTTTTTTGGCCTGAACTTTTTGGGGGTGTTCCAGATCCACCTGTTCCGGGGGAGACAAGGAAGGGTGGATGCCGGGGGGATGGGATTCTGTTCCGCCGTCCTGTTCGGCATTATTTTTTCCGTGGGCTGGACGCCCTGTGTAGGGGCCTTTCTGGGCTCGGCGCTGATGCTGGCCTCCCAGCAGGGCC
The DNA here is from genome assembly GCA_944387095.1 of uncultured Oscillospiraceae bacterium. GTDB lineage: Bacteria > Bacillota > Clostridia > Oscillospirales > Oscillospiraceae > Enterenecus. Next base: position 14,970 of record CALXDP010000023.1, read on the forward strand.
ATGTGTTGGAGGGGATGGCCATGCTGTTGGTCTATTCCCTCGGCCTTGGGGTGCCGTTTTTGCTCAGCGCGGTACTCATTGACTATCTGAAGGTCGCTTTTGACTGGATCAAAAGACATTATCGGGTTATCAATCTGGTGTGCGGCGTGTTCCTGATCCTGGTGGGCATTCTCATGGCCACCGGAACCCTGGGGCGGCTGCTTACGCTGCTGAGCTGAGAGGAGGAATCTGCATGAAAACGAAGAAAATGATGGCGGTTGTCGCACTGATTTTCCTGGTGGTGATCATTGGGGCCTCCGTGCTCTATCGCCAATTGGGGGCCGCTCAGGCTGCCGGCCAGCTGTCAGGGACGGAGGAGGAACATTCCGCCGGGCCGGAGGCGTCCGTCTCCCAGGAGCCGGTGGACGCACCCGACTTCACGGTGTACGACCAGGAGGGCAACGCGGTGAATCTGTCCGACTACGCGGGCAAGCCGGTGGTACTCAACTTCTGGGCCAGTTGGTGTCCGCCCTGTAAAAGTGAGATGCCGGATTTTCACGCGGCTTATGAGGAGCTGGGGGAGGAGGTCCAATTCCTGATGGTCAATGCCACCGACGGCAGCCGGGAGACGGTGGATACCGCCGCCAGCTTCATTCAGGAGCAGGGTTATACCTTCCCGGTATTCTACGACACGCAGTCGGAGGCGTCTATGGCCTACGGGGCCTATTCCCTGCCCATGACCTTTTTCATCAATGAGGAGGGCCATGTGGCGGCCTATGCCCGGGGGGCGATCAGCGAGGATATCCTGCGTCAGGGGATTGACATGATCCATACCGGAGCGTAAAACGAGGATACAAAAAGGCCCCCTTGGGGCACCCTCCGCAAGGAAGGTGCCCCAAGGGGCTCTTATATTGAAATTTGATCATTGGTTCTGCTAAGCGGCGTAGCCTTTGGCCGTGCTGTTTCGCTTTTGCTTTGCTGCGTTCCGCTCCGCCAAATGCGCTTGAAACGCTTTTTCCAGTTCTTCGGGACTGAGTTCTCGGAGTATGCCTGCACCGTTGTAGTAAATATCCATGGACCGAACACGCTTGCCGTCAAGGTATCTCGGTGCGCACACGATCATCCTGTCAAAAAACTCGTGTATCAGTTCGGGTGTGAGTTCCTGGAGTGCGGCAATCTGCTTGACCCTGTAATAAATTTTTGCAGGCTCTCAGTCTTGTCCGTTTCAGTTTCAAGATATGTTGTATTTTGGGAATGCCTGTTTTCAGGCGTTGCGGCTCTTCCTCGTAAGAGATGGACGGCGTGGCATACCGCGCATCACACAGCTTGCCGGTTGCGTTGTCCTCTCAAATTTTCTGGGTGAAGTTGTCAATCTCATCAAGGCGCTTTTTGCCCTGCCCAGCTCCCGGTGTTTCTGCGCCGGTTCTTTCTTTTTGTCCGCGTTGTAGCATTCCATCTGTTTGCGGGCAAATTCTTTTCAAGGGCCTGTGCATTCAAAAGGAAATGCCGCATACTTTTCCAATACCGTTTCCATTCCGTCTGCGGACGCTCGATTTTCTTTTTGCTTTTGCAAGATTTGGTTGGCGCGCTTCTTTCTGATATAATCCAAAGTGTAAATTTTGGCGGCAGTGATCGTGGTTTCAGCATGTGCCATAAACTTCTTCGTGGATAGGAGGTGAAGTCGATGTACAAAACGGTGGTAATCAAATATTCCCCCAAAGCCAGGGAAATGGCCGCCAGAGTAGAAGGTACGGCCAATAAAATGGAACAGGAGGGATTTGAACTGGTTTCCTGCTCCATCATGCCATCTTCTAAAGGTATCCTGATATTTAGAAAGCCCGGCGAACCGGAGCCGGAAAAGTGAGCCTTTCCCGTTGCAAAAGACAAAAGCGCTTAGAATCGCGTGGTTCTAAGCGCTTTTGCTTTTTATGGCATTCAGAGCCGCTTCTTGCTTACCTTTTGCCGACTCCAAATCTTCAAAATCCCCCAAGTCGGCCAGTTGAACTTGGGAAGCGTCAACTTTGGCATCCGGGTTTTCCTGCTGGCCCCGGATGGTGGCGGGAATTTCCCCATCCAGCTGTCCGCGTATACTCTGCGCCCGGAGCAGGCAGATCTGTTCCAGTGTATCCACCGCCAGCTGATGGCCTTCAAAGGAGCAAAACGCAGTCGGATCCTTTTGGACATAGGGTGCGATCAACTTTTCCATCTGCCAGAAAGTTGTTTCAAACCGCCCGCTTTCAAAATATTCCGAGAGCAGTTCGTCCAAGTATGCGTGATACTTGGCAAAATACGCATTATGCTTCATTAAGTTGTGGTAAAGCGGCCGGTTCAGCATCACCTCACCTTCCGCCGGGGTGTTGATGGGGTAGTTGATGAGGATATTGGGATCTTTTATGGGGTCGGTCATGCCCAGGGCATAGGTGCCGAAAGCCAGGTTGTAATCCCAGGGCAGGATGCTGAGGATCCCGTTTTCTTCATACAAAAAGTAGTTATGTCCGGTATGGCCCAGATAACTGTCCCAATTCATTACAAAGACCTGTACGGTGAAATATCGCAGCACCTCATCCACATTGATGGCGGTTTCCAGATTTTTGCCGGTGGACAGAGTTTTCAGTGCCGCAATTACCCGTTCCTGATCGGCGTAGGACGTCTTAAATTTAGAGTTTTCAAAGATACCGGGATAGCTGTCCGGGTGATCGTCGATATATTGCAGCGCGACGTCAGCATTTTCTGCACTCAGGGAACGGTAATCCGGTTTGTACAGCTTCCCGTAATCATTCCCAAAATTCCGGCGGGCAAAGGCTTCCTCCGGCTCCTCCACCGCCAGAAATAATCCCCAGTCCTCTCCGTTGACCGTTACCCAGACATAGCTGCAAAGGGGCGCGGGCACCTCCATAAACGCCATCATATCGTAGACCATATAGGTTTTCAGATAGCTGTTGTCCTGAAAGGAGGCGTCCAGAGAAAATTTGTCCAGCCCATAATAATTCCCGCCGTCCAGGAACTGGTCAAATTCCAGCTTGAGGCTGTAGCGGGAAAGCCCGTATTCCTCCGTCAGCCGCAAAGAGTTGTTGCCCTTTGCCCGCAGCCCAATATGATGAAACTCCTCCCCGTCGATTTCGACGGTGCAGGCCACATATTCTTCGCTTTTAGCGTTCTCGATGAAAGTGCCCCAGTCCTCGATTTGAATATCAATGGTGTGTACCCGGCTGTCGTCAAACAGACGGGTCACATATCCCGGGTTGGCGCTGGCTTTGGGAATCCCCAACTGTTCGCCGAACATCAGCAGCAGGGCGAGGAGGGCTGCTAAAACCGCCGCGCCGATGCAAATCCAGTCGATATACTTATGTTTTACCATCTTTACCATTGCCTTATCCCATGTAGTCGCCGTTGTAGGAGACCAGCACTACCAGGGATACGCCCGGTATAGCCTCCAACTCGTTGACAAAGGCACTGCTGTCCTCTTTGAGACGGACTTCATAGTTGAGTTCAATATTGCCGTTTTCCACACTTTTGCTTTTGAGGTTCAGCCGCTTGACCTGGGATTGGACAAAAATCCGTGCCCGCTCCTCAATTTCGCTGTTTGCGCAGTGAACCACCAGGATATAGGGGGAGTCCACAGTTTTCTTTCGGGAAAAGGCAATGAGAACTGCCCCAATAAAGATGCTGCCGAATACTGCCAGGGGAATCAGTCCCGCCGCCAACACAATGCCCACTGCAATAGCCCAGAACAGAAAAGCGATATCCATGGGTTCTTTGATAGCCGTGCGGAACCGGACGATGGACAGGGCGCCCACCATGCCGAGAGACAGCACAATATTGCTTACCACCGTCATGATCAGCAGGGTCGTAATGAGGGATAAAGCAATCAGCGTCACGCCAAAGCTCGCCGAGTACATCACGCCGCTGTAGCTCTTTTTATAGATGAAAAAGATAAATAATCCCAGCAGGAAAGCCAGAGCCAGTGCAATCACCATGTCCAAGATGGAAATGCTGGTGATGTTCTCTAGAAAGCTGGATTTAAAAATATCCTGAAAGGTCATGGCAGCCCTTCCTCCTCTATTTGCTCAATCAAACCGCCGGCACATGGCGTACTTGGAACAGGCCGACGCCTGTCTCCCGGCCACCTGTACCGCCATGCGGACGAGTTCCGGCAAAAACGCATCGTATTTGATTTCCAGCACCGTGCCGGGCTCCATTGCGCGCAGATAAAAAATTTCCGAATTCAGAAAATCTACGCTCCCAAGGCCGGTACGGATGTCCCGATCCAGGGTGATCCGCACGTTGCCGGGCGCATAGAGAAAGGCCTCCCTGTCGTAACGGACAATGGTCTTCGGCCGCAGCCCTTTCCCTTTTAATTTGCTGTAAAGCTCTATGAGAAGCGGTTCACCCGAGTCCAGCAGAAATTCATAGCTGCCGGAAAGCAGTTTCTCCACCTGTTCCCGGGCCATCCAGGTGCTGCGCTTGCCGCACAGGCCGTTTACCTTGTACTTCTTTTCCAGCCGAATAAAAGAACGATCCGCCCCATAGTATCGCAGACGAAATTTTTCCCGCCGGTTTACCCCGTCGATTTTCTCCCGCAGGGCACTGTCATAAGGAGTGTCAAAATACAGGCTGGTCACGCGGTATGTACCGTCCGGACCGGCGTTTTTGTCATGGATAAACAGCTTCCGAAGCCTTTGGGAAAGCACCAGATCTTCCCGCAGGTTGATCTGGTGCTTCAGCTCATGCCGAAGGGAAACGGCTTTGGCCGGTTCAATCGTCATAGCCGGAATCTCCGCCATCATCGCCGTAGTTGCTGTTGCCGTCATCATAATCGGTGACGCCGTCGCTGTTGGGGCCGTAGTCCGTATCATTGTAGTCAGTGACACCGTCATTGTTGGGGCCATAGTCCGTATCGTTGTAATCGGTGACGCCGTCGCTGTTGGGGCCGTAGTCTGTATCATTGTAGTCGGTGACGCCGTCACTGTTGGGGCCGTAGTCCGTATCGTTGTAATCGGTGACGCCGTCGCTGTTGGGGCCGTAGTCCGTATCGTTGTAATCGGTGACGCCGTCGCTGTTGGGGCCGTAGTCCGTATCGTTGTAGTCGGTGACGCCGTCGCTGTTGGGGCCGTAGTCTGTATCGTTGTAATCGGTGACGCCATCGCTGTTGGGGCCATAATCTGTGTCACCGTAGTTAGCGGAACCACTGCCGGTATTCTGGTTACCACTCTGTGTGCCGATGGTCTTGTGCTCCGCCCTCATAATCTTTCCCGTCACGGCATGAACATCATATTCATACTCATTCCCATTGGCAGTGAATTCCAGTTCAAAAATTGGGGTTCCGTCATCATGGTCGAATTCCTTGTCATCGAATACCGCGTCCGTAGCTTCCACATTTGCCTGGGTAAGCGCAATCTCCTGTGCTTTTTCCAGGGTGATATAGGGAGAAGGCTCGCCGCCTTTGGCATAAGTTGGGTCGTAATCGTCATCATCAATGGTCACGATGCCGGAGGAAAGGTTCAGACCTTGTACCGCCTCCTGGGTACTTGCGCTCATATCCGCCAGAAAGTCATGGCTGGGAAGCACCGAACCCGGCTCCAGTTGTAGAACGATGTTCTTTTTGTTCCCGTCGATGTCATCCACAAAGTAACCTGCTTCGTTGATCTCTACAATCAGATCCTGTAGGACGACCTCACAGTCTTTCCCAATATAGTCCGGATAGGCATCCACAATGCCCTTGCCGTCGTCGTTTCGGCCGGTCAGGGCAGTCACTTTGCCATCCCTGTTATATTCGATCTGAATTTCCGGATTGACACTCAGGGTGAGCGTGCCCGTCTCCTTCAGCGCCGTTCCTTCCTGCGCCGCCGTTCCGCATCCGGCCAGAAGGACTGCCGATGCGACAGCCAGGGAAGAGACCGCTGCAAAAAGTTTTCTTCTCAATTTCATGTTGATTGCTCCTTTCGACTTATGTTTGAATTGGCTTTTGTTTTGCCTTACACTCATAGATTACGAAACCGGATCTGAAAAAACGGGGTAAGCTGAAAAATTTTGAAATTCAATTGTCATCATCGTCATCATTGTCATCGTCATAGCCGCTGTCGCCGTCATCGTCTGAATCGTCGTCGGTGTCGTTACCCGGGTCATAATCGATATTCCCATTCGTGTAGTCTGTGACACCATCGTTGCCAGGGCCATAATCTGTGTCTGCAGGCGGCGTACTGATAGCCGGTGGGGTATAATCGGTGACGCCGTCGTTATCTGGGCCGTAATCCGTATCGTCATAATCGGCGGGGATGGAAGCTGTAGGAGGTGTCTCCGGCCGGGACGGTTCGGATGAAGGGGGCAATGGGGATTCCGGCGGAGGAGTAGCCGGCTGAGAGGAGTTCGGAGATGAACTGCTCTCCGGATTTTCTTCTCTCTGCCCATCGTTATGGTTCATAATTTCGATTGTGATGGTAATCCGGCCGTCCAAATACTCCGTTACCTTGGTGCGAAGTTCCGTTCCATACTCCTGGAACAGGGCTTCGTCCGGGGAATCAATGGAGAAGGAAACCTGGCCGCCCTCGGAAAGAAAGCCCATCTCAATCGCCCGGTCAATCAGCTC
>CALXDP010000024.1 GCA_944387095.1 uncultured Oscillospiraceae bacterium
GCATATTCTCCCTATCTTGGGGGATGTGCTGCTGGTGGAAGTCTCCCCGGCCATGATCCAAAAACTGCTGATAGATTTTCAGCGGGCCGGATATGCCCATGCCACAACGGTAAAGTTATACAACATTTTGAACGGCCTTTTTGAAATGGCCTTTTTAGATGACAGTATTCCCATGAACCCAATGTTGAAAGTGAAGCGGCCAGCTCCCCGGAAGGACGAACAGCCCCAGGAGGAAAGCGACAAGGCGTATACTGTGCAAGAGCTATCCTATATCCTTTCTTGCGCTGCCCAGGAGCCGCTACAATGGCAGACATACATTTCCCTGGCTGCTGATACCGGCCTCCGCCGTGGGGAGTGCTGCGGCCTCCAATGGGCTGATATTGACTTCAAGGCCGGGACGGTGACGGTGCGGCGCAATCTGCAATACACGGCTGCGGCTGGGGTGTATGCCACAAGCCCAAAAAATGGAAAGGTGCGGGTGGTGGACGTGGGGCCGGACACGTTGGCCCTGTTGAAGCGCCTCCGGGAGAAACAGGCGCAGTCCTGCATTTCAAAATGGTGCTTTACCCAGGCAGGGACAGTTGAGCCGATACACCCGCAAAGCCCCACCAGGTACTTTCAGAAGTTCGGGCGGCGGTATGGCGTCAAGGATTTCCACCCCCATAAACTCCGGCACAGTTCTGCGTCTATCGCAATCACAGGCGGGGCGGATGTGGTCAGCGTGTCGGAACAGCTGGGCCATAGCGACACGGCGGTAACGTTGCGGATGTATGCCCACGCCAATGAGGAAAGTATCCGGCGGGCCGGTCAGGTCGTCCGGGACGCACTGAAAGCCCAGCAAGGGTAAAAAAGAGCGGCGCAGGGATCTACTCCCTGCGCCGTTTCTACGGTCTGCAAAAGGATTGAGCAAAGGATTGAGGTAAGGTTAAAACAAGCTGTGGCAAGCCACAACAAGGAAAAACCTTAGAAACCTTGCGCCCCAATGGTTTCGGCCGATAAAGTAAAGCGAGATAGAACAAGCTGCAGCAAGGTTGGTTATAATTGGTAAGGATGAGGTCGGCAGTTCGAATCTGGGTAGCAGCTCCACAAAATATCCGCTTTTCGTCTGAAAAGCGGATATTTTCTTTGCTTTCTACAACTATTCTTGATGATTTGAATTCTGGCTTTTGCCTTTGACCACACAACCAGCCACAGACAGAGAAAAGACGGCCTCCAAGGGCATTTTGCCTTCGGAGGCCCGTTTGTACAATACGTCAGTATCGCCTGGTCAACCTGCTATATTTTCCGGTTTCATCCGGTTTTTCCCGGCGGCGATCTCCGCCTTCATCTCCCGAATTAGTATGGCCAATTTTTCCTCACACTCCGCCTCCGTTTTGGCATAGACGTTCCGGGCCATGCGCTTGCCGTTGACGATGGGGGAGTAACGGCCCTCCCACAGGTGGTCATTGATCCGACTGACACATCCGGTGCCCGGTTTGCGCCGCTGTCCCTTGTGGGCTTGGAAGGTACTGGGGACGGGTTTCTGGGGCACGGGCTCTTGTCTGAGTTTCGGTTCGGCTCTCCCGATCCCCCGGTCGATCTTGTCCGCCGCGTTCTGCTTCATGATGTCAGTGATGTGAGTGTAGGTGTTCAGGGTGGTGGTGCTGGACACATGGCCGATGATGGTGCTCAGCGTCTTGATGTCCATGCCGTGCTCCAGAGAGGCGGTAGCGAAGGTGTGCCGCAGGTCATGAAACCGCAGACGCTTACACTCCGCCCGTTCCAGCACTGTCTGGAGCCGCTTTCGGACGGCGGCTGGATCCATAGGGGAGTCTTCCTTGACTGGAGAGGGGAACATCCAGCGGGAGTGGACGGTTTTCTTGTAGGCCTTGAGCACATTCAGGACCGGAGCAGGGAGGAGCACGGTCCGATTGCCTGCCTTAGTCTTGGGAGGAGATACCACCAGCTCGCCCTTTACTCGGTGTACCTGCCGCTCTACTCGCAGCGCCCCAGTGCGGAAGTTTAGGTCATCCCATTGGAGTGCTAAGATCTCCCCCCGGCGCAGGCCGGTGGCCAGTTCCAGCAGCAGAAGCTCGTAGCAGCCGTCCTCCCTGGCCTGGATCAGCAGGCGTTGAATTTCCTCAGGAGCAAGTACTTTCATCTCTCTGGATTTGGCGGGTGGGAGCTTGCAGCTGTCCGCAGGGTTGCGGAAGATCAGCTTTTCTTCTACCGCCTTGTCCAGGGCTGCGTGGAGGGTGGTGTGGATGCTACGGACGGTCTGGTCTGAGAGCCCCTCTCCATAGAGCTCCTTGCGCAGCAGTCTGCCGTTCTGCTTGAGATGGGTATAGAACTGCTGGATGTCCCCGGTGGTCAGCTTGTCCAGATAAACATGGCCCAGAGCGGGGATGATGTGTTGGTAGATCCGCCGCTCATAGGACATCTGGGTATTGGGCCGAAGGCTTGCCTTCTTATAGGTCTGGTACCAATGGTCCAGCCAGTCACCCAAGGAGATGTCCGGTTTAGGCGGCTCAGGGGCGGGGACCTCCAAACTTTCCCACAGCTGTTCCAGCTTGGCCGCACACTCTGCCTTGGTTTTGGACAGGGCATTTTTGCTGATGGGGAAACCTTTCTCGTCCCGGCCTACCACATACCGGCCCTCCCAGCGCCCATCCTTTCTCAGGTGGAGGCTGCCGTCGCCGCGTCTTCTGCGTTTTGCCATGGAGCCATCTCCTCGCCTAAATAGTCAGTCAGGAAGCCGCCCACGATCTCCGCCGCACGTCTCTGCATATCCCCGGTAGTGTGGGTGTAGGTGTCCAGGGTGAAGCTGGCCTTGGTGTGTCCCAGAATGCCGGAGAGGGTCTTGGCATCCACCCCGCTGGCCAGGGCGTGGGTGGCGAAGGTGTGTCTTAAATCGTGGAATCTGAGCTCAGGCAGTCCAGTCTCCTGCAGAATCTTTTTCAGTTGGTGGTATGCTGTGCCGGGGTTCAGCGGGACTTCCGGGCGAAGTGGGTCATGGAATATCCAAGGTGAGTAGGAAGTCTTTTTTTGCAGCCGCAGCCGTTCCGCCGTGCTGGTGGGCAGAAGGATGATCCGGGTCCCGGCGTAGGTCTTGGTATCCCCCGCCACCAGACGGCCACCATTTTCTTTATGCAGCGTGCGATTGACCCCAAGAGTGCCCTTTCGTCCATCAAAGTCGTTCCACATGAGGCCGCAAATTTCACCCAGCCGTAGGCCGGTGGTCAGCTCCGTGTAGAAGAAATCTCGCCAGATTTCATTGCCATCCACCGCCGCCAGGAAAGTGTCCATCTGTTCCTCGTTTAGAATTTTCATGGGCTTGTGGGTGATTTTAGGCGGGTCCACCTGTTTGGCAGGGTTGTTGGGTATCAGGCACTGGTCTGCCGCCGCTTGGAGGGCCTGGTGGAGGGCGGCGTGGATACCGCGGACGGTGGCGGGAGAGAGGCCGGGGCCTTGGCCGGGGCGAGGGGCGATCCGCCCCTGCTCCAGAAGGAAGCGGTACAATTCCCGCAGATCCTCAGCGGTGAGTTGTGTGAGCCTCTTTTGCCCCAGGCGGGGCTTGACATGGCGGTCCATGTCGCCCCGGTACCGTTTCAGGGTGTCGGGCCGCAGGGTGAGTGACATCTGCTCCAGCCACCGATCCAGCCACTCTGACAGCGTCATTCTGCTCTCCTCCGTTAGGTCAACCCCCTGATAGGCGTCGATGTTCTGCCGGAGTTTAGCGGTCAATTCCTTTTGGGTATCTGCGTAGATGTATCGGAAGATGGAGTCGCCGCTTTCCTTGTGGCCTACCACGATGCGGCCCTCCCAGCGGCCGTCCTCCCGTTTGCGCACCATGCCGTCACCGGACGGCCTGCGTTTTGCCATAGGCTATTCCTCCTTATTTTGGCCGATTAAGCTGCCGTCGTCCCCGTCCAGGGACTCCAGGATCATGCGTACTCCCAAGCGGAACCCCGGGATGAAGTTTTCCAGGGCCATGGTGCTGCGATCTCATTCTCCGCGTTGATGAGCCGGAGCAGCAATGTTTTTTCCTTGTCCTCCAGCAGGGCGATGAGCTTTTCCTCGCACTCTGCCGACTGTTCCATGGCCTTTTTCAGGGCAGTCCCCGATCTGACATTCTGATCGTTGGGGGTGATGTTTCCAAAGTATAGGTTTTCCAACATGTCTCGCATATGCGCCGCCTCCTTTGTCAGCAACACAACATAGCGCAGAAAGAGAAAACTATCCAGTGGCACAGCGTAGAATTCAGAAAAAGTTATCATTTGATTTTTCTGTATCATTGTTAACAGCATCTCAGTCCCCGTACGGATCTTTTGCCCCATGGGAAGGGCTTTTCTCTTTGTTTTGCGGCGCAGTTCCTGATACGCCTACCACCCCATGGTCATGCCGCCTATGTCCTGTCGGGGCGTTTCCTCATGGTCGTCCGGCTTGTGGCCCATGGCGATCTTCTTTTCCTGGATTTTCTGCCGGAGCTTTCGGTCCACCCGCTGCCCCACCGGGGCGGCGGGCGGCACCGAGTTGTCACGAAAGATCTGACTCAGATGGTGGAGCAGCCGGGTGGCCGACAGGAACACATTGGGCCTGCCCGCCTGGTCGAAATGTTCCAGAAAGAAAGCGGCGTACTCATTTCCCTGTTCCGCCGATTGGCAGAAATATTCCCAGGACTGCTCCCGGTCCTGTTTGACATCTTGGCCGGTGAGGTACAGCTTTCCCAGAGCATACTGGGCATACTGGTTGCCATGTTCGGCGGACTCGGTGAGATAGGCCATAGCTTTGGGCGCGTCTTTCGGGACATCTTTCCCCTCCAGATACAGCTTTCCCACGCGGTAGGATGCCCAGGAGCTCCCCTGCGCCGCTGCTTTTTCATACCAGGATACCGCCTCGTCTATTCGGTTTTGACTTTGCAGAAGCTTCCCCAACGCGTACTGTGCGAAGTCATATTCCGCGTCAGCTGCCCGCCGGAACCACAGTTCTGCCCGCTCATCATCGGGGAGAACGCCCCGCCCGTCCCGCCAGCACTTGCCCAACTGGTAGGTGGCCAGGGAGAAACCTCTCTGCCAGAGCTGCTCCAGCGCCCGTACTTGCTCCGCTTTTTCCACCTCTGGATTTTCGTATTCCTCCAGTACCTCTTTGGCACTCTGGTAGATTTCGGCCATCCGCCAGTTGGAGTTCCAGGTGAAGTACACCGCATCCTGGTCCTCATCCACCTCATCTCTCATACGGGCATCCTCGAAGGTAAACGTGCCCAGCCGGAGCCGCTCCGCCTCCCGGATGACCATGTTCTTGATGGCTTTGAACTCCTTCTGTTGGGAGAGAGGCAGATGTTCTCTGGGCACATCCTTGTAGTAATACTCCAGCTCGTCCCGGAGCCGGTTCCACTGTTCGTAGCACTGGGCTATCTCGGGAACCTTGGCCAGTTCGTCCACGATGGCGTCCACCTGCGCCTTCACCGGCTTTTTGCTGTAGACCTTTTTGCCCTTGTGCTCCTCCAGCATCCCGGCCAGCGTCTCCATCTGCTCTGCGATGACCGGACTGTGGCACAGACCTGTCTCCATCTCCCGGATGAGCCGCCCCATAGCCTCCGTCGCCGCGTCCCGCACTTGGCTGTAGGACAGATCTTTCTGCTGATACAGGGACAGCAGCTCGTCCCGGAAGATCTCATTGGACAGCTGGGAGCGCATTTTTTCGATTCCTTTTTCCGTGAGATACCCCTGCTTGGGGTCCACCGACCAGACCATCATGTGGATGTGGGGGTGGTGTTTTTCATCGTGAAAGGCGGCACACCAACGAAAACTGCTTGGCGGAATTTTCATCGCTGTCGCCAATTCTGTTTGATGAGCCAGCAATAACCTACGCCAGCTCTCGCTGTTCTCATAGCCCAGCCGGTGGGCGTCCTCCCGTTTCAGAGAGTAGATGAAGGTCCAGACGGGCCCGGTATGCCCGTTGATCTCCGCCATGGTTTTCTCCAGATCGGCGGGACCGTTAGCGGAGAACAGGCCGTGGGACCGAGGGCGCTGGGCCATATATTCCAGGTATCCGCCGCCGTCGTGGGAGTGGGATGGAGCCTCGATCAGTTCCACACCCTCCCGGGTGGCGATGTACTCGGCGTAGTGACCGCCGCCATTTCCGGGCCTGATGTAGCCCGACTTCTGGATCAGTCCCGGCATCACTCAGCCCCCTTTTGGTAACGGACCGTGTCTTCAAAGCTGATCTCACCGTTGGTTTCCTTCACCTCTTTGACACAGCGGACGCGAGCTTTCCGCAGCTGATCCGGGTCGATCTCTATGTCGGCAGCCAGAATGTTTCCCATGAGGTTTTGGTCCACCGACAGCTTGAACAGCAGGTGGCCCATCCGTTTTCCCAAGGCTCCCAGCTTGCCCTCCAGCACGTCGGCCAGGACACGGGGCAGATACTCGTCCGCTCGTTCCGTATCCAGGTAGCCGGAGTAGAAACGGATGGCCTTTTCGATAAATTCGTTTTTGGTCGTACAGTTGTCCCTTTGGTAGTGGGACTCCACCTGATCCCACACATCGTCATCCATCCAAACGGTGTGCCGGTGTCTATTTTCATCCATGGTCAAATCCCTCCAAACTCTATCGTAGCGTCAGCGAGTCTCCCTCACCAGTGGGGATATTCGCCTGTTTTTCCGAAAACAGCGTCAATCGCAGTTTTGGCGACCCGGAAAAGCGTCAGCCTCCGTCCACGGAAACCGCCCGCACTGCGGGCGGAAGTGACCGCCCAGGTGCAACAAAAGCGCCAGGGTTTTCTCCTGCTTTTCGTCTCCCCGTGGCCCCCGTCCTGAAGCCTGGCCCGAAATCGGGCTAAATCCGCCCTGAAAGCCTCCAGTGGGGCAGGGACTCTGCCCTGCCCCCAAAGGGGGCACACAGCGCCTCACAGGTGGTCACGCGGGGCTTTCCTGTTCCCGCAGGAGGTTCACCACACGCTGGCGCTCGGAAGTGCTTTCAAGCCTGTCCAGCTGCTGTTGATAGAACGTATCTACCACCTGCTGGATGGGCAGGATCATGTATAGGTTATTGCCGTTCCACTTCATGCCGTTGTTGTCGATATAACTGGTGCGCTCCACCGTGATGAGTTGTTTATCTGCCAGCGTAGAGATGTGCTTCATCACGGTGTTGACGGCAAGGCCGACTGCGGAGGAGATGGTGTTATAGCTGGGATGGCACTGGTGGGTGCGGCGGTCTTCACAGCACAGCAAATAGGCGTAGACCGTGATCGCTCCGTGGCCCAGCCCCAGGTAAAACACTTCATCAGGCACGGTGAAGAATTTGCCGCCCTTTATATTGGGCAGGATTGGGACGAGGTCGACAGTGAGCAGCTTATGATTGATAAGAGTCTCGACACAGGCCTTCGCCATCTCAATGCTCATGCGGGTGCGCTCTGCCAATTCCTCCAGTGTGATGACGCTGCTGAACTTTCTGCAGTGCCGGTACTGGAGATAGGCCAGCGCCGCAAATGCCGGGGGCTTTAGGTTTCGAGTCCAGATATTATTGGGGAGAGCGAATCGGTATTTACTGACATCGCGTTTTATGGGAGAGTACTTCATTCCTGAATACCTCCTACAATAATAATTATGGTTTAAGGCGCGTCACCCAGGCGGACCAGAACATCGCCGTCACCGCCCCCGTGTGGACGGGTGAGAGCGTCAACGCCGGTATCTCCAAGACCGAGTGCGACACAGTATTGGTGGTAAAGGACGAGCAGGTCAATCTGTCCAGCGAGTTGTACAACAACGCCGGCAGCGACATGACCGTGACCAGCCTCACCTTCTCTGTGGACGACAAGATCATCCATACCGCCGACATCAGCGCCATCGGCACGCATGGCGTCATCGCCTCCGGTTCCACCGCCACGGTCACTTTCCCCCACACCTTTACCAGCGTGGGCAAGACCACGGTGGATGTGGATATGACGGTCACCATTGGGGAGACCCAGTACACCTTCGCCGGTATGCTTCAGCTCACCGTCACCGACGAGAGCCTGGTCACCCGGGTGCTGGTCACTACAACGATTATGTGAATGGATACTATGCCGGCAACATGGGCAACTTCACCCAGCTGGCGGCGGATATGAACGCCCAGGTGACCATCAAGCAGCCCGGCGAAACCATCACCGCCCAGGATCTGGAAGACGTGGCGCTGCTGGTGGTGTCCGCACCCATCAAGTACACCCAGGACGGCATTGAGGCCACAGCGGAAAACCGTTTTTCAAATGAGTTTATCGACGTGGTAGCGGCCTATGTCCAGGGGGGCGGCACAGTGATCGTCTGCGGCTTGGCAGATTATCAGGATGGCAATAACCCCGGCGAGAACAACGAGTACACCACCTACGGCCAGATCAACAAGCTGCTGGAGGGCATGGGAGCCACCATGAAGGTCAATGACGACGAGCTCATCGACCAGGATGAGAACGGGGGTCAGGCATACCGCCTGTACTTCGATGACTTTCATTTTGAGAGCACTGATTCCGCAGTACAGGCGGCCTTGGCCGGGCTGGAGGGCTCCGACAAGGTGTACAGCTCCTACTCCGGCTGCTCGGTATATGTGGGTGAGGGCACGGCCATCGTGTTCGGTCATGATACCACCTACTCCATCAACTCCAAGAACCCTGCCCAGGGCCATAACAAGCCCGTTCAGTCGTACAGCGATGCCTATGATCCGGAAAAGGCGGTTGTCACCAAGGGCGATGTGGTTTCCCTGGCCACCGAGGCCGTGGGACAGGGCCGGGTGTATGTAGGCGGTACCGTGTGGCTGAGCGACTTTGAGATCGCCAACTCCGAGGGCAATGACTATGGCGACGCCAGCTATGCCAACAAGACCATTCTGGAAAACATCCTCTCCGGCCTGCTCAAGGAGCAGGAGGTCAGCCCCATTGCGGAGGTTCGTGAGAATGCCGCCGTGGGCGCCGTGTTTACCGTGGAGGGCACCATCACCGCTGGCAATGTAGAGCCCAATGCCTTCTATGACACCATCTATATCCAGGATGATACCGGCGGCATCAACATCTACCCCGTGACCACCACTGACGGCGCATTCCGGGTGGGCCAGAAGGTGTGGGTCACCGGCTCCTGGGATCAGTATCAGGGGGACACGGAGCTGCGGTGCATCAGCATCGAGCTCATTGACAGCGCAGTGAATCCCATGACCCCCGCCGAGCTGGAAATTACCCAGGCCAGTCACTATGATATGTATGGTGGCCTGTTGGCCAAGGTGGGCGGCACGGTAAAATCCGTTGAGATGGAGGGCAGTGCCATCAGCACCGTCATTCTCACCGACGGCACCGACGAATTTAGACTGCTGTTCAACAACTACATCGGCTACTCCGATGAGACCTCCCCCGATATCACCACCTTTGTGGAGGAAGGTGCGGAGATCTCCGCTGTGGGCGTGATCTACATGGATCCAGAAGGCGTGTGCCTGCGGGTACGGGATCTGTCCGAGGTAGAGTTGGCGGGGGACCAACCCAATGAGCCGGGCAACCCGGGAGGACCTGTGACCCCAAACCCGGATGTGACGACCACTACCACCACGGAGCCTGACGGCACCGTGACCACTGTGGCCACCAACACCGTCACTGGCGAAGTTACCACCACCAAGGAATTCCCCAACGGTGTACGGATGGTCACCGTAGACAGACCCGGCGAGGACGTGACGGCCACTGTCTCCATCCCGGAAGATATGACATCCGCCACCGTTACCATCCCTGTGGATGGCGCCACCCCCGGCACTGTGGCTGTGATAGTACACCCGGACGGCAGTGAAACTGTGGTGCGCAAGTCTGTGGCCGGTGAAGACGGCGTGACCCTCACCCTGGAGGCGGGGGCATCCATCAAATTGGTGGATAACAGAAAGGACTTTGGGGACGTGCCGGAAGACGCCTGGTACAGCGACGCGGTGGCCTTTGCCAGCAGCCACGAGCTGTTCAACGGCACCGGCGACACAACCTTTGCACCAAACACCGCCATGACCCGCGGCATGCTGGTTCGAGTACTCCACAATCTGGAAAGCAATCCAGGCGGAGAAAGTTCCACTGGATTCAGCGATGTGACCAGTGGAGCCTGGTATGCTGACGCAGTCCAGTGGGCTGCCCAGCAAGGCATTGTCAAGGGTTACGGGAACGGCCAGTTCGGCCCCGGGGACAGCATTACCCGGGAGCAATTGGCGGTCATGCTGTGGCGGTATGCGGGATGTCCCGCGCCTGTCCGTGAGGTGCTGGACTTCCATGATGGAGACAGCGTCAGTGGCTGGGCTATGGACGCCATGCTGTGGGCGGTAGAGAACAGCTTGATTCGGGGGGATGGTACCAACCTAAACCCCGCCGCTAACGCCACTCGCGCTCAAGTGGCCGCGGTTCTCATGCGCTTGATCGAGAATATGCTGAAGTAGAGCAAACAATGTGGCATGCCATCCAGCATGCCACAGGCACAACGTGAACTTGAAACGTGCCCCTCAAGGCGGGACAACTTGGGTTGGCAAAGGCATTGCCGGTTCCGGAAGGGCCCCTTGAGGGGCACTGTTTGCCCGGAAACGCCGCGAAACCTCTCACGCCCAAAAGCCGCCTGGGCCGGCGCCGAAGCCGCCATCCGCCCGGGACATCTGCGCGTATCTGGAGGACATGGCCCAGGCGGTTTAAAAATTTTTGTAAAAGGCAGAATCTTTTAAAATCTTAACACTTCTCAAACAATCGCGTGTTATGATATCCACATCCTTCTTGAAATGGCGTGAGGGGGAGCCAGTATGGGCAGACATTCGCTGAAACGGGGTCTGGATTTTCTGCGCTCCAGCAGCAGTAAGATCCAGAATCACTACAACCCATCTACCAGCCGCACCCTTTACCTGGCGGGGATCTCCGGCGCATGCAATCTTTTCCTGGGACTGGGCAAAATTCTCTCCGGAGCGCTCTCCCTGTCTGTATTTGTATGCGTGAACGGCGGTTATACCCTTGGCATGGTGGTGGCCCGATCCTGCGCCCTGGCGGGATTTCTACGGGCGGAGGATACGCGGGAGCAATACCGCTATTACCGCTGGGCCGGGAAAATCCTGATTTTGGCCAGCCTGCTGTATATGGCCTACTCTGGCTGGTCCTATTTTCACCCCAAGTATATCGCTTACCATATGTATGTGGCTCTGGCCATCGCCACGTTCACCTTTGTGGAAATTGGCTGGAACATCCGGGGCGTCATAGTCAACCGAAAAAATAAAACGCCGCTGCTCCACGCTTTAAAAACCATCAACCTGGCGGCCTCCCTGATTTCCTTGGTTCTGACACAGTCTGCGATTTTGTCCTTTGCCCAGGGCGGCTATCACGATCCGTCCGCCAATGCGCTGCTGGGGGTTCTGATGGGAGCCTGTGCCGCTCTGCTGGGGGGATTTATGCTGTGGCGGATCAAGCGGATTGAGGCTGAGCGCCGGGACGAGACGGGAGGAATGACGCAATGATCAAAATTCTAGTTGTAGATGATGACGGGAAACTGACCCAGAGCGTATGCACCTATCTGAACGACAGTGGCTACGACGCCAAGGGCTGCCTCAGCGCCCAGGCGGCCTATGACGCCATGTACAACCAGATCTATGATCTGATCATCTCAGACATCATGATGCCCGGAATCGACGGTTTTGAGTTTGCCCAGACGGTGCGGGGACTGAACAAATCCATCCCCATTCTGTTTATCTCCGCCAGGGATGATCTCCCCGCCAAGCAGCGGGGGTTTGACCTGGGGATCGACGACTACATGGTCAAGCCCATCGACTTCAGCGAGCTGCTGATGCGGGTGCGGGCCCTGCTGCGCCGGGCCAACATCGAGGCCAGCCGGAAACTGACTGTGGGCAGCCTGATTTTGGATGCGGACGCCCGCACCGCCACCGTGGACGGGCAGGACGTCCCGGTCACCACCCGGGAGTTCAATATTATGTACAAACTGCTGGCCTATCCAAACCACGCCTTCTCCCGCTCCCAGCTCATGGACGAGTTCTGGGGGGTGGAGAGCGAGACCGGTCTGCGGGCGGTGGACGTGTATATCACCAAGCTGCGGGACAAATTTTCCCTCTGCCCGGACTTTGAGATCAAGACAATCCGGGGCCTGGGGTATAAGGCGGTGCTGAAATGAGCGTGAAACGGCGCACAGAGTCCCGTTTCCCGGCTTCTCTGTTTGCCCTTTATCTGGTGACACTGCTGCTGATGTCCGGCATCCATATGGGGCTGGTCACGCTGATCAATGAAAATCAACAGTGGCCCACTGTGATCCAGGTTTTGATTCCCGTGGTGTACTGGTGCCTGGTGGCCGGCGCCCTGACGATGTTTACCCGGCGCAAGATTATCAAGACCTATGACCAGCCTATGAAGGCGCTGGCCAGGGCGGCGGACCGGGTGGCCCAGGGTGATTTCTCCGTCTACATTCCGCCCATCCACACCACCAACCGCCATGACTACCTGGATCTGATGTTTCTGGATTTCAATAAAATGGTGGCGGAACTGGGCAGCCTGGAAACCATGCGGACCGATTTTGTGGCCAATGTATCCCATGAGATCAAAACGCCCCTGGCCGGCATCCAGAATTATGCCCAGCTGCTCCGGCGTCCCGGCTTGACGAAGGAGGAACAGGAGGCCTATATCTCCGCCATTCTGAGCAGTACCCGCCGGTTGTCCGCCCTGGTCACCAACATCCTGAAGCTCAACAAATTGGAGAGCCAGCAGATCGTCCCCCGCTATGAGCCTTACGATCTGTGCAGACAGCTGAGCGAGTGCGCCATGAGGTTTGAGTCCATTTGGGAGGAGAAGGGTATCGAGTTTGACGCGGACATGGAGGACCGGGCCACCATTTACGGGGACGAGAGCCTGATGGAGCTGGTGTGGAACAATCTGCTGTCCAACGCCTTCAAGTTCACGCAGCCCGGCGGGACGGTCACCTTGAAGCAGACCTCTGACGAGGCGGCCGTCACAGTCTTTGTCTCCGACACAGGCTGCGGCATTTCCCAGGAGACGCAAAAGCACATGTTCGATAAGTTCTATCAGGGGGATACCTCCCACGCCACAGAGGGAAACGGGCTTGGCCTGGCGTTGGTTCTGCGGGTGCTCCAACTGATGAACGCCACAATCCAGGTGGACAGCGCGGAAGGCCGGGGAACCACCTTTACCGTGGAGATACCGGCTCATAGAAAAAGCGAAGGGACATGATAGTTATGACAAATGAGGCCAACTACACCGACACCGGGCACACCGGATATGAATACCGGGAGATTACCGTGCCCGGTGAGCTGTCCTCCCTATGCATGGACAGCTATCCCTGCTTTGGATGGGAGCAGGATCCCAACCAGGAAGCGGTGCGCAGCAAGGGGAGGGGATGGCCTTTTGTCCACGGAAAGGGTAAAAAAGAAACTGTGACCCTCCATTTTCGCCGGAAACGCAGCCTTTGCAATAAAACGGAGTTGACCCGCTTGCAACGCAATTTTGACGGCTGCGTTGCCGAGCTGCAGGCGCTGGAGCGGTCCAAAACCACGGCCAGCGCCATGGCCGCGCTGGCGATTGGCCTCATTGGCACCGCGTTTCTGGCTGGCTCCGTCTTTGCGGTCACCGCCCAGCCGCCTGTCATCTGGCTCACCGTTTTGCTGGGGATTCCCGGGTTGATTGGCTGGATCGTCCCGTGTTTCTTCTATCGAAACATCCTGCGGAAACGGACGGAGGAGATCGAGCCGCTGAAAGAGCGAACCTACGACGAGATTGATCAGCTCTGTGAAAAAGGCAGCCGCCTGCTGTATTGAAACCGGGCCGGACACCAACTCAGGTGCCCGGCCCAGTTTTGATATGGGAGATCTGGCAGATTTGGGGACGAGAAAACCCCTGTTTTAATATTTCTGAAACACGATTCACACACTGAGCACATAAAGACGCGGTATCGTATGTTCTGCGGATGGGCGAAAGCCCGCAGAAGAAATCTAAAATCAATCCGGGAGGAAATCATCATGAAAAAAAGCAACTTTGTAGCCCTGATTCTGGGAACCATTGGTGTGGTGTTCTTTGCGCTGGGCATGTGCATGGCCCTGCTGCCCGAGTGGGGGCTGTTTCATCAGGGCATCATCTGCGGTGTCATTGGCCTGGTTGTCCTGCTGATCACCGTGGCCATCTGGCGGAAGATGGAAGGCAAGGCCCCCATCAAACTCAATGGCAAAACCGTGGGCGCAGTGGTGGCCGGCGTACTGGGCGCGCTGCTGCTGGGGGTGGGCATGTGCCTGTCCATGGTGTTTGGCCAAATGGTGCTGGGCATCGTGGTCGGCGTCGTCGGCATCGTAGTGCTGCTGATGCTGATCCCGCTGACCAAGGGGGTCCACTGATCGATGTTGTCCTTTGGGGGCCGCAGGCAGCTGTGCCAGACGGCCCTCTTTTCATATCCCAATATTGGGAGGGATGGAGAGGGGACTGAACCCGAAAAAGGGGCCAATTTAGGCCTGTTCCTCATGATGAGAGGATTGGACATGGCAATCCTGTTTGGGCCAAATCTGGGCCAAGGCTAAACCTCAAAATATCATTTGACATTTTTGCGGGGGAAATAAAAGAAAAGTGTCGATTTCTTTTGGAATCGACACTTTTTGGTGGAGACTACAGAACTCGAATCTGTGACCTCTTGCGTGTGAAGCAAGCGCTCTACCGGCTGAGCTAAGCCTCCATGCTGGTGACCCGTACGGGACTCGAACCCGTGTTACCGCCGTGAAAGGGCGGTGTCTTAACCGCTTGACCAACGGGCCGGATTGCCCAGGGCGGACGGAAGATGCGGGGCCCGAAGGGGCGGCCATCGCCGCCTCTTCGGGTGGTAGCGGCAATGTGATTCGAACACATGACACTACGGGTATGAACCGTATGCTCTAGCCAACTGAGCTATGCCGCCATGGGATGGACCCGACAGGGCAAGAGTTAGTATACCCCAAGGGCGGGGGTTTGTCAACAACTTTTTTCAACAAAGGAGCCCCTCAAGGACCTCCGGCCCGGAATACCCGGGCCGGAGAAACCCGTCAGCGTTTCATAGCCAGAACCTTGTGTACTGAGTTGATGATCCCGTCCGCGGTGAGACCATAGGCGGCCAGCACTTGCTTAGCCGCGCCGGAGCGGCCGAACTGATCCTGTACGCCGTGGCGCACCACGGGGACTGGGCAGCTGGCAGCCACACACTCGCATACCGCGGAGCCAAGGCCCCCCAGGACGGTGGCCTCTTCGCTGGTGACAATGGCGCCGGTTTCCCGAGCGGCCTTCAAAACGATTTCCTCGTCCAGGGGTTTAATGGTGGCCATGTCGATCACTCGCACGCTGACGCCCTGGGCCTTCAGCGTGTCAGAGGCCTTGACTGCCTCCTGCACCATCATGCCGGTGGCGATGACGGTGACGTCTCCGCCCTCCCGCAGCTGAAAGCCGCGGCCCAGCTCAAAGCGGTAGCCAGGGATCTCGTCGGTGACGGACTCCACGGCCAGCCGGCCCAGGCGCATATAGGCCGGGCCCTCATAGTTCAGCAGGGCCTTAGTGGCCAGGCGCATGGAGGGGCCGTCGCAGGGAGAGACCACCAGCATGCCGGGGATGGCGCGCATGATGGCATAGTCCTCCAGACACTGGTGGGTGGCGCCGTCCTCCCCCACGGACAGGCCGCCGTGGGAGCCGATGACCTTCACGTTCAGCCGGGGGTAGGCGATGGAATTGCGCACCTGCTCCCAGGCCCGGCCGGTGGCGAACATGGCGAAGGAGTGGAGGAAGGGGTGCTTGCCGCAAGTGGCAAGCCCGGCGGCGATGCCGGCCATATTGGCCTCGGCGATGCCGATATTAAAGAACCGCTCCGGGCAGACATCGGCAAATTTTTTGCTCATGGTGGAGCCGGACAAGTCCGCGTCCAGCACCACAACGTCAGGGTAATCCTTGGCCAGCGCGGCCATGGTCTCGCCGTAGGCGGCGCGGGTGGCAATGGTTTCGGACATGTCAGTTTCCCTCCTTATCATCGCACAGGACGGCCAGAACGGGAGCCAATTCCGCCTGGGGATCCCGGCCAGCTTGCCTGGCCAGCTGGGCGATTTGCCCGGTCAGCTCCTCTCTGCCCTGGTGATACTGCTGGGCGTTGGGCGCCTTGCCGTGCCATCCGGCGCTATGCTCCATATAGGAAACGCCTTTGCCCTTGACGGTGTGGGCCAGGATGACACTGGGCTTGCCGCAGGCGGACTGGGCCTGGGTATAGGCGTCCTCAATGGCGTCGTAGTCATGGCCATCACAGAGGATGACGTGCCAGCCAAAGGCGGCCCACTTCTGATCCAGAGGCTCGGAGGGCATGACGTCAGCGGTGCGCCCATCGATTTGCAGGCCGTTGATGTCCACAATGGCGCACAGGTTGTCCAGTTTGAATTTGGCTGCGGACATGGCGGCCTCCCAAACCTGGCCCTCCTCAATCTCGCCGTCCCCCAGCATGGTGTAGACGCGGTATGACCTCCCGTCCATCTTCCCCGCCAGGGCCATGCCCACGGCGGCAGAGATACCCTGCCCCAGGCTGCCGGTGGACATGTCCACGCCTTTGATGTTGTGCATTTCCGCGTGGCCCGACATCTGGCCGTGGATGGAGCGGAACTGCTGCAGGTCCTTCAGGGGGAAGTAGCCCCGGAGGGCCAGGGTGGGATAGAGGGCGGGGGTACAGTGGCCCTTGCTGAGTACGAAGCGGTCCCGGCCGGGATCCTGGGGATTTTTCGGATCGATCCGCATCACGTTCTGATAGAGGGCGGTGAGCAGATCCATGGCGGAGAAGGAGCCGCCGGGGTGGCCGGAGGCGGCGCGGTACACCATGTCCAGGCCCAGCAGCCGCGCCTTGGCGGCGGTGAGGGCCAACTCCGGATGGGTCATGGGGATCATTCCTTTCTCTTTAGTAGGCGAAATGGGTGGAGCGGTAGTATTCCAGATAGGAAAACCGCTGGGCCAGATCCTGATCCTCCTGGGATAACTGGCTGGACAGCGTTCCATTGTCAGTGAGATAAAGGCCGCTGGTGTGGATCACAGGCAGGGCCTGCCAGCAGTCATAGACCGCCTGCATGTAGGCGTCGCCCGCCCAGCCGCACTGCTGGAAGAGCACGTTCATCAGGAAACAGGGGGAGATGTCCGGCCCCGTTCCCACAAAGTCGTTGCCCAGCGCCTCCTTGGCCGCGTTGTTGGCCCAGATGAGGTAGGGGGTGGACCAGTAGTTGTAAAAGCCCTCCTTGCTGTCGAGAGACAGGTCGATGCCCAGGGCCTCATAGACCGAATTGCTGTTGCCCAGCCAGGGCTTGTGATCGCCGAAGATTACTAGCACCACCGGCTCCTCATCGTCCCGCAGGGCGTCCGCCAGTTCCAGCAGATGGGCCGAGGTGTTCTGCACGCTACCCAGATAGTTGGCCAGGATGGTACGGTCGGTGCGCTCCAGGTCCTCGTTGCCGACAAACGCGTCCACATCCCCCCAGGAGCAGACCTGATCATCATAGGGGCCGTGGCCCTGGTAGGACACGGAGAAGGAAAACAGGGGCGCGTCGGACTCCATCTGCTCCAGAATGGAAGCGGTCAGCTCCGGGAAGAAAATCCCGTCATCCGCCACCGCCCCGCCGGTGAGCTGGGCGTAGTAGGTCTCCAGGAAGCGGTACGAGTCAAACCCCAGGTAGGAATTGACGTTGCTGCGGTTATAGAACCATTGGTTGCTGGGGTGATCGCCGGAGGTCTGGTAGCCCTGGCTTTTGAGATACCACACATAGGAAGAGGTGTTGGAGCGGAAGTTGAACTGGCCGGAGGAAAGCCCGGTGAGAAAGGCACGCTCGGTGTCGATGGTGCCCCCGGCAAAGATGTTGGTGAGCAGGGCACCCGTGTAGCTCTCCGCCTGAAGCTGGTGAAAGTCGGCGTAAACATCTTGCCGGAACTCAATCTGGGGAAAGACAGACAGGTCGGAAAAGGCCTCCAGCATGATGCCCACGATATTCACCTTTTCTCCCTCCGGGATATCAGTGTTCTCATATTGTTCCAGTATCTGGGCGGCATCCCGCTGGGAATAGCCGTCCGGGGGATTGGGCAGCGCGTCTTTGACGCTGTGCAGGAAGGGGTAGAGCAGCCCGTGGGAGAGATACTGCTGAGTGGCCGCCCACTGCTGGAGGTGGTCCAGCTGGGCGGTGTTGCTGTAGATCCGGTCGCTGGCATAGGCTGGAATGAGCGCCGCGCCGATGACAAGGGGGGCCAGGGCGCCAGCCAGCCGTCCCCTCCATTGGGGCCTGCCCCGCACCAGGAGGGCGAGCAATCCCACGCTCCCCGCGGCCAGCGCCATGGCGCAGACCATCTTGGTATTGAGAAACAGCTGGTAACGGCCGGCCATCTGTCCCGCCTCCCCCAGGACGAGCAGATCAGAGGCAACCACCGGATCGTCCCGAAAGGCCAGCTTATAGTAGTTGCCGATGGACAGGGCCAGCACCGGGATTCCGGTGAGGAGCTGGGCCAGCCAGGGCCGGCCCAATAACCCGTAGAGCAGAGCGGCCAGCAGCATGGGGGGCAGCAGGTTCAGGGCCAGCAGGACGGGGCTGGAAAAGTAGTCCCAGAAGACGTTCCAGCCGTAGTTGGCCGGAGCCAGGGCCAGGGACACCAGCCCCAAGCCGAGGGCGGCCAGCAGCACCATCCCCCAGTTCCAGGCCCAGAACGCCGCCCGCCTGCCTCGGGACAGCTCCGGGGCGGGGCGGGTCTGGAACAGGAAGCACCGGAAGATGTGTTTCATGACGTCTTAATACTCCAGCTTCTCATCCAGCCAGGCCTTCAGCTGGCTGATGGGTACCCGCACCTGCTCCATGGTATCCCGGTCCCGGATGGTGACGGCGTGATCCGCCTCTTCCGTGTCGGAACCCACGGTCTGAAAGTCCACGGTGATGCAGTAGGGGGTGCCGATCTCGTCTTGGCGGCGGTAGCGCTTGCCGATGGAGCCGGCGTCATCGTAGTCCACCATGAAATGCCGGCTCAGCGCAGCCTGGATCTCCCGGGCCTTGTCCCCCAGCTTCTTGCTCAGAGGCAGCACCGCGGCTTTGAAGGGGGCCAGGGCGGGGTGCAGGCGCAGGACGGTGCGCACGTCGTTCTTGGCCTCGTCCACAACCTCCTCATCGTAGGCGTCCACCAGGAAGGCCAGGGTCACCCGGTCGGCCCCCAGGGAGGGCTCGATGACGTAGGGGATATAGTGCTCGCCCGTCTCCTGGTCGAAGTAGGTCAGGTCCTTGCCCGAGGTGGTCTGGTGGGCGTTCAGGTCGAAATTGGTGCGGCTGGCCACCCCCCACAGCTCGCCCCAGCCGAAGGGGAAGACGAACTCGAAGTCGGTGGTGGCGTTGGAGTAGTGGGAGAGCTCCTCGGGCTCGTGGTCCCGCAGGCGCAGGTTCTCGTCCTTCATCCCCAGGGAGAGCAGCCACTTGTGGCAGAAGTCCTTCCAGTAGGCGAACCACGTAAGCTCCGTGCCCGGCTTGCAGAAGAACTCCAGCTCCATCTGCTCGAACTCCCGGGTGCGGAAGGTGAAGTTGCCCGGGGTGAT
>CALXDP010000025.1 GCA_944387095.1 uncultured Oscillospiraceae bacterium
TGGTGGACGGTACAGGACTCGAACCTGTGACCCCCTGCACGTCAAGCAGGTGCTCATACCAGCTGAGCTAACCGTCCGGGATGATAAGCGAATGTTATTATATCGTCCCGCACATTGCTTGTCAAGCCTTTTCTTTCATGATAAGATGGGGTCATCATGGATTTGGGCTGCCGGGCAGGAAGGATGCGCGGACAGCGGGAAGGGGAGCGATGGAGTATGAAGTATGCCCTCGTAACAGGGGCCTCCCGGGGGATCGGCGCGGCCACCGCCCGGGAATTTGCCAGCCGGGGTTGGGGCGTGGCGGTGAACTACGCCACAAGCCGGAGGCAGGCGGAAGAGCTGGTTGGGGAGCTGGCCGGAATGGGCGTTCCCGCCATGGCTGTGCAGGCGGATGTGGCAGATGGAAGTCAGGTCCGGTCCATGGTTGACAATGTGTTAGAAAAATTTTGTCAACTTGACATTTTGGTATGTAATGCGGGGATATCTGAGGCCGGTCTGATCAGTCAAATCGACGAGAAAAGTTGGCGCCGGCTTTTTGCCGTCAATGTGGATGGAGTGCACCACTGCTGCCAGGCGGTGCTGCCTCACATGATCCATCGAAAGAGGGGGAGCATCATCACCATCTCCTCTGTGTGGGGGCAGGTTGGTGGCTCCTGCGAGGTGGCCTATTCCGCCACAAAAGGGGCGGTCATCTCCTATACAAAGGCACTGGCCAAGGAGCTTGGCCCCTCCAATATCCGGGTGAACTGCGTGGCTCCCGGGGTGATTGATACGGACATGAACGCGCGCCTGTCCCCCGAGGAGCTGGCGGCCCTGGCGGAGGAAACCCCCCTGGGCAGGACCGGAACACCGGAGGAGGTGGCCCGGGTGGTGGCCTTTCTGGCCTCGGAGGGGGCGTCCTTCCTCACCGGCCAGGTGGTGGCGCCCAACGGGGGTCTGGTGGTCTGAGGGCGCGGATTCCGTCATAATAGGTTACAACGGCGATCTGGAGCAGATTGCCGTTGTCTATTTTTACGGTTGACAAAGCGGGATGCAAAGAATATAATTGTCAACAATCTTGCAGACAGGGCCATGGCTCTGCCGAGATATTTAAGGAGGAAAGAACATGAAAAAGAAGAATTTTGCGGCACTGTTTCTTGCCGGCGCCATGTGCTTTGGATTTTTGGCCGGCTGCGGCGGTGACACTGGTTCGGCCAGCGACCCCGTGGACAGCTCTCAGGAAGTCAGCGATGGGGGAAGTCAGGCGAGCGGCTCCGGTACCGCCGGCGGCACCTTCCAGATTGGATTCATCGGCCCGCTCACCGGCAACAACGCCAGCTACGGCACGTCTGCGCTCCAAGGGGCCCAGATTGCCGTGAACGAGATCAACGCCCTGGGTGGCGACATCCAGTTTGAGATCAGCTTTCAGGATGACGTGAGCGACGCGGAGACTGCCGTGAACGCATACAATACCCTGATGGACGGCGGGATGCAGATGCTCATCGGCCCGGTCACTACCGGCCCGGCCATCTCAGTGGCTGCCGAGACCTATGCCGACCGGGTGTTTGCTGTCACGCCCTCCGCGTCCTCCCTGGACGTGATTGACGGCAAGGACAACTATTTCCAGATCTGCTTCACCGACCCCAATCAGGGGATC
The DNA here is from genome assembly GCA_944387095.1 of uncultured Oscillospiraceae bacterium. GTDB lineage: Bacteria > Bacillota > Clostridia > Oscillospirales > Oscillospiraceae > Enterenecus. The sequence continues at coordinate 1,637 of CALXDP010000025.1, forward strand.
AGCGCGGCCACCTACCTGTCTGAGACCCTGCCGGACGCCACGGTGGCGGTCATTTACAACAACGGCGACTCCTATTCCACCGGCATCTATGAGGCCTTTGCCGAGGAGTATACCGCTCTGGGCGGCGAGATTGTCTACACCGGCACATTCACAGAGGACAGCCAGACTGATTTCTCCGTCCAGCTCACCGGCGCTCAGAACGCCGGGGCTGACCTGATCTTTGCCCCCATCTACTACACCCCCGCCTCCGTCATCCTGACCCAGGGCGACGCCATGGGGTATGACTTCACCCTGTTCGGCTGCGATGGCATGGACGGTATCCTGGGCGTGGAGGGCTTTGACACCTCTCTGGCCGAGGGGATGCTGCTGCTCACCCCCTTCTCCGCCGACCTGGAGGAGAACGCCACCTTCGTGGACGCCTATCAGGAGGCTTACGGCTCCATTCCCACTCAGTTCGCTGCAGACGGCTATGACTGCGTGTACACCCTGTACACCGCTTTGCAGCAGGCGGGGTGCACCTCTGACATGACCGCCGAGGAGATCTGCGATGCCGTCATCCCCGTGATGACCCAGATCCAGGTGGACGGCATGACCGGCGTGCTGTCCTGGGCCGCCACTGGCGAGGTCACTAAGGACTTCGACGTATACGTGGTGGAGAACGGCGCCTACGTGGTGGCCTGACCGCCACAGTGTATTCCGCGGGCCCGGCCGCCGGCCTGCTCCGGCGGCTGGCCACCCCGCGGCAAAGGGAAATGAGTATGGATTGACAGGGACGGCGGTGAACAGGCCGCCCCTGTTTTCCTATTTTAGGAATGTCGGAAAAGAGAGAGGTGTGATCCTAATATGGTATTTCTCCAATACCTCATCAGCGGCATCAGCATTGGCAGCATTTATGCCATCATCGCCCTGGGCTACACCATGGTATATGGCATTGCCAAGATGCTCAACTTCGCCCACGGCGATGTGATTATGGTGGGGGGCTACATATCCTTTTGTACCACGTCCTATTTGGGCCTGCCCGGCTGGGTTTCGGTGGTGTTTGCCGTGGCGGTGTGTACTGTGCTGGGCGTGGTCATTGAGGGGTTGGCCTACCGCCCCTTGCGCCAGGCGGGAAGCCTGGCGGTGCTCATCACTGCCATTGGCGTAAGCTATCTGCTGCAAAATGCTGCCCAGTTGATCTGGGGCGCCACGCCCAAGAACTTCACCTCCCTGGTGAACTTTGCGGTGCCCGAGTTTCTCAGCCGGTTGAACGTCTCCGGCGTCATGCTGGTGACGGTGGTGGCGTGCATCGTCATCATGCTGGGCCTGACTTGGTTTACCTCCCGCACCAAGTTGGGCAAGGCCATGCGGGCCTGCTCGGAGGACCGGGGGGCGGCCCAGCTCATGGGCATTAACGTCAACCGGACCATTTCCATGACCTTTGCCATCGGCTCCGCTCTGGCGGCCATCGCCGGGGTGCTGCTGTGCTCCTACTCCCCGGTGCTCCAGCCCACCACCGGCTCCATGCCCGGCATCAAGGCATTTACCGCCGCGGTGTTCGGCGGTATCGGCTCCATCCCCGGGGCGTTTTTGGGGGGCGTGCTGTTGGGCATCATCGAGGCCATGGCCCGGGCATATCTGTCCACCAATCTGGCCAACTCCATCGTGTTCGCCGTGCTGATTATTGTGCTGCTGGTCCGGCCGGCGGGCCTGCTGGGCAAATATGTGCCTGAGAAAGTGTGAGGTGGCGGAAATGAAGAAACAGACCAAGCCGGCCAGTGTGAAAAAGCCGGATGGAACGCTGAAGCGCTATTTTAAAAACATGAAAACCGCCACCAAAGTGGACTACGCCACCTACCTGGGGGTCATCCTGGCCTTTGCCGTCGTGATGGCCTGCCAGAGCGCCGGACTGCTCAACCGCCAGGTGACCGGGATGCTGGTGCCCATCTGCTGCTACATCTGCATGGCAGTGAGCCTGAACCTGACCGTGGGCATCCTGGGTGAATTGTCCCTGGGTCACGCGGGCTTTATGAGCGTGGGCGCCTTTTCCGGAATCGTGGCCTCCATGAGCCTGGGTTTCACCGGGGCGGGAGATGTGGTCCGCCTGGTGGCGGCCATTGCGATTGGCGCAGTGGTGGCGGCCATCGCGGGGGTGATTGTGGGTGTTCCGGTGCTGCGGCTCCGGGGGGATTACCTGGCTATCGTCACCCTGGCCTTCGGAGAGATCATCAAGGAACTCATCAACTGTCTGCTGGTGGGCTTTGACGAGAATGGGTTGCACATCCGCTTCAACTACGACGGCAACAGCGTGATGGGTGACCTGGGGCTGACGGAGAACGGCGTAGAGATCATCAAGGGCGCCCAGGGTGCGGCGGGCAATGAGAAGCTGTCCACCTTCGTGGCCGGCTTTGTGCTGGTGATGATCACCCTGATTGTGGTACTCAACCTGGTGCGCAGCCGTACCGGGCGGGCGGTGATGGCTATCCGGGACAACCGCATCGCCGCGGAGAGCGTGGGCATCAACGTGACCAAGTACAAGCTCACCGCCTTTGTGGTGTCCGCCGCCCTGGCGGGCGCGGCTGGGGGACTATACGGCCTGAATTTTTCCTCCCTGGCCTCCACCACATTCGATTTCAATGCCTCTATTTTGGTGCTGGTGTATGTAGTGCTGGGTGGGCTGGGCAACATCTGGGGTTCCATCGTGGCCACCGTCGTGTTGTATGCGCTGCCCGAGGCACTGCGCGGGTTTGACGATCTGCGCATGCTGGTGTACGCCATCGTGCTGATCCTGGTCATGCTGGCCACCCACAACGAGCGGCTGCGGGCCCTGCTGGCCAAGGTCCTTCCCAGAAGAAAGGGGGCAGCGGTCCATGGCTAAAAAATTTGAAAAGGGCAAGATGGTGCCGGTGCCCAGCCACTCCATCATCCCCGAGCGGGACCTGGACAAATCGCCCATCCTGGAGTGCAGCCACCTGGGGATCGATTTTGGCGGCCTGCGGGCGGTGGACGACTTCAACCTGACCATCGGCCGCACCGAGATCGCCGGGCTCATCGGGCCCAACGGCGCGGGCAAGACCACGGTGTTCAACCTGCTTACCAAGGTCTACCAGCCCACCCGGGGGACCATTTTGCTGGACGGTTTTGACACCTCGGGCAAGACCACTGCCCAGATCAACCGCATGGGCATTGCCCGTACCTTCCAGAACATCCGCTTGTTCTCCAATCTGTCGGTGGAGGATAACGTGAAGGTGGGGCTGCACAATCAGGAGAAGTACTCTGCCCTCACTGGGGTGCTGCGCCTGCCCAAGTACTGGCGGCAGGAGAAGGCGGCTCACGAGCGGGCGCTGGAACTGCTATCCATCTTTGACATGCAGGGCCTGGCCTCTCACAAGGCCGGATCCCTGCCCTACGGCGCCCAGCGGCGGCTGGAGATCGTCCGGGCCCTGGCCACCAATCCCTCTCTGCTGCTGCTGGACGAGCCGGCGGCGGGCATGAACCCCTCCGAGACTGCCGAACTCATGGAGAACATCGTCAAGATTCGGGATACCTTCCAGATTGCGGTGCTGCTCATCGAGCATGACATGAACCTGGTCATGGGCATCTGCGAGGGCATCTGCGTGCTCAACTTCGGCCGGGTGATCGCCAAGGGAACCTCGGAGGAGATCCAGGCCAACCCCGCAGTCATCGAGGCCTACCTGGGCAAGAAGAGGGGGAGCTGAGCCATGCTGAAAGTCAACGACATCAATGTATACTACGGGGCGATCCACGCCATCAAAGGGGTGTCCTTCGAGGTTCAGGCCGGAGAGGTTGTCACCCTCATCGGCGCCAACGGCGCGGGCAAGTCCACCATCCTGAACACGGTGTCTGGACTGCTCCACCCCAAGACGGGGTCCATTGAGTTTTTGGGGAAAAGCCTGACCGGGGTTCCGGCCCACAAAATTGTGGCCCGGGGGTTGGCCCAGGTGCCCGAGGGCCGGCGGATCTTTTTGCAGATGACGGTGGAGGAGAATTTGGAGATGGGTGCCTTTACCCAGCCAAATTCCACGGTGGATCCGGGGATCCAGCGGGTCTATGAGCAGTTCCCCCGCCTGAAGGAGCGCCGGCGCCAGATTGCGGGCACCCTGTCCGGCGGCGAGCAGCAGATGCTGGCCATGGGGCGGGCGCTGATGGCCGATCCCAAGCTGCTGATGCTGGATGAGCCGTCCATGGGGCTGGCTCCCATCCTGGTGGACCAGATCTTTGAGATCATTGAGCGGCTGCACCAGGCGGGCACCACCATTCTGCTGGTGGAGCAGAACGCCCAAATGGCCCTGTCCGTGGCCGACCGGGGCTATGTGCTGGAGACGGGCAAGATTGTGGCCACCGGCACAGGGCAGGAACTGCTCAACAACGAAGCGGTGAAGCAGGCCTATCTGGGCGGCTGAGCCCGGGCGGAACGGCGTAAGTCCCCGAGTGGGGCTGTAAAAGAGCGAAAAGAGCAAAAAGATGGCAGGCACGAAAGTGCCTGCCATCTTTTTGCCGTTTCAGCGGCAGGGCCGGGAAAGCGCCCGCCGGGGACGCGCCGCGTAGGGCTGAGGCCAGATGAGATCGGAAAGAGCGGGTAAAATCCGCATAAAAAATGAAAAAAGGCAGAGAAATACTGTGAGAGGAAAAACGGGAGACAGGACGGGTGATTGGGAAAAGGTATACTCCTGCTGAAATAGGAGGAATTCGATCCCATAAAAATGAGCCGGAGGATGACCGGATCCAGAGCAAGCCATGGGGCCGGGAATCTGATGGAGTTTTGGAAAAGAGGTGAGGGGAGATGTCTCTGAGGGCTGTGGAACAGATCAGAGCCGGAGAACAGGAGGCCCGGGCGAAAAAAACAGAGGCGGAGGCCCAGGCAAAGCAGATTCTGGAGCAGGCCCGGCGGCAGGGCCGGCTTCAGGTGGAACAGGCTTTGGCCCGGGCGGAAGCACAGGTGCAGGCCATGCTGACCCAGGCCGAGGCCAACGGGGCGGCCTATGCCGGGCAAAGACTGGAAGAGAACCGCCGCACGTGCGGACAGCTCAAGCGGGAGGCTCGCAGTAGGTTGGAACAGGCCGCGGGCCTGATTGTGAAAAGGATGGTGGAGGGCTGATGGCCATTGCCAAAATGAAGCGGCTGCGTCTGGTTGGGCTGCGCGGAGAGCGGGACCGCCTGCTCTGGGAACTCCAGCGAATGGGCTGTGTGGAGGTGTCCGCCCCCGCCCCAGACCCGACGGATCCGGAGTGGGCGGCTCTGGCCAGGCCGGACGGGCAGGCGCTGGCTGCGGCAAGGGAGCACAGCCATCTGCTGGACCATGCGCTGTCTATCCTGAACCGCTATGAAAAGGAGAAGGGCGGGCTGCTTGCCCCCCGGCCGGAAGTGAGCATGGAGCAGCTGTTTGACGACAATGCCTATGCTGCGGGGCTCAAGCAGGCCCAGGTCATTGTGGATTTGGAGCGGACAGCGGCCGCGCTGCGCGGGGAACAGGAAAGGCTCCGCGCCCGGAAAGCGGCGCTGGCCCCCTGGCTGGCTCTGGACGTTCCCCTGGCGCTAAAGGGGGATGGGACGGTGAGCTGGGTGTTTGGAACGGTGCCCTCCGGTGTGGAGGTTTCCGCACTGGAAGGGGCGGTGACGGCGGCTTCGGACCTGTCCTGCCTGTTTTACGCCGGCAGCGACCGGGAGCGGTACTGCTTTTTGCTGCTGTGCCATGCCAGTGTGGAGCAAGCCTGTCTGGAGGCCATGGGCGGGCTGGGGTTCTCCCGGGCCAACCTGGGGGGGGGGACGGGTACCGCAGCGGAGAATGGCCGGGCGCTGGACCAGGCGCTGGCGGAGTTGGAGGCGCGGACTTCTCAGACAAAAGAGGACCTTGCGCTCCTGGCGCCCCGGCGGGAGGCCCTCCGGCGCTGCGCCGACCGCTGCGCCCAGGAGATTGCCCGGGAGGAGGCAAAGGGCCGTCTGCTGGATACGGCGGACGCTTTCTTCCTGGAGGGATGGATTCCAGCAGGGGACACGCCTGGGCTGGAGGCGGCTATCGCCTCCTTTAGCTGCGCCTATGAGCTGTCCGACCCGGTCCCGGAGGAGTACCATCAGGTGCCGGTGCAGCTGCGCAACGGGCCTCTGACCCGGTGCATGAACATGGTGACCAATATGTATGCCCTGCCGGTGTACGGCTCGGTGGATCCCAACCCGCTGATGGCCCCGTTCTTTCTACTGTTTTACGGGATTATGATGGCGGATATGGGGTACGGGCTGCTGATGATTCTGGGGGGCGGCTTTATCCTGAAGCGGATGAGGCCCCGGGAGGGGCTGCGGAACTTTGGGGAGCTGTTGCTCTATTGCGGGATCAGCACCTTTGGGATCGGCGCCGTCACAGGGGGATTCTTTGGGGATTTTCTGCCCCAGCTGGTCCAACTCATTGACCCCAGTACCACCTTCGCCGCTCTGCCCGCCCTGTTTACCCCTCTGGAGGACACCATGGCCATCCTGGTGGGCTCGCTGGCACTGGGCTTTGTTCAGATTGTCACCGGCCAAGCGGTCAGCTTTGTGAAAAAGTTTCAGGACGGCCACGGCCGGGAAGGCGTATGGGAGGAGCTGCCCTGGTGGGTGATTTATCTGGGCGTGGGCCTGTTGGCGCTGGATGTGGGCAACGTGGCCGGCTATCCGGTGGTACTCCTCCTGGGTATCATCCTTATGGTCATCGGTTCATCCCGCAACGCCAGAGGATTTGGCAAGGTAGGTGCGGTCATTGGCGCGGTGTACAGCGGTGTGACCGGCATTTTCGGCGATGTGCTCTCCTACGCCCGGCTCATGGCCCTAATGCTCTCAGGCAGCATCATCGCCAGCGTGTTCAATACCCTGGGCAGTATTACCGGCAATGTGATTTCCTTTGTGGCGATCGCCATGGCGGGTAACGCCCTGAACTTTGCCCTGAATCTGCTGGGCTGCTATGTCCATGACCTGCGCCTGCAGTGCCTGGAGTTTTTCAAGACCTTTTATCGGGACGGCGGAGCACCCTTTCGTCCCCTGGGTATCAATACCAAATATGTGGAGGTTGAGGAGGGAACACAACATGTTGGCTGAATTTGTGGAGCTGTTTGGGGGGACCGCCCTGGCGTTTTTGGGCGCGGGACTGGCCGTGAGCCTGTGCTGTGTGGGTTCCGCCCGGGGTACGGGAATGGCTGGCGAGGCCGCCACGGGCCTTTTGTCCGAATCCCCGGAGCATTTTTCCAAGTGCCTGATTTTACAGGTCATTCCAGGTACCCAGGGGCTGTACGGCCTGGTGATCTGGTTCTTTGTGTTGTTCGTCATGGGCGTGTTCGGCGGCGGGATGCAGCGGCTCACCGCCACCCAGGGCCTGACGGTGTTGATCTCCTGTCTGCCCATGGCCATCGGCGGCTACCGTTCCGCCGTCTATCAGGGGCGGGTGGCCGCCACTTCCATTCAGATGGCGGCCAAACAGCCGGACGACTGGTCCAAGGGCATCATCCTGTGCGTGGTGGTGGAGTTTTACGCTATTTTGTCCCTACTGGCCTCCATCCTGCTGCTGATGAACGCCCTGTAAGGCGGAGAGCGCTGGACAGGGAAGGAGGGGGAAGCGCTATGAATGGGATGGACAAGATCCTTGTGCGCATTCGCGGTGACGCTCAGGCGGAGGCGGAGCACATCCTGGCCCAGGCCCGGGACCAGGAGCGGGAAATCAAGGAACAATATGCCCTCCAGGCCCAGAGGGAGGCCCAGGCCATTCTGGAGATGGGGCGGCGAAACGCGGCCCGGCGGGAGGAACAGCTGGATAGCGCAGCTCATCTGGAGTGCCGCAAGGCGGTGCTGGCGGCCAAACAGGAGATGGTGGACGAGGCCTTCCAGCTGGCGCTGGAAAAACTGCGGGAGATGCCCCGAGAGGACTATGTGGCGCTGCTGGCCAGGCTGGCGGCTCAGGCGTCTTTCACCGGGCGGGAAGCGCTGATCTTCTCCCCCGCCGACCGCAAGAGCGTGGGCAGGGCGGTGGTATTGGCCGCCAACCGGCGATTGAAGGGCGGAAAACTGACCCTGTCCGAGGAATGCCGGAGTATAGAGGGGGGCTTTGTCCTCAGTGGCGGAGCGGTGGAGGTCAACTGCGGCTTTGAAGCGATGCTGCGGGCAGAGCGGGAGCAGCTCACCGGCGCGGTGGCTGGCGTACTGTTTCCGGGAACAGGAAGGGAGCAGAAAGCTTGAACGGAGCGAGGGACACCGAATATGTATATCTCTCCACCCGGATCAAAGCCCTGGAGCGGGGGCTGCTCACCTGGGCGCGCATGGAGCGGATGCTAAACGCACCCTCTGACCAGGCGGCGGCCCAAGTGCTGACAGAGTGCGGCTATCCCCGGCTGGACCGGGTGACCGGCCCGGCGGTGGAGGCGGCCCTGGCCCAGCGGCAGCGGAAGACCCTGGAGGAGCTGGACGGAAATTTGCCCGGCCGGGCAGTGGTGGAGATCTTCCAAATCCAGTTTGACTACCACAACGCCAAGGTGCTGGTGAAGGCCCAGGCAATGGGGACAGATCAGGACCGGCTGCTGATGGAAGGCGGACGGTACGCCCCGGAGCCTTTGGCGACGAACTACCGGCAGGGGGATCTGCGCGGTTACAGCCAGCGGTTTCAGCAGGCGGTAGCCCGGGCTCGGGAGGTGCTGAGGGCCACCGGCGACCCTCAGCAGGCGGACTTTGCGTTGGACCGGGCCCATTTTGAGGAACTGGCCCACCTGGCCCACCAGACCGGAAGTGAATTTTTGACGGGGTATGTGGCACTGCGCATCGACGCAGCCAATCTGCGCGCCGCCGTCCGGGCCTCCCGGCTGGGCATGGGGGCGGAGTTTCTCCGGCAGGTCCTGGTGCCGGGGGGGACGGTGTCCTTTTCCGCTCTGACTGGGGCGGGGGGAGCGCGTCTGGCCAGCGCGTTCTCCGCCGGCCCCCTTGCCGCCGCGGCGGCGGCTGGGGCGAAGGCGGCCTCCCCCGGGGGCGGGTCTCTGACCGAGTTTGAGGGGTTGTGCGGCCAGGCCGTCACCGATTACTTTGACCAGGGCCGTCGGGTGGCCTTTGGGGTGGAGCCTATTGCGGGCTACCTCTATGCCCGGCAGTGTGAGGCCACAGCCATTCGGATCATTCTGGCAGGGCGCATGGCGGGGCTGGAGAGGGAAGCCATCCGGCGGCATCTGCGCCGGAGCTGCTGCTGAGGAGGTGGAGAGATGACAGGAGCGCGCATCGCGGTGCTGGGGGACTGGGACAGCGTGCTGGCCTTCCAGGCCCTGGGGCTGCCGGTGTTTCCAGCTCAGAGCGCGGAGCAGGCCCGCGCCGTACTCCACCGGCTAGCCAGAGAGGATTACGCGGTGATCTATCTCACGGAGAGGCTGGCTGCGGACTTGGAACGGGATATCGCCCGTTATCAGGACGCACCAGCACCGGCGATCCTCCTGATTCCTGGCAGGGAAGGCCCTCTGGGCATGGGAATGGGCAAACTGCGGGCCGCGGTGGAGCGGGCCGTGGGGGTGGATATCCTCGCATGAGTGGGATTGCGGAAAGAGGGGAGACAGTATGGGTAAGGTAGTAAAGGTTGCAGGCCCCCTGGTGGTGGCAACCGGGCTGGGGCAGGCCAATCTGTCCGACGTGGTCCGGGTGGGCCCTCAGCGCCTGATGGGCGAGATCCTCAGCATGCGCGGCGATACCGCCTCCATCCAGGTGTATGAGGAGACTTCAGGGCTGGGACCGGGGGCAGAGGTGGAGCTCACCGGGCATGCCATGAGTGTGGAGCTGGGCCCTGGTATGATCGGGAATATTTACGACGGCATTCAGCGCCCCCTGGAGGAAATTCTGAAACAAACAAACAGCAACCATTTGCCCCGGGGGGTGGAAGTGCCACCCATTGACCCGGAAACCCTGTGGGAGTTTACCCCTGTGGCCCGGGCGGGGGATCGGGTGGTGGAGGGCGATGTCATCGGTACCGTGCCCGAGACGCCGTCGGTGCTCCACAAAATCCTGGTGCCCCCTAATCTGAAGGGCACCCTGAAAAGCGTAGCCTCTGCCGGAGCTTATAACGTCAGGCAGACGGTGGCCGTGCTCACAAAGGAGGACGGCACCGATGTGGAGCTGACCATGGGCCAGCGCTGGCCGGTGCGGGTGGGGCGGCCCTACAAACACAAATATCCACCTACCCGGCCCCTGGCCACCGGGCAGCGCATCGTGGACACCTTTTTCCCTGTGGCCAAGGGGGGTACCGCCGCCATCCCCGGGCCTTTTGGCTCGGGTAAGACGGTGATGCAGCACGCCGTGGCCAAGTGGTCTGACGTAGATATCGTGGTCTACATCGGCTGCGGGGAACGGGGCAACGAGATGACCGACGTGCTGCGGGAGTTTCCCCAGCTCACCGACCCCCGTACCGGGGAGAGCCTGATGAAGCGCACGGTACTCATCGCCAATACCTCCGATATGCCTGTGGCCGCCCGGGAGGCATCCATCTACACCGGCGTGACCATCGCGGAGTACTTCCGGGACATGGGCTATGACGTGGCGGTGATCGCCGACTCCACCTCCCGCTGGGCGGAAGCCCTGCGGGAGATGTCCGGGCGGTTGGAGGAGATGCCCGGCGAGGAGGGGTATCCCGCCTATCTGGCTTCCCGCCTGGCCCAGTTCTACGAGCGGGCAGGGGCCGTGTCCTGCCTGGGCAGTGATGACCGGCAGGGCTCCCTCACCGCGGTGGGGGCGGTGTCACCCCCCGGCGGCGATTTGTCCGAGCCGGTGAGCCAGGGCACCATGCGCATCGTCAAGGTGTTCTGGGCTCTGGACGCCCAGCTGGCCTACAAGCGGCACTTTCCCGCCATCAACTGGCTGGGCTCCTATTCTCTGTACCTGGACGCGCTGCGGCCCTGGTTTGACGAGAAGCTGGGCAAGCAGTTCCTCCAAAATCGGGAGCGGGCGATGAGCCTTTTGCAGGGCGAGGCCAGCCTGAATGAAATCGTCCAGCTGGTGGGCAAGGACGCTCTGTCCCCAGCCGACCAGCTCACCCTGGAGTCCGCCCGGATGGTGCGGGAGGACTTTTTGCAGCAGAACTCCTTTGTGGATGTGGACGCATTCTCCAGCTATGACCGGCAGGCAAAGCTGCTGGCTCTCATCCTGGACTATGACAGACTGTGCCGGCAGGCCATTGAAAAGGGAGCCGGTGCGGCGCAGCTGCTGGCCATCCCCAGCCGGGAGAAGATCGGCCGGGCCAAATCCATCCCCGCCGACCAGTATGTCCAGGCCTATGGGGAGATTGTCCAGGCTATGGAGCATGAGATTGACGCAGTGGTGGAAAAGGCAGGTGAGGGATTGTGATCCGTGAATACAAAACCATACAGGAGGTTGTCTCCCCGCTGATGCTGGTGAAGATGGTGGAGAACGTGGCCTATGACGAGCTGGCGGAGGTGGAGCTGCCTGGGGGTCATATCCGCCGGGGCAGGGTGCTGGAGGTCAACGGTGACACCGCGGTGGTACAGCTCTTCGAGTCCGCCGCTGGTATCAACCTGGCTCAGTCCAAGGTGCGCTTTCTGGGGCATCCCCTCCAGCTGGGGGTGTCGGAGGATATGCTGGGCCGCGTGTTCAACGGCATGGGGCGGCCCATGGACGGCGGCCCGGAGATTTTGCCTCAGGAGTATCGGGATATCAACGGCCTGCCCATGAACCCCGCCGCCCGGGACTACCCCAACGAGTTCATCCAGACCGGCGTTTCTACCATCGACGGGCTCAACACCTTGGTTCGGGGACAGAAGCTGCCCATTTTCTCCGGCTCTGGCCTGCCCCACGCCAACCTGGCCGCCCAGATCACCCGGCAGGCCCGGGTGTTGGGGGACAGCGGGATGCCCTCCCGTCAGGAAGGCGCTGCCATCCCCTCTGGCAAAAGCGGGGCGGGGGCGGGCAACTTCGCCGTGGTGTTCGCTGCCATCGGCATTACCTTTGAAGAGGCGGAGTTTTTCGCCCGGGAGTTTCAGCGCACCGGTGCCATCCACCGCACCGTGCTGTTCTCCAACCTGGCCGACGACCCTGCCGTGGAGCGCATCGCCACCCCCCGTATGGCCCTCACTGCTGCGGAGTATCTGGCCTTTGAAAAGGACATGCATGTGTTGGTCATCATGACCGATCTCACCAACTACGCCGAGGCCCTCCGGGAGGTGTCCGCAGCCAAGAAGGAGGTGCCGGGGCGGAGGGGGTTCCCCGGCTACCTGTACACCGACCTGGCCACCCTGTACGAGCGGGCGGGCCGCCAGCGGGGCAAGCCGGGGTCTATCACCATGATCCCCATCCTCACCATGCCTGAGGATGACAAGACCCATCCCATCCCAGACCTGACGGGGTATATCACCGAGGGACAGATCATCCTGTCCCGGGTGCTGTACCGCCAGGGGATCAATCCCCCGGTGGATGTGCTGCCCTCCCTGTCCCGCCTGAAGGACAAGGGGATCGGAAAGGGCAAGACCCGGGAGGATCACGCTGACACCATGAACCAGCTCTTCGCCGCCTACTCCACTGGAAAGGATAACCGGGAGCTGATGTCCATTCTGGGGGAAGGGGCCCTCACCCCAACCGACCGTCTGTACGCCAAATTCGCCGACGAGTTTGAAAAGCGGTATGTGAACCAGGGATATGGGGAGGACCGCTCCATTGAGGAGACGCTGGATCTGGGGTGGGAGCTGCTGAGTATCCTGCCCACCGCCGAACTCAAGCGAATCCGCCAGGAGTATATCCAAAAATATCTGCCCAAAAAGGAGGGGTGAGCCATGGCTGTCACCGTTACCACCCCCACCCGTATGGAGCTGGCCCGGCTCAAGGGCAGGCTGCGCACCGCCCAGCGGGGGCATAAACTGCTCAAGGACAAGCGGGATGAGCTGCTCCGGCGGCTGTTGGACACCGTCGGGGAGGTACAGGCCCTGCGGGGCCGGGTGGAGGAGGAATTGATGGGGATACACGGCGGCTTTACCATGGCTGCCGTCCTGATGGGCGGGCCTGCGCTGGAGCAGGCGCTGATGTACCCCACGCAGAGGGTGACGCTGCATGTGACCGTTCAGAACATCATGGGCGTCCACGCGCCCCGCTATGACCTGGAGATTCACACCGGTGACAGCGGCGGCCTTCTGCCCTATGGGTTTGCCGCCACCTCCGGGGAGCTGGATGACGCGGTGGAGGCGCTGAGGGGGGTGTTCCCCGCCATGATGAGGTTGGCGGAGGGGGAGAAAACTGTCCAGCTGATCTCCCGTGAGATTGAAAAGACCCGCCGCCGGGTGAACGCTCTGGAGTATGTGGTCATCCCCAATACCCAGCAGGCCATCCGGTATATCTCCATGAAGCTGGAGGAAGCCGGCCGGGCCACCATCACCCGGCTGATGAAGGTGAAGGAGATGCTGCTGGAGCAGTCCGTTGTCCACCACAAAGCCCTGGATACCCAGGCGCTGGAACGGCTCCGGGAAGAAGAATGAGAGGAAAAGAACCCCCTGGAAACCGGTGTAAACCGTTCTCCAGGGGGCTGCCATTGCGGCGGGGGACGCCTGTCCTCAACAGCTTGCCGCAGGGTAAAGCCACCGGTGTTCCATCCGGGGCACTGCATCCGCCAGTTCCCTGACGGCACCCTGTTGTGCGGGCGGGCAGCACATTTTGTGAATGGAACGACGCCCAGGTTGGCGCAATCAGCCGTTGAATATATACTGATCCAGCCGCTCAAAGGCCTCCTGGACCCGGGAGAGGGGGAGGGCCAGGTTCATGCGGATGTGGCAGGGGCCGTGGAAGGGCCGGCCGTCCTGCCAGGCCACGCCCACGTCCCAGCCGGCCCGGAGCAGCTGGTCCAGGGTTTTGCCCTGCCGGGCGCACCAGCCGGCGCAGTCCAGAAAGAGCATATAGGTGCCCTGGGGCCTGGACACCTGGACCCCGTCAAAGTGGCGGCTGATGTAATGGCAGGCGTAGTCGACATTTCCGGTGAGCACTTGGCGCAGCTCATCCAGCCACGCGTGGCCCTCGGGCCGGTAGGCGCCGATGAGGGCGTGCATGGACAGCACGTTCATGCTGTTGTAGTGGGACAGGGAGCACTCCTTGTCCATCCGGTCCCGCAGCCGCTGGTTATAGATGATGTGGTAGCTGCCCACCAGACCGGCCAGATTGAAGGTCTTGGAGGGGGCGTAGAGGGCCACGGTGCGCTGCCGGGCGTCCTCGCTCACCATTTGGGTGGGGATGTGGTGATAGCCCTCCAGGGTCAGGTCAGACCAGATCTCGTCGGAGATCACATACACGTTATGCTTCCGGCACAGCTCCATAAATTGCTCCAGCTCCCACCGTTCCCACACCCGGCCGCAGGGATTGTGGGGGGAACAGAGGATGGCGGCGTGGATGTGGTTTTCCACGATTTTCTGTTCCATATCGGAAAAATCCATGCGCCAGACGTTGCCCTCGTCCAGCACAAGAGGGGTGGAGACCACGTGATAGCCGTTGTTGGACAGAGAGTTGAGAAAGCCGATATAAGTGGAGGAGTGGACCAGTACCTTGTCCCCCCGGGAGCACAGTACGTTCAGGGCGCTGACCACGCCGCCCAGCACGCCATTCTCATAGCCGATATGCTCCCGGCACAGGCCGATGACGGCGTTGCGCGTTTCCTGCCAGTGGATGATGGAGCCAAAATATTCCTCCGAGGGGAGAAAGTAGCCAAACAGAGGATGCTCGGCCCGCCGGATGATGGCCTCTGAAATGGTGGGCACCGTGGGAAAATTCATATCCGCCACCCACATGGGGATGATGTCAAATCCCTCCCGGGGAGCGGGGATGGCGCTGGGGGAGCGCCCGATCATATCCACGGCCAGAGCGTCCTTTCCCGTCCGGTTTAGGATGGAGGTGAAATCGTACTTCAAAAGGAACCCTTCTTTCTGGTGTGAAAACTGCAAAGCCAGTATACCACAAAAAGGCGAAGGATGGGAGTACCCAGATGGCGGCGGAAAATCGAAAAAAGGGGGGCGCTGCTCTGCTGCATATGGGGAAATGTGTGCCTTGAGGAAATGGTCATGTGCCATAAAGCAGTACAATAGTTTGACAGCAGGCAGCCCTATCATTCCGTATCTTTTTTGAAATTGCCAGAGCGTATAGCATTGAAAATTGTACTGTATTTTCCCTTTCCTGAATTTAGGCAGGCGAGGTAATATGTGATATAGGCCGAATCATCAGAAAGAGGAATTGTGACCCGTCCATCAATCGTGTCACGAGGTTTCATTGCCCTGTTCGAGTTGAATACAGGCAGTGAGGACGCGCCAACAATCTCACTTAATGTATCCATATTGTCTTGCACCAATAATTTTGTGTTTGACAAATGTTCTTTGCATATTTCAAGCCAAAATCCAGAGCCACCATGAGCTAAAATACTAATTCCATCCAAATCATGAAATGAAATTGCTTTTTTTGTTGCAAGAAAGTGATTTGAGGGAAGCGTAACTGCCAACTGCTCATCCATAAATTCCTGACAATATATATCGTGATCGGCAGGTGAACGGTGCAAAATCACGAGATGGTAAAGATGCTTTTTCAAACCTGATATAAGTTGGTCGTCACTGGTGACTTCTGTGGTGATTGCCATTTTGCAGAAATGCTCCTGAATAATCGGGATAAGTTCATTCGCTGGGAGAAAAGCACAGGACCCCAAGATGATAGTTCGTCTGCTTCTCTCAAATGCTATTGTTTTTTCAAGCATTTCTCTGTCAGCTTCTAAAACCTTTTCGGCATATTGGGCAGCGATTTTCCCGGTATCGTTTAATGTAATTTTACTTTTTTCTCGGTTAAACAGAGAAACACCAAATTCATCTTCTATTTTTTTCATTGACCTGCTAAGGGCGGGCTGAGAAATGTGCAAGTCCATTGCTGCACGAGATAATGTTCCGCTTTTTGCAAATGCTACAAATTGCTCCAGCAAAAAAATTTCTATCATGGGACTTCTCCTTTGAAATGGTATAAATACTGTTTATACCATGATACCCGATTGGTATTTTACAGTCAAGAAATTCCTAATTATACTATAAATAAAAAGCAAGTATATAAGTATACTGATTGCCTGCAAATAAAAAGTCAAGCGCAAATTGAGAGAAATTTGTAGGCTGTATAAGGAGAGAAAAATAGCAGCGCAAAAAGACTGCCGCCAAAGCGCCAGCCTGAATGCAAGAGCCGGTATGAGTCAATCAGCTGATTCCAGAGACA
>CALXDP010000026.1 GCA_944387095.1 uncultured Oscillospiraceae bacterium
CAGGACCTGCCCAAGCTGGTGCTGGACCTGGCCCTGCGCAGCTATGCAGACGGCCTGGCCTGCCGGCGGGTGCTGGCCATTATGGCCCAGCGGGACGGATATAGCGAGCTGCTCACCGGGGAAAAGAAGAAGGGAAAGAAAGAAAAGTAAACCCAAGGGCACGGGCCCTGTGATCTGATTTTGTTTGTATAGGGAGGACATGATTATGAGCGACTATGTCATCGTAACTGATTCATCCTGCGACCTGCCGGCCAATCTGGTGGAGGAGCTGGAGCTCCAGGTGGCGCCCCTGGCGTTCATCCTGGGGGATAAGACCTACCGGAACTATCCGGACAACCGGGAGATGAGCCCTGAGGACTTCTACTCCCGGCTGGCGGCTGGGGAGATGGCGACCACCAACGCGGTCAACGTGGGTGAGGCCACGGAGCTGCTGGAGCCTTTTCTGAAGCAGGGCAAGGACGTGCTGGTGCTGGGTTTCTCCTCTGGCCTGTCCACCACCTTCAACTCCTTCCAGATCGCCGCGGACGACCTGGCCGAGCACTACCCGGAGCGGAAGATCTACGCAGTGGACACCCTGTGCGCCTCTCTGGGGCAGGGCATGATGGTGGCCCAGGCCGCCCGACTGCGCCAGCAGGGCAAGAGCATTGAAGCGGTGCGGGACTGGGCGCTGGACTACCGGCTGCACCAGTGCCACTGGTTCACGGTGAACGACCTGTACTTCCTGAAACGGGGCGGCCGGGTGTCCGCCGCCACCGCTCTGGTGGGGACGATGCTGCAGATCAAGCCGGTGATGCACATGGACGATGAGGGACATCTGATCAATATGGCCAAGGCCCGGGGGCGCAAGGCGTCCCTGCTGGCCCTGGTGGATAAAATCCAGGAGCTGGGCACCGACCCGGCCAGCCAGACCATGTATATCAGCCACAGCGCCTGTCTCAAGGACGCACAGTTCGTGGCCGACGAGGTGAAGCGGCGCTATGGCGTCAAAGAGATCATCATCAACAGCATCGGCCCCGTCATCGGCGCCCACACCGGCCCAGGGTGCGTAGCCCTGTTCTTCACCGGAAGCAAGCGGTGAGCGGCCCCTGATCCAATAAGACGCACAGGACAACAAAAGGGAGTGCCAGAGGGCACTCCCTTTTGCAATTCCTGATAAACAGCATCAGTCCACCAATTTGTCCAGCTCCTTGATGTGCTCCGTATCGCTGGAGATCTGATGGTTGGCCTGCTTGGCGTACAGGTTCACCGCCGCCTGGGACTTTTTGATGGGCTGCATGGTGCCCGCGCCGGCCACGCAGCCGCCGGGACAGGCCATGCCCTCCAGCAGGTAGCCGGGATACTTGCCCGCCACCGCCGCCTGCATCATCTTGCGGCACTCCCGCAGGCCCTCGGCGGCGGTAACCTTCACCTCGGTGCCGGGATAACGGGATTGGATGACGCCGATCACCGCTTTGGCCACACCGCCGGACACGGCGAAGTTGCGCCCGTCGGTGGAGGCGTCGTTGACGCCGTTGGGGTCCTCTTCGATGGTCTCCAAGTCTACGTGCCTGGCGTCAAAAATGCCGGCCATCTCCTCAAAGGTGAGCACGAAGTCCACTTCGCTGCGCACGCTCTTGCGCATGGCCTCCAGCTTCTTCGCGGCACAGGGGCCGATAAACACCACTTTGCCGTTGGGATGTTCATGCTTGATCAGCCGGGCGGTAAGGGTCATGGGGGTCAGGGCCATGGAGATACAATTGGCATACTCGGGGAACTGCTTCTTGGCCATGACCGACCAGGCGGGACAGCAGGAGGTTCCCATGAAGGGCAGCTCGTCCGGCACTTCCCGCATAAAGTCCTCCGCCTCCTGGGTGGCGCACAGGTCGGCGCCGATGGCCACCTCAAAGATGTCGGCAAAGCCCAGCTGCTTCATAGCGGCCCGGAGCTTTCCGGGGGTGACCTTGGGACCGAACTGGCCCACGAAGGCGGGGGCCACGGCGGCGTACACCCGCTCGCCAGACTGGATGGCCCGGATGACCTGGAAGATCTGGGACTTGTCGGAGATGGCGCCAAAGGGGCAGTTGACCAGGCACATGCCACAGGAGACGCACTTGTCATAATCGATATCAGCCTTGCCATTGGCATCGCTGCCAATGGCGTCCACACCGCAGGCGGCGGCGCAGGGCCGCTGCTGGATGATAATGGCGTTATAGGAACACACCTCGGCACAGCGCCCGCATTTGATGCACTTCTCCTGGTCGATGTGGGAGCGGCCGTTATACCGGTCCAGCTTGATGGCGGCGGTGGGGCACACCTCCTCACAGGGATGGGCCAGGCAGCCCTGACAGCCCTCGGTGACCAGCACCCGCTTCTCCGCGCAGCCGTTGCAGGCGAATTTAATGATATTGATCAGAGGAGGGGTGTAGTAAGTTTCCGCCCGGTCCGCCGCCTCGATGTTGTCCGAAAGGGGGGCGTGCTCAGCGGCGCTGCGGCAGGGCAGGCCCATGGCCAGGCGCAGCCGCTCCCCGACGATGGCCCGCTCCAGGAACACGTCGTTGCGGTAATTGCCCACCTCGCCGGGGATAATTTTATAGGGAAGCTCCTCGATCCGCTTATCCACCGGCCATTCCGTATGGTAGGCCATCCGGGCTACCTCCCGGAAAACCCGGTGGCGGAGCTCTTGAATTCTGGTCTCGATACCTCTCATGAGTAATCCGTCCTTCCGTGTATCACCGGCAGCCGCGGCATCGCCGCGGGAGCGGTGTTCTGTTTGCGTACATACTATATCGGAGAACGAAGAGTTTGTCAATAAAAAAACAAAGGGCTCCGGCGACCTTCTCCCCCGCCGAAGTCCACAGGAAAGCCATGGCTTAGGCCGCGCCCTTTTACCGGCCTTCTGGCGGTTGGTGCTCTGCGCCGTACGAGCGTTTTGGCCCGGGGCCCCACGCGAGCCCAGCCACAGCGGGTCGTGTGGGGAGAGGAGGAGCAAGGGAGCGGGCGGATGACGTTCTTTTCTGCCGAAGGGAAAAAAGAACGTCGGAGCAAAGTGGACCTTGCTCCGACGTGGTGACCCGTCGGGGACTCGAACCCCGGACCTTCGCCTTAAAAGGGCGTTGCTCTACCAACTGAGCTAACGGGTCATATCCTGCGGTTGTGCGTGACATACCCCAGTGATCCCCCGCGAACCCGGCGCAGCGGGCCGCGTGGGGCAAGATGGGTTGGCTGGGATGGTTGGACTCGAACCAACGAATGCGGGAGTCAAAGTCCCGTGCCTTACCACTTGGCTACACCCCAATGAGAGAGTGGGAAAGGCCGGAGCGGACGCTCCGGCCCTCAGCCACGGTATGGGGTGGGTAATGGGGCTCGAACCCACGACACCCGGAACCACAATCCGGTGCTCTGCCAGCTGAGCTATACCCACCATATTGACCTGTCGTACTGTTTGAGCGGAATCTGCCAGACCGGGAATCGGGCGGCTAAATGTGGCACGGCTGAAACCGGAGCGCAGGGCAAATGTGCCGGGGGCACATTTGGCAGCTCCGGCTCCCCTCCGCGCCGGGGCGAGCCGCGGGCGAAAGCCCGGCGGGCGGTTCCGCAGCAGGCGGCTGAAACGTGGCACGCCTGAAGGGACTCGAACCCCTGACCCACTGCTTAGAAGGCAGTTGCTCTATCCACCTGAGCTACAGGCGCTTATGGAGCGGGTGATGGGAATCGAACCCACGCGACCAGCTTGGAAGGCTGGGATTCTACCATTGAACTACACCCGCATCGAAGGGTGACTCCGCAAATGTCAGCCCTAATATGATAGCATAATCAAAAAACCTTGTCAATCCCTTTTTCCAGGGAAAATCCCCGGGAAGGGCTGAGAAATCAGGGCTCACAGCGGGGCATCGCAAAAGGCGCAGCAGTCTGCGCCGCCGTTTTGCTTGACCAGGGGGGGCAGGTAACGCTCTGTCTGGGTAATGCAGTTGGGGTTGTGGCACACAGGGCCGCGGCCGATTTCCACGGGGCCGGGGTCAAGCCGGGGTTGGTTGGCCAGATCCGCCAGCAGGGCCATCCGGGCGAACATGCCGAACCGGGCCTGCTGGAAGTAGACTGCCCGGGGATCGTCGTCTACATCCACGCTGATCTCGTCCACCCGGGGCAGGGGATGCATCACCAGCAGGTTTTCCCGGGCCCGGCCCAGCTTGGCCCGGGTGAGGACGTAGATACCCTTGTTGCGCTCGTATTCCTGGGGATCGGCGAAGCGCTCCCGCTGGATACGGGTCATGTACAGCACATCCAGCTGCGGAATGACCGGCTCCAGGCCGGTGACTTCCACAAAGGGCATGTTGTGGGCCTGCATGAACCGGCGCAGGTACTCCGGAATGGCCAGCGCCCGGGGGGCGATGAGGAAAAAGCGGATATTCTGGAATTTGGCCAGCGCCTTGATCAGAGAGTGGACAGTGCGGCCATTCTTCAGGTCGCCGCACAGTCCAATGGACAGGCCGTTCACCCCGCCCCGCAGCCGGGTGATGGTAGTCAGGTCGGTGATGGTCTGGGTGGGGTGCATATGCCCGCCGTCCCCGGCGTTGATCACCGGCACATCGGAGTACAGAGAGGCGGCCTTGGCCGCCCCCTCCCAGGGGGTGCGCATGACAATGGCGTCAGCATAGCCGGACACCATTTTAATGGTGTCTTTCAACGTCTCTCCCTTGGATACCGAGGAGGATTTGGGATCGGCAAAGCCAAAGACCGAGCCGCCCAGCCGGAGCATAGCAGTCTGAAAGGAGAAGTTAGTACGGGTGGAGGGCTCATAAAACAGGTTGCAGGACACCTTCCCCCGGCAGGTGTCCAGGTAGTCCTCCGGGCGGCTGATG
Source organism: uncultured Oscillospiraceae bacterium (assembly GCA_944387095.1). GTDB lineage: Bacteria > Bacillota > Clostridia > Oscillospirales > Oscillospiraceae > Enterenecus. The sequence goes on from CALXDP010000026.1 coordinate 4,839, forward strand.
ATCCGGTCCGCCCGGGCGTACAGCTCGTCCCACTCCCGGCGCTCCAGGTCCCCAAAGTCAATCAGATGACGCATGGCCGTATCCTCCTTCTCAAATCAGCCCATTTTATCATATATCCCCATGCGGGGCAACAAAAATTGATCTGGAAATTTTCAACAGACACAAGAGGGGCGCAGGGTTATAAAATCCGATTTTCCATGCAAAAATAGAACTGTAAAGCGGACGGCGGCTTTTGTAAAGTGCTCTGACTGAGGGGAAGAATCCAGAGGATATGCCGCCGGGGACTCCGCCAGGGTGCGGGAACATACCAGTGAAAAAATACAGAGAAAGGCAGAAAATTTCCAATTATGTTGCACATTTGAGAGACATTACAAAAGAAAATCGTACTTTACAAAGACTTTACAAAGATTTGGGCGCATACTTTACATTTCTTTTGTACACTCAAACTGTCCTCTGGTGAGGAGGATACATAAATCCATGAAAATGAAACGAACAAGGAAATGGAGAGAATCAAAATGAAAAAGATCATCGCCATGATGATGGCTCTTGCCATGACCGCTTCTCTGGCCGCCTGCGGCGGCAACGGCGGCGAGGAGAGCCAGACCCCCGCCTCCAACGATCCTGCCACCAGCCAGAGCGTTGCTGGGACCGAGACGCCCACTGAGCTGTCCGGCACTGTGCTGTGCGTGGGCTCCACCTCCATGGAAAATGTCATGAAGACCCTGGCCGAGCAGTTCGGCAACGACAACGAGGGTGTCACCGTCAACGTGGAGGGCGGCGGCTCCGGCGCCGGTGTGGAGGCCGCTCTGAACGGCACCGCCGACATCGGCCTGGCCTCCCGTGCCCTGGACGCGGACGAGGAGGCCCAGGGCCTGGTGGGCACCATTCTGGCCCTGGACGGCATCGCCGTCATCGTCCACCCCGACAACCCCGTGGCCGACCTGACCGTGGAGCAGATTGCCCAGATTTACACCGGCGAGATCACCAACTGGTCTGAGGTGGGCGGCAACGACGGCGAGATCGCCCTGATCGGCCGCGAGTCTGGCTCCGGCACTCGGGACGGCTTCGAGTCCATCACCGACACCGAGGGCGCATGCCAGTACGACGAGGAGCTGACCTCCACTGGCTCTGTCATCGAGTCCGTGCGCAACAACCCCAACGCCATCGGCTACGCCTCCCTGTCCAACGTGGAGGGTGACGACACCATCAAGGCCCTCACTGTGGGCGGCGTGGCGTGCTCCGAGGCCACCGTGCTGGACGGCACCTACGAGATCCAGCGTCCCTTCGTGCTGGTCACCAAGGAGGGCACTGAGCTGTCCGCCCAGGCCCAGGCCTTCTTTGACTGGATCACCTCCACTGCTGCCAACGACCTGATCGCCGGCGCCGGCGCCGTGCCCGTGGCCGAGTGATTGTCCACCGCATCCAAGGAAAATAGGGAGCAGCCCCCGTCGGGATCGGCGGGGGCTATTCCCCTGAGAAAGGAGTTTTTTTCCGTGCAAGAGGAGAAAGCCATGGCCGACATGTCATCTATGCCTGAACAGGAAAAGAAAGCGGAGGGGAAGCCCAGTGCCATGACCCGGTTCAAGAACCGGTTTGGCCTGCACTCCGCCCGGGACGTGGTGGAGTTCATTGTCCACACCCTCTTTTTCCTGTGCGGCTTTGTGGCGGTGGCCTGCGTGCTGTTCATCAGCGCCTACCTGGTCATCTCCGGCCTGCCCGCCATCCTGGAGATCGGCGTCACCGACTTCCTGCTGGGTGAGGTGTGGGACGGACGGAACGGGGAATACGGCATCCTGCCCTTCATCCTGACCTCCCTGGCGGGCACCGCCGGGGCCATCCTCATTGGCGTGCCCATTGGGGTGCTCACCGCTATGTTCCTGGCCAAGGTGGCCAACAACAAGGTGGCCGCCGTCATCCGCTCCGCTGTCTCCCTGCTGGCGGGTATCCCCTCGGTGGTGTACGGCCTGGTGGGTATGATGGTACTGGTCCCCGCCATCCGGGAGCTGTTTGGCCTGGCCTCCGGATCCAGCCTGCTGGCGGCCATCGTGGTGCTGTCCATCATGATCCTGCCCTCCATCATCAACGTGGCGGAGACCTCCCTGCGGGCGGTGCCCAAGGAGTATGAGGAGGCCAGCCTGGCCCTGGGGGCCACCCACATTGAGACCATCTTCCGGGTGTCCCTCCCCGCTGCCCGCTCCGGTGTGGCCACCGCCATTGTGCTGGGCATCGGCCGGGCCATCGGCGAGGCCATGGCCATCATCATGGTATCGGGCAACGTGGCCAACATGCCAACCTCCCTGTTCACCTCCGTGCGCTTTCTCACCACCGCCATTGCCTCTGAGATGAATTACGCCACTGTGGGCTCTCTGTGGCGGGACGCCCTGTTCTCCATTGGCCTGGTGCTGTTTTTGTTCATCATGCTCATCAACGTGATCCTCAACGTGTTCATCAAGAATAAGAAGGAGGACTGACCGTGGAACACCTCTCCTTAAAGCGCCGGATCTATGACCGGGGGCTGCGGGCGCTGCTGTACCTGTGCGGTGCTATCACCTGTGTCCTGCTCATCTTCCTGATCGCCTACGTGTTTTCCCGCGGGCTGGGCGGCATCACCTGGGAACTTCTCTCCACCCAGACCAGCTATATCAACGATACAACAGGTATTCTGCCTAACATTCTAAACACCTTGTATATCATCCTCCTGGCTATGGTCATTGTGCTGCCCCTGGGGGTGGGTTCGGCCATCTACCTGACGGAGTACGCCGCCAACCGTCGGCTGGTGGCACTCATCGAGTACGCCACCGAAACCCTTACCGGCATCCCCTCCATCATCTTCGGCCTGGTGGGTATGCTGTTCTTCGGGCAGATCTTCGGCCTGCAGTACAGCCTGCTGGCCGGCGGCCTGACCCTGGTGGTGATGATCCTGCCCACCATCGTGCGCACCACCCAGGAGTCCCTGAAGACAGTGCCCCAGTCCTACCGGGAGGGGGCCCTGGGCCTGGGGGCCGGCAAGTGGCGCATGGTGCGCACGGTGGTGTTGCCCAACGCCATCGACGGCATTGTCACCGGCTGCATTCTGGCTATCGGCCGCATCGTGGGCGAGTCCGCCGCCCTGCTGTTCACCGCCGGCATGGGGGGCACCCTCAACAGCTTCTTTGATGCCCTCACCTCCTCCTCCGGCACCCTGAGCGTGGCCTTGTACCTGTATTCCGGCGAGTATGCCGACACCCGGGTGGCGCTGGCCATTGCCGTGATCCTCATGATTATCACCTTCGTCATCAACCTGGCCGCCGCCCTGGCGGGTAAGCTGCTGAAGAAGAAACAGTAAGGAGCGCAACAGTATGGACGCGATCTTAAAGACAGAGCACCTGAACCTGTGGTATGGGGACAACCACGCCCTGAAGGATGTGACGCTGGAGATGCCCGAGCACCAGGTCACTGCCCTCATCGGTCCCTCGGGGTGCGGCAAGTCCACCTTCCTCAAGACCCTGGACCGGATGAACGACCTGATCCCCGGGGTGCGCATCGAGGGGAAGGTCATCTATCGGAACCAAAATATTTTCGACCCCCAGGTGGACGTGACCTGGCTGCGCCGCCATGTGGGCATGGTGTTCCAAAAGCCCAACCCCTTTCCCATGTCCATTTACGACAACATCGCTTACGGCCCCCGGACCCACGGTATCCGGGGGAAGAAAGAGCTGGACCAGATCGTGGAGAAGTCCCTGCGGGGGGCGGCCATTTGGGACGAGGTGAAGGACCGGTTGAAGAAGTCCGCCCTCTCCCTGTCCGGCGGTCAGCAGCAGCGTATCTGTATTGCCCGGGCCCTGGCCGTGGAGCCAGACGTGCTGCTCATGGACGAGGCCACCTCTGCCCTGGATCCAATTTCTACGTCGAAAATCGAAGATTTGATTGCGGATTTGAAAAAAACGTATACAATAGTAATTGTAACCCATAACATGCAGCAGGCCACCCGTGTGTCCGACCGGTGCGCCTTCTTCCTTCACGGCGAGCTGGTGGAGTCTGGGGAGACGGAGCAGATCTTCTCCGTGCCCAAGGACAAGCGCACAGAAGATTACATCACCGGCCGATTTGGTTAAGAAGGAGGCATTTGAGAAATGAGAAAAACATTTGATGCGGAGCTGTTGGAGCTGGGACATGAACTGACCGCCATGGCGGACACCGCCCAGGACGCCATTGACCTGGTGACCTCTTCCCTGTCCAAAGGGGGCGAGGAGGGGGCCAAGGCCGCCATCGAGCTGACCAGCTCCATGGACCAGATGGAGCGGGACATCGAGAACCACTGTATGTCCCTGCTCATGCGCCAGCAGCCGGTGGCCCGGGACCTGCGCACCATCTCCACCGCGCTGAAGATGGTCACTGACCTGCAGCGCATCGGGGACCAGGCCGCCAATATCGCGGAGATTTCCCTGCTCATGGCCAGCGACGGGGAGAAGCCCGAGGTGCCGGAGGACCTGGCCATCATGAGCCGCCAGGCTGGGCTGATGGTCCGCCAGGCCATCGCCGCCTACGCCGACCGGGACGAGACCACCGCCCTGGCTGTGGTCAACCTGGACGACGTGGTGGATGAACTGTTCGTCAAGCTTAAGCAGGACCTGACGGAGCGGATTGCCCACCAGGAGGACCACACCGGCCGGGCGGTGGACCTGATCATCATTGCCAAGTATCTGGAGCGCATCGCCGACCACGCGGTGAACATTGCCAACTGGGCCATCTTCTGCGTGACCGGGCAGTTGCAGTGATCCCCACTTCCCGCGGGGACAGCTCCAATGCGCGGGATTGGCCATTGCCTCGGAAGGAGGAACGGCATATGCCGTTGAAAATCATCATTGTGGAGGACGACGCCTCCATCCGCACCATGTTGGAATACTATTTCAAGTCCATGGGTCATCAGGTCAACGCCCATGAGAGCGGCGAGGATCTGTTTGCCCACGAAGTGCAGGGGGACATCGCCCTGCTGGATGTGATGCTGCCCGGTATGGATGGGCTGGAGATTGTGCGCCGCCTGCGCCAGGATCCCGCCACGGCCAAGCTGCCCATCATTATGCTCACCGCCCGGCAGACAGAGATGGACAAGGTGACCGCCTTGGACGCGGGCGCCGACGATTATATCACCAAACCCTTTGGCGTCATGGAGCTCCAGGCCCGCATCAACGCCGTGCTGCGGCGGATGGGGGAGCGGGACCCCCAGCTGGTCTACGAGGACTTGGTCATCGACCCCGCAGGCCGCACGGTCCGCCGGGGAGATGAGGAGATCCCGCTGACCTACAAGGAGTTTGAACTGCTGCGGCTGCTGGTCAGCCGCAGGGGCACGGTGCTCACCCGGGACGAAATCTTGGCCGCGGTGTGGGACTATAATTTTGTGGGCGAGACCAGGACGGTGGATATGCACATCAAAGCGCTCCGCCAGAAGCTGGGAGAGGGATACATCACCACCGTGCGTTCCGTCGGCTATAAAATGGCATGAGGTGAGACCGAGTTGAAGCGCAGACTGACCCTTTACATCTTTCTCATCGCCGCCGCGGCGGTGGCGGTGTCTACGGCGGTAGGCATTGGGGTTTTCCGGGAACGGGAGCTGGCCGCCACCAGGCAGTCGCTGACCCAGATGCTCTCTCTGATGGACGCGGAAGAGGGAGGGACAGACGTGGACAGCCTGCTGGCCCAGTTTGACCAGTCAGTGCCCCAGCTGCGCCTGACCTTCATCGCGCCGGACGGAGCGGTGCTGGGAGATACGGACGCGGACACGGCAGAGGACCACTCCAACCGCCCTGAAGTGGAGCGGGCCCAGGTGGAGGGCTGGGGCAGCGATGTGCGCCGGTCGGCCACCACGGGGATTACCACGGTCTATGTGGCCTATCGGTTCGCGGACGGCGTTGTGGGCCGGGCGGCGGAGGCCGTGTCCTCCATCAACGCTTTGGTGCTGCAGGGCGTGGTGGCGTTTCTCACCGCCGGCGTCCTCGCGCTGGTCCTGGCCCTGATTTTGGCCCGGAAGCTGGCGGTGGACACCGCCAAACCAGTGGAGGAGGCGGAAGTGGCGGTGCGCCAAGTGGACGAGACCCTTCAGTCCGCCCGCAGTGAGTTTACCGCCAATGTGACCCACGAGCTGAAAACGCCCCTGACGTCCATCAAGGGCTTCACCGATATGATGTCCTCCGGGCTGGTAAAAGACCCAGAGGATCAAAAACGGTTTCTGGCCATGATCTCGGTGGAGGTGGACCGGTTGACCAAGCTGGTGGATGACATCCTCCAGGTGACCGAGCTGGAGACGGTGGCGGGGGCCCTGCCCGGGGAGCAGTGCAACCTGACCGAGGTGGCACGGGAGACCGGGAAGTTCCTGGAGCCTGTCGCCCAGCAGGCCGGCGTGGAGCTTTCAGTGTCCGGAGCGGAGGTGGACGGCGCCATCAGTGCCGACCGCTTTAAGGAAGTGGCCCTGAACCTGATGGAGAACGCCGTCAAGTACAACAAGCCCGGTGGAAGGGTGTCCGTGACCCTCGCCCAGGAGGGGAAAGAGGCGGTCTTTACGGTGGCGGACACCGGGATCGGAATCCCCGCCGAGAGCCAGAGCCGGGTGTTTGAGCGGTTTTACCGGGTGGATAAGGGGCGCAGCCGGGCCGCAGGCGGCACAGGGCTGGGCCTGGCCATCGTCAAGCACATTGTGGCGCTGTACGGCGGTAAGATTACCCTGGCCAGCGTGGTGGGCTCCGGCACCACCATCACGGTGCGCCTGCCTCTGGCCTGAGGGGCCGGGGTATTCGAACACAGCACAGGAAAGCCCGCCGCGGGGGACCGCGGCGGGCTTCTCAGATCATGGAGACCTGGTATGGAAGAAACATGAGATAAAACCCGTCTGCCGGAGGCAGCCTCCGAGTGGAGAGAGACGGACGCCCCTCAGGGCTTGACACTGACCTGGATTTGGCATAGAATTGACCCATTGCCGGAACAATCCGGCCAAAAGAGGTGCGCCTATGATTGAGTTGAGACATGTTTCAAAGGTATTCCCCACCGCCGATGGGGAGCTGCGGGCCCTGAACGACATCAACCTGACCATTGGGGACGGGGATGTGTTCGGTATCGTGGGCATGAGCGGCGCGGGCAAGTCCACCTTGGTGCGGTGCATCAATCTGCTGGAGCGGCCCACCCAGGGACAGGTGGTCATCGACGGCAAAGACCTGTGCGCCCTGCCGGAAAAGGAGCTCATTTTGCAGCGCCGCGCTATCGCCATGATTTTCCAGCAATTTAACCTGCTCATGCAGCGCACCTGTTTGAAAAACATCTGTTTCCCCATGGAGATTGCCGGGGTGAAGCCGACGGAGGCAAAGAAGCGGGCGCTGGAATATCTGGGTATCGTGGGCCTGCCCGACAAGGCGGACGCCTACCCCGCTCAGCTCTCCGGCGGCCAAAAGCAGCGCGTCGCCATTGCCCGGGCCCTGGCCTCCGACCCCAAAATCTTGCTGTGTGACGAGGCCACCTCCGCCCTGGACCCCAAGACCACCCGGGATATCCTGCGCCTCATCCAGGATATCAACCGCCGCCTGGGCATCACTGTGGTGGTCATCACCCACGAGATGGCGGTGGTGGAGGAGATCTGCTCCCACGTGGCCATCCTGGACCACGGGGTGCTCCAGGAGACGGGGACGGTGGAGGAGGTCTTCTCCAGCCCCAAGACGGAGGCGGGCCGCCGCCTGGTCTACCCCGACGGGGTGGTCATCGACCAGCTTCCCGCGGCCAACGTCATCCGCATCGCCTTCAACGGCGGGTCCTCCTACGAGCCCCTTATCGCCTCCCTGGCCATCGACTGCGGGGTGAAGGCCAACATTTTGGGCGCGGACACCCGAAATGTCAACGGCCAGGCCTTCGGCACCATGTTGCTGGGCCTGCCCGACGACCCGGATCAGATCGCCCGGGCCATGAACTACATCAAAAATCAGCCCAATGTGACGGTAGAGGAGGTGCGGGACTACCATGGATGAGTTTTTTGGAACCCTGTTTGGAAGCACGCCGGTGAGCCAGCAGCTGGGCTATCTCCAGGCCGCCCTGCTGGAAAACATCTGGGAGACCCTATACTCCACCGCCCTGGCCACCTTTTTTTCCTATGTGATCGGCCTGCCCCTGGGCATCATCTTGGTCGCCGGGGAGAAAAACGGCATCCGCCCCCTCCCCCGCCCCCTCATGAGTGTGTTGAACTTTGTCATTAACATTCTGCGCTCTGTCCCCTTCCTGATCCTGATGATTGTGGTCATGCCCCTGTCCCGCCTCATCCTGGGCACCAGCATCGGTACAGAGGCCACCATCATTCCCCTGACCATTGCGGCCTTCCCTTTTGTGGCCCGGTTGGTGGAGGGCTCCCTGCGGGAGACGGACGCCGGCGTCATCGAGGCGGCCCACGCCATGGGCTGCACCCCCTTTCAGATCGTGCGCAAGGTGATGCTCCCCGAGGCCCTGCCCTCCCTGGTCACCGGCTTTACCACCGCGGCCATCACCATCCTCAGCTACGGGGCCATGTCCGCGGCCATTGGCGGCGGCGGCCTGGGAAGCCTGTCCATCGTCAACGGATACCAGCGGCGGATGTACTTGATCCTCTATGTCACGGTGATCCTACTGGTCATCCTGGTACAGATCATCCAGTCGGTGGGCACCTGGGCGGCCAACCGGCTGGACCACCGGGGGGGCAAGAGCCGGAAGACCCGGCTGCGGGTGCGGTTCAACGACCCCATTCATCTGGAAATCGGCCCGGACGAGCAGGACGGCGACGGGGAAAAACATCGGTCGGAGAAGGGCGGATTCCAATAAGCCTGCAAAGGGCAGACAAACTTTTTCGGTTTGTCTGCCCTTTTCTCTGTGTAAAATGACGTATTGACACCGGCGCTTTTCTCCGCTAAACTAAGTACAACCCAACTGAATACGCTTTTCAAAGGCAATGAAGAGAAGAGTAAGCGGAACGATAGGTTGCAGAGAGCCCGGGCAGCTGAAAACGGGTACCGAAGGGTCCGCCGAACATGGTCTTGGAGCCGCGCGGGCGACAGGGAAACCCTTGAGGCCGCGACGGGGGCGCCCGTCACAGCGCAGGAGTATCGGATCTCTGATCCCGCACTCCATAAGGCCCTGGCCGCGAGGTCCGGGTGAAGCAAGGTGGTACCACGAAGCGAAGGCTCTCGTCCTTGACATCGGTCAAGGGCGTTTTTGTTTTTATGGCCCTTGTCCCCATTCGGTGAATCCCACAACGGGGTGGTTCACATATATGACGTCATCTAATTTTGATTGAAAAGGAGTCATACAACGATGAAAAAGAAAGTACTTGCTTTGGCGCTGGCCTGCGCGGTCAGCCTGTCCCTGCTGGCCGGATGCGGAAACGGAGATTCCGGCAATTCCTCTACCCCTGCAGGCAGCGATGCCGGCGGGGAGAGTTCCGCCGCCGCGGAGAACGTCACCATCCGGGTGGGCGCCTCCCCCGCCCCCCACGTGGAGATTCTGGAGCAGGTGGTGGATGTGCTGGCCGAGCAGGGCATCACCCTGGAGATTGTGCCGATCAACGACTACAACACCCCCAACGACGGCGTGGAGGACGGCTCCCTGGACGCCAATTACTTCCAGCACATCACCTATATGAACGACTACAACACGTCCAGCGGCACCCACCTGGTGAGCGTGGGCGAGATCCACTATGAGCCCTTCGGCCTGTACGCCGGCAAGACCGCCTCCATTGACGCCCTCCAGGAGGGCGCTCAGATCGCCGTGCCCAACGACGCCACCAACGAGGCCCGGGCCCTGCTGCTGCTGGAGCAGGAGGGGCTGCTCACCCTGGCAGAGGACGCCGGCATCACCGCCACCACCCTGGACATCGTGGACAACCCCCTGAACCTGGAGTTCATTGAGCTGGAGGCGGCCCAGCTGCCCACCCGCCTGGCCGACGTGGACATGGCGGTCATCAACGGCAACTATGCCATCGACGCGGGACTGAACGTGGCCGACGCCCTGGCCATTGAGGACGCCGAGGGCACCGCTGCCACCGCCTACGTGAACGTGGTGGCCGTGAAGGAGGGCAACGAGAACAACCAGGCCATCCTGGCCCTGGTGGACGCCCTCCAGAGCGAGGAGATCCGGGCCTATATGGAGGAGGAGTACCAGGGCGCCGTGGTGCCGGTGTTCTAAAAAGAAGCGGTGAGCCGTCGCCACTGTCCGGATGGACCGCAGCAAAGGTGATCCCCCGTGAAAACCCAACGAAGTGGGGTTCGCGGGGAGAGGACGAGCAAGGAAGCGCAGCGCAGGTTTTATTTGCGGAGAAAACCAAGCCAAGCGGACTTTGCCAGGACAAAAGCTGAGCGCCGCGCACAGGCGCAGCGTGACAACACAAGCGCAGAGCCATGGGAAACAGGTACGGCTGACGCCAAGAGGAGCAAAACGCCCGGGAGAGAAATTTTTCTCTCCCGGGCGTTCCGCTTAAGACAGGCCCAGCGCCCGCAGCAGGCTGTCCCACCATTCGATGAGCTTGAACTTGAGCACATAGCCCCCGTCCTGGCCGGTGATGAGGGACACCTGGTTCTCAGACAGGCCGGCCTGAGCGGCGGTGGAGGACACTTCCTCGGTGACGGAGGCCAGGCACAGGGGTGGGAACACCACGCACCACCAATTCTGTCCCCTGCCCGCCCCGATGACAATGCGCAGAGCCCGATAGGTGCCCGCGGGCAGAGAGAAGCCGTCATAGACCTTGGTGGGGAACCACTGGTTTTCCAGGCAGACGGTGACCGCGTCCTGGCAGCCTGCCCGGTCCAGCACGGCCCGGGCGGTCTGGCCCAGCTCCTCCAGATGAGGGGTGAGGACTTCTTCTGCCTGAGCCTGGGAGGTCACGCCTTCCAGCAGAGGGCTGGCCTGGGCCAGCACCGCGTCCCGGACCTGGAGCTTCAGCGCCTGATCCTGCTGGGAATCGGAATTGGCCACCACGTGAAGCCGGAGCACCTGCCCGGCCAGGGCGCTGGCGCTGGCCGAGGACCACACGCCAACGGTAAGGGTCAGGCCGAAGGCCAGAAAAAGAGCCGCCTCCCAGAGGCGCAGCTTGTTGGAAACCATAAAAACGCACCGTCCTTATGTAATGAGTGCTTACATTGTGGACGGTGTGTTTGGGTTTTATACCGTTTGGGTGAGAAAAATCTCTCGGTACTGCTTCCCCAGCCGGTGAGCGGCCTGACGGGCGGCCTGTTCCCCCTCAAAAAGGCCGAATACCGTAGGGCCGCTGCCCGTCATAGAGGCGCCCAGGGCGCCGCAGTCGATGAGCTGGGCTTTGATGTCGTCGATCTGGACTCGCCGCCGGGGCTCCAGCACGTCCTCAAAGACATTGTACATCCGCCGGGCCGCCCCGGCCAGGTCGGCCGCTTCCAGGGCAGCGATCATCCCGGCGGTATCCGGGCGGCGGACGATCTTTTTCATATCCACCCGAGAGAAGAGCTGGGGGGTGGAGATGGGAAAGGGAGGCTTGCATACCACCACGTGACATGGGGGCAGCGGGGGCAGCGGAGTGAGCCGCTCCCCCCTGCCCTCGGCCAGGGCGGTGCCGCCCAGGACGCAGTAGGGCACGTCGGAGCCCACCTGTTCTCCGATTTTAGCCAGCTGTTCCGGGGTGAGCCCCGCACGGGTGTATGCATTCAGCGCCCGCAATACCGCCGCGGCGTCCGAGCTGCCCCCGGCCAGCCCCGCGCACACGGGGATGTGCTTGTCAATGGCGATGTCCACCTGCGCCTCCAGGCCGGTAGCTGACCGGAATGCGGCGGCGGCCAGCTGGGCCAGGTTGCGGCCATCGGAGGGCAGATAGACCAGATTGGTATCCATCCGGCCCGCCCCGGGGGTGATGGTGAGGGAATCGGCCAGGGTGATGGACTGCATGACCATCTGAAGATCGTGGTAACCGTCCTCCCGCTTGCCCAGAATGTCCAGGGTGAGATTCAGCTTGGCGAAGGCTTGTACCTGCATGAGAGGAGCTCCTTCCACTGTAAAAATGGCCCCTTGCGGAGGGCGCGCATAGATGCCGCTGCCGGCACAGGCATGCCGTGCCGGCAGCGGAGAAGTCTGGCTCAGCGGATCTTCCTGGCCTCCAGATAGAACCGCTTGTCATTGGCCTGCCCCATGGAGAAGGTCTTGCGGGGGAGCGCCCCGTCGTGAATGACGCTGGGAAAGAGGCTCTCTTTGCCCATGGCGGGCAACAGAAAGGCGATGTTCCCCGGCCGGGTGGCAAACTGCCGGGCCACATCCTCGCCATGGATGTAGTCCACCCGCCCGGCGTGATCGGCGAGGTACTCATCCAAAAAGAGCTGGAGCGTTCCCACCGGGAGATGGAAGGGCGGGGTGGGAATGGTGATATCCCCTTCCCCATCGGTGTGGACATAGTGCAGCGTCTGGCCCTGGGCGGCCCTACCCCGGCTGGCGCCGGGATAGTGGTGGATCAGGGCGGTGAGCAGGGCTTGGGGATCGGTGTGAAAGACCACCCGGTGGATGGGTGCGAACTCCAGACTGTCGTCGTGGAGATTGACCAGCTCGCACAGGGCAAACCGGGCGGGCAGACTGGCCCAGCGCTGGGGGTCGGTGAGCCGCTTCTGCCGCTCGTAGCACTCCTTGGCGGTGGCCAGGGAGTGGTTGCCGTCCCCCACGGCGAAGAGCAT
>CALXDP010000027.1 GCA_944387095.1 uncultured Oscillospiraceae bacterium
GGATCCCACCTTCAAGACCTACACCGACGATGAGACCGGCCAGACCATCATCGCCGGCATGGGTGAGCTCCACCTGGAGATCATCGTGGACCGTCTGCTCCGGGAGTACAAGGTGGAGGCCAACGTGGGCGCGCCCCAGGTGGCCTACAAGGAGACCATCAAAAAGAGCGTGGAGCAGGACACCAAGTACGCCCGCCAGTCCGGCGGCAAGGGCCAGTACGGTCACTGCCGCATCACGGTGGAGCCCAACGAGCCCGGCAAGGGCTATGAGTTCCTCAACGAGATCACCGGCGGCGTCATTCCCAAGGAGTATATCCCCGCGGTGGACGCCGGTATCCAGGGGGCCATGCAGGCCGGTGTGCTGGCCGGCTACCCGGTGGTGGACGTGAAGGTCCACCTGACCTTCGGTTCCTACCACGAGGTGGACTCCTCCGAGATGGCCTTCAAGATCGCCGGCTCCATGGCCTTCAAGGAGGCCTGCCGCAAGGCGGATCCCTGCCTGCTGGAGCCCATCATGAAGGTGTCCGTCATCGTGCCCGAGGACTATATGGGCGATGTCATCGGCGATCTGAACGCCCGCCGCGGCCAGATTCTGGGCATGGAGGCCCGCCCCGGCGCCCAGCAGATCGACGCGCTGGTTCCCCTGAGCGAGATGTTCGGTTACGCCACCGACCTGCGCTCCCGCACCCAGGGACGGGGCCAGTACTCCATGGAGCCCCACAGCTATGTGGAGATCCCCAGGAACATCGCCGATAAGATCATCGCCCAGCGCGGCCGCAAGGACGAGGGCTGAGCCATGGTCCCGACAGGAAAAAATACTGTTGCTTTTTTCCTGTCGATGCGATAAAATAGTCCGCAGAATGCGGATCTTGTGAAAACCAAAATTTTTAAGTGGAAGTATAAGGAGGAAACTCAAAAATGGCTAAGCAAAAATTTGAGCGTACCAAGCCCCACGTCAACATTGGCACCATTGGCCACGTTGACCACGGCAAGACTACCCTGACCGCCGCCATCACCAAGTATCTGTCCCTGAAGGGCCAGGCCCAGTATGAGGACTATTCCAGCATTGATAAGGCTCCCGAGGAGCGCGAGCGCGGCATCACCATCAACACCGCCCACGTGGAGTATGAGACTGACAAGCGCCACTATGCCCATGTGGACTGCCCGGGCCACGCCGACTATATTAAGAACATGATCACCGGTGCCGCTCAGATGGACGGCGCCATCCTGGTCATCGCCGCCACCGACGGCCCCATGGCTCAGACCCGTGAGCACATCCTGCTGGCCCGTCAGGTGGGCGTGCCCGCCATCGTGGTTTTCCTGAACAAGTGCGATCAGGTGGACGATGAGGAGCTGCTGGAGCTGGTGGAGATGGAGGTCCGCGAGCTGCTGAGCACCTACAACTTCCCCGGCGACGAGATCCCCATCATCAAGGGTTCCGCGCTGAACGCCCTGACCTGCGAGTCCGGCAATCCCGACGACCCCGACTTTGCCTGCATCAAGGAGCTGCTGGAGGCGGTGGATGACTACATCCCCACTCCCGCCCGAAACGACGACCTGCCCTTCCTGATGCCCGTGGAGGACGTGTTCACCATCTCTGGCCGCGGCACTGTGGCCACCGGCCGTGTGGAGCGCGGTATGATCAAGACTGGTGAGACTGTGGAGATCGTCGGTCTGTCTGACGAGAAGAAGTCCACCGTCGTGACCGGTCTGGAGATGTTCCGCAAGACCCTGGATTACGCCGAGGCCGGTGACAACGTGGGTGCTCTGCTGCGCGGCATTGCCAAGACTGACGTGGAGCGCGGCCAGGTTCTGTGCAAGCCCGGCTCCATTCACCCCCACACCAAGTTTGTGGGCCAGGTGTACGTTCTGACCAAGGATGAGGGCGGCCGTCACACCCCCTTCTTCAACAACTACCGTCCCCAGTTCTACTTCCGTACCACCGACGTGACCGGCGTCATCACCCTGCCCCAGGGCACCGAGATGTGCATGCCCGGTGACAACGTGGACATGAATGTGGAGCTGATCACCCCCATCGCCATTGAAAAGGGCCTGCGTTTCGCTATCCGTGAGGGTGGCCGCACCGTGGGTTCCGGCGTGGTCATCGACATTGTTGAGGACTAATTTGAAGCTTTGAAAGAGGACCGGCTTTGGCCGGTCCTCTTTTCCCGCCTGATCAAGAGCGGGTGTGCCCGCCCTCGCAAGGGCCGGCGCGGGAGTGCTGTCCAAGTTGTTTTGCGCAGCAAAACTTTGGCGCAAGGCGCACTTTTGCCTGAGCAAAGTGGATGGGGGCCCGTAAAATGGAAGTCTTTGTGGGGAATGGCCGCGGCGCAGGTGACCGTATGGGCACTGGGCATGGTCGCGGACTCATTTCCCACAAGCAGGAAATCCCCGCCGTTAGGCGGGGATTTCTTTGACCGCTGGAGGTGAGCTGACTTGATTTTAGAAACCAAACGATTGACTCTGCGGAACATGGAGCAAACCGATTTTTCCGCCCTGTGTGCCATCCTCCAGGATCCCCAGGTCATGTACGCCTATGAACACGCCTTTTCCGATGGAGAGGTCCAGGCTTGGTTGGACAATCAGCTGCGGCGCTATTGCCAGGACGGCTTTGGCCTGTGGGCGGTGGACCTGAAGGGGACGGGAGAGATGATCGGCCAGTGCGGCCTGACTTGGCAGGACTGGAACGGCCGCCAGGTACTGGAGGTGGGATACCTTTTCCGGCGCTCAGTATGGGGCCAGGGTTATGCCACGGAGGCCGCTGTGGCTTGCAAGGAATATGCCTTTACGGTTTTAGGGGTGGATGAGGTGTTCTCCATCATTCGGGAGAACAATCTTCCGTCCCGCCGGGTAGCCCAGCGCAATGGTATGGCCGTGCGGGGCAGCTTGGTAAAACACTATTATGGGTTGGAGCTGCCCCATGTGGTTTACTCTGCCCGACGGAAGTAGCGCTTTTCTTGCCTTCTGGCCCAGCATGTGGTAAACTAAACAAAAACAAACCATGCTGAAAGGGGGGATCGGATGTTTCTTGCGCTTGAGGCATCCTCTTTGCCCAGTGCGGTGATAGAAGATGTTCTACAGTTTGGGGTGGCCGGGTTCACAGTGGGAAAGCTCTTCGGGGCCGTGATTGCGGCGGTGGTTTGTTTGCTGGCCATCAAGATTCTGCTGAAGCTCACCGACCGGGCCCTGCGCCGGGTCCACCTGGACAAGACGCTGAAGAAACTGATCCGGGGTGGGCTGAAGGCCCTGCTGCTCTTTGTGGGCGTGATTGTGGTGCTGGGCTGCCTGGGCATTCCGGTTACCTCCCTGGTGGCATTGCTGTCCGTCATCGGTCTGGCCCTCTCCCTGGCGGTGCAGAACTTTCTGTCCAATGTGGCGGGGGGACTGCAGCTACTGGTATCCAAGCCTTTTCAGATCGGGGACTATGTGGAGGCGGGAGACTGCGCCGGCACTGTGCAGGAGATCGGCCTGTTCTACACCAAGCTGAATACAACGGACAATAAGCTGGTGCAGCTGCCCAACAGCAGCATCGTTGCCCAGAACATCACCAACTATTCCAGCGAGGACAGGCGACAGGTGGAGCTGAGACTCAGCGCCAGTTATGACGCGCCGCCGGAGCTGGTGCGCAGGGTGCTGGGCAACCTGGTGGAGGCCCATCCACTGGCCTGCCGGGAACCCGCCCCACTGATCCATGTCTATGCCTACCGGGACAGCGCCATTGAGTACCTGGTTCGGGTCTGGTGCGAGAATTCCAATTACTGGACAGTGTATTTTGACCTGATGGATAGCGTCAAACCCGTTTTGGATCGGGCGGGCATCGAGATGACATATCCCCATATCAATGTGCATCTGATGGAGGGGCAGGGAAAGAAAGAGGAGGAAACGTCACCATGAAAAGCTATCCCCAGGCCGCTAAGGGCCTGTACAAGGTTTTCTTGGGCCAGGCGCTGTCATCCACCATGGCCGTCCTGATGGCCGGAACCGCGATGGGGAGTATCGCGGCCCTGGCTGGTCTGGTGCTCAATCTGATGGGGCTGTACCAGGCGAAGGCGGATGACCGTGCTTATGGAATTGCCTTTCTGCTGGCGGCGTCCGCTTTGGCCGTCAATTTTATGTGCAATCTGGTGATCGAGGCCTACCCCTTCCTTGCCGGCATTGCCAGCCCGGTCAGGATTATGGTCATGATCCTGAACCTGGCCACCCTCTTTTTTGTATGCAAAGCCACCGCCGCCCTGTGCGTAAAGGTGGGCCAGGAAAAGCCGGCCAGATTCGCACGCCCCACACTGCTGGTCAATGTGCTGTGTACGGCCGTGTCCGTGGCGCTGATCATCATTCTGAATATTCCCGCAATGGCGGATCTGATCGTGCCGCTGAGCAACCTCGTAATCTTCGCAAGCCTTTTGGGCAGCCTGCTGTATATCCTGTTCCTATTCCGGGCCGACAGGGTGCTGGAGCAGGCGGCAGCGTCCTCCAGTGAGATGGAAGCGGGGGAAGAAGACTACGGAGATGATGACGGTTACGGCGATTATGATGATTATGATGACTATAGTGATGAGGAAGGGGAGGAGCTGGATTCATGAGGAACTATCCCAACGCAGCGCAGGGGCTGTACAAAGTATTCATGTCCCAGATTTTGATGATCATCGGCGTGCTTACGGCGTTCATTCTGATCGGGGGCATTGTGGCCCTGGTGGGCCAGGTGCTGTATCTGGTGGGGCTGTATCAGGCCAAACAGGATGATGAAGGGTATGCGGGGGCATTCAGCCTGGCAATCATCAGCCTGATCGTCAGTTTCCTGGGCGGATTTTTTGGGGATTCGCTGATGGGCAATCTGTTCTCCCTGATCTCCTCCATTTTGGGATTTGTCATTCTCTACCTGGTGTGCTCCACCACCGCTCTGCTGGTGGGCAGCCTGGGCTTTGACGCCTTAGCCCGCCAGGGATATATCGTGTGGATGATCAACCTAGTTTGTACCATTGTCAGCGTGATCTGCGGAATTTTGCAGCTTGTTCCAGTGTTGAATCTGCTGACCATACCGGTTCTGCTGGTCACCGCAATCGCCTCCCTGGTGGGCGGCGTGATGTTTATTCTTTTTGTCTACCGAGCCAGCAAGGCGCTGGCCTGAGAAGATGTGCAGCGGCCCCAGGCAGCCATGCCTGGGGCCGAATTTTAGGGCTCTGAAGAGGCAACGGGCTGGGTGCCGCCGGGGGCCGGGGTGCCGCTGGGCGCGGCGCTGGCATCCGGGCTGGCAGAGGGCTGGGGCATGGACAGACTGTGGACAAAGCTACCACTGGCGGACTGCACCTGCCCGCCAATGACCCGGTTGCGGTATACCAGCAGGGCGGCCTGGACGGCGTCCTCGCCGGTGGGGTAGTTGGTGATCTCATAGACATAGCGCTTGACCCGTTTGCCGCAGTAGTTGGTGAGGTCGAAGCCCTGCTCCGACTGCAGCGCCAGGTAGGAGGCATAGCTTTCGTCAAAGGTCTCCGGGATGAGAAGCTCCTCGGTGCTGATGGGCTGGGCGGAGACCTGCCATCCCAGACCGGCGAGATAGGCGATCCGGTCGTCGTTGTCCCGGATGTTGGATACCTCGGCCGCCGTGGTCACCGCCCGCTGGCCCAGCGTGAGGGCCAGGGCGACGATCACCGCCAGGCAGCAGCACAGGGTGGTGATAGCCCCGGCCAGCAGACGCTTTTTGGGGATCCGCGCCGTCATGATGAACATACCGAACCACTCCGTTTCACAAATAGGTTGGGCTACATTGATACCTATGTAGGTTCGGAGGGGAATATGTTATATAGGAGAAAAGAAACTTCCGGGCTGCCGCACGCCTGCGGCCAGGGCCGGAACGAGGGGGAGAAGATATGGAGCGGCTGGATAAACGCCTGTCGTCCACGGGCCGGTGGAGCAGGAAGGAGGCCCGGGAGCTGATCCGCGCCGGCCGGGTGCGGGTGGACGGGCAGGCGGTTCGCGCCCCGGAGGAAAAGGTGGAGCGGCAGGTTTTGGTCACGGTGGATGGGGAGGACATCGGAGGCGGCGGTCCGGTCTACCTGATGATGCATAAGCCGGCCGGACTGGTGTCCGCCACCGAGGACCCCAGGCAGGAGACGGTGTTCTCCCTGCTGCCGGAGCGGTACCGGCACCTGGGGCTGTTTCCTGCGGGACGGCTGGATAAGGATACCGAGGGCCTGCTGCTGCTCACCAACAACGGCCCTCTGGCCCACCGGCTGCTGGCACCCAAAAACCACGTGGACAAGGTGTACTATCTGGAGGTGGACGGCACGCTGAATGAGGCGGACTGCCAGGCGGTGGAGGCGGGGATGATCCTGCCGGACGGGCTGGCGTGCCTGCCGGGAAAGTTGGAGCCAGTTTCCGGGGGAAACCGGGGATATATCACCATCCGGGAGGGGAAATATCATCAGATCAAGCGGATGATGGAGGCGCTGGGCAAGCCGGTCACCTATCTGAAACGGGTCAGGTTTGGCCCGCTTGCGCTGGATGAGACCTTAGAAAAGGGTGGTTGGAGAGCACTAACGGAGGAGGAAATTCAGGCGCTTTTTGGGCAATGAAACAAAAGTTGTGGCAAATTCAACAAAAAAATTTGAAGAAACTATTGAAATCGGCAAGATAAGCGGATATAATGAATTTGCTTGAATTTGATCTGTCCAATCTGACGGAGCCGGGGAAGGTTCCGCGGCGAAGAAAGGGGAAATAGAAAATGTCCAGCCGGATTTTTCAGAGCATCGTTTTGCAAATGAAAGACTGTTCCGACCGGGCTGTGGGCGTCATTGACGAGCAGGGCACCGTGGTGGCCTGCAATGATCTGCCCTGCATCGGTGAGAAGTGGAGCAATGTGGCGGCGATGCTGGCTACGGAACAGGACGCCCTTGTGGTGAACAATGGCTATACCTTTAAGACGCTGCCGGGCTGGAACGGCCAGTTTGACTATGCCGCCTTTGTCAGGGGAGAGGATGAGCAGGCCGCGCTGATCTGTTCCATGGCGGTGATCGCCCTGAACGGGGCCAAGACCTACTATGAGGAGAAGCATGACAAGGCGACCTTTGTGAAGAATATCCTGTGCGACAACATCCTGCTGGGAGATATCTATGTCCGGGCCAAAGAGCTGCACTTTGTCTCCGAGGTGTCCCGGGCGGTAATCCTGGTGCGCCAGCTGGGTACCCCTGACGTGGCTGCCATCGATGTGATCTCCGGGCTGTTCCCGGACCGGCAGAACGACTATGTGTTGTCCATCAGCGAGACGGATGTGGCGCTGGTCAAACAGCTGGGGGAGAATGCCGACTCCCGGGAGGTACAGAAGATCGCCCAGACTGTACAGGAGGCTCTGACTCGGGAGCTGGGTATTAAAACCGTGGTGGGTGTGGGCACCATTGTCAACCATGTCCGGGATCTGGCCCGGGCCTATAAGGAGGCTCAGGTGGCCATCGATGTGGGCAAGGTGTTTGACACGGAGCGGTCCATCATCAACTATGAGAATCTGGGCATCGGCCGGCTGATCTACCAGCTGCCCACCACCCTGTGTGAGATGTTCCTCCAGGAGGTCTTTAAGAAGAACCCCATTGACGCGCTGGATCAGGAGACACTGTTCACCATCAATAAGTTTTTTGAGAACAACCTGAATGTGTCCGAGACGGCTCGGAAGCTGTTTGTCCACCGCAATACCTTGGTCTACCGGCTGGAGAAGATCAAGAAGCTCACAGGCTTGGACCTGCGGGAGTTTGACGACGCCATCACCTTCAATGTGGCGCTGATGGTCAAAAAGTATCTGGTTTCCCGGGGGATCGACTCCTGAGGGGTGCTGTCTCAGCGCCGCCGCGTTGGATGCGCGGCGGCGCCTTTTTGTAACTCTTTGTTTCTTTTGCGGTGGGGGCTTGGAGAAAAAGTTGACATAACAATATGGCGGATTTCGTGGATCTCAGGGATATTATGTTGACATAGCGGGAATTACCCTATATAATGAGAGACAGTTATGCAGCATTCCATAAGTTACAAAGCGGTTACAGGGAGGGCCCTTTTATGATACGGCTCATGGACGTATTCAAAGAATACGACAATGGAACCAAGGCGCTCAAGGGTATCAACCTGCGCATTGATGACGGAGAGTTCGTCTTTCTGGTGGGGCCTTCTGGCTCCGGGAAATCCACTATCATCAAGCTGCTCACGGCGGAGGTGTCCGCCACCCAGGGCCGGGTGATGGTCAATGGCTATAATCTGAATAACATCCGCCAGTGGCAGATTCCCTATATGCGCCGCACCCTTGGCGTTATTTTCCAGGATTTCCGGCTGATTGAGAAAAAGACGGTGCGCAGCAACCTGGAGTTCGTCATGCGGATCATCGGCGCCAGTCCCCGGGAGATGCGCCGGCGGATTCCCTATGTCCTGGATCTGGTGGGACTGGGAGACAAGGCGGATGTTTACCCCAATGAGATGAGCGGCGGTGAGCAGCAGCGGGTGGCCATTGCCCGGGCGCTGATCAACAACCCCCAGATGATCATTGCCGATGAGCCCACAGGAAATCTGGATCCCCAGCGCTCCCTGGAGATTATGACGCTGCTGGAGCGGATCAATTCCATGGGCACCACCATGCTGGTGGTCACCCATGAGAAGGAGCTGGTCAACCGTTTCTCCAAGCGGGTTGTGGCCATTCAAAACGGGGAGTTGGCCAGCGATGAGCGGGGGGGCTATTATCAGTATGAAAAATCGGTTTAATTTCGGCTACTTCATCACTGAGGGGTTTCGCAGCATTTTTGCCCACGGGCTGATGTCCTTTGCCGCGGTGTGCATGATTGTGGCCTGCCTGCTCATCATGGGCTCCTTCTCCCTGGTGGCCATCAATGCCGAGCGGATGCTCAGCCAGGCGGAGGATGACAACGAGTTTCTGGCTTTCATTGACGAGACCTATACCGACGCGCAGATCCGGCAGCTTCAGCAGCAGGTGGCGGCGGTGGACAACGTAGCCTCCGTGAATTTCGTCACCCGGGAGGAGGCCAAGGAGAACTACCTGGGCGACTATGAGGACGAGGGGCTGTACGCCAACATCCCAGACGAGGTGTTCCGGGACCGGCTGTCCATCCATGTGGTGGACTTGGAGCAGTTCGGCCAGACGGTGGCCGCGGTGGAGGCCCTGCCCGGAGTGGCGGGCATCCGCGCCATGGGCGAGCTGGCCCAGGGGTTCGTCACCGTGCGCAATGTGGCCTCCGCCATTGCCCTGGCCCTGGTGGCCATTCTGGCTGCGGTGTCCCTGTTCATCATCTCCAACACCATCCGGCTGGCCACCTTTGCCCGCCGGGAGGAGATCGCCATCATGAAGATGTGCGGAGCGACCAACAGCTTTGTACGCTGGCCCTTCGCTTTTGAAGGGCTGATGTTGGGCCTGGCGGGAGCAGTCATCGCATTTTTCCTCCAGTGGGGCATCTATGCCGCCATCTACCGGGCGGTGGTGGCCAACGGGGCCATCGGCATGTTCCCGCTGCTGAGCTTCGGAGCGATCTGGGCCCCTGTACTGGGGGTCTTCCTGCTGGCCGGCGCCCTCATTGGGGCGTGCGGGTCCGGCTTTGCCATCCGCAGATTCCTTCAGGTGTGAAAAGGAGGCCCTTATGAAGAAACAAACACAGCGTATTATTGTGATCGTCTTGGCCCTGGCCCTGCTGGTGTCCGTGCTGGTGCCTGCCCTGGGTACCCTGGCGTCGGCCACCATTACCCAGGATGACATCAACGATCTGGAGAATCAGCTCAACGAGATCACCCAGCAGAAGGAGGACGTACAGCAGGAGCTGGACGCTATCCGGGATGACCTGGATCAGGCGGAGCAGGCCATTGAACTGGTGCAGAGCCAGCTGCTGCTGACCGAGGAGCAGATCTCTGCCAGCCAGCTGTTGCTGGACGAGTATGACGCCCAGATCGCGGAGAAGGAGGGGGAAATTGCCCAGCTGGAGGCCCAGGAGGCGGAGCAGTACCAGGAGTTCTACGCCCAGGTGCGCTGGCTGGAGGAGACGGGCCCCGTGTCCTACCTGTCCGTCTTTTTCCAGGCGTCCAGTTTTTCCGAGATGCTGGACTATGCCATGCTGATGCTGGATATCATGGATTACAGCGACCGGATCATCACCCAGCTGGAGCAGACTCAGGCGGAGCTGGACGCGGCCCGGGCCGAGCTCCAAGAATCCCGGGACGCCCAGGCCTTGGTGCAGCAGGACCTGGAGCGGCATCAGGCGGAGCTTACCGCCCAACGGCAGGAGGCCCAGGCTCTGTATAACCGCATTGCCCAAACGGAAGATGAGCTGGTTGCCAAGGAGCGGCAACTGGCGATAGACGAGGCGGAGATGGAGGACCTGCTGGAGGAGGCGGAGCGAAAGTACGCCCAGCAGATCGCTGACGCAAACCAGAACAATGATGGCGTGTACACCTGGCCGCTGCCTGGCTACTACAACATCTCATCCCGCTTCGGCAGCCGCACCCACCCCATCACCGGACGGCCGGACAACCACCTGGGCAACGACGTCCCCGCCCCTGCCTGGACCCCCATTCTGGCGGCCCAGGGCGGCGTGGTCACCGTGTCCCGGTATAACTCCTCCTACGGCAACTACTGCATCATCAATCACGGCAACGGCTACTCCACCCTGTATGCCCACCAGGTGACCCTCCCCACCGTCTCCGAGGGAGATACTGTGACCAAGGGACAGGTCATCGGTTACGTAGGGACCACTGGCAGCTCCACCGGCAACCATCTCCACTATGAGCTGCGTATCAACGGCAGCCGGGCGGACTCTCTCATGCTCTACCCCGGTATGACCTTCTACTGGGGCGGCGTGGCCATTCAGGGGGGTTAATGCCAAAGGAAAGGCCCCGGCCCTTTCCTTTGGGACTTTGCAACCGTTTGCGTTGCACTTGGCCGGCGCAAAGTTCGCTTCCCTTCGCTTCTGCCGGCCGGCGTAATCTGTGTGCGCTCCCTTGCGCCTCCTCTCCCCACAAAATCCGCTTACACCGGACTTTTGTGGGGACACCAAGGCGCCGCCTGCACGCTTGCCGGCTGAGAAGTGTTTTCGTCCAGGACACGGCCCGACCGAAAACGGATTATTTTTTTCTGGCACCCTATGGGGTTCGCCGGGAACTCTGCGAGGCAGTTCAAAACCTGAGGCGCGGGCAAAGCCCGCGCCTCTCACAGTATCAGAAGGGGGAGTTCAGCCCCTTTTCAGCACAAGACCGAGGAGGCGTACATTGGATGGAAGAGCAGATGGTACAACCGATAGAAGGACAGACGGTACAACGGACGGAAAAGCGCCGCTGGTTGCCCGGCTGGGGAAAGATCCTGATCTCCGTGGTCCTTACCCTGGCTGTCTCCACTGCTGGCTGGTGTCTGCTGCTGGGGCGCAGCGGTCTGGCGCTGGTGGAGGGCTGGCTGCTGGCCCGGTTTGCCTTTGTGGACACCGGGGCCGACCTGGACGCCGCGGCGGACCAGGCTCTGAACGGGCTGGTGTCCGGCCTGGGGGACCGATGGTCCTACTACCTGGACGAGGAGAGTTATCAACAGACCCAGCAGCGCCGGGCCAACAACTATGTGGGCATCGGCGTGACGGTGAACCAGACAGACCGGGAAGAGGGCTTGCTGATCCTCTCGGTCACTGACGGCGGCCCCGCCCAGGCGGCGGGGGTCGTGGCCGGGGACGTGATCACGGAGGTGGACGGGATTTCCATCGCCGGGGACGCCCGGACAGAGGGGGCGGACCGCATCGCCGGGGAGGAGGGCACCCAGGTGGCCCTTACCCTTCTGGGGGAGGACGGGGCCACTCGCACCGTGACCTGTATCCGGGCCACCCTGCGCAATCCATCCGCCCTGGGGCAGATGCTGGAGGGGGACATCGGCTATGTCCAGCTGTCCAACTTCTATTCCGGCGCCGCCGACAGCTTCCGGGAGGAAGTGGATGCCCTGGTAGAGCAGGGGGCCCACGGCTTGGTGATTGACGTGCGGAACAACCCCGGGGGATACATCTCCGAGCTGACGGCCATCTTGGACTACCTGCTGCCCGAGGGGCCGGTGTTCCAGCAGAACCCCCGCTGGGGAAGACAAAGCGTGTATGTTTCGGACGACAGCTGCGTTGACCTGCCCATGGTCACCCTGGTGAACGCGGACACCTACTCCGCCGCGGAGCTGCTGGCCGCGGAGCTCAAGGAGTTTCAGGGCTCTCCGGTGGTGGGGGTTCAGACTTCGGGAAAGGGATACTCTCAGATCACTTTTCCTCTGTCCAACGGGGGCGGCCTGGGGCTGTCTACCGCCACTTATTGTACCGGGGAGGGCAACTCCCTGATTGGGGTGGGTATCCTGCCGGATGTGGGGCTGGAGCTGTCCGGGACGGAGGATAACCAGCTCCAGGCGGCCATGGAGCTGATATCGGAGCAGAGATAGAAACAGGCGAGGCCCGCCGCGTTTCGCGGCGGGCCTCGCCCGTCTGGACAATCGGGTTATTTGCGCAGGAACAACACGCCTAAAGTGTTGGGGCCGCAGTGGGCGGAGATGGTGCAGCCGGCCTCCCCCACAATGACCTCATCGAACCCGTATCCGTCGACTACGGCGCGCACGGCGGCCACAGTTTCCGGCCGGCAGGCGGCATGGACAATGACGCAGCGGTTTTTGCGGTAGTCGCCGGAGCCGAGCTGGTCCCGGACATAGTCGGGCAGGACCTTGTCAAAGACGCCCCGGTACTTCTTACCCACGGCCATCTTGCCGTCGGACAGGACAATGCAGGGCTTGAGCTTAAGCAGATTGGCCCCCAGGGCCACCACGGAGGAGCAGCGGCCGCCCTTGGCCAGATAGTCCAGCCGGTCCACCACAAAAGTGGTGGACACCTTGTCCATGAGACCCTCCACCATGGTCACGATGTCCGGGGCCTTCTCCCCCCGCAGGGCCGCCTCGGCGGCCTCCACCACCAGCAGGCCCTGACCCATGGTCAGGTTGCGGGTGTCCACCACGTAGACGTTGTCAAAGTCCTCAGCGGCGATGACAGCGTTCTGGTGGCAGGCAGAGAAGTTCTGGCCGATGTTGAAGTGAATGACTGCCTCATAATCCTGTGCGTACTTGCCGAAGACCTCCTGGTAGTCGGCCACATTGACTGCGGCGGTGGTGGGCAGATTGCCCCCTGCAGACACATGGGCGAAGATATCCTCGGGGCAGATGTCCACGCCGTCCCGGCCGGTTTTTCCATCCTGGGTGACGTAAAGGGGGGTCAGGGTGATGTCATACCGCTCCAGCAGTTCCGGGGTCAGGTCGCAGGTGCTGTCAGATGTGATTTTGATTGCCATATAAAACCTCCATGCGAGTCAGGCGCTGTGGGGAAAGGCCCTGCCTGTTCCCTCTTGTTTTCTCTGCTTTGTAGCACATGGCATTGTGCCGCCTGGGCCAAAGCAACTAATCAGGGAATTTTTGTGATCGGTTGCGCCACAAAATGGGAAAAATAGATCCCCCTGGCCCCAAATATTATATCAGGTTCTGGGGAAATTGCAACGGCATCTTTGCCGGTCTGCCCACATAGTCTGCTATGAGGTGGAGCTATGATATGGTAGGCCGGATCCGATTTTATCAGGAGAAGGGAAAGGGAAGCGTAGGGGTGGAGTATCTGGACGGGCTGACCTTGATAACGGCGGCGCTGTATGTGCCGCCGGGCCTGTCTCAGCGGCGCCTGAACCGCCGGCTGGCCAAGCTGGAGCGGCAGCTGGCGGGCATGGGGGTGGGCCGGGTGGTGCTGCCGGAGGGATTCCCTTACGCAGACCGGCTGGGCAGGCTGCGGCCGGTGGACACCCTGGGTTTTTACCGGGCGGTGGCGGACGTGCTGGCGCTGGAAGCCCTGGGCAGGGTCAGAGCGGATGTGAAGCAGGGGCGCGTGACCCTGAGCGCGCCCTGGCTGTGCCCGGAGCTGCGGCGGACGGCCCAGCGGCTGTGCCCACAGGTGCGCGCCATTCGCATCGATGTACCCCAGGAGGAGGGGGAAGCGTATGCCAAGTGGCTGCAGCGGCAGTACGGGCTGCCAGTGGCCCCCCGGTCAGGCCAGTCGGATGTGACGGTGGCCTTTGGTCCTGGGGAGCGGGGGCAGGGGTGGACGCTGCGGCTGTATGACCGGCCCTGGCTGGGTGGCCTGCGGCTATATGCCCGGGATCTGGAGCTGCCCTGGGATTGTGACCAGCAGCTGCTGGCCCTACTCTGGGAGGAGGGCGTGGTGAAGCGGGAGGCGCTGTACGCCGGCCCGCCCGCGATAGAAGAGCCGCACCGGGAGGACCCCCCTTGCAATAAAACAGGGGCTGTGATATAATACTTCACGAATTTTTGCCTGAACAAGAGATAACACCAGAACGAAGGGAACGATCATTCCATGTCAGGACATTCCAAGTGGCATAATATTCAAAAGACCAAGGGGGCGGCAGACGCGAAGCGGTCCCAGACTTTCACCAAGATCGCCCGGGAGCTGATTGTGGCGGTAAAGACCGGCGGCAGCGGCGACCCCAACAACAACGCCCGCCTGGCCACGGTGGTGGCCAAGGCCCGGGCGGCCAACATGCCCAACGATAACATCAAGCGCACCATTGAGAAAGCCCTGGGCTCCGGCAACTCCAACGATTACGAGGCCATCACCTACGAGGGATACGGCCCCAGCGGCGTGGCCGTCATTGTGGAGACGCTGACGGATAACCGCAACCGCACCGCCTCCGAGGTGCGCCACTACTTTGACAAGTTCGGCGGAAACCTGGGGGCCACCGGCTGCGTGTCCTGGTCCTTTGACCAGAAGGGCGTGCTGGTGATCGAGCGGGAGGACCTGGATGAGGACACCGCCATGATGGACGCGCTGGACTGCGGCGCGGCGGACTTCCAGGCGGAGGACGAGTGTTTCACAGTCTACACAGCCCCCGAGGACTTTGCCTCGGTGCTGGCCGCCATGGAGGGGAAGGGGTATACATTCCTGTCCGCCAAGGTGGAGATGGTGCCTCAGAACGATGTGACGCTCACCGATCCCAAGGACATACAGAACATGGAGAAGCTCATCGATATGCTGGAGGACAACGACGACGTGCAGAACGTCTGGCACAACTGGGAGCAGGAGTGAGCCAACTTTTCGTGTGAATATTTGCGAATTTTGAGCATAAGGGACAATATTTCTGAACTTTTAACCCATATTGAAATTGAAGTTGTGAAATTTCTGCCCTGAGCTGCGACATACATGCACCTCTCTGTTGTGACGTACAATTCCCCCGTTACAAGGAGGGTGCAAGATGAAGTTGGAAGCGTTAGTCAGAGAGTATCTCATTGAGATTGAGGTTAGGAAGTACACTCCGAAGACCATTCGGAGCTATCGGAACAACCTCAATCTCTTTTTGTGTTTTTGCCTGGATGAGCTGGGGATCACCACAATGGATGAGATGAGCATCGGAGCGGTTCGGCAGTTTTCCAAACACCTGTCAGACAGGGGCAGGAAAGGCACCTATATCAATGGCTTGCTGAAAAACATTAAATCTTTCCTGCAATACTGCTATGAGGAGGGCTATGGGGGCTTCAACACGAGGAAGAACTTCAAATGGTGTAAAGAGGAACGGCCAGTGATTATGGCCTACAAGCCCTCTGACGTGCGCAGAATGCTTCAGAGCTGCAAGGGGTATGATTTCATATCCATCCGGGACAATGCCGTTCTAACCATGCTTTTTGAGACGGGAATCCGGTGCTGGGAGCTGTGCTGCATTCAGCGGGAAGATATTCACGAAGAGTTTATCATGATCAGGGGAAAGAATCACAAGCAGAGGGTTGTGCCCGTTACTTCTATTCTGAAAAAGACGCTGCTGCGGTATGAGACGGCCTCAAAGCGATACTTTGACCTGAAAGAGACAGACAACTTCTATTTCCTGTCCTTTCACGGGAGGCAGCTGACAAACAGTGCGGTAGAGCACATTGTGAAACGCCATGGAGAGGGAATTGAAGGGGTACGGGTATCACCCCATACATGCCGCCATTTTTTCGCCCAGCAGCAGATGAAAATGGGAACCGATCTGTATACCATTTCAAGGCTCTTAGGGCATGAGAACATTGGAATCACCCAGACTTACCTCAACAGCCTGCGGGATGAGGAGGTCATCCAAATCGCAAAGCAGAAAAGCGTGCTGATGAATCTATAAGTCAAACAATACCGATGGGGGTAGGCCGATACCTGCCCCTATTTCTTTTGCGCAAGAGTCAATAAAAAAGTCAGAAAATTGAGCTGAAATAGCATGGTTGAGAATGGAGGGAATGTTAGGGGATCCCTTGCACCATAGACTGTGGAATTGAGTTGAAATAATTACAAAAATAGGGGGGTGGGGGTGGGTTGTGGATTAGGCGCTTCAAGGCAAGCAGAAAATTATATGAGCAGGGAATTTGTTGTGCCGCCTAATGTACGTAACACAAAAATTTGGGAATTGAAAATGCGAGAAATATAAGCATTAAGAAATTTACAGGAAATTGGGAGTAAAAAATGCGATCATAGTTTGGCCAGGGTACAGTATTAAAAGAAGTGTATAAGCGGTTTTGCCGCAAATTAAAAGGATATATTATGCGCAGGATGCCCAAAGAAATAAAAGAAAATTGTGAAAAAAGACGAAAAATGGGTTGACAAAAATG
>CALXDP010000028.1 GCA_944387095.1 uncultured Oscillospiraceae bacterium
AGCCACCCGGCGAAGGCACGGGCATGGCGCAGGTAGTTCTCCACCGTACCCGCGCTCCGCTCCGCCCGGCGCAGGTGGGCTTGATAGCTCTGGATGTGCTGAACCGTGATTTGCCTTGTCATGGTACACGCCTCCTTGTATTCTCTGCCTTTATTGTACCGCGACAGGGCAAAAAATATCGCGCGGGGCGGAGCCATTTCCGCCCCCTGACAGTAAATTCTCCCCCGGTTGCCTCTTGACGGCTCAGAAGGGCTGTGGTACACTACAATTACTTTCCTCTAGGGGATGGGAGCTATACGACTGACGGAAGTGGAGCAAACCACATGAAGTATAGCGGGCGTGGAATGCGTCTGAATGCCGACCGTCTGGGCGCGCCTGTATGGGTGCGCCCTTTTTGCGCACCCGGGGCAAATTGTAAAAGGAGGATTTCCCATGAAAACCGACATTGAGATCGCCCAGGCCTGCAAAAAGAAAAAGATTACGGAAATTGCCGGGATCGCCGGGATCGGAGACCAATATCTGGAGCAGTACGGCAATTACAAGGCCAAGGTAGACTACTGTCTGCTGAAGGACCTGAAGGATCAGCCAGATGGCAAGCTGATCCTGGTCACCGCCATCACCCCCACTCCCGCCGGTGAGGGCAAAACCACCACCTCGGTGGGTCTCACCGACGGCCTGCGAAAGATCGGCAAAAATGCCGTAGTGGCGCTGCGGGAACCCTCCCTGGGCCCCGTGTTCGGCATCAAGGGGGGCGCCGCCGGAGGCGGCCGCGCCCAGGTGGTGCCCATGGAGGACATCAACCTCCACTTCACCGGCGACTTTCACGCCATCGGCGCGGCCAACAATCTGCTGGCCGCCCTGCTGGACAACCACATCCAGCAGGGCAACGCCCTGGGCATTGACGTCAAGCAGATCACCTGGAAGCGGTGTGTGGATATGAATGACCGCCAGCTGCGCCACCTCGTGGACGGCCTGGGGGGCAGGGCCCAGGGGGTACCCCGGGAGGACGGCTTTGACATCACCGTGGCCAGCGAGGTCATGGCGGTGCTGTGCCTGGCCAGCGATATCCCCGATCTGAAGGCCCGGCTGGGCCGGATGATCGTGGCCTACACCCATGACGGCAGGCCGGTCACCGCCCACGACCTGAAGGCGGAAGGGGCCATGGCCGCCTTGCTCAAGGACGCACTCAAGCCCAACCTGGTGCAAACTTTGGAGGGCACCCCCGCCTTTGTCCACTGCGGCCCCTTTGCCAACATCGCCCACGGCTGCAATTCGGTCACCGCCACCCGCATGGCCCTGAAGGTGGCGGACTATGCGGTGACCGAGGCAGGCTTTGCCGCCGATCTGGGGGCGGAGAAGTTTTTGGACATCAAATGCCGTCTGGCCGGTCTGACCCCCGCTGCGGTGGTGGTGGTTGCCACGGTGCGGGCCCTGAAGTACCACGGCGGGGTGGCCAAGGACGATCTGGACCGGGAAAACCTGGCCGCCCTGGAGAAGGGCCTGCCCAATCTGCTGCAGCATGTGGGCAACATCAAAGATGTGTTCGGTCTGCCCTGTGTGGTGGCCGTCAACGCCTTTCCCTCCGATACCAAGGCGGAGCTGGATTTGGTGGAACGGCGCTGCCAGGAGCTGGGGGTCAATGTGGCCCTCAGCGAGGTGTGGGCCAAGGGGGGCGAGGGCGGCATGGCCCTGGCCAAGGAGGTGGTACGCCTGTGCGAGCAGCCCAATCGCTTCCGCCAGTCCTATGGGCTGGAGCTTACCATTGAGGAAAAGCTGGACGCCATCTGCAAGAAGATCTACCACGCCGACGGGGTGCAGCTCACCCCCGCCGCGGCCAAGCAGGCCAGGCAGCTGACTGAGCTGGGCTTCGGCCGCCTGCCCATCTGCGTGGCCAAGACCCAGTACTCCTTCTCCGACAACCCAGATCTGCTGGGCGCACCTCGGGGCTTTACTGTCACGGTGCGCAGTCTGAAGGTGTCCGCCGGGGCCGGGTTCCTCGTGGCCCTCACCGGGGACATCATGACCATGCCTGGCCTGCCCAAAGTGCCTGCCGCCGAGAACATTGACGTGGACGAGAATGGGGTCATCTCTGGCCTGTTTTAAGGAGAATATTACTATGGACGACGCCACCCTGAAAAGCTGCCGGGAGTTTGTCTCTCTGCTGGCCTCCGCCGCCCCCGCCCCCGGGGGCGGCGGGGCCGCCGCCCTGGCGGGCGCCATCGGCACCGCCCTGGGAAACATGGTAGGTACCCTCACTGTGGGCAAAAAGAAGTATGCCGATGTGGAAGAGGAAATCCGCGCTCTCATGGCCCGGTGCGACCATCTCCAGGTCCGGCTGTTGGACCAGGTCAAGGCGGACGCGGAGGGTTTCCTCCCCCTGGCCAAAGCCTATTCCATCCCCAAGGACGACCCCAGCCGGGCCCAGGTGCTGGAGCAGGCCACCCTTGCCGCCTGCCGGGCTCCTCTGGACATCATAGACCTGTGCCGCGACAGCCTGGAGGCCATCGCCGTACTGGCCGAGAAGGGCTCCCGGCTGGCGGTGTCCGACGCGGGGTGCGCCGCGGTCCTGGTGAAAGGGGCCCTTCAGGCCGCCTGCCTTAATGTGTTCATCAACACCAAATCCCTGCAAAACCGGACGCTGGCCCAGGAACTGAACGAAAAATGCCTGGATGTGCTGGGGCGCTGCGGGGCACTGGCAGATCAAATCTTCGATACCGTAAAGGCTGGACTTCTCCCGGGAGGTGAATCCTGACATGGCAAAGCTGCTTTTGGGCAAGGAAGTCACCGCCGCCATGAACCGGCGGCTTCAGGAGCAGGCCGCCGTCCTGAGGAAACAGGGGGTCCCTCCCAAGCTGGCCCTCATCCGCTGCGGGGCCAATCCCTCTGACCTGGCCTATGAGCGGGGGGTGGAGAGCCGGGCCGCCCTCATCGGGGTGGAGGTTCACAAGCTCCTGCTGCCGGAGGATGTGGGCAAACAGCGCCTCATGGATGCCATCGATCAGGTCAACGCCGACCGGTCCGTGCATGGCTGTCTTATGTTCCGCCCCTTGCCCGGCCATCTGAAGGCAGATCAGGACGAGATCTGCAACCGCCTGTCCCCGGCCAAGGACGTGGACGGCATGACGGACCTGTCCGCCGCCGGGGTATTTGCCGGAAAGCCCATGGGCTTCCCCCCCTGCACCCCCCAGGCCTGTATGGAAATGCTTCATCACTATAGCATCGACCCCAAGGGCAAGCGGGCGGTGGTCATCGGCCGCAGCCTGGTGGTGGGCAAGCCGGCGGCCATGATGCTGCTGGCGGAGCACGCCACCGTCACCGTCTGCCACACCAAGACGGAAAACCTGCCCCAAATCACCCGTGAGGCGGACCTTCTCATCTCTGCCGCCGGGGCGCTGGGCAGTCTCACCAAGGACTATGTCCGGCCGGGCCAGGTGGTACTGGACGTGTCCGTCAACTGGGACGAGAACAAGCCCAACGGCAAGGGCGGCCTGGGGGCCATGGCGGGAGACGCCGTTTACGACGAGGTGGAGCCCATCGTGGCCGCCATCACCCCCGTGCCCGGCGGCGTGGGGAGCGTCACCACCAGCGTGCTCATCGGCCACGTGGTGCGGGCGGCGGCGCGCACGCTGCACCAGGAGGTCCCCCTATGAACTATTTCAAATCCTTTGTGTCCGGCATCCTAGGGGGCGTATGCATCGCCCTGGGCGGCGTGGCCTTCCTGTCCCTGGAAAACAGCGTGCTGGGCGCTCTGTTTTTCACCGTGGGCCTGTTTACCATCTGCACCCTGGGGCTGAACCTGTTTACCGGCAAGGTGTGCTATGTCTTTCAGCGGGACCGGGCCTATGCCCTGAGCCTGCCTGTCATCTGGCTGGGCAACCTGGCCGGCACAGTGGCTGTGGGCCTGCTGGTCCAGGCCACCCGACTGAGCGCCGGCTTAACGGCCCGCGCCCAGAGCGTCAGCCAGGTCAAGCTGTCCGACGGCTGGCTGAGCCTGTTCCTGCTGGGCATCCTGTGTAACATTTTCATCTACATCGCCGTGGAGGGGTTTAACCAGAACCCCCACCAGCTTGGCAAATACTTGTCCCTGTTTTTTGGCGTTATGGTGTTTATCCTGTGTGGGTATGAGCACTGCGTGGCGGATATGTTCTATTTCACCGTGGCCGGGGTGTGGAGCACTGACGTCTTCCTGCGCCTGCTGGTCATCACCCTGGGCAATGCCGTGGGCGGCGTGATCTTTCCTCTGGTCCGGGGGTGGCTCGCCCCATCAAATCCCAAGCGGGCAGCTGTCCTGAAGTGATCTGAACTCCCCGGGAAATCCACAGCACACATCCCGCCAAGCGATCCACATAAGGGCCAAAAAAGCCCTCAGACTTTGCGGCAGGCACGCCGCAGGGAAAGCAAAATCCGTTTTTTGCCGCGCCATACGCGCGGCAAAAGAGTCCCAGCCCGCAGGCGTGCGGGCGCATCCCCCCTCGGAACCCCGCAAAAGGAGTGAAGTTTCGTGGGGGGAGATGAGCAAGGAAGCGTGTGCAGTTTTCGCCCCAAGGCGAAAACGGAACACAGCGGACTTTGCTCCGACGACAGAGTAGAGCCAGCGCGTTAAGTGCCGCGGGATGGGAGGTTGCCCGCGGACGAAGCACCTTTGGTGCGCGGTGCTGTCTCGCATCCGCTGCCACCCTGGGAGATTTTGTCCTCCTTTCGTGGCGCCATTCGAAAGGAGTTCATATGAAAAAAATCAACGTCAGGCTGGCGGCCGCCCTGGGCATCCTGGTGGCCATCCACATCATTCTCTCCCGATTCTGCTCCATCAACACCTGGAACCTGAAGATCGGTTTCGCCTTCGTCCCCGTCTTTGCCGCGGCCTATCTCTTCGGGCCGGCACCTGCCGCCATCGTGGGCGGCCTGGGAGACTTTCTGGGGGCCATCCTGTTTCCCATCGGTCCTTATTTCCCCGGCTTCACCCTGAACTGTGCCCTCACCGGGGTGATCTTCGGCCTGCTCCTCCACTCCCGGCCCACCCTGCCCCGGGTGGCGGCTGCCACCGTCCTCAACCAGTTCGTGCTCAGCCTGTTTGGCACCACTTTGTGGATCTCCATCCTCAACGGCGCCCCCTACTGGCCCCTGCTGGTCTCCCGCATCCCCCAGACGGCCATCCTGTCCGTGCTGGAGGTGGCGGTGATGGCAGCACTGGGCCGGGCCCTCCTCCTGCTCCCCCTGAAGAGAATGCTGGCCTTGGGAGGTGCCGTCCATGACCGCTGAGCAGGCCGTGGCCTATCTGGAACACTACAGCTGGAGCCGCTCCCGCCCCGGGCTGAGCCGCACCCAGGCGCTGCTCCATGCCCTGAGAGATCCCCAGAAAAAGCTGAAATTCGTCCATGTGGCCGGGAGCAACGGCAAGGGCTCCACCTGCGCCATGCTGGAGTCCATCCTGCGGGCCGCAGGCTACCGCACAGGGCTGTACATCTCCCCCTATATCCAGAATTTCCGGGAGCGCATCCAGGTCAATGGGCAAAACATTTCCGGAGACCGGCTGGCAGACATCACCGCGCGGGTGCAGCCCATCGCTGACGGCATGGAGGATCATCCCAGCCAGTTCGAGCTGGTCACCGCCACCGCCATGGTCTGCTTCCTGGAAGAGCACTGCGACGTGGTGGTTCTGGAGGTGGGCATGGGGGGCGCACTGGACTCCACCAATGTCATTGACGCCCCAGAAGTGGCGGTGATCACCAACATCGGCCTGGAACACACGGAATATCTGGGCGGCACCCTGAAGGAGATCGCCGCCACCAAGGCTGGCATCATCAAACCGGGCTGCGCCGTGGTGTGCTATGATGGCGCCCCGGAAGTGACCGAGGTGATCGCCCAGGTGTGCCGGGAGCAGGACGTCCCTATGCACCTGTCCCGCTTTGACGAGATCCGCCCCCTCTCCCACGGTCTGTCCGGCCAGCGGTTTTGCTGGCAGGGAGAGGAGTTTCTCCTCCCCCTGCTGGGGGAGCACCAGTTGCGCAACGCCGCCGTGGTTTTGGACACTGTTCAGGCCCTGCGCCGCCGGGGCTGGGCCATCCCGGAAGATGCGGTCCATCAGGGGCTGTCCAGCGTAACATGGCCCGCCCGATTCGAGGTACTCTCCCATACGCCCCTGTTCATCCTGGACGGCGGCCACAATCCCCAGTGCGCCCAGGCCATGGCCGGGGTACTACGGGACTACCTCCCCGGCCAAAAGGTCACCTTCCTCATGGGGGTGCTGGAAGGCAAGGATTATCATGCCATTCTGGACACCCTGCTGCCCTGCGCCGCCGGTTTTTTGTGCCTCACCCCAGACAGTCCCCGGGCTCTGAAGGCAGATGCGCTGGCCAGCGCCATCCGCGGGCGGTGTGACTTGCCTGTCACAGTCTGTGACAGCGCACTCCAGGCCATCCCCGCCGCCCTGGACTCCGGGCTTCCCGTGGTGGCCTTCGGCTCTTTGTACATGGCGGGGGCCATCCGAACCGCCTTTCCCTCCGCTCTGCGGCAATGGCTGCGCAGGCAGGGCATCCGCGCCCGGGACGGCTTTACCCCCGAGGAACGCGCCCGGCTGTCCAGTCAGGTGGTACAGCGCATTGTGGACAGCCCGGAATTTCAGGCAGCCAGAACCGTACTGCTCTATCGCTCCGTCCGCGGCGAGGTACAGCTGAACGCCCTGGTCCATGCCTCAGAGGCCCAGGGCAAGCGGCTGGCCTACCCCCGGTGCGTCAGCCCCACAGAGATGATCGCCCTTGTGCCGGAAGGGCCGGATGCCTGGGCGGCCAGCCGGCTGGGGATTCAAGAGCCGGTGTTGGAGCAATCCCAACTCCTTCAGCCGGAGGATCTGGACCTGGTTCTGTGCCCCTGCGCCGCCTTTGACCCAGCGGGCGGCCGGCTGGGCATGGGGGCGGGCTACTACGACCGGTACCTGCCTCAGTGCGTCAAGGCCAAGATCGCCGCCGTGGCCTTTGAGGGACAAAAGGCCGCCCACATTCCCGCCGAGGCTTGGGACTATCCCATGGATCTGGTGTTCACCGAGGCCGCTGTCCACCGGCCTGGATGATAAAAAGCCGTCATCCCCGCTGGGGGATGACGGCTTAAACTTTAATCCAGGATTCGCCCGTCGGTGGAAATGGTCACCACCTGCCAGGGCAGAAACTTTCCGCTGGCCTGGATGGCCGCTTTGGCTGCCTGCTCCAGCCCGCCGCAGCAAGGCACCTCCATGCGCACGATGGTCACTTCCCGGATGTCGTTGTCCCGGAGGATGGCGGTGAGCTTTTCCGCATAGTCCACCCCGTCCAGCTTGGGGCAGCCCACCAGGGTCACCCGGCCCTTGATGAACCGCTCGTGAAAGTCCCCATAGGCAAAGGCGGTGCAGTCCGCGGCGATGAGCAGCTTGGCCCCGTTGAAGTAGGGGGCATTCACCGGCGCCAGCTTAATCTGGACCGGCCACTGGGACAGACGGCTGACCCGCGCTGCCCCAGCCGGGGCTGCGTCCGGCTCCTCCCGGCTGATAACCCGGGACTGGCTCCCGGGACAGCCGCAGGGCAGGGTCATGCCCTGCTTTTGCATTTTGGCCTGCTTGCTGGCCAGCACGGCGGCCTCGTCATAGGCCGCGGCCTCCCGCTCCACAAAGGTGATCGCCCCGGTGGGACAGGCGGGCAGGCAGTCTCCCAGTCCGTCGCAGTAGTCGTCCCGCATCAGCCTGGCCTTGCCATCCACCATGGCGATAGCCCCCTCGTGGCAGGCGTCGGCGCAGGCCCCACAGCCGGTACACTTTTCCTCATCAATCTGAATGATCCTTCTGACCATAATCTCGTTCCTCCTGTTTCAGGTATCTTGCGCTTGCAAGGGGATTATACTATAATCTTTATAAGTATTGAAGTTGTTAAGACAACATTCTATACATTTATCCTCTATGAGGTTTCTGTTTTACATCCCGATAGGATTGGAGGGCATTATGAACGAGGCTTTTTTTGCGACGGCGACACTGTTTGGCGGCCTTTCCGCCGGACAGATCCGAGACGTGCTGCCAAAATTGGGGGCACGGGAAAAGTTCTATTTGAAAAATGAGTCCATTCTTCACGCCGGGGACGTGATCACTCATATGGGATTGGTTCTGTCCGGCGGGGTGCGTATCGAACACGACGACGCCTGGGGCGGCAAAAGCGTCTTCTCCCACGTGGGACCGGGGGACATGTTCGCGGAGACCTACGCCTGCCTGTCCGGACAGCCTCTGCTGGTCACTGCCGCGGCGGCGGAAGACAGCCGGATCCTGTTTTTGGACGCCCGTCCGCTAATCTCCGGCGACCTGCGGGATCCAGGTCTGCGTCAGATCTCCGGCAACCTGCTGCGGGTATCTCTCCGGAAAAACCTTGGGCTTTCCCGGCGGATGCTGCACACCTCAGCCAAAACCATCCGGGGCAGACTGCTGTCCTACCTCTCTGAGCAGGCCCTGCTGGCCGGCGGACAACAGTTTACTATCCCCTTCAACCGCCAGCAGCTGGCCGACTATTTGGGGGTGGACCGCAGCGCTTTGTCCAACGAGCTGTCTAAAATGCGGCGCGACGGGCTGCTCAGTGTCACCCGGAGCACCTTCACCCTCCACAGCCCCCTGGAGCTGTGAGGGGGTTGCAATGTCCCGTAAAATCCCGTAAAATGGTACAAGCTTTTGGCCTTTTGGAAAGACAGACATGAAAGTGGAGGCATTTGCGAATGAAGCCATGGGCGAGCCGCCTGGGGACAGGCTATCGGAAATACTGCGGGCTGCTGTTCGGGGTCCTGGCCCTGATTGTCGTTTCCTGCGTGCTGTTCGCCGGGCAGGATATCGGGCTTTCCAACAACGGGGATTTCGTGCGCACCATGAACGCCTGCTCCCTGAGCTTTGGAGATCGGATCCCCAGCCACACCTACGCAGACACCTTCCGGATCTCCCTGCCCCACGATTCTCCGTGGGAAAACGTGGCCTCCATCCTCTTCAGCACAGACGGGGTGAGAAATTACCCCTCCCTCCATGTCCTGGTGGTGCGCGTCTCGGTGGTGCTAAACCTGGTGGTAAACAAGCTGGCAGGCTTTCCCATAGACACCTACCACCTCTCCGTACTGGGGGGGATGTACGCTCTGCTGTACGCCGCGGGCATCGGCCTGCTGCTGTCCCAGTTTCAACTGCGCCGCCTATGGCAGGATCTCACCGTCAAGCTCCTGGCCCTGGTGGTGCTGTGCGACATCGGCTATGTGGCTTACTTTAACTCCCTCTATGGAGAACCTCTGGAGCACATTGCCCTGATCTACTGCGCAGCCATGGTGGTACGTATCCTCACCCGCTCCCCCACGGTGTGGGACGGGGTGTGGTGCGCTCTGGCCGCCGCCGCTTACGGCTGGGCCAAGTTCTTCAACATCCCCATCGCCATTGTGCTGGTGGTGGTCATGGAGGGGATCCTGCTGGTCCGGCTGCGGAAGAAGCGGATGATCACCTTTGGCGGTGCGGCCCTGGCCCTGCTGCTGGGGGTATGGGCCATCGTCCCGGGCTGGATGGATATTGAGACCAATTATAATGCGGTTTTTTACGGCATCGTGCGCAACGTGGATGACACCACGGCCAAGGAATATCTCGCCGACCTGGGCCTGCCCCAGGAGCTGTCCAACTACCGGGACACCAACTATTATCTGGACGGACTGGTGCAGTCCCTGGAGGAGCGGGGCCTGCGGGACGAGGCGGAGTCGGTTACCAAACTGGACCTGATCCGCTTTTACCTCACCCATCCAGGGCGGCTGTGGGAGCAGATTCAGGTCACCGCTCTGCACTGCGGCATGATCCGCCCCTACTACCTGGCAAACTACGGGGAGGGGCAGCCCCTGATGACCTACTCCCAGCGCATGTCCCTGTGGGGCACCCTCCGGGACGCCCTCCCCTTTGACACGCTGTGGGGCAATCTGGCAGTGCTGGCCGCCTTCACGGCGTTGGCTGTCGCCGTCTGGCGGCGAATGCTCCGGCCAGTATATCTGGCCTTGCTCCTGCTGGCCCTGTGGGGGGCGATGGCCTACGCCTATATCCTGCCGGTGGTACTCAATGGCGAGGGAGATTTCTCCAAGCACATGTTCGCCTTCATCGAACTTCTGGATCTGATCCTGCTGGCCTGCCTGGCCCTGTCTCTGAACCAGGCGGGCAAAGGCCGGGCGGGGGAAGTGCTGTGCCCCGCCGTGGGCGGCTGCCTGGCCCTCGCACTCCTCCTGCCCCC
The DNA here is from genome assembly GCA_944387095.1 of uncultured Oscillospiraceae bacterium. Classification (GTDB taxonomy): domain Bacteria; phylum Bacillota; class Clostridia; order Oscillospirales; family Oscillospiraceae; genus Enterenecus. The sequence goes on from CALXDP010000028.1 coordinate 10,242, forward strand.
GGTGTGGGGACAGGCCAGCACCCTGTGGCGGAACAGCCGCAGCCACGCCCAGTTGGAATCGGGCGCCTATGTCACCCTGGGCCGCTATGCGGGGCGGGAGCTGACCTGGCTGGTGGTGAGCGGGGACGGCGGCAGCTATACCCTACTGTGCCAGGATGCTTCCATCTCCCTGCCATTCGACGAAAACGGCGGCAACGACTGGTTGGGCAGCTCTCTGCGGACCTGGCTCAACGGGGACTTCCTGGAGGACAGCTTTACCACCTCTGAGCTGGCGCTACTGGATATGCAGGACAACGCCGTGCTGCTCCCCGACCATTTGCGGTCCGAAGCCCAGCGGGGCGGTTTGGACTTTGCGTGCAGCCATATCGCCGTGCTGGCCGACCGGGGCTATGACCGGGCCTTCCAGCGCACGGCGCAGGACGCCGTTACCCTGCCCGATATCGACCTGATCGCCACCCTGGCCCGTTCTGGGCAGGATGTTTCTGGGGCGGCCTACTGGCTGGAAACTCCCTACTGCCCATCGGACACCCTGGTGCGCTACACCGCCCGGGACGGCCACATCTACTTTGGCCCCGCCCAAGTGTCTAAAATCGTCCGCCCGGTGGTGGAGATTGGGCAGGCGGAGGTCACCGGCGGATCTGGCAGCTTGCGTGATCCCTTCCATCTGGATTGAAGCCCCAAGCTTTCGCGTTTCTTAAAAGAATTCTAATTCCTTTTTTCTTCTCAATTCGCTTTTTTTCTGGTAAACTGTCCTCATCCTATCTCCCGGGAGGGCATCCGCTGTGAGTGAACGCAAACGCACCATCCTTCTTTGGATCCTGGCCGTTCTGGTTCTGGGGGCCATTGTTCTGGCGCTCTACGCCACCGGTTTTTTTGATGCCATCTCCTCCCAGAAAAAGCTGGAGGCCTATATTCAGGCCAGCACCCCCTGGTCCCATCTGGTCTTTTTCGGGGTGCAGCTGGTGTCGGTGGTTCTCGCCCCCATTCCCAGCAACATCACCGCCGCTGTGGGCGGGGTACTGTTCGGGATGGTCCCCGCCTTTCTGCTCACCTGGGCCGCGGTGGTGCTGGGCTCCCTGATTGTCTTCGCCCTGGCCCGGGCCCTGGGCCAAAAATTCGCCAGCCAGTTTGTGGGGAAAAAGCTGTCGGAAAAGTATCTGGACGTCATCCGCCGCAAGCAGGACGTGTTCCTGCTCATGGCTTTCCTCTTTCCCTTTTTCCCCGATGACCTGCTGTGTATCCTGGCCGGGTTGAGTGACATCTCCTGGAAGCGGTTTCTGGCCCTGTGCCTGCTGGCCAGGCCCTGGGGGCTGCTGGTGGCCTCTGCCGTGGGCGGCTCCGCCCTGGATCTCCCCATCGGGGGGATGGTCCTCATCGGCATCGCCGGAATCGCAATCTTCATTCTGGCCATGAAGTACGGGGATAAGATTGAGCGGGCCATTTTGGAGCATCTGAAAAAGTGAAGGTCACAGCGTTCCGGCAGATGAGACCAAATTCCGTATGAGACAGCACGCGCCCAGCGGCTTCTGCCGCTGGGCGCGTATTTTACACTTCTTTGCGTTCCACTCACCACACCAGGGTGGCAAAGTAATCGTCAGGCGTCTCCGCCCTGCGCATCAGCTCCACGCCGCCGTCCTCTCTCAGCAACAGCTCCGCCGAGCGCAGCTTGCCGTTGTAGTTGTAGCCCATGGAGAAGCCATGGGCTCCGGTGTCGTGGATGACCAGGATATCCCCCAGGTCAATTTTGGGCAGCGGGCGGTCAATGGCGAACTTGTCGCTGTTCTCGCACAGGGAGCCTACCACGTCGTAGGTGTGGTCACAGGGCTCGTCCTCCTTGCCCAGCACCGTGATATGGTGGTAGGCCCCGTAGATGGCCGGGCGCATCAGGTTGGCCGCACTGGCGTCCACCCCGATATACTCCTTGTAGATGTGCTTTTCATGAAGGGCGGTGGTCACCAGATGCCCGTAAGGGGCCAGCATGTAGCGGCCCAGTTCAGTACAGATGGCCACATCCCCCATGCCGGCTGGGGTTAAAATCTCCTCGTAGGCCTGCCGGACCCCCTCTCCGATGGCAAAGATGTCATTGGCGCTCTGATCCGGCCGGTAGGGCACCCCTACCCCGCCGGACAGGTTGATGAAGGTAATCTGACACCCCGTCTCCCGGAACAGCTCCACCGCAATCTGGAACAGAATCCGGGCCAGGGCGGGATAGTACTCGTTGGACAGGGTGTTAGAGGCCAGAAAGGCGTGCAGGCCGAACTTTTTCACCCCCAGCTCCTTCAGGCGGGTAAAGGCCTGTGTGAGCTGCTCCCGGGTCATGCCATACTTGGCCTGGCCGGGGTTGTCCATCACCTGGAACCCCTCTTTGCTCTCCCCCAAGGCAAATACCCCGCCGGGGTTGTACCGGCAGCAGATGGTCTCGGGCATATGTCCCAGGGTCTTATATAAATACTCCACATGGGTCAGGTCATCCAGGTTGATGATGGCTCCCAGCTCGTCTGCCAGGCAAAACTCCTCCGCCGGCGTCTCATTGGAAGAGAACATGATCTCGTGCCCTGAAAAGCCGCACCGCCGGGCCATCATCAGCTCGGTGAGGGATGAGCAGTCCACCCCGCAACCCTCCTCTTTCAAGATCTTCAAAATGCCGGGGGTCGGGGTGGCCTTGACAGCAAAGTACTCCTGGAAGCCAGGGTTCCAGCGGAAAGCCTGATACAGCGCCCGTGCCGCCTGGCGGATACCTTGTTCATCATAGATGTGGAACGGCGTGGGATAGGTCTCGCGGATTTCCCTGGCCTGCGCCAGGGTGAGGAAGGGTTTTTTCATCTGTTTTATCTCTCTCCTTTGCCGCCCCATTGCGGTGTATTTTGTACAGAATAGAGCAAAACCGCCCAGTTTGTCAAGCAGTACTTTTTCCTCAGCCCGCAAACTCCCCCAACTCCCGCAGCAGCCGGGTGCGCAGGGCGGAATACCGTCGGGCCTGGCGGTCGTTGGCCGTCATCTGGGCCAACAGTTCCCCGTTGCCCACCACCACAAGCAGTTCCCTGGCCCGGGTGATGGCGGTGTACAGCACCCCTCGAGTCAGCAGAGAGGGGGGCACATCGCACAGGGCCAGCACCACCCCCCGGTACTCACTGCCCTGAGCCTTGTGGACGGTGATGGCATAGGCCAACTCTAATTCCCCCAGCATCTGGGCGGGATAGGCCACCAGCCGTCCGTCAAAGGAGACGGTGAGCCCGCCGGGATCCACCTCCAGGATGACCCCGATGTCCCCGTTGAACACCCCTAAATCCTTCTCCCCCGTCTCCGGATTTTCCCAAAACAGGTCGTAGTTGTTCTTCACCTGCATCACCCGGTCCCCCTCCCGGAAGACGAACTGGCCAAAGGCCCGCTCCCTCTTGTCCGGGGCGGGGGGGTTAAGCGCCGCCTGGAGGGCTCGGTTCAGGACAGCGGTCCCCGCCCCCCGGCGGCGGGTGGGGGAGAGCACCTGAATTTGATCGGAGGGCACCCCCATCCCACGGGGCAGACGGGTCTGACACAGCTCCACAATGGTATCCACCGTCCGGGCCGGGCTCTGCCTTCCCATATAAAAGAAGTCTTTTCCCTGATTGGTCAGGTCCGGGGCTCTCCCCTGGTTCACCCCGTGGGCGTTCATGACAATGGCACTCTGCCGGGCCTGGCGAAAGATTTCCGTCAGGGTGACGGTGGGCACCGCCTTGCTGCGCAGCAGGTGGTCCAGCACGTTACCCGGGCCAACGGAGGGCAGCTGATCCGGATCCCCCACCAGCACCAGCCGGCAGTCCCCCCGCAGGGCGGCCAGCAGCGCCGCCATCAGAGACAGATCCACCATGGACGTCTCGTCCACGATCACCGCGTCCGCCGCCAGGGGATCGTCCTGGTTCTTGGTAAAGGCCAGCTGCCCGGTGAAGGGGTCCAGCTTAGTCTCCAGCAGGCGGTGAATGGTCCGGGCCTCCTGGCCGCAGGTTTCCGCCAGGCGCTTGGCCGCCCGCCCGGTGGGGGCGGCCAGGGCGGTGTCCAGCCCCAGCGCCTCAAACAGGGCCAGCACCCCCCGCAGGGAGGTGGTCTTGCCCGTCCCCGGCCCCCCGGTGAGCAGCATCACCTGCCGGCTGGCCGCAAGGCGCACCGCCGTGCGCTGCTGCTGGGCATAGACAATGCCCTGCTCCGCCTGAATCCGGTCGATCACCTCGTCCAGATTGGGGGGCGGCGTCAGCTCTGTGCGGCACATCTCCCCGACGCGCATGGCGATGTAGCGCTCCGCGCCATACAGCCCCGCAGGGTAGCAGGCGGTCACCCCGGCGATATCCTCCCGGACGATCTCTCCCCGCTCCACCAGATTGTCCAGCCCTTCCTCCAGACAGTCCCCCTCCACATGGATCAGGGCGGAGGTGGCAGCCAACAGCTTGTCCTGAGGCAGGAAGACATGGCCGTTGTCCCCGTTGTGGTCCAGTTCAAAGAGCAGCGCCGCCTCAATCCGCTGGGGGTCATCCCCCGGCACCCCCAGGGAAATGGCCAGGGCGTCCACCCGGTCGAAGGGGATGTCCAGGCTCCGGTCTGCCAGCACATAGGGGTTGTCCCCGATCACCTGGGCCGCCAGATCCCCAAACCGGCGGTACAGAGGGGCGGCGGCGGACAGGGGCAGCTGGTGCTCCCCCAAAAAGTCCGCCAGCCGGCGCATCCCCATCTGCTCCCGGAAGGCCTCGCCGATGGCCCGGGCCCGCTTGGGGGTAACTCCCCGCAGTTCGCTCAGCCGCTCCGGCTCCCTCTCGATGACCTCCAGAGCCTCGGCGCCGAACTTCGCCATGATCTGCCGGGCCAGCCCCGCCCGAACCCCCTTGATGGCCCCGGATGCCAGGTACTCGAAGATGGCCTTCTCCCCCACCGGCAGGCGGCGGGCGATCACCTCCGCTTTGAACTGCTCCCCATAGGATGGGTGGCAGCCCCAGCTCCCCTCCAGCTCCAGCACCTCGCCGGGGGTCACCCCAGGCATGCAGCCCACGGCGGTGATCTCCCCCGCCTGGCCACAGTCCAGCTTCAGCACCGTGTAGCCGTTCTCCTCATTGTGGAACAGCAAAGCGGACACGGTGCCCTCCACGTGGTTCTGGAGGTTTTGATTTTGCTTCTCCTCAGTCATGGCGGACGCTCCAGTCAAACAAATGTTTTGCTTGATTATAGCAAGTTTTTTCCGGGATTTCAACGGCAAACGTCAAAGGGAAGACGCTTGAATGCCACGCTTGCGGGCATACTAAGTGGGAGGTGATGGAAATGCTCAGCGAGAATCAACTGCTCAACCATATCTATCAGACCGCCGAAATGGGCCAGGACGGTATCCGCACGGTGCTAAAATACGCGCAGGAGCCTGGGCTGGTGAAGGCTTTGAACAGCCAGCTGGCGGAGTACCAGCATATTCAGAATGCCGCCGGGGCCATGCTCCACGCCCGGGGCGAGCTCCCAAAAGACATCGGGCCGGTGGCCAGGCTGTCCTCCGAGGCCATGACCGCCGTGAAGTCCCTCACCGACCGCTCCGCGTCCAACATCGCCCAGATGATGATACAGGGTTCCACCATGGGGGTGACCAAGAGCCTGCGCACCCTCCGGGATTGCCAGCTGAAGGACCCAAAGGTGAAGGCGCTGGCGGACAAGCTGCTGAAAACCGAACAGGACAACATCGAGGAGATGAAGGGGTTCCTGTGAAAAGGGGAGGAGCCATGGCTCCTCCCCTTCTCCCTGTGTTCCTGCCGCTACCCTTTTGTTTCCCCCGCTATCCTTGACGCTTTCTCCAAATTGCGGTATATTTTTTTAGTAATAGGGCTGCACCTGACCGCATCGGACACGCTGTGTCCGATTTGGATGTCTCTGACCTCATGGGGTAAGAAGGGGGTATCACATGGCATTATCAGACAACATCAGGAACGCCAGAGAGCAGCGGGGCGTATCTCAGGAGTTGGTGGCAGAGAAACTTGGGGTAAGCCGGCAAGCGGTTTTCAAATGGGAAACTGGGGTTTCATTTAGTTAAAGATACCACATCAATCCCACGCTGACTTTTGCTCAACCGATACAGCCGGAGGGCTGGATAACAAGAAAA
>CALXDP010000029.1 GCA_944387095.1 uncultured Oscillospiraceae bacterium
TTCTACCAGATCGTAGAGGCCACCAACAGCCACACCTACACCATGAGCAACGGGAAGGAGACCTGGACTGGTCTGAAGTGAGCAGTGCCAGATCTCCCCAATCCCACCGCGGGATTCCCGCAAGAAACAGCCCCGCCCCTGTGCCAACCGGCACAGGGGCGGGGCTGTTTTCAACGTGAGCAGAGAGGTGGACTATATTAGGTCGGTCAAGGAGACGCGTCCGACAGGCTCCGCTTCAATTCTGACACAAAGACCTCCGCCGCGCTGGTAAACACCTGGTATTTCTTCCATGCCAGGTACATCCAGGACTCCAGTTTGGGTTCCAACGGGCGAAAGCAGAGATCCCTCTCACCAGAGAGATCCACCAGCTGATTCAGGGTCAGAAGACACCCGACCCCTTCCTCCACGGCCATAGCCAGAGTGTGAGCCAGGTTTCCCGTGGCCACCACCCGCAGGTCCTGTTTGCCATGTCCCTGCCAGCCGGACAAGCCGCCCTCCTTCTCCATCTGTCTGGAAACCATCAATGGGACATCCCGCAGATCCGCCGGGCGGATGCGGTCCAGCTGAGCCAGGGGATGATCTTTCCGCATCAATACTCCCCAGACGTCAGGGCGGGGTAGGCGAAGGTAGTCGTATTTGCTCATATCAATCGGCTCGATCAGAGTGCCAAAATCAAGGAGCCCCCGGTCCAGCCGGTCCATTACGTCGTAGCCGTCCCCGCTGGAGAAGTGGAAGCGGATGTTCGGATACTGCTGCTGAACCCGCCGGACCGTCTGGAGCAGCAGGCGCATTCCCTCTGTCTCCCCATTGCCGATATAAATATCACCACTGACGCTTTCCTCCGAGGCACTCACCTCAGATTTTGTCTTTTCCACCAGGGAGAGGATCTCCTCCGCCCGTTTCCGCAGGAGCATCCCCTCTTTTGTCAGCGTGATCTTTCGGCTGCCCCGGACAAACAGCTGTTTGCCCAGCTCTTCTTCCAGCTCCTTCAGCTGACGGGAAAGGGGAGGTTGAGTCATGTGGAGCGCCTCGGCCGCCCCGGAGATGGTCCGCTCCCGGGCGACGGTCAGAAAATATTGCAGGACACGGATATCCATGGGATCCCCTCCTCGGGATGCAGTATACCACATAGAACTATACTGTACAAGTATGGGAAATAATATAAAATACATATTTGATATTTTTGCCCGATTCCTTCATAATGGGAGCCGCGGGAGGTGAGTCCATGGCTGCGCAAAAGAAGGCCAAATGGGAACCGGTGGCACAGAATCTGCGGGACGCCGGGTGCGAAGAGGATCTGATCCGGCAGTTTGTGCGGCTTTGGGAGGATGGTCGGCGCCGGGAGGGGTTAAACCTGTTGGGAAAGCACCGGCAGGTTTTACTGGACCGGTGCCACGCGGAAGAGCGGAGGATTCACTGCCTGGATTATCTGACCTACCGGATTGAAAACGATCAGATCTAGGTCGGCATTTGCTTTGAAACAGCAAAGGAGGCATAAGTGCAATGGAATTTGTCCGTTTGAACAATGGCATCTCCATGCCTCTGGTGGGCTTTGGTACCTGGGATATCCGGGGCCAGGCGGGCCAGCGGGCTGTTTTGGACGCCCTGGAAGTGGGCTGCCGGCTCATTGACACGGCACAGATGTACAAGAACGAGGACATTGTGGGCCGGGCGATAAAGGAGAGCGGCCTGTCCCGGCGGGAAGTCTTTCTCACTACCAAATTGTATGGCCCCAGCGCCAGCTATCAAAAGGCCAGGGCGGGAATCGAGCAATCCTTGAACGAGCTACAAACCGATTATATTGACCTGCTGCTTATCCATGAGCCCTATGAGAATGCCCTGGAAATGTACGAGGCATTTAAGGAAGCGTACCAGGCAGGGAAGGTTCGGGCCATTGGTGTCTCCAATTTTGACGCTGACCGGTACCAGACATTTCTCCAGCGCTGCGGCGTGGTTCCGGCGGTAAACCAGGTGGAATCCCACGTGTACTTCCCCCAGCTGTCGTTAAAAGAACTGCTGGAGTCCCACGGGACGAGAATGCAGTCCTGGGCCTCTTTCACCGAAGGGCGCAAGAATATCTTTGCGGAACCGGTACTGAATCAAATCGCCGGCAAACATGGAAAGACCTCCGGCCAGGTGGCGCTGCGGTATCTCACCCAAAACGGCATTGCCGTCATCCCAAAATCCGTCCACCGGGAACGGATACGGCAGAACCTGGACAGCCTGGATTTTATGTTAGACAGCGAGGATCTGGAAAAAATCAGCAGCCTGGACGGTGGACAGACCCTGTTTGGCTGGTACTGAGGACATAAGGCAGCAACCTCATGTATCGAAGGAAAGCCGCAATGAAACATGGCTGCCGAATATGACGAAGAAAGGATGAATGAAACATGGCACAGTTAGAAGAACGGAACCTGACCCAGCAGTGGGACAAGACCTTTCCCCAGAGCGAAAAGGTGGATCACAGCAAGGTGACCTTCCACAACCGCTACGGCATCACCCTGGCAGCTGACCTCTATAAGCCCAAGAAGACTGCCGGTGAGCTGGCCGCCATTGCGGTGTGCGGCCCCTTCGGCGCGGTGAAGGAGCAGGCCTCCGGCCTGTACGCCCAGACCATGGCGGAGCGTGGATTCCTTACGATGGCCTTTGACCCCTCCTTTACTGGCGAGAGCGGCGGAATGCCCCGGTATGTGGCCTCCCCAGATATCAACACGGAGGATTTTCAGGCGGCGGTGGATTACCTCTCCCTGCGGGAAGATGTAGACGCGGAAAAGATCGGGATCATCGGTATCTGCGGCTGGGGCGGCATGGCTCTGAACGCGGCGGCGTTGGACACTCGCATTAAGGCCACGGTGGCCGCCACCATGTATGACATGACGAGGGTGAATGCCAAGGGCTACTTTGACGCAGAGGACAGCGAGGAGGCCCGGTATGAAAAGAAGAAGGCGCTGAACGCCCAGCGGATTGAGGACTACAAAAACGGTTCCTACGCCCTGAGCGGCGGCGTGGCAGATCGCCTGCCTGAAGACGCCCCCTTTTTCGTCAGGGACTACTATGACTACTACAAGACCTCCCGCGGTTATCACCCCCGCTCGCTGAACTCCAATGGAGGCTGGAATGTGACGGGCTGCATGTCCTTCCTCAATCAGCCCATTCTCCAGTACAGCAGCGAGATCCGCAGCGCGGTATTGGTGATGCATGGGGAGAAGGCCCATTCCTGCTATTTCAGCCGGGATGCCTTTGCCAGTATGATGAACGGAAATCCCTGCCCAGACAACAAAGAACTGCTGATCCTCCCGGACACGGTGCACACCGATCTGTATGATGGGGGTGGAAAAGACGCCATTCCATTCCATAAGCTGGAAAGTTTCTTCCAAACTTATCTCCAATAACGGTTGCCGGCGTATAGCCAGATGGCCGATTCCAAATTCGCCGCCCAAGCTGGGCGGCGAATTTCATTGACAGGCCGTGTGATCTGATTCCCCGGGCCTGAACGGAGAGAGCGGTGATGATCGGGCGAAAATGCGCAAAAAGCAAAACCGCCATTGAAAAACGGCGGATTAAATCAGCAGGAATAAGGAGCATAGGCCGTCAAGCCCTGGGGTGAATTTGAAAAGGAACTGAGACAGAATGGATGGGGCGGTGGCTTCTGGTAGAAAAACCGCTGTCCGTTGCGTAGCAACGGACAGCGGTTTTGGTCGGAGTGTAATTATAGGGCTTCAGGCTCGCAGGCTCAGGTCACCAAACCGAAGCCCAGCGGAGCGGGTTCGGTTTGGAAAGGAGGAGCAAGGGAGCGGGCAGATAACGTTCTTTTCTGCCGAAGGCAAAAAAGAACGTCGGAGCAAAGCGGACTTTGCTCCGACGTGGTCGGAGTGCCGGGATTTGAACCCGGGGCCTCTTGGACCCGAACCAAGCGCGATACCAAACTTCGCCACACCCCGAAAGCGCAGATATTATTATAAGGACGCGGGAGCGATTTGTCAAGACCAAAGCGGAGCACGGGGAAACAGCTTGACAACAGGTGCGGCTGGCGGCGAATGAAAGACAATATCCACAAAGACAGCTGGAAATGATGCGGGAAAAGCTGCTATTTCCCCAAAAAAGTGAATGCGACAAAAAGAAGTTTGTTTTTCCCTTGACAAACGGTATGATTCTGATACAATATGCCCATCGCAAATACCTCAAAATTTTTAGCTAAATTATTTTAGCTAAAGGAAACGCGAATTATAATGAGGAGTGTACAGCATGAATTTTGATAAGATGCGTGAAATCATTGCGGAGACCCTGAACTGTGATCTGGAGAAAGTGACCATGGAGGCCAGTCTGATGGACGACCTGGGCGCCGACTCGCTGGCCGCTGTGGAGCTGTCCATGGCGCTGGAGGAGGAGTTCAATGTCACCATTGCCGACGAAGATCTGCCCAACATGAAAACGGTGGCCGACTTGGCCAATTACATCAGCGCGCACGCGGAATAAGAAGCCTGGGGCATCGGTGGTTACCGATGCCCTTTTCCGAGAGGAGACAATATGGATAAGCAAGAGATCTTTGACCTGATTTCCCGATTTGAAACTGGTACGGTAATGAGGATGAAGCTGACCATGGGGGATTTCTCCCTGGAACTGGAGAAGGGAACTGGGGCAGTGGCGGCGCCCGCTCTGGAATCTGGGGTCCACGCCGCATCTCCCGTGGCCGGGAGCCCGGAGGCAGCGGGAACCTGCATCACAGCGCCCTTGGTGGGTACCTTCTACATTGCCTCCGAGCCTGGAGCCGAGCCTTTTGTGAAGCCGGGGCAGACGGTAAAGAAGGGACAGACAGTGGGACTGTTGGAGGCCATGAAAATGCTCAGCGAGGTACAGGCTCCCTGCGACTGTGTGATTGAGGAGATCCTTGCGCGGGATGGGGCGTTGGTCTCCTTTGGAGAGCCTTTGGTGCGCTATCGGGAAGGGTAAGGCCATGTTCAAGCGAATTTTAATTGCCAACCGGGGAGAAATCGCCGTGCGGATCTTCCGGGCCTGCCGGGAGATGGAGATTGAGCCGGTGGTGGTTTACTCCCAGGCGGACCGGGAAGCCTTACATGTGCAGCTGGCGGAACAGGCCTATTGCATCGGCCCGGCCAGATCTTCAGACAGCTATCTCAATATGGACGCCATCCTCACGGTGGCCAGGGCGGCAGGGTGTGACGCCATCCATCCCGGGTACGGATTCCTGTCGGAAAACGCGGAGTTTGCCGATGCCTGCCAGCAGGCGGGCGTCACCTTTATCGGCCCCTCGGGCAGCGTAATCCGGGCCATGGGCAACAAAGCTGCGGCAAGAGCGCTGATGCAGAAGGCTGGGGTGCCGGTGGTGCCCGGCTCTGACGGGGCGGTGGAGACGGCCGAGCGGGCCAGAGAGGTGGCGGACGCCATCGGCTATCCCATCCTCATCAAGGCCGCGGCCGGGGGCGGCGGCCGGGGCATGCGCAAGGTATTTGAACCGGAACAGCTGGAGCCCCTGTTTGAAGAGGCCCGCCGGGAGGCGTTGTCCTGTTTCGGAAGCGGCGAGATGTACATGGAAAAGCTGATCCTCCGCCCCCGGCATATTGAGTTTCAGGTCCTGGCGGATCGGGATGGCCATGTGATCCAGCTGGGAGAGCGGGACTGCTCCATCCAGCGGCGCAATCAGAAGCTGCTGGAGGAGTCTCCGTCCAAGGCAATCACTCCGGAGCTGAGGGAGAGAATGGGGCAGGCGGCAGTGGATGCTGCCCGGGCCGCCGGTTATGAGAATGCCGGCACCATCGAGTTTGTAATGGACCAGGAGAACCAGTTCTATTTCATTGAGATGAACACCCGCATCCAGGTGGAGCATCCGGTGACGGAGTTAACCACAGGGCTGGACCTGGTACGGGAGCAGATCCGCATCGCCGCGGGCCTGCCTCTGTCCGTCACCCAGGATCAGGTGCAGCTTCGGGGGCATGCCATCGAGTGCCGCATCAACGGGGAGGACCCCGCTAAGGGGTTCCGGCCCAGCCCGGGAAGGGTGGGCTTTCTCCACCTGCCCGGCGGCTTCGGAGTGCGGGTGGATACGGGGCTGTACCCAGGCTGCGAGATACCGCCGTACTACGACTCCCTGCTGGCCAAGATCATTGTGTGTGCCCCCACCCGGCTGGAAGCCATCCGCAGGATGCGAAGAAGTCTGGAAGAACTGATTGTGGAAGGGCCGGCCACCAACACTGACCTGGTCCACCAGATCCTCTATCACCCCGATTTCGTGCGGGGCAACTACAACACCGGGTTTCTGGAGGATCATATGGAGACGCTTCTGGCCTGGAGCGGCAGCGGAGAGGAGGGGCAGGCATGAGCAACATCCTGGCACAGCGCCGGCAGAAGCTGCTGGCGATGAAGGCCCTGCGCAGCAGCCCCCACGTGCCGGTCCACGCCCAGGAGGTGTGCCCCGGGTGTGCCAAGCCGGTGTCCCGGCGGGAGCTGGCCAACCATCGATATGTGTGCCCCCTGTGCGGCTATCACCATCCGGTGAGTGCTTATTACCGGCTGAGCATGGTGCTGGATAAGGGGACCTTCCGGGAGCTGGACGCCAATCTGGTGTCCAACGACCCCCTTGGCTTTCCGGGCTACCCGGCCAAGCTGGAGCAGGCCCGCCGCCGCACGGGGACTGGGGAAGGGGTGGTTACCGCCCTGGGCCGCATCGGCGGACAGAAGGTGGCCGTGGGCGTGCTGGACAGCCGGTTTCTCATGGGCAGCATGTCCGCCGCCCTTGGGGAGAAGGTGACCCGCCTGGTGGAACAGGCGGGAAAGGGGAAGCTGCCCCTGATCCTGTTTTCCGCCAGTGGGGGGGCCCGGATGCAGGAGGGAATTTTGTCCCTGATGCAGATGGCCAAGACCGCCGCGGCGCTGGAACAATTTTCCCAGCGGGGCGGACTGTATCTCTCAGTGCTCACCCATCCCACTACCGGAGGGGTGACGGCCAGTTTTGCCAGCCTGGGTGATATCATGCTGGCCGAGCCTGGGGCCCTCATCGGCTTCGCGGGGCCCCGGGTGATTGAGCAGACCATTGGGGAGAAGCTACCCCAGGGCTTTCAGAGTGCGGAGTATCTCTTGGAGCACGGCTTCCTGGACGCGATCGTCCCCCGCCAGCAGCTGCGTGCCACGCTGATCCGGCTGCTGGCTCTCCATGGAAAAGGAGGGGAGAGCCATGGCCAACCATGACCTGACTGCCGCCCAGCGGGTCGCCCTGGCCCGGCACCAGGACCGCCCCGGGACGGCGGAGTTTATCTCCGCGCTGTTTACTGATTTCTTTGAGCAGCGGGGTGACCGCTTCTGTGGGGAGGACGGCAGCATCCTGGGGGGGATTGCCCTCTTCCACGGCCGGCCAGTGACGGTGCTGGGGCATCGGAAAGGGCGTACCCTGGAAGAGCATATCGCCTATCGCTTCGGTATGCCAAATCCGGAGGGGTATCGGAAGGCCCAGCGGATTTTGAGGCAGGCGGAGAAGTTTCACCGGCCTGTCATCACCTTCATTGATACGCCAGGGGCCTACCCCGGCCTGGAGGCGGAGGCCAGAGGCCAGGGGGAGGCCATCGCCCGCACGCTGGCGCTCATGTCCGCCTTGACCGTGCCGGTGATCTGTGTGGTCACCGGAGAGGGGGGAAGCGGCGGCGCGCTGGCCCTGGGGGTGGGTAACCGGGTGCTGATGCTGGAAAACGCGGTGTACTCGGTACTCTCTCCGGAGGGGTTCGCCTCCATCCTGTGGAAGGACGCCTCCCGCAGCGCCGAGGCCTGCGAGGTGATGAAACTTACCGCCGGGGATCTGCTGGAGCTGGGTGTGATCGACGCCATTGTCCCGGAGCCGGAGGGGGGGGCCCACCTGGCGCCCCAGACCTTATACCATGAGCTGGACCGGGCCCTGATCAGGGAGCTGGACAGCCTGGAAAAACTGCGTCCGTCAGCCCTGGCCGCCGGACGCTATCAAAAATTCCGTAAGATGGGCGCCAATGCCCTGAGAAAGGAGCGCACATGAGCGGATTGAAGTTATTGGGTACCGGTTCCGGAGTGCCCAGCGAGATATTGACCAATGATGACCTGGCGAAACTGGTGGACACCTCGGACGAGTGGATCACCACCCGGACAGGGATCTCCAGCCGGAGGCGGTGCGCCCCGGGGGAGACTCATACCCAGCTATGCCTGACTGCGGCCCGGCAGGCGCTGGATCGGGCAGGGCTGGAGCCGGGTCAGATCGGCGTGTGCGTGGTAGCCACCCTGACCCCTGACCGGCTGACGCCAGCGGCGGCCTGTGTTCTGCAAAAGGAGCTGGGGTTGGGGGAGGATACGGTGTGCTTTGACCTGAACGCAGCCTGTTCCGGCTTTGTCTATGCCCTGCACACCGCCCAGTGCCTGTTGGCCGCCGCCCCCAGGAAGTACGCCCTGGTGATCGGGGCGGAGGTGCTCAGCCGGGTGACCGACTATACCGACCGGGGCACCTGCGTGTTGTTTGGCGATGGGGCTGGCGCCGCGGTGGTGGAGTGGCGGGAGGACTACCCCTCCATCCACGCGGTGCTGGGCTGCCGGGGCAATACCGAGTCCCTGCTCATCCCCGGCGTGGCCGTGGGCGCGCCCAGCTACATCCATATGGACGGCCAGCCGGTGTTCCGCTTCGCCGTAGAGGTGGTGCCCCGGTGCATCACCCAAGTACTGGACAAAGCGGGACTGAGCGTGGGCGATGTGGACCGGTTCATCTTTCATCAGGCCAACCAGCGTATCATTGACATGGTGGTAAAAAAGCTGAAACTGCCTGTGGAAAAGTGTACCGGGAACATTGCCCGTACAGGTAACACTTCCGCGGCCAGCGTGCCCCTGCTGCTGGACGAGCTGGTGCGGGAGGGCGCTCTGCGCTCCGGCCAGCGTGCCCTGTGCGTGGGCTTTGGCGGGGGCCTGACCTGGGCGGGCGCGCTGCTGGAGCTGGCGTAGCCTGCAAAGGGCGGTGTGTGAGCCGCAAACGCCGTGACATCAACCATAAAAATGAGCATATAAAAGGAGTTTGCTATGAAACTCAACGAAATTCTGGGCACTGAGTTCCCCATCATCCAGGGCGGCATGGCCAACATCGCCACCGGGGCCTTCGCCGCCGCTGTCTCCAATGCGGGGGCCATGGGCCTGGTGGGATCCGGCGGCATGGACGCCGAGGCGCTGCGTGCTGAGATCCGTGCCGCCCGGGCGGGCACGGACAAGCCCTTCGGGGTAAACCTTATGCTGATGAACCCTCACATTGACCAGCTGGCCCAGGTGGTGCTGGAGGAACGGGTGAGCCTGGTGACCACCGGCGCGGGCAACCCGGGGAAATATATTCCGGCATGGAAAGAGGCGGGCATCAAGGTCTTTCCCGTGGTGGCGGCCCCGGTGTTGGCCCAGCGGCTGGAGCGCTACGGGGTGGACGGATTCATCGCCGAGGGCACCGAGAGCGGCGGCCATGTGGGGGAGATGACCACCATGGCCCTGGTGCCCCAGGTGGTGGACGCGGTGGGCGTGCCCGTGGTGGCGGCCGGCGGCATCGCCGATGGCCGTCAGCTGGCTGCCGCCTTCGCCCTGGGGGCCTGCGGCGTGCAGCTGGGCACCTGCCTGCTGGCCAGCGTGGAGTGCCCGATCCATGAAAACTATAAGAATGCCGTGGTGAAGGCCAAGGCCAACGACACCGTGGTCACCGGGCGGACCACCGGCGCGCCGGTGCGGGTGCTGAAAAATAAAATGTCCCAGTCCTACCTCCGCATGGAGAAGGACAGCCCCCCCCTGGAGGAGCTGGAGAGGCTGACCCTGGGTTCCCTGCGTCGGGCGGTGTTCGATGGGGATCTGGACAACGGCAGCTTCATGGCCGGCCAAGTGGCCGGTATGGTCCGCGGGATACGTCCCCTGCGGCAGATCTTCGAGGAGCTCATGGCGGGCTACGAGTCTGTACGGAAGGAGCTGTGTCAATGAGTCTCGCGTTTCTCTATGCCGGACAGGGTACCCAGCACCCCGGGATGGGTGCGGACCTCTACGAGCAGTACCCCGCCTTCCGCCAGGTGTTGGACGAGGTCCGGTCAGACCTGGATTTTGACCTGAAAAGCGTCTGCTTCTCCGACCCGGACGGGGTACTCAACCAGACGGAATACACGCAGCCCTGTATGGTGGCCTTTGCCGCGGGGATGACCGCCATCCTCCAGGAACTGGGCATCCGGCCGGACTACGCCGCGGGACTGAGCCTGGGGGAGTATTCCGCCCTCCAGTGCGCCGGCGTGTTCACCCCCCGGCAGGCGGTCTCCCTGGTGGCCTTCCGGGGCAGGGCGATGGCGCGGGCCGCCCAGGGCCGCCCCTGCGGGATGACGGCGGTGCTGAACCTGGACCGGGAGGAGCTCCAGGAGGTGTGCCGCCAGGCCTCTGACTTGGGTGTAGTGGAGATCGCCAACTACAACTGCCCTGGCCAGCTGGTCATCGGCGGCGACCAGCCGGCGGTGGACAAGGCCGCGGCCCTGGCTAAGGAAGCCGGCGCCCGCCGCTGCCTGCCCCTGAAGGTGAGCGGGCCCTTCCACACCTCTCTGATGGCCCCCGCCGGGGACGCCCTGCGGGAGAAGTTTCAAGAGATTACCTTTGCCCCTATGGCATTCCCCGTGCTCTTCAACTGTCTGGGCAGGGAGATGGGGCCGGAGGACACCATCCCCGCCCTGCTGGAGCGGCAGGTGCAGTCCTCCGTCTACTTGGAGGACACCATCCGCCGGCTGGCTCAGCTGGGGGTGGACACCATCGTGGAAATCGGCCCGGGTAAGGCCTTGAGCGGCTTTGTACGCAAGACCGCTCCGGAGATCAAAACTTACGCGGTGGAGAGCTGCGCCGATGTGGAGGCGCTGGCCGCCGCTTTGAAGGAGGATGGCAGATGAGACTGGAAGGAAGGAACGCTGTGGTCACCGGCGGTAGCCGGGGGATCGGCCGGGCCATCTGTCTGGAACTGGCCCGGCAGGGAGCCAACATTGTATTCTCCTACGCGGGCAACACCGCCGCGGCAGAGGAGACCTTGAGCCAGCTCCGGGAGGTGGGGATAAAGGCTATTGCCTTGCAGGGGGATGTGGCGGATGGCCAGGCGGCGAAGGCCCTGGCGGACACTGCCGTGAAGGAGCTGGGAAGCCTGGACATCCTGGTGAACAACGCGGGTATTACCCGGGACGGCCTGGCCATGACTTTGAAGGAAGAGGACTTTGACGCGGTGGTAGACACCAACCTGAAGGGAGCCTTTCTGTGTATGAAGGCGGCTGTCCGCCCCATGATGAAGGCCAGGTATGGCCGTATTGTAAACCTGACCTCCGTGGTGGCCTTGCGGGGCAACCCGGGGCAGATCAATTACTGCGCCAGCAAGGCGGGGCTCATTGGCATGACCAAGTCCCTGGCCAAGGAACTGGGCAGCCGGGGCGTCACCGTCAACGCGGTGGCCCCGGGCTTCATTGACACGGACATGACCTCAGCTATGCCGGAAAGCGCACGGCAGGCCATGCTGGCCACCATCCCGCTCTCCCGGCCCGGCCAGCCCGAGGACGTGGCCCGGGCGGTGGCATTCCTGGCTTCGGACGAGGCCTCCTATATCACCGGCCAGGTGCTGTGCGTGGACGGCGGTATGGCGATGTGATGGGAAGCGCGGAGCCGTCGTGAGCAGCGGGCTAAAACGGTATGCGACACGGATGCGGCGCGGCGGCCGCACGGAAGTGCAGATATAGCGGCTTTGAGCCGCGCCGCAAACAGGTGCAGCATGACAGCAAGAAGCGCACAGCCGCCGTGAAGAAAAGAGATATGACAGGGAATCAGAGCGGAAACCGGCGCGCGGGAGAAATTTGCGCATGAAATTTAAGAGGAGTTAGATCGACTATGGAAAAACGCAGAGTATTGATCACCGGTATGGGGACGGTCAATCCCCTGGGCCACGATCTGCCCCGGACCTGGCAGGCCGCCCGGGAGGGTGTGTGTGGCGTCGGCCCGATCACCCAGTATGACTGCTCCGCACAGAAGGTACACCTGGCCGCTGAGGTCAAGGACTGGGATCCCGCCGCGGCCCTGGCTGGCCGAGACCACCGCCATATGAGCCGGTTTATTCAGCTGGCCGTAGCCTCTGCCCAGGAGGCGGTGGCGGACAGCGGCATTGACCTGGAGCGGCTGGACCGCACCCGGTGCGGAGTCATTGTATCCAGCGGCGTAGGTGGAATCAGTATCACGGAAAAAGAGCAGATCCGCTGCGCTCAGAAGGGCTTTGACCGGGCCAATCCCTACTATATCCCCACCACCATCGCCAACATGGGGGCGGGCCTGATCGCCATTGCCTTTGGGTTCCAGGGGATGTGTACCTGCCCGGTGACCGCCTGTGCCGGCGGCACCAACGCCGTGGGCGACGCCTTTCGCTATATCCGGGACGGCTATGGCGACGTGATGCTATGCGGCGGTGCGGAGGCGGCCATCACGCCGTTGTCCATCGGCGGGTTTACCTCCATGCGGGCCCTCCATGTCGGGGACGATCCGGACAGTGCCAGCGTGCCCTTTGACGCCCGGCGCAGTGGCTTTGTCATGGGGGAAGGGGCCGGCGTGCTTCTGCTGGAGGAGTATGAGCACGCCATGGCCCGGGGCGCTAAGGTGTACGCGGAAGTGGTGGGCTATGGGGCTACCTGCGACGCCTATCACATGACCGCCCCCGCGCCTGACAGTGAGGGAGGTGCACGGGCCATGGCCCAGGCCCTGGCAGACGCCGGTGTAGCGCCGGAGCAGGTAGGCTATATCAACGCCCACGGTACCTCCACCCAGCTCAACGACAGCGGAGAGACCGCTGCCATCAAAACGGTGTTCGGGCCTCACGCCTACCAGCTGGCGGTAAGCTCCACCAAATCTATGACCGGCCACATGCTGGGGGCCGCTGGGGCAATGGAGGCTATCTTTACCGCCATGGCGCTGCATGACGGATTTCTGCCCGCCACCATCCACTATCAGGAGAAGGATCCGGCCTGTGACCTGGACTATGTGCCAAACCAGGGCAGGGAAACTCAGGTGGAGTACGCGCTGTCCAACTCCCTGGGCTTTGGTGGGCACAATGCCTGCGTCTTGCTGAAGAAGTGGGAGGGATGAGAGATGATGCAGTACAATTCCAATGAGATCGCCGCTATCCTGCCCCATCGCTATCCCTTTGCCCTGGTGGACCGGATTGTGGATGGAGAAGAGGGTAAATGGGCCAAGGGTATCAAGTGTGTCAGCGTCAATGAGCCCTTCTTTCAGGGGCATTTTCCCCAGTACCATGTGATGCCCGGGGTGCTCATCCTTGAGGCGCTGGCCCAGGTGGGGGCGGTGGCGGTGCTGTCCATGCCGGAGCACCGGGGCAAGATCGGCTTTCTGGGCGGGATCAAAAATGCCCGCTTCCGCCGCCAGGTGACCCCCGGAGACGTGTTGGAACTGGAGTGTGCCATCACCCGGCAGAAGGGGTTGGTGGCCATCGCAGAGGCCAAGGCCCTGGTAAACGGCCAGGAGGCTGTGACAGCGGAGCTGACCTTTGCCCTGAGCAAAAATGTGTAAAACCCTATGTGCGCCTTAATTTTTTTGATATGATGCAAGGAAAGAGCGAAACGTGCGGGGGTATGAGAGATGCTGGAGGAAAAGTTTGAAGCGGTGTATACCAAGTTTAAATTGCATTTTTATCAGGAGATCTTTTCCAGGTTTCAGAACCGGGAGGCCAGCCTGACCACGGTGGAGGCCTTTGCCATGGAGACCATTCTTGCCCTGGGTACGCCCACGGTCAACGAGTTTGCCTCGTTCATGCGTATCTCTTCCTCCAATGCGGCTTATAAGATTAACAGTTTGATCCGGAAGGGCTATGTGGAGAAGGTTCAGTCCGAACATGACAAGCGGGAGCACCATCTGAAAGTAACGGAGAAGTATATCCATTACTACAACATCAGCAACGACTATCTGCACACGGTCATGGAGCGGATTCAGAAGCGGTTTACCCCGGCGGAGTGCGAGAAACTGGAGGAAATGCTCACGGTTATCGGGCAGGAGCTGATGCCTGAAGTCCAGTTGACACCTTCTGCCCAGGCCGCTACCTAAACCGGATGGGAAACCAGACATCGCCTATCCCCGGAAATTGGCCGGGGACAGGCGTGTGTCTTGCGGCAATGGGGCAAGTCAAAATAAAAGGACAGCTGCAAAGCAGCTGTCCTTTTATTTTGGAGGCGCCACCCAGATTTGAACTGGGGCATCAGGATTTTGCAGACCCTTGCCTTACCACTTGGCTATGGCGC
>CALXDP010000030.1 GCA_944387095.1 uncultured Oscillospiraceae bacterium
GCCAGCCGGGCGATCTCCCGGCGCACCGGGTCGAAGCAGGACACGGTGATGGCCTCGGGGGTGTCGTCGATGATGAGATCCACCCCGGTGAGGGTTTCCAGCGTCCGGATGTTCCGGCCCTCCCGGCCGATGATCCGGCCCTTCATCTCGTCGTTGGGCAAAGGCACCACGGAGACGGTGGCCTCGGCCACATGGTCGGCGGCGCACCGCTGGATGGCCAGGGCAATTTGCTCCCGGGCATAGGTATCTGCCTCTTCCTTGAAGCGGGACTGGATCTCCTTGATCTTGAGAGCCTCCTCGTGGGTGACCTCGTCCTCCAGCTGCTCGATGAGGTAGCGCTTGGCCTCCTCGGTGGTCAGGCCGGAGATGCGCTCCAGCGCCTCCACCTGGCTCTGCTTCAGTCGCTCCAGCTCCTCCTTGTCCCGCTCCATCTCGGCGCTGCGGGCGGAGAGCAGCTCCTCCTTGCGCTCCATGTTTTCTGTCTTGCGGTCCAGGTTCTCCTCTTTCTGGTTTAAGCGGTTCTCCTGGCGCTGAAGCTCACTGCGGCGGTCCTTGACTTCCCGTTCAAACTCGTTGCGTTCCTTTAAGATCTGCTCCTTGGCCTCCACGGTGGCTTCCCGCTTCTTGTTCTCCGCGCTCTTGATGGCCTCGTTGATGATGCGGCGGGCCTCCTCCTCGGCCGATCCGATTTCCCGCTCGGCAAAGGCCTTGCGCCGGGAGTAGCCGATGACGGCTCCGGCCGCGGCGCCGATGATCAGACAGGCCGCCATGAGGACCACCGCCAAAATAATAGACATCATGTCAGGTTCCACACCTCCTAAAAACAGTGGGTTATTTTGGGAATTTACAAAATAAGACGCGATGCGCACGCCGGCACACCGCGATAACTGAAAAACCGCCCGCCTTCGGGTCTGGTATTTGAGTGTCATATATTGTAGTGGTAGATAAAAATATATGAAAACGCGCTAAAAAGCGCCATAACCGCTCAAACAGGCGAAAGCCGCCCGGTTTTTCAAAATTATCTATATCCTATTGTAAATGGATGTGCCTTTTCTGTCAAGCGGAAATGTAAAGGCCCGGCCAAAAGGGCCAGCGCTTCGGAATGACCCATTCCGAAGCGCTGGCGGAAAAGAGGTGCAGGGCAGTGGCTGGGGCAAAGGGCGGGGCTAAACCCGGTCGGACTGCGGCGGTCAGCCCCTGTGCCTGCGCAGGGCGCGCAGCCCCGCCAGCCCACCCAATAAACCGCAGAACACAATGGCAAGCGGCAAAATACGGCGCATGAAACACAACTCCTTTCCAGATCGTTCTTTCTCACTTTACAATTTTATAGTAGGTCCGGGCGGTGAGCAGGTACACGATGCCGTATACCAGGCAGAATACCAGCAGTGTACCAAGGGTGCACAGCACGGTGGTAAGCACCCCCCGGATGGAAAACAGAGTGAGCAGCTGAACCACCAGGTTGAAGTCGAACAGGATGTGGATGGCCGCCGCGGCGATGGGCAGAAAGAACACGGTGAGTATCTGACTGCGGATGGAGGCGCGCACCTGGCCCTCGTCCAAGCCCACCTTGCGCATGATCTCGAAGCGGCCCTGGTCCTCATAGCCCTCGGACACCTGCTTGTAGTAGATGATGAGCACCGTGGCCAGCAGGAAGATGACGCCCAGCAGGATGCCCAGGAACAGGAAGCCCCCTGCCATGGAGTAGCCATCCACCTCCATCCGGGCCCGGGTGGACACGGAGAGGTAGTCCCAACTGCCTGTGCCCTCGTAGGCGCTTTCCCCCCGGTTGTAGTCGTACCAGGCGGTTTCCAGCTCCAGCGCCTGCTCCTGGGTGCAGTCCAGATCCATGAAGATCATAAAACGGTAGTTCGCCGCGACCTCCTCCAGCACGGAATGCTGGAGCTGATAGAACGTAGACAACGTCTCCCGGTCTGGCAGAAGCAGGCACACCGTCTCATAGGTATCAAAGGTGTCAGTGAAATAGGGAAGGGCGGACAGGGTCTGAACGATCTGGAGTTCCAGGGGCGTTTCCACCTGCTGCATGACAATGGCCCCCGCCTCGTTTTCCCCGTAGGCGGTGCCCCGGATCGTCAGATTGCTGCCCATCCCCTGGGGCAATCCTCCGCACACCGCCGCCTGACCTGCTTCCAGCGCCGGTGCAGCATTTCCGGTCAGCGAGACGTAGTCCTCCGCGGTTAGCAGATAGAGGGACCGCCGCTCGTTCCGCTCCCCGTTGACACCAATGCGGAAGCCGCCCTCCTCCGCCGTAGCTGTCAGGGGGAGGTACTGCAGGGTACGGATGCTCTGAATGGCGATCTCCTGCTCCTGAACGAAGTTCTCTGCCAGGGCCACTACAGCCTGGGGATGAAAAGGTTCCTCCTGGTTTTCCCCGTAGCGCACCTCGATCTGAAAGTCGGCGGGATACTGGGTGTCGATGATCTCCCCGGTGCCCAGGTACAGGGACAGGGTGCCGGAGATCATCACCATCACCATGGTGGACAGGATGCAAATGTTGGCCAGGCCCACGGCGTTGCGCTTCATCCGGTAGAGCATGCCGGACACGCCGATGAAATGGCTGGTCTGGTAGTAGAACCGCTTGCTTTTTCGCAGGGCCTTCAGCAGGGCGATGGAGCCGGCGGTGAACAGGCAGTAGGTGCCCACGATGACCAGCAGCACTGCCAGGAAGTAGAAGGCGATGGCGGCCATGGGATCCGTGGTGGTGATGGCGATGGCGTAACCCGCCCCCAGGCAGACTGCGCCGATCAGGGCGGTGAGCCGGCGGGTTTTGGGCTCTCTCTCCCCCACCTGGCCGCCCCGGAGCAGCTGGATGGGGCTGACCATCCGCACCCGGCCCAGGTTGAGCAGCAGGGCCAGCGCCAGCAGCGCGCCGAAGAGAACGGCGGTGAGGGCCGCAGCGGGCAGGGACAGGCCCGCCGAAAAGGGAATGGCAAAACGCAGCAGGCGGGTGAGCAGGGCGGTGGCCAGGGCATGGAGGACTATCCCGCACAGGATGCCGCCCACGATGCCGATGAGGGCGGTATACAGGCTCTCCCAGCACTGGAGCAGGGCGATGTTCCCCTTGCCCATGCCCAGGATATTGTAGAGGCCCAGCTCCTTTTTGCGCTGCTTCATGAGGAAGCTGTTGATATACAGCAGCAGGATGGCGGAGAAAACGCCGGCGATGAACATGCCCATGCCCATCATGACCTGGACGTAGTTGGCCCCCCGCAGCTGCTGGACACCGGGGTCAAAGACCAGGGCGGCCATGACGTAAAAGGCGGCGGACAGCCCGATAAGGGCCAGCAGATAGGGCACATAAAAG
Source organism: uncultured Oscillospiraceae bacterium (assembly GCA_944387095.1). GTDB lineage: Bacteria > Bacillota > Clostridia > Oscillospirales > Oscillospiraceae > Enterenecus. Next base: position 3,323 of record CALXDP010000030.1, read on the forward strand.
CGGCGGTTCTGCTTCATATTCTGTGCCGCCAGCTTTGGGTAGAGTCCGTTACGCACCCTGCTCACCTCCGGAGGCCAGGCGGGTGAGGGTGTGGGAGATGAGCCGATACATCTCCCCGTCTCCCCGATTTTCCCGGTACAGCTGGTGGTACACCGCCCCGTCCCGGATGAACAGCACCCGGCCGGCGTGACTGGCGGCGGAGGTGGAGTGGGTGACCATGAGCACCGTCTGCCCCGCCCGGTTGATCTGGCCAAACAGGTCCATCAGGCTGTCGGCGGCCCGGGAGTCCAGGGCGCCGGTGGGCTCGTCGGCCAGCACGATCTCCGGCTGGGTGATGAGGGCCCGGGCCACGGCGCACCGCTGCTTTTGGCCGCCGGACACCTCATAGGGATACTTGTCCAGCAACTCCGCAATGCCCAGGGTGTCCGCCAGGGGGGCGAGGCGCTTTGCCATCTCGGGATATTTTTTCCCGGACAGCACCAGGGGCAGCAGGATGTTGTCCCGGAGAGAGAAGGTGTCCAGCAGGTTGAAGTCCTGGAACACGAACCCCAGGTTGTCCCGGCGGAAGGCGGCCATGTCCTTCTCCCGGACGGAGGACAGGTCCCTTCCGGCCAGGTGTACGGTGCCGGCGGTGGGCCGATCCAGAGCGGCCAAAATATTCAAAAGGGTGGTCTTGCCGGAGCCCGACTCGCCCATAATGGCCACGAATTCCCCCTCTTCCACCGCAAAGGACACATCGGTGAGGGCCTCCACCGATTGGCCGCCAAAGCGGGTGGTATAGATCTTTTTCAGATGGCTGACTTCCAGAATCGACATAGATAGACTCCTCTCCGCCTTTCGGCAGGTTAAATGTATTAACCATATTGGTACAGTTATGATACCACCGGGAGCATAAAAAAGAAAGGGGAGAATCCATAAGAAATTTATAAGATTTTATGAAGAGGGCAAAATGGGCAGAAAAAACCAGGAGCACCCCGAGGGGTGCTCCTGTGGACAGGGCGTCCAGGCCCTGGATGCCGCCTGTTGCGCAGCCCCGCTTCCCTTCGCATCGGGCTCAAAACAGGACTGCGACGCGGTCCCTGGGTTCTCGCACTCGCTTTGGTCCATCCGGGCTGCTCACCACGGCGCCGCGCTTCCGCTTAAGCCAGGGCCGCGGTGATGATGGACATGGAATAGACCTCCAGGGCGTTGCAGCCCCGCGACAGGTCGTTGATGGGTGCGTTCAGGCCCAACAGAATGGGGCCGTAGGCGTCAAACTTGCCCAGCCGCTGGGCGATCTTGTAGCCGATGTTGCCCGCGTTGATGTTGGGGAAGATGAAGGTATTGGCGTAGCCGGCCACCTTGGAGCCGGGGAACTTCAGCTGGCCCACGGTGGGGGAGACGGCGGCGTCGAACTGCATCTCGCCGTCGATGTCCAGATCGGGGGCGGCGGCCTTGGCCTTCTGGCAGGCGTTGCGCATCTTGTCCACGGTCTCGCCCTTGCCGGAGCCGTGGGTGGAGTAGCTCAGGTAGGCCACCTTGGGGTCAATCCCAAAGGATTTCGCGCACTTGGCGCACTCCAGGCCGATCTCCACCAGCTCGTCCTCGGTGGGGTCGATGTTGATGGCGCAGTCGCCCATGGCCAGCGCCTCATTGCCACCGGAAGCGCCGGGCCGCACTAGGATAAAGCAGGAGGAGACGATTTTATTGCCCGGCTTGGTCTTGATCAGCTGAAGGGCAGGGCGGACGGTGTCGGCAGTGGAGTAGGTGGCGCCGCCCAGCAGACAGTCGGCCACACCCATCTTCACCAGCATGGTGCCGAAGTAATTTCCTTTCTGAAGCAGCTCACGGCACTGCTCGGCAGTCATCTTGCCCCGGCGCAGCTCCACCATGGTGTCCACCATCTCATCCATCTTTTCATAGGTGGCGGGATTGATGATCTCCGCGCCGCGGATGTTGAAACCGGCTTTTTCCGCGGCGGCGTGTACCTCCGCCGGGTTGCCCACCAGAACAGGGGTCAGGAAGGTCCCGGAAAGCAGCCGGGCGGAAGCCTCCAGGATGCGGGAGTCGGTGCCTTCGGTGAAGACAATGCGCTTGGGGTTTGCCTTCAGCTTTTCAATCAGTTGGCCAAACATAAAAATCATTACCTCCGTGTGATGTAATTGTACCGGGAAAGGTTTGGATAGGGTAAATGTAACATGTTTTCTCCACCTTTGCAAGGGGATTGCACGAAGTACGTGGAAATGGACAAATTCACAAAAAGTCGGCGAAATCTGGCGACTGTTTCTGTGGGAAGAAAGTCTTTACAATCGGTATTCCTAACGATATACTAATACTTACTGTCATGGGTGGCCGGATACCGGTCCGAACTGATGCAAGAGAATGATATAGAGAGGAACTAGGTAAATGAACGCTGATTTCGCGCGCACACTGGCCCTGTTGCGGCATGAACGGGGCATTTCCCAGCGGCAGGCCGCCGAGGCCCTGGGTATTTCTCAGGCCCTGCTCTCCCACTATGAGAATGGCGTGCGGGAGCCCGGCCTGAATTTTGTGGTCAAGGCCTGTGATTTTTATAATGTGTCAGCGGATTTCCTGCTGGGCCGGACGCTCAGCCGGGACGGCACCACCATTCTGGACGCGGAGACGCTCTATGATGTTTCCGATGAGCGGGACAATGTGCTCAAGGGTTCGGTAATGGCCACCCTGAGCAAGAAGCTAATTGTCAATTCCACTGGGGTGTTGTTTGATCTGTTGGGACGGCTGGGGAACAAAAAGGCGATCAAAGCGGCGGCCAACTATCTGTCCACCGCTCTGTATACCCTGTACCGGCACCTGTTCCAGTTCAGCCCGAATGGGAACGACGGCTTTTTCTCCGTTTCCAGGGAGCATTTTGTGGCGGGACTGCCCCGGGCGGACATGATCCTCAACGAGACAGAGTATGTGGCCACCCTGGCCGGCCAGCGCAAGGAGGCCCAGCAGTTCCCTGATATGTCCCACGACGCCATGACCAGCGCCTATCCCGGGACCTACCAGTCCCTGCTTCAGATCATTCATGTGTGCGGGGAGCGGCTGAATAAGGAACTGACAAACTACTCGGAATCCTGACCGCCTGGCGCTGGAGCGGCGGGGAAGCGACACGGAGGCTTTCAGATTATGACCGATCAATCCAAAATTCGCAACTTTTCCATCATCGCCCACATTGACCACGGCAAATCCACCCTGTCGGACCGGATGATCGAGATCTGCGGCGCGGTGGAGCAGCGCCAGATGGAGTCCCAGCTGCTGGACAACATGGATCTGGAGCGGGAGCGGGGCATCACCATCAAGGCCCGGGCGGTGCGCATGGACTATAAGGCCCGGGACGGGGAAACCTACTGCTTGAACCTCATCGACACCCCGGGCCATGTGGACTTCAACTACGAGGTGTCCCGGTCCCTGGCCGCCTGTGAGGGGGCGGTGCTGGTGGTGGACGCCGCGCAGGGAGTGGAGGCCCAGACCCTGGCCAACACCTACCTGGCCTTGGACCATGACCTGGAGATCAGGCCGGTCATCAACAAGATCGACCTGCCGGCAGCCGATCCCCAGCGGGTGAAGCAGGAGATTGAGGACGTCATCGGCCTGCCTGCCATGGACGCCCCAGAGATCTCCGCCAAGCAGGGAATCAACATCGAATCGGTGCTGGAGGACATTGTCCACAACATCCCCGCCCCGGCGGGGGACTCCAGCGCTCCCCTGAAGGCCCTGATCTTCGACAGCCAGTACGACCCCTATTTGGGGGTGATCGTCTACTTCCGGGTGATGGAGGGCACCGTACGCCCGGGCATGGAGGTGCTGCTTATGGCCTCCGGCGCCAAGCACACAGTGCTGGAGGTGGGCTACCTGCGCCCCCTGGGCATGGAGGCCGCCCAGGAGCTGGCCGCCGGCGAGGTGGGCTACTTCACCGCCTCCATTAAAAATGTAAAGGACACCCGGGTGGGCGACACCATCACCGAGGCCAGCCGGCCCACGGCACAGGCCCTGCCCGGCTACCGCCCGGTGCAGCCCATGGTGTACTGCGGCGTGTACACCGAGGACGGCTCCAAGTACCCTGACCTGCGGGACGCCCTGGAAAAGCTCCAGCTCAACGACGCATCTCTGTCCTTTGAGCCAGAGTCCTCCATCGCCCTGGGCTTTGGCTTCCGGTGCGGCTTTCTGGGCATGCTCCATATGGAGATCATCCAGGAGCGGCTGGAGCGGGAGTTTGATTTGGACCTGGTCACCACATTGCCTTCGGTGATCTATGAGGTGACAAAAACAGATGGAACTGTGGTGAAGGTGGATAATCCCCACAATTACCCCGACCCAGGCTCCATTTCCGAGGCCAGGGAACCCTATGTGAACGTGTCCATCATCTCCCCTCCGGACTATGTGGGCAACATCATGCCCCTGTGCCAGGACCGGCGGGGGGAATATAAGGACATGCAGTATCTGGACACCAATCTGGTGGAGATCCACTACCTGATGCCCCTCAACGAGATCATCTACGATTTCTTTGACACCCTCAAGGCCCGCACCCGCGGCTATGCCTCTCTGGACTACGAGTTGGATGGTTACCGCCCCTCCGACCTGGTGAAGGTGGATCTGCTCTTAAACGGCGATCAGGTGGACGCTTTGAGCTTTATCGCCCACCGGGACAAGGCCTACAAGCGGGCGCGGCGTATCTGCGAGAAGCTCAAGGAGAACATTCCCCGTCAGATGTTCGAGGTGCCCATCCAGGCGGCCATCGGCGGGAAGATCATCGCCCGAGAGACCATCAAGGCCCTGCGCAAGGACGTGCTGGCCAAGTGCTATGGCGGCGACATCACCCGGAAGAAAAAGCTGCTGGAGAAGCAGAAAGAGGGCAAGAAAAAGATGCGGAGCCTGGGTACGGTGCAGATGCCCACCGAGGCGTTTATGGCGGTGCTCAAGCTGGACGAGGAGTAGCGGATCTGCGAAACCCAAACGGCAGCCCGGTGCAGTGGGCTGCCGTTTGGGAAGGAGACCCAAGGAGGGGCGGGCGCGGCAAGCCCCGGAAAGTTGTGCTGGTCAAAACGCGCAGGCACAAGACCTTGTGGGGCTGGAATGCCATTGAAAAAACTTGAAGCCGGCGGAAAAAAGTGCTTGACTTTGGAGTAAACTTTGTTGTACAATAATCGAGCGCCTGTGTGGGCGCATTGCGATGATGCGGGAGATTGCTCGCGAAAGCGAGGTAACTTCCGCGGAGTATGTCCGTAAGATCGGGCGGCTGAGAGACTCGTGCATGGCGTATATCGCCGCGCATGGGAGAAACCGGCCAGCTTTGCGCCGGTTTTCTTCATGCCGAGGAGTGATACGCACGAAAGCGTGTACGGAAAATCTCTCACCCGTACGAAGAGGCGCGGAAGCACCCGGGCCGTTGTGAGCAGCCCGGATGGACGGCCGCGAGGGATGCAAACCAAATAAGAAGGGCCAAAGGCCCGAGTCTTTGTGTTCCGAGAGGCGAAGAGAAGCCAGGCGCCGCGACCAGGGGAGGCGCAACTCCCTGCGGCACAGATGCTTCAGCGTGACAGGACAGCGGGCCATTCCCCGGCCCACCAATCGTCAACTTCGTATGTATGTAAGGAGGAAAACCCAACATGGCACAGAAAGAAATGATCCGCATCCGCCTGAAGGCCTATGACCATCAGCTCATCGACCAGGCCGCCGAAAAGATTGTGGACACGGCCAAGCGCAGCGGCGCCACCGTTTCCGGTCCCATCCCTCTCCCCACCAAGAAGGAGGTCGTCACCATCCTGCGCGCCGTCCACAAGTACAAGGACAGCCGTGAGCAGTTTGAGCGCCGTACCCACAAGCGGCTGATCGACGTGGTCAAGCCCTCCGCCAAGACTGTGGAGGCCCTGATGAGCCTGGAGCTGCCCGCCGGCGTGGAGATCGAAATTAAGCTGTGAGCGTCTGAGCTGTTGTGAGCCGCGTGGATGAACCGCAGCAGGGGCGGAAAGCCAAAGCTGAGGGGCGGCTGGGCCGAGCCCAAGGCCCAGGAAACCACGCGCTGTGAACAGACGAGGCGTGATAACCGCGGCAGGCCGAAAGACAGGGCCTGCCCTGCAACAATTTGTCAGTACCGCAGTCCGCCGCGTTTTGAGGCGGACGGGTCAAGTCGGCCGAGCAATGACGAAGCGACCGAACCGTTATTTCCAAATCAAACCGAAACCCGGCGAAGCGGGCTGGTTTGAAGCGGAGGGGCAAGGGGGCAAGCAAAGCCTTCCGCCGGGTGGCGGAAAGCGGAGCAAGCAGACTTTGCAACGACACGGTGAGGCGTGACAGGCCCCAGCCCAATGGGGGCGGTCACCTCGCCCGACCAATAACCTTAACAAGGAGGAATACACATGGAAAAGGCCATTATCGGCAAGAAGGTGGGCATGACCCAGGTCTTCGATGAAGCCGGCAAGGTCATCCCGGTTACCGTCATCCAGGCGGGTCCCTGCACCGTGGTGCAGAAGAAGACCGAGGAGAAGGACGGCTATACCGCCGTCCAGCTGGGATTTGAGGAAGTCCCCGAGCGCAAGCTCAGCAAGCCTGAAGTGGGCCACAGCAAGAAGTCCGGCAAGATTCTGCGGGTCCTGAAGGAGTTTAAGCTGGACAACGCCGCCGAGCTGAACGTGGGCGACGAGATCACCGCCACCGTGTTTACCCCCGGTGACCGGGTGGATGTCACGGGCATCAGCAAGGGCCACGGCTATCAGGGCGCGGTGAAGCGCTGCGGCGCCCACCGCCTGAAGGAGACCCACGGTTCCGGCCCTGTGCACCGCCACCCCGGCTCCCTGGGCTCCAGCACCGATCCCTCCCGGGTCTTTAAGGGACACATCGGCGCCGGCCAGATGGGCAACGAACAGGTCACAGTGATGAACCTGGACATCATCCAGGTGGATGAGGAGCTGGGCGTCATTGCCGTGCGCGGCGCGGTTCCCGGCCCCAAGGGGGGCGTGGTCGCCCTGCGCTCCAGCGTCAAGAAGCTGGCGGAGAAGAAGGGGCCCGATGGTTCCGGCCGCGTCAACCCGCAGAAGGCTTCTGCCCGTGTCAACCCGCAGAAGGCCTCTGCGCGTAACAAGTGAGAAAGGAGAGAATGACAAATGCCTAAAGCGAACCTTTATGATATGGCCGGTAAGCAGATCGGCGAGGTCGAGCTCTCCGAGGCCATCTTCGGCATTGAGCCCAACCAGTATGTGGTTCATGATGTGGTCAAGAATCACCTGGCCAACTGCCGTCAGGGCACTCAGTCCGCCCTGACCCGCGCCGAGGTGTCCGGCGGCGGCCGCAAGCCCTGGAGACAGAAGGGCACCGGCCGCGCCCGTCAGGGCTCCACCCGGGCGCCCCAGTGGACCCACGGCGGCATCGTGTTTGCCCCCAAGCCCCGCTCCTACCGCTACACCCTGAACAAGAAGGTGCGCCGTCTGGCCCTGAAGTCTGCCCTATCTGCCAAGGCTGCCGCCGGCAATGTGCTGGTGGTAGACGGGCTGAGCATGGACCAGATCAAGACCAAGACCTTCCAGGGCTTCCTGAACAGCGTGGGTGCCGGCAAGGCCGTGGTGGTTACCGCCTGTCCCAATGTGGTCAAGTCCGCCCGGAACATCCCCGGCGTGGTGACCACGCCCGCCAACCTGATCAATGTCTATGACATTGTCAACGCCAACCAGCTCATCGTAGACAAGGCTGCGCTGGCCACCATCGAGGAGGTGTTCGCGTAATGAAGACCGCTTACGACATCATCAAGCGCCCCATCGTCACCGAACAGTCCATGGAGGCCGCCGCCAATAAGAAGTATACCTTTGAGGTGGCCAAGGACGCCAACAAGATCGAGATCGCCAAGGCGGTGGAGGAGATCTTCGGCGTGAAGGTGGCCAAGGTGAACACCCTGAACATGTATGGCAAGGCCAAGCGCCTGGGCCGCTATCCCGCTGGCCGCCGGGCCAGCTGGAAGAAGGCCATGGTCACCCTGACCGAGGATTCCAAGTCCATCGAGTTCTTCGAAGGCATGGTGTAAGGAGGTAACGAGAAATGGCGATTAAAACTTATAAGCCCACAACGCCCTCCCGCCGCCACATGACTGTGTCCGCCTTCGAGGGCATCGACAAGAAGGCCAAGCCCGAGCGCTCCCTGCTGGAGCCCCTGAAGAAGAGCGCCGGCCGCAACAGCTATGGCCGCATCACCGTGCGCCACCGGGGCGGCGGCAACAAGCGCAAGTACCGCATCATCGACTTCAGACGGGACAAAGAGGGGAAGTCCACTGTCATCAACCTGCAGTACGACCCCAACCGTTCCGCCAACATCGCCCTGATTGAGTATGAGGACGGCGAGCGCCGCTATATCCTGGCTCCCGTCGGCCTGAAGGCCGGCCACATCATCATGACCGGCCCCGAGTCCGACATCCTGCCCGGCAACTGCCTGCCCATCTCCAAGATCCCCGTGGGCGAGATGATCCACTGCATCGAGCTGCACCCCGGCAAGGGCGCCCAGCTGGTGCGCTCTGCCGGCACCGCCGCCCAGCTCATGGCCAAGGAGAACGGCATGGCCCAGATCCGCCTGCCCTCCGGCGAGGTGCGTCTGGTGCATGAGGAGTGCCGGGCCACCATCGGCCAGGTGGGCAACACCGACTGGGCCAACATCCACATCGGCAAGGCCGGCCGCAAGCGCCACATGGGCTGGAGGCCCACCGTGCGCGGCTCCGTCATGAACCCCAATGACCACCCCCACGGCGGCGGCGAAGGCAAGAGCCCCGTGGGCCGTCCCGGCCCTGTAACCCCCTGGGGCAAGCCCGCCATGGGTTACAAGACCCGCAAGAAGAAGAACCGCACCGACAAGTTCATTGTCAAGCGCCGCAACGCGAAGTAAGGAGGCAGTGAAAGATGAGCAGAAGTATCAAGAAAGGCCCCTTTTGCGCCCCTGAGCTGCTGAAGCGGGTCAATGAAATGAACCAGAAGAACGAGAAGAAGGTGCTGAAGACCTGGAGCCGCGCCTCCACCATCTTCCCCGCCTTCGTGGGCCACACCATCGCCGTCCACGACGGCCGCAAGCATGTGCCCGTCTATATCACCGAGGACATGGTGGGCCACAAGCTGGGCGAGTTCGCCCCCACCCGCACCTTCAAAGGTCACGCGGGCAGCAAGACCGGCAAGTAAGGAGGAGAGAGCAAAATGGAAGCGAAAGCAACACTGAGATATATCCGCATCTCTCCCCGTAAGGTGAGCATTCTGTGCGACCTGATCCGCGGTAAGAGTGTGGC
>CALXDP010000031.1 GCA_944387095.1 uncultured Oscillospiraceae bacterium
TGCCAGATCCCCCCAATCCCACCGCGGGATTCCCGCAAGAAACAGCCCCGCCCCTGTGCCAACTGGCACAGGGGCGGGGCTGTTTTCAACGTGAGCAGAGGATAAAGACGCGCCGGGGAGATTGATCCCCGGCGCGTCCCGTTTTTGTGAGTTGTTGATTATTCAGAATGGTTTACCGGGGGAATTTGATGGCGGCCTGAGCAGCGGCCAGCCGGGCGATGGGCACCCGGTAGGGGGAGCAGGAGACGTAGTTCAGACCCACCTTGTGGCAGAACTCGATGGAGGTGGTATCTCCGCCGTGCTCGCCGCAGATACCCATGTGGATGGTGGGACGGGCGGCGCGGCCCAGGTCGGCGGCCATCTTCACCAGCTTGCCCACGCCCTTCTGATCCAGGTGGGCGAAGGGGTCGGACTCGTAGATCTTCTTGTCGTAGTAATAGCTCAGGAACTTGCCCGCGTCGTCCCGGGAGAAGCCGAAGGTCATCTGAGTCAGGTCATTGGTGCCAAAGGAGAAGAACTCGGCCTCGGTGGCGATCTCATCGGCAGTAAGGGCAGCCCGGGGGATCTCGATCATGGTGCCCACCTCATAGCGCATGTCCATGCCGGCGTCCTTCAGAAGCCTGTCCGCGGTGGCAGTGACCACATCCTTGACATACTTCAGCTCCTTCACCTCGCCTACCAGGGGGATCATGATCTCGGGGACCATCTTCCACTCGGGGTGCTTGCGCTGGACGTTGATGGCGGCATTGATGACGGCGGTGGTCTGCATCTCGGCGATCTCGGGGTAGGAAACGGCCAGGCGGCAGCCCCGGTGGCCCATCATGGGGTTGAACTCATGGAGGGAGTCGATGACCTCATGGAGGCGCTCCACAGTGATGCCCATTTCCTTGGCGATCTCCGCGATGTCCTCCTCCTTGGTGGGCAGGAACTCATGGAGGGGTGGATCCAGGAAGCGGATGACCACGGGGTGGCCCTCCATGGCCTCATACAGGCCCTCGAAGTCGCCCTGCTGATAGGGCATGATCTTGGCCAGGGCCTTTTTCCGGTCCTCGGTATTGTCGGCCACGATCATCTCCCGCATGGCTTTGATACGGCTTTCCTCAAAGAACATATGCTCGGTGCGGCACAGGCCGATGCCTTCGGCGCCGAAAGCGCGGCCCTGTTTGGCGTCCCGGGGGGTGTCGGCGTTGGTGTACACCTGGAGCTGGCGGTACTTGTCCGCCCAGCCCATCAGACGGCCGAAGTAGCCAGAGCCGGGATCGGCGGGGACAGTGGGGATGGCCTGGCCGTAGATGTTGCCGGTGGAGCCGTCCAGGCTGATCCAGTCTCCCTCGTGATATTCCTTGCCGGCCAGGGTGAACTTTTTGCCCGCGTAGTCCACCACGATGTCGCCGCAGCCGGACACGCAGCAGGTGCCCATGCCACGGGCCACCACGGCGGCGTGGGAGGTCATACCGCCCCGGACGGTGAGGATGCCCTGGGATACCTGCATGCCCTCGATGTCCTCAGGAGAGGTCTCCAGACGGACCAGCACCACCTTCTCGCCCCGCTCGTGCCACTGCTTGGCCTCGTCGGCGGTAAACACCACCCGGCCGCAGGCGGCGCCGGGGGAGGCGGCCAGGCCCTTGCCGATGGCCTGGATCTGTTTCAGGGCCTCGGTGTCGAACTGGGGGTGGAGCAGGGAGTCCAGCTGCTTGGGATCCACCCGGCACACGGCTTCCTGCTCGTCGATCATGCCCTCGTCCACCAGATCTACGGCCACCTTCAGGGCGGCGGCGGCGGTGCGCTTGCCGTTGCGGGTCTGGAGCATGTACAGTTTGCCGTTCTCAATGGTAAACTCCATGTCCTGCATATCCTTATAGTGCTGCTCCAGCTTGTTGGCGATGGTAGCGAACTGCTCGTACACCTCGGGCATCTCCTCGTGGAGCTTGGAGATGGGGGAGGGGGTGCGCACGCCGGCCACCACGTCCTCGCCCTGGGCATTGATCAGGTACTCGCCGAACAGGGCCTTCTCGCCGGTGGCGGGGTTGCGGGTGAAGGCCACGCCGGTGCCGGACTTGTCCCCGGAATTGCCAAACACCATGGACTGTACGTTGACGGCGGTGCCCCAGTCATAGGGGATCTCGTTCATGCGGCGGTAGACGTTGGCCCGGGGATTGTCCCAGGAGCGGAACACGGCCTTGACGGCCTCCATGAGCTGGACTTTGGGATCCTGGGGGAAGTCCTCCCCCTTTTCTTTCCGATAGAACTCCTTGAAGAGGGCCACCAGACGCTTCATGTCATCGGTGTCCAGCTCCACGTCGTCCTTCACGCCCTTCTGGGCCTTGACCTCGTCGATGATCTCCTCAAAGCGCTTCTTGGACAGCTCCATGACTACGTCGGAGAACATCTGGATGAACCGGCGGTAGGAGTCATAGGCGAACCGGGGGTTGTTGGTGAACTTGGCCAGGCCCTCCACCACCACATCGTTCAGCCCCAGGTTCAGAATGGTGTCCATCATGCCGGGCATGGAGGCCCGGGCGCCAGAGCGCACGGAGACCAGCAGGGGATTTTCGGGATCGGCGAACTTTTTGCCGCAAATCTCCTCCATCTTACCCAGATACTCATAGATCTGGGCCTGAATCTCCTGGTTGATCTGCCGGCCGTCGTTGTAGTACTGGGTGCAGGCCTCGGTGGTGATGGTGAAGCCCTGGGGCACCGGCATGCCCAGGTTGGTCATCTCGGCCAGGTTTGCGCCCTTGCCCCCCAGCAGCTCCCGCATGGAGCCATTGCCCTCGGAGAACAGATAGACGAATTTTTGACTCATGTTTGTCCCTCCACAAAAATGTGTTTTGATTTACGCCGGAATGATTCGGGTTTGAAACAATTTTAGTGTAAAAGGGGGGAAAAGTCAAGGACAGAGTGGGTGTTACAATAAAAAAGGGAAGGTCCTGAAAAAGGGAGATGGAGGCCGAAACAGATGGAAATATGACATGGATTCCGGGGCGAAACCTCTCGCAATCTGGGGAAGCTGCCCCTTGCATTCCATGCGAGGGCGGCTTATAATGTCCATATTGTTCTGAAAAGAGCTCGGACAGGGCAGAACCGGGGAGCGCCGGAGTCCGGGCGGCGGCTGTCAAGGGGGACGGCTCCACATTCCGCGCGGCATTCAAAGAGGGAGCCGCGGGGAACGGAAGGGCAGATGACTGCAATGGCAATTCATGAAGAGTGCGGAGTTTTTGGGATCTATGATCCCGCGGGAGGGTGCGCCCAGAGCGCGTATTACGGCCTGTACGCCTTACAGCACCGGGGACAGGAGGCCTGTGGTATCGCTACCATGAACGGCATGGAGCTGAAGTGCCACAAGGACGTGGGCCTGGTGGGGGATGTGTTTTCCAGGGAGATTTTGGAGCGGCTGGACGGCACCATGGCGGTGGGCCATGTGCGCTACTCCACCACCGGCGGCTCACGCAGGGAGAATGCCCAGCCCCTGACGCTCAGCTATGTGAAGGGCACCTTCGCCGTGGCCCACAACGGCAATCTGGTGAATGTGGAGCAGCTGCGCCGTCACTATGAGTACCGGGGTGCCATCTTCCACACGTCCACCGACTCGGAGATCATCTCCTACCTCATCGCCCAGGAGCGGCTGCAATATCCCTCCATCGAGCTGGCGGTGGCCAGCACCATCCGCCAGCTGCGGGGGGCCTTCTCCCTGGTGGTGATGAGCTCCAGAAAGCTCATCGCCGCCCGGGATCCCTGGGGCTTCCGCCCCCTGTGTATCGGCAGGCGGGGGGACGCCTGGATCTTCGCCTCCGAGTCCTGCGCCCTGGACAGCCTGGGGGCCGCCTTTGTCCGGGACGTGGAGCCGGGGGAGGTGGTCTATGTAGACCTGAGCGGTGAGCTGCGGTCCATCCGGGACTGCTGCGGAACCCAGAAAACGGGGCTGTGTATATTCGAGTTTCTGTACTTTGCCCGGCCGGACAGCATCATCGACGGCCAGTGGGTCCATGACGCCCGGATCCTGGCCGGGCGGTATCTGGCCAAAGAGCATCCCAGGCGGGCGGATGTGGTCATCGGCGTGCCCGATTCCGGGCTGAATGCCGCCAAGGGCTATGCTATGGAGTCGGGCATCCCCTACAACGACGGACTGATCAAGAACCGCTATGTGGGGCGTACCTTCATCAAGCCGGACCAGGCCAGCCGGGAGCAGGCGGTGAAGCTGAAACTCAACCCCCTGCGCTCCACCATCGCGGGCAAGCGGGTGGTGGTTATCGACGACTCCATCGTCCGGGGTACCACCTCCAGCCAGCTGGTGAAGCTGCTGCGGGATGCGGGAGCCAAAGAAGTCCACATGCTCTCCTCCGCGCCCATGTTTCTCGCCCCCTGCTACTTCGGCACCGACATCCCCTCCAAAACCGAGCTGATGGCCTGCCATCACACCCTGGAGGAGATGTGCCAGATCATCGGCGCGGACAGCCTGGGTTTTTTGTCGGTGAACAGCCTGGAAAAAATCGCGCCAGACTGCCGCTGCACCTTTTGCAGCGGATGTTTTACCGAGCGCTATCCCATTCAGGTGAGCGGGGAGGCCGATTGACCGGCCCCGTTTTTACGGCGCGGCATGTGCAAAATCACAAAAAGACGGTTTTGATGGTGGCGAAACCTGTTTTTTGCACTGAAAATTTGCGTCTGTGCAAAAAACGGTTGACAAAATGGCGCTTTATGGTATACTGAACTCATAAGTGAGAGAACAAAGGCGTTCCAGACCATGTGTGTGGAGCGCCTTTGCTTATAAAAAATGCGCAGACCGAAAACAGGGCCGGCCGGGACTGGCATAGGATCCGAGACAGGTCCGTATCTATTGGAAAGGGGCAGCTGCTATGGCAAGCAACACCGGTTACACCAAGGAAGACGTTATCCGCATCGTGAAGGAGGAGGATGTGAAGTTCATCCGCCTGCAGTTCGTGGACATCTTTGGCCAGCTGAAAAATGTGGCCATCACCGCCTCCCAGATTGAAAAGGCTGTGAATAACCAGATCATGTTCGACGGCTCCTCCATCGAGGGCTTTGTGCGCATCAACGAGTCCGATCAGTACCTCTATCCCGATCTGAAGAGCTTCCGCATCTTCCCCTGGCGTCCCAGCCACGGCAAGGTGGCCCGGCTGATCTGTGACGTCCACAACCCCGACGGCAGCCCCTTTGTGGGCGATCCCCGGCATGTGCTCAAGCGGGCGATTCAGAAGGCCAACGACATGGGCTTTGACCGGTTCAATGTGGGGCCCGAGTGTGAGTTCTTCCTGTTCCAGACCGATGAGGAGGGCAAGCCCACCACCAGAACCAACGACGAGGCGGGCTACTTTGACCTGGGCCCGCTGGACCACGGGGAGTCTACCCGGCGGGAGATCTGCCTGGCTCTGGAGCAGATGGACTTCGAGATCGAGGCCTCCCATCACGAGGTGGCTGTGGGTCAGCATGAGATTGACTTTAAGTATGCCGAGGCCATGCACGCCGCGGACAACATCATGACCTTTAAGCTGGCGGTAAAGACCCTGGCGCAGAAGAATGGCCTGCACGCCACCTTCATGCCGAAGCCCATTTTCGGCATCAACGGCTCGGGCATGCACACCAACATGTCCCTGTTTCGCAACGGCAAGAACGTGTTTTACGATCCCAACGGGGAGAAGGGCCTGTCCAAGGAGGCATACTCCTTCCTCGCGGGCATCCTGGCCCATATGAAGGGCATGACCGCCATCACCAACCCTCTGGTCAACTCCTACAAGCGGCTGGTACCCGGGTATGAGGCCCCCTGTTACATGGCTTGGTCCGCCTCCAACCGTTCCGCCCTGATCCGCATCCCCGCGGCCCGGGGTCAATCCACCCGGGTGGAGCTGCGCTGCCCCGATCCGTCCTGCAATCCCTACCTGGCCCTGGCGGTCTGCCTGGCCGCCGGTCTGGACGGCATTGAAAAGGGCATGACCCCGCCTCCGGAGATCACCGACAACATCTTCGCCATGACTCCCGCCACCCGGAAGCGCCGGGGGATCGAGGCCCTGCCCGGCTCTCTGGAGGAGGCGCTGGTGTATCTGAAAAAGGATAAGCTGATTATGAATACGCTGGGCGAACATGTGGCCAGCCAGTTTATCGCCGGCAAGGAGGCCGAGTGTAACGAGTATCGCACCCGCGTCTCCAGCTGGGAGCTGGATAAGTACATGATCAACTACTAAGGGATGGCGCTCCATCAAATCCAGGCGCTGAAGAGCGGAAGGAGTGGTGGATTTGCAGAAGGTAATCGTAGCGTTTGAAAACACACTGAACAGCGCTAAGGTCCAGGAATCTGTGGAGGGGGCCGGAGTGGCCAGCTGCGTGGTGTGCCGCAGCGCTGCCGAGGTCAGGCGGGCGGTGAACAAGCAGCGGCTGGACACCATCATCTGTGGTTTTAAACTGCGGGAGGAATCCTGTCAGGAGCTGTACCAGGACCTCCCCAGCGGCGGCTCCATGCTGATGATCGGCCCCCAGAGCCAGCTGGAACTGTGCCAAACAGAGGGCATCTTCAAGCTGTATGCCCCGGTCACCCGGGGAGACCTGTTGGCCTCGGTGCGGATGCTGCTGCAGTTCCGGCAGCGGCGCGCGCCCCGTCAGAACGCGCTGCCCCAGCGCAGCCAGGAGGATAAGCAGTTGGTGGCTGAGGCCAAGGCCGTGCTGATGGATCGCCATGGCATGACGGAGGAGGAGGCCCACCGGTTTTTGCAAAAGCAGAGCATGGACCATGGGGCCAAGCTCACCGACACCGCCAAAATGGTGCTGGCCGGCGGTGAGTGATACAACGACATGATACAAAAGAGAAGGGGCGGCAGTGACAGTCACTGCCGCCTCAATTCTATGGGAAACGGGCAGATTCAGACGGGAGGTGCAAGATGAAATTCACCAAGATG
Source organism: uncultured Oscillospiraceae bacterium (assembly GCA_944387095.1). Lineage (GTDB taxonomy): Bacteria > Bacillota > Clostridia > Oscillospirales > Oscillospiraceae > Enterenecus. Next base: position 6,909 of record CALXDP010000031.1, read on the forward strand.
CACGGACTGGGCAACGATTACATCTATCTGGATTGCACGCGGTCCATGCCGGAGGATCCGGCTGGATTGGCCAGAAGGCTGTCGGACCGGCACTTCGGGATCGGAGGAGACGGGCTGATCTGCCTTTGTCCGTCCGACCGTGGCGATTTCAAAATGCGCATGTTCAACGCCGACGGTTCGGAAGGGGAGATGTGCGGCAACGGAATCCGCTGCCTGGGGAAATATGTGTATGACCGGGGGATGACCAGTAAGACCATCCTGCATATTGAAACCCTGGCCGGGATGCGCCAGGTTCGTCTGCACCTGAAACAGGACCGGGTAACCGGGGCCACAGTGGATATGGGCAAGCCCGCCGTGGGCCGTCCCCGCGCTGTCTTTGTGTTGGGACGGCAGTGTATGGGAGTGCCTGTATCCATGGGAAACCCTCACTTTGTGGTGGAGGTGGAGGAACCCGGAAAGCTGGACCTGGAGCAGCTGGGGCCGGAGCTGGAGCGGCTGCCCTGTTTCCCGGAGGGGACCAACGCCGAGTTTATCCGGGTGCTGGATTCCGGCCTGCTGGAGATGCGGGTGTGGGAGCGGGGCAGCGGGGAGACCATGGCCTGCGGCACCGGAGCCTGCGCCGCGGCGGCGGCCATGATGGCGGCGGGACGGATGGACCGGGTGGCGCGGGTACGCCTGCCAGGGGGAGAGCTGGAGATAGAGTGGTCGCTGAGTGATGGACATATGTACATGACTGGACCTACGGTGACAGTGTATGATGGGCAGTTTGCCGATTGACCTCATCTGCACTTTACTGTAAAATAAACCTAAATCTTTTTACGCGGTAAAGGGAAAACCACCGGGAGGGGTGTCTATGATTCAGATCAACCAGAATTTCCGCAAGCTGCCGGGCAGCTACCTGTTCTCTGAGATTGCCCGCCGGGTGGCGGATTACAGCCGGGAGGAGCCGGATGCGGCCCTCATCCGCCTGGGCATCGGAGATGTGACCCGCCCGCTGATTCCCGCGGTGACCCGGGCCATGGCCGAGGCGGTGGCTGAGATGGGTACGCCGGGGGGCTTCCATGGCTACGGGCCTGAGCAGGGCTATGACTTCCTGCGCCAGGCCATCGCGGCACACGACTACCAGGCCAGGGGCGTGCAGGTGGAGCCCGGCGAGATCTTCGTCTCCGATGGGGCCAAGAGCGACTGCGGCAACATAGGGGACGTCTTTGGGCCGGATAATGTGGTGGCGGTGTGCGACCCGGTCTACCCGGTGTATGTGGATTCCAACGCCATGGCGGGCCGGGCGGGGGAGTACGACCCGGCCACGGGCCGGTGGACCAGGCTGGTCTATATGCCCTGTACGAGGGAGAACGGCTTTGTCCCCGCCATCCCCGAAGGGCGGGCGGATATGATCTACCTGTGTTTCCCCAACAACCCCACCGGGGCCATGGCCACCCGGGCGCAGCTGAAGGCCTGGGTGGACTATGCCAACGCCCACGGCAGCGTCATCCTGTACGACTCCGCCTATGAGGCCTTCATCAGCCAGCCGGAGCTGCCCCACAGCATTTTCGAGATCGAGGGGGCCCGCACCTGCGCCATTGAGTTTCGCTCCTTCTCCAAGACCGCGGGCTTTACCGGCACCCGGTGCGCCTATACTGTGGTGCCCAAGGAGCTGGAGCGGGAGGGGGTTAGCCTGCACGCCTTGTGGAACCGCCGGCAGACCACCAAGTTCAACGGAGTGCCCTATGTGGTGCAGCGGGGGGCCGAGGCGGTATATACCCCCGAGGGACAGGAGCAGGTGCGGGAGACCATCGCCTATTATCAGCGCAACGCTCAGGTCATCCGAGATGGCCTGGAGCAGGCGGGGCTGGAGGTATACGGCGGGGTAAACGCCCCGTATATCTGGGTCAGAACGCCGGACGGCATGGACTCCTGGGACTTCTTTGACCTGCTGCTGCGCCGGGCCCATGTGGTCACCACCCCCGGGGCCGGCTTTGGACCCAGCGGGGAGGGCTATATCCGGGTCACTGCCTTTGGCGGGGCGGAGGAGGCGGTCCAGGCGGTGGAGCGCATCCAGTCAGTGCTGAAGTAAGAGGTCATAAGAAGATTGCCAGCCCAATGGGGGGCCGGGGGAAAGGCGGCGTCGTGCCCTTTTTCCCCGCCCAGGGCTGGCTTTTTTGTACTTTGCCCGCGGACGGTCTCTGGCCGCCGCGGTATACAGACATGGAAGAGAAGGTGAGCCAATGAAGGCACAGCATCAGCAGGGGACGGGGCCGTTATACAGCCCTGCCTTTGAGCACGACAACTGCGGCATCGGCGCCGTGGTGGATATTCAGGGGCGCAAGAGCCACGCGACGGTGGACAACGCGCTGAAGATTGTGGAGAAGCTGGAGCACCGGGCGGGCAAGGACGCCCAGGGCAAGACCGGGGACGGCGTGGGCATTCTGCTTCAGATCTCCCACAAATTTTTTACCAAGGTAGCGGCCGGGTGCGGCTTTGCGCTGGGGGGAGAGCGGGACTACGGCGTGGGCATGTTCTTCTTTCCTCAGGAGACCCTGCGCCGCAGCCAGGCCAAGAAGATGTTCGAGCTGATCGTGGAGAAGGAGGGCATGGAGTTTATCGGCTGGAGGCCGGTACCTGTATGCCCCCAGGTGCTGGGCCAGAAGGCCCTGGACAGAATGCCCCGGATCGAGCAGGCCTTTGTCCGCCGCCCGGCCCAAGTGGAGCGGGGGCTGGAATTTGACCGGAAGCTGTACATTGCCCGCCGGGAGTTTGAGCAGTCCAACGACAACACCTATGTGCCCTCTCTGTCCAGCCGGACCATCGTTTACAAGGGCATGTTCCTGGTGGGACAGCTGCGGCTGTTCTACCCCGATCTTCAGGACGAGGACTACGAGTCAGCCATCGCCCTGGTCCACTCCCGGTTCTCCACCAACACCAATCCCTCCTGGGAGCGGGCCCATCCCAACCGATTCATCCTCCACAATGGGGAGATCAACACCATCCGGGGCAACGCCGACCGGATGCTGGCCCGGGAGGAGACCATGCACAGCCCCGTGTGGGACAGGGACATCGACAAAGTGTTCCCCGTGGTAAACGTGTCCGGCTCCGACTCGGCCATGCTGGACAACACCCTGGAGTTTCTGGTGATGAGCGGCATGGAGCTGCCCCTGGCGGTGATGATCTGCATCCCGGAGCCCTGGATGAATGACGGCAACATGTCCCGGGCCAAGCGGGACATGTACCAGTATTTCGCCGCCATGATGGAGCCCTGGGACGGCCCGGCCTCCATCCTGTTCTCCGACGGGGATCAGGTGGGGGCGGTGCTGGACCGCAACGGCCTGCGCCCCTCCCGCTACTATATCACGGACGATGACCAGCTGATTTTGTCCTCCGAGGTAGGGGTGCTGGACATTGACCCGGCCCACATCCTGAAAAAGTCCCGGCTGGAGCCGGGCAAGATGCTGCTGGTGGATACGGCGGCGGGCCGGGTCATCGATGATGAGCAGCTGAAGGAGGCCTATGCCGCCCGCAACCCCTACGGGGAGTGGCTGGACCGCAACCTGGTCCGCCTGCGGGAGCTGCCCATCCCCAACAAAAAGGTGGAGATGTACACCCCCCAGCGCCGGGCCCAGGTGCAGAAGGCCTTCGGCTACACCTATGAGGACGTGATGACTTCCATCCTCCCCATGGCCCGCACCGGGGCGGAGCCCACCGCCGCCATGGGCATCGACATCCCCCTGGCGGTGCTCTCCGACCACGATCAGCCCCTGTTCAACTACTTCAAGCAGCTCTTCGCCCAGGTGACCAACCCGCCCATCGACGCCATCCGGGAGGAGGTGGTCACCGACACCACCGTCTACGTGGGGGACGACGGCAACCTGCTGGAGGAGACGGCGGACAACTGCCGGGTGCTCCAGGTCCATAACCCCATTCTCACCTCCCTGGACCTGATGAAGATCCGCAATATGAACCAGTCCGGCTTCCAGGTGGAGACGGTGTCCCTGCTCTATTTTAAGAACACCCCTCTGAAGCGAGCTCTGGACCAGCTCATGGTGGCCGCTGACCGGGCCTATCGCAACGGGGCCAACATCCTCATCCTGTCCGACCGGGGGGTGGATGAGAACCACGTGGCCATCCCGTCCCTGTTGGCGGTGTCCGCCCTGGAGCAGCACCTGGTGCGTACCAAAAAGCGCACCGCCGTGTCCGTCATTCTGGAGTCCGCCGAGCCCCGGGACGTACACCACTTCGCCACCCTGCTGGGCTACGGCGCCCGGGCCATCAACCCATATCTAGCCCAGGAGACCATCCGGCAGCTCATTGACGAAGGGCTGCTGGACAAGGACTTTGGGGCGGCGGTGGACGACTACGACAACGCCATCCTCCACGGCATCGTGAAGATCGCCTCCAAGATGGGCATCTCTACCCTCCAGTCCTATCAGTCTGCCCGGATCTTTGAGGCCATTGGCATCTCCAAAGAGGTCATAGATCAGTACTTCACCGGCACGGTGTCCCGGGTGGGGGGCATTGGTCTGAAGGAAATCGAGACCCTGGTGGATAAAAACCACACCCGGGCCTTCGACCCCCTGGGGCTGGAGGTGGATGGGACACTGGACTCCACCGGTGTTCACAAGGCCCGCAGCGGCCAGGAGGACCACATGTACAACCCCCAGACCATCCACCTGCTCCAGCAGGCGGCCCGGACGGGGGACTATCAGATCTTCAAGCAGTATTCCGCCCTGGTGGACGATGAGACCAAGCCCCACACCCTCCGGGGGCTGATGGAGATGAAGTACCTGGACCAGCCGATTCCCCTGGACGAGGTGGAGAGTGTGGAGTCCATCGTCCGGCGGTTCAAGACCGGGGCCATGAGCTATGGCTCCATCTCCCAGGAGGCCCACGAGTGCATGGCCCTGGCCATGAACCAGTTGGGGGGCAAGTCCAACTCCGGCGAGGGAGGCGAGCGGCCCGAGCGGCTGAAGTCGGAGCGCTGCTCGGCCATCAAGCAGGTGGCCTCCGGCCGGTTCGGCGTCACCAGCGAGTATCTGGTGTCCGCTCAGGAGATCCAGATCAAGATGGCCCAGGGGGCCAAGCCCGGTGAGGGCGGTCACCTGCCCGGCCGGAAGGTCTACCCCTGGATTGCCAAGACCCGTTACTCCACGCCTGGGGTGTCCCTGATCTCCCCGCCCCCTCACCATGACATCTACTCCATCGAGGACCTGGCTCAGCTGATCTATGATCTGAAGAACGCCAACCGGCAGGCCCGGATCTCGGTCAAACTGGTGAGTGAGGCGGGGGTGGGAACCATCGCCGCCGGCGTGGCCAAGGCTGGGGCCCAGGTGGTGCTCATCTCCGGCTACGACGGGGGCACCGGGGCGGCCCCCCGCACCTCCATCCACAACGCCGGCCTGCCCTGGGAGCTGGGGCTGGCGGAGACCCACCAGACCCTGATCCAGAACGGCCTGCGCTCCCGGGTGGTGCTGGAGACCGACGGCAAGCTCATGAGCGGCCGGGACGTGGCCATCGCCTGCATGCTGGGGGCGGAGGAGTTCGGCTTTGCCACCGCGCCCCTGGTCACCCTGGGCTGCGTCATGATGCGGGTGTGCAACCTGGACACCTGCCCTGTGGGG
>CALXDP010000032.1 GCA_944387095.1 uncultured Oscillospiraceae bacterium
TAAAACCATTGGGGGGTATCCAATTTATCGACACTGTCCGATGTGCGGCGCTCGCATGGACAAGGAGGACGAGCATGACTAAATGCTGCGCCACCTGCCGCTGGTATGCCGAATTTGAGGGAGCGTGTTGCAACGGGGACAGCGAGTGGCGGGGAGATTTCCGAGATAATGACCAGGGGTGTGAGCGCTGGGAAAACTCTGATAATCTCGAAGAAACTCTGATAAATGATGATAAAACTCTGATTAAAGTGGTCGAAATCGACCAGGTTAAAAAGGAGGCCAACATGGACAAGCCGAGAATTTGTGAGGTTCTGGGGGTTGAACCAGAGGAAAGGTTTTCTATTGGCCAATACGAATATTGGATTGACCAGAACGGAGATATGTGGTGTGAGGCGGGGGCGGAAGGGAAAATGGCATGCGGTGGAGTTCTGTGCGCCGCCATCAATCACTCCTGCATCATCCGCAAGCCCCGCTTCACCCAGCAGGAGGTGGAGGACGCCAAGACCATTCGCAGGATACTTAGAGATGACGGCAAATTAACACGATCAATACACGGGATACCAACTTATGGCTGCACTTACCTGAAAAAAGAGGCATTCCCATCCATCCGGCCCGGGCAGTCCTACACCCTTGAAGAAATCATCGGAGGTGCGGAATGAACGCCATCGAGAACCAAGTCCGCAAACTGGTAGCCGTAGAGCTCGCCGCAGCAAACGAGAAATTCCCGCAGTTTCACAGTGCCCATGAAGGGTATGCGGTGATACTGGAAGAGTTCGAGGAAGCAAAAGAGAAGATGGAGGCAGCAGAAATCTTTTTGCGTCACATGTGGAACGATGTAAAGGCCAACAACCCAGCAAAAGTATCAGCAGAAACCATGATGTATATTTCTGTAGACGCCGCCTGCGAGGCAATCCAGGTGGCGGCGATGTGCGAGAAGTTTTTGGGGATGGAGGGGCAAACCAATGCTTGAATGGACGCTTGCCCATCCGTGGCTTACCGTTTTTCTGATCGTGTGCGGATACCTCTGCATCTACTATTCCGTCAAGCAAATCACATGGGCGATTCAGGTTTGGGCACGCTTCAAATATGGAGAAGCAAGCACCAAAAATGGCGAGGCGGAGACCTCATGATCTACTCCTGAAAGAATCTGTGCGGGAGGTGAGAGGATGAGCAAGCCGAGATACCGGTGGTGGGGGTACGTAAAGTCCATGATCCGCAACTACCCGGCAGCAAACGGGCGGTACGTCCAGGGGACGGGCCTCAAGGAGCGAATGGCCGTCCAGAAAGCCATTGATGAGACAGAGCAGATGGAGGACGGAAAAGAGCGGATGCAAGTGATTGATCTGGTCTACTTCCAGCGCACACACAAGCTGGCCGGCGCAGCACAGATGATCCCATGCAGCTATGAGACGGCGCAGAAATGGCACGCCCAGTTTGTCAAGGCCGTGGCTAGAAATTTTGGCCTTTTGGAGTGAAAGTCTACGTAAAAAAGCCAAAAACCTGTGGTAACATGGTTATAGCGTGGGTGGATCTCATGCTATCCATGCTCCTCCTTTGTAGCAGGCCCGCGGGACAGCCTGGACAAACCCCGTTGATGCCCCCGGAGAGGGGGCATATGGACCAGCTATTGGCGGCGCATGAGCGCGCTGGTTCGATTCCAGCCTGGTCCATTAGAGACCGCTCCAAAGTACACGGAGCTGACTGTGGAAAGACACTATACCGGAGGCTTAGCGTGCCAGTTATGCACCGGAGAAGGGTAACGGCACCCGCCTGTCATATAGGCGGAAGCGGCGGATATGACTCGCCACAGCCCCCTCATGGGGGCATACAGAAATGGTAGACCGCCCCAGTGGCTGCAATGCCGCTGCACTCCGGATGGGCGGACTACCATTCACGGAACACGCAATCCAACAGGACAGGCTGCAATGGTGCAAATCCATCGTGTTCCGCCAGATGGAACGTTCCGCAATCGGGGCAGGGTGCAAAAGCCGAAAGGTACACCTGGGAGGAAAGGTTCCATTTCAAAAAGCCCGCCGGGGCTTACAAAAAATTTAAGAAAGCCGTTCTCTTTCTCTGCCTCGGCGGGCCATTTCTTTAGGAGGGCAGCAACATGCACAATACCATAAAATTCCAATGGTGGGGGGCGCTTAGGTTAGCGTCCCAGCACTCTGCACAAAGTGGGGTGCGGGTATGATATTTGGTCCGATGGTCGCAGGTGGTGTCAAAAAGGTAAAACTTTTGGATACCCCGCAGGCAAGTCTTAGAGCAAATTTCGCCGCATGGGTCACAGACGGTGTAACGAATCGCAGGACTAATTATCAGTTTAGTCCAGGAGATGAGTTTGATGCGGGGACTCTTTTTGTGTTTCTTTATGACGCCCAAGGCGTTAGTGTTGTTGCAAAAACACAAGAGGGCGATGGAGTAGTATGTGGGTGCCAGAATGTTATGACATACCCTACTTATTCTACTATTGCTGTTTCAGTTATTCCGGACGAGGATTTTGTGTTTGCAATACAGAACCCAACGAATTTTGTAGGGGAGTAATTGGGAAAAGGTACTGACAAACCGCACATATTTGCGAAATAGATAGAGGTGGTGATTATGGCTGCACGGCTGACGGATAAGCAGAAAAAGAAAATAGGAGAGGCTGCGCCTATGTATCTGGACGAAAAAGCAATACAGGCCATAGAGGACGCGCTGAGGCGCGGAAGCGACGTCCAGATACAGCGGCAGGGACAGGGTTGCAAGGTGCTGGAGATCAAGAGGCAAATCAAATACACCTCCGCCTAATTGGGGGCGGGGAGGGCAATCAGAGCCGACTACCTACGGGTGGTTGGTTCTTTTTTCGTTTGGAGGTGAGGAGATGGCCGACAAGCTGACGGCAAAACAGCAGGCATGGGTGGACTACTACAAGGCTGGGCATACCGCCACAGACGCGGCCAGGCTCGCCGGGTACAAGGCAACCAGTGACAAGGCATACCAAAACATAGGCAGCGAAAACTTGGGGAAACTTGGGCAGTATGTAAAGGACAGGGAAAAGGCCCTGGAACATCCCCGTATAGCAGATATGGAGGAGATCAACCGGTTCTGGACGTCCATCGTCAGGGACGAGGAGCAGAGCACAAAGGACCGGCTGAAAGCCTCTGAGCTGCGGGCCAGGGCGTCCGGGGCGTTCCTGGACCGGGTGGAGCACAGCGGAGAGGTAGGCGTGACCGTAGAAATGAGCCTGTCCGAGAAGATGGCAGCCATCAAAGAGGCTGTTGACAGCTATGGACGTTGATACCCTGGCCCAGGTTGCAGTCTGGTACAACGAGCTGCGCAAAACAAGCAACGACGCTTTTATGGCCCTGTACGAGGATGAGCATAGATACCTTGTCCTCAAGGGCGGTGGAGGATCTGGAAAGTCCATCTTTGCGGGGCGCAAGATCCTGGAGCGGTGCATCAGTGAGCCAAAGCACCGGTTTTTGGTGTGCCGAAAGGTGGCTAGGACGCTGAGAGAGAGCTGCTTTGCCCAGCTGCGGGGGCAGATTGCCCAGTACTATCCAAAGTGCGGGGCGGTGGTGGCAAAAGGGGATCTGAGGATCAGCTTCCCAAATGGGTCAGAGATCCTTTTTGCGGGGCTGGACGATGTAGAAAAGCTGAAGTCCATCTATGACATTACGGGGATCTGGATTGAAGAGGCCAGCGAACTATTAGAAAGCGACTTCAACCAGCTGGATATCCGGCTGCGCACCAAATGCCCCTACTATTTACAGATCATCCTTACCTTTAACCCGGTGAGCATTACTCATTGGCTCAAGGCAAGGTTTTTCGACAGACGGGACCCCCGGGCCAGCGTCCATGAGACGACGTACAAGGACAACCGTTTCCTGGGGGAGGAGGCGATCCAAACCCTGGAGGCGTTCAAGGATACGGACGAATACTATTACCAGGTCTATTGCCTGGGCATGTGGGGCGTCACGGGAAAGACGGTATTCAACGCAAAATCGGTGACGGAGCAGCTCCAAAGGAACATCCAGCCTATCAGGGTTGGGTATTTCGCCTTTGACTATGACGGGCTCAAGCTGTCCGACATCCGGTGGGTGGACGACCCCAACGGGTTTATCAAGGTTTACCAGGAGCCGCGGCAGGGCGTGCCCTACGTGATCGGCGGGGACACCGCCGGGGATGGGTCGGACTACTTTGTGGCCCAGGTACTGGACAACCGCACGGGGCAGCAGGTATGCGCGCTGCGGCACCAGTCAGACGAGGATCTGTATGCCATGCAGGTGTATTGCCTTGGGATGTGGTACAACACCGCCCTGGTGGGCATCGAGGCCAACTGGAGCACCTACCCAATCCGGGAACTGGAACGGCTGCACTATCCAAACCAGTATGTGCGGGAGAGCGTGGACGACTACACCCACAAGGTCACAAAGGCCTTTGGCTTTTGGACGTCGGCAAAGACACGAAACCTCATCATTGCCGGATTGATCCAGGTGTGCCGGGAGGACATCTCCCTGGTGGTGGACCGGGTGACGCTGGAGGAGATGCTGACCTTCGTGCGGGACGAGAGCTTCAAACCCCAGGCGGAGGCCGGAGCCCACGACGACACCATTATGGCGCTGGCCATCGCCCACTACATCCGGCCACAGCAGAGCTATCTGCCCCTGGAGCCGGAGCGAAAGCGGGTCAAATGGCATCCCAGCCAATGGGAGGACTATGACCGGGCCAGCCCGGAGGAGCGGGAATATCTGATAAAAAAGTGGGGGAGACCTGAATGAACCGGAAACGGATGGACCTGTGGAAACGCAGGCTGAGCCATAACGACTCTGCCTATAAGGCGGAAGAGAGCCGGATGGACAAGCGGGAGGAGCTGTATCAGGGCACCGACGTGATCGAGCCGCTGACCGACCGGGCGCGGAAGAAGAGCACGCCCCACATCCGCAACCTCTGCGCGGAGCTCATCGAGAGCCAGGTGGACAGCAATATCCCACAGCCCAAGGTCACGCCCATGCGCAAGGAGGACGAGTGGCGGGCGGCCATCATTGAGGACATGCTGCGCAACGAGCTGGACCGCCTGCCTTTTGAGGAGATCAACGATCAGATGGAGCGCACGGTGCCCATCCAGGGGGGCGGGCTGTTTCTGATCGAGTGGGACAACACCCAGCGGACCAACAAGACGGTGGGGGAGATCGCGGTAAGCTGGATGCACCCCAAGCAGCTTGTCCCACAGGATGGGGTGTATACCTCCATTGAGGACATGGACTATGTGATCCTCAAGATCCCCCAGACCAAGGGCTATATCAAGTCCCGGTATGGGGTGGACGTCAAGGACGAGGCGGAGACTGAGCCCGAGGTCAAGGGCAGGGGCGATACCGCCGATGATATGGTGACCCAGTACGTGGCCTACTACCGCAATAAAAAGGGCGGGATCGGGCTGTATAGCTGGGTAGGAGACACCGAGCTGGAGGACATGGAGGACTACCAGGCCCGCCGGCTGAGACGGTGCAAGCAGTGCGGCGCGGTGGAGCCCCTGGAGGCGGAGCCCGTGCCTGATCCCGCGGTCAATGGGCTGCTGCCGGGCATGACCCCAGACGGGACGGGGCAGGCCCGGGAAGGGACCAGGGACGGCAAGCGCGGGCAGCGTACCCAGTGCCCCTACTGTGGGTCCACCGAGTGGGAGGACTCCCAGGAGGAGTATGAGGAGGTCTATGTCCCCATCCCCAGGAGCGACGGCACCCAGATCCCGGGGGCTACCCTGGAGGAGGTCCCGCAAGGGGTGGACGCGCTGGGGATGTCCATTGTCAGCATTGTAGAGGCACCCACCAAGATACCCTTCTACAAGCCGGATATCTACCCGGTGATCTTGCAGAAAAACGTCTCTGTCTACGGGAAGCTGCTGGGAGAGAGCGATATTGACAAGATCGCCACCCAGCAGAACACCACCAACCGGATTGAGGCCAAGATCATTGACAAGCTCCTAAAGTCCGGCAGCTACATGACACTTCCGGATGCCGCCCGGATCAAGGTGGACGAGGACGAGATGAAGGTGATTCGGCCCGGATCTGCGGCGGACATGGCCATGATCGGCGTATACGACCTGGAGGGCAACATTGAGCAGGACATCACCTATCTCGCCCAGGTGTATGAGGAGGCCCGGCAGGCCATCGGCATTACCGACTCCTACCAGGGCAGGAAGGACACCACGGCCACATCGGGCACTGCCAAGGAGTTTTCGGCAGCGCAGGCTGCGGGGCGGCTGGAGTCCAAGCGGGTGATGAAGGACGCGGCCTATGCACGGCTGTTCGAGGCCATGTTCAAGTTCAAACTGGCCTATTCCGACGAGCCCCGGCCCGTGGTCCACTACAACAACCGGGGAGAGGCGGAGTACCGGACCTTCAACCGCTACGATTTCCTGGAGCAGGACGAGGCGGGGAATTGGTACTGGAATGACCGATTTATCTTCAGTTGCGATACATCGGCACCGCTGGCAAGCAACCGGGAGGCCATGTGGCAGGAGACGCGGATGAACCTCCAGACAGGGGCGTTTGGCGATCCCACCAATCTCCAGACCTTGATCCTGTTTTGGTCCAAGATGGCGATGCTCCACTATCCGGGGGCGGGCGAGACCAAGAGCTACCTGGAGGAGGCCTACCAGCAGCAGCAACAGCAGCAGGCGCAGATGATGCAGATGCAGATGCAGCTTGCCCAGCGTCAACAGACCATGCAGCAGCAGGCACAGCAGGCCCAGATCGTGGAGGACACGGTATCCCGGGCCCAGCAGGACGCACAGAGGACCATACAAAACGGGGCCCCCAGCGGAACCCAGAGATAGCGGTTCCGTTGGGGAGAGGAAGAGCAAGGAAGCGGGCGCAGTTTTCGCTACGGGCGGGAACGAAGCCAAGCGGACTTTGTGACAACGACGAGCGCAAGGTAACAGCGTAGAAATACCAATCCACAGGAAAGGAGGGCGTGAAAATGGCTGACAAGGGCTATATCGGCAAGATCGGGCACGGTGGCGCACAGGTCATTAAGGCCCCGGTGTCTGCGGATACCAAGAAGGGCAACAGCACCGTGAAGAAAGGCACCGACCTGAGAACCGGCAAGTAACCGGAAGTGCGGAGCCGTTGTGAGCAGCCCGGATGGACCGGAGCGAGGGCCCCAAACCAGGAAACGCCCTGTGTTTCCGTTTGGGTTCCAAGTCGGAGGGAAGCCGGGCGTCGCGAACAGGCAAAGCATGACAACAAAAAAGAAAGGAGAAACAATGGATATCGACTACAACGAGGTCTTTGGGGTAACCCCGGAGACAGGCGCAGAAGAGCAGGAAGCCGCCGCCCCTGCCGAGGAAGGCGCAGAAGAGCAGGAGGTCGCCGCCCCTGCTGTGGACGAGAGCGGGGAAGCCCCTCAGGAGACCCAGGAGGAGCCGCCCCGGAAAACGGAGGAGGACGCCCGATATGCTGCCGCACGACGGAAGGCGGAACAGGAGCGAGATCAGGCCATTGCCCAGGCCAGACAAGAGGCACAGGCGCAGGCCCAGAGGACCATCGACGATGCGTTCCGCAATGCCGGACTTACCAACCCCTATACCAACCAACCCATCACCAGCAAGGTGGAGTATGACGCCTATTTAGAGCGGTTCCAGGCGGAGCAGCGGGAGAACCTTCAGAAGAAGTCCGGCATGGACCAGGCCCAGTTCAACCAGTTCCTAAACTCTCTGCCAGAGATCCGGCAGGCCCGGGAGGCCCAGGCGAAAGCCGAGCAGGCCACCCGGCAGGCGCGGGAACAGGCGGCCAAGGCCAACCTGGAGCATCAGATCAAAGAGATCTCCAAAATGGACCCGACCATCAAGGGGCTGGGAGACCTGTCTAAGATGCCCAACTATCAGCAGTTTGTGGAGCTGGTGAAACGGGGCAACACCTTCACCGATGCCTACAAGCTGGCAAATTTCGACGCTCTCACCCAGCGGGCGGCACAGGCCAGCCGGCAGACGGCCATGCAGGCGGCGGCCAGCAAGGAGCACCTGACCCCCACCACCCAAAGGGGACAGGGGGCCGTCACAGTGCCCGACGAGGTCAAGGCGGAATACCGGGCGTTCAATCCGGACGCCACCGATGAGGAGATCGCAAGACACTACAACCAATACGTTTCCCGGTGAATTGGCACCGGGAGAAGGCAATCAGAGCCACCCGAAAGGGTGGCTTTTTCGTTTGAAAGGAGACAATCATGGCATTTTTGCTTCACACCGTAGAGGGCGGACGGATTCCCGCGTGGGAGTATCTGCCCTGCGGGGCCATCCAGCCCCAGGTGGGCCTGGCGCTCACTATGACCAACGGCAATCTGGCCATCGCGTCGGGCACCACCGCCCCCAGTTACATCTCCATGCGGGAGGAGGCCGCAGCTGTGGCCGCTGGCACCATCATCCCCGTGGTAAGAGTATTGGATTCCATCGTCTTTGAGACCACGTTTTCCGCCGCCGCTACCGCTGTCAAGGTGGGAGATAAGGTGACTATTTCCAGCGACGGAACCCAGGTCACCGCCACCAAGACCGGCGGCGTGGCTGAGGTGGTCTGGATGGAAGGCACCACCAGCGGAAGCAAGGTTCGGGTTCGGTTTCCCGGCGTAGCAGCCGCCGCAACCTCTGCGGGCTAAGAAAGGAGAGTTGACACATGGCACACATTACATTTTCCGAGGGTTCCGGTCTTCAGGATTCCATTTTCGGCAAATCCCAGGCCCCCATCCGCATGTTTCTGGAGAAGCGGGGAGAGGCCTTCGAGCAGGCGTCCATGATCAAGGAGCTGTTCAATGAGGAGAGCTCCACCCACTGGGGTGAAAAGTTCACCACCATGACCGCTATGACCGGGTTCCAGCCCGTGGGCGAGAATGGCAACTATCCCATTGACGGGATGCAGGAAGGGTTCTCCAAGTTCCTGGAGAACATGACCTGGAAGAACTCCTTCTCCCTGTCCCGTGAGATTGTGGAAGACGCTAAGTTGATGGACCTGAAGAAGCAGCCAGCGGCGTTCATTACCTCTTATTATCGTACGCGCGAGAAGTACGCCGCCGCCATGTACGGCAACGCCATCCAGGGCAATACTGCGGTGAATTTCGGCGGCAAGAACTTTGACATCAAGACAGCGGACGGCAAGGCGCTGTTCGCCACCGACCACCCCTCCGCCATCAAGGCCAACAAGGCCACCCAGTCCAACAAGTTTTCCGACGCGTTTTCCATGGAAGCGCTCGGGGCGATGGAGACTGCCATGCAGAACTTCAAGGGGGATAGCGGGGAGATCCTGGACGTTTCCCCGGACACCATCATTATCCCCAACGACTACGCGCTGAAAAACGATGTGTTCTCTGGGCTGGGGGCGGACAAGGACCCAGAGACCAACAACAACGCCTTCAACTACCAGTATGGCCGTTGGAACATCATCGTGTGGCCTTACCTCACCGAGTTTTTGGGCAGCGTGAGCGCCCCCTGGATTCTGCTGGACTCCCGATACAACAAGGAGTACGGCGGTGCCATCTGGCTCAACCGCACCAATCTGGAGGTCAAGAGCCGGATCGACGACGGCAACGACGCCAACGTGTGGAGTGGCTACGCCCGGTTCGTGGCCGGATTCAACGACTGGCGGTTCGCCGCTGTGGGCGGCATCACCGGCGGCACGCAGCTGATCTCCGCCTGATTCCACGGGGGGCGGACAACCGCCCCCCTTACCTTAACGGGAGAAAATACCATGACGCTTTCTAAGGTTATCACAAGGGTGGATGAGATTAAGCCAAACGCCTTTTCCAACGACACGAAAACCGCCTGGATCAACGAGGTGGAGGGCATGGTGCAGACGGAGATCTTCCTATTCAACCCCGTGGACGTGGTGACATACACCTACGACGCGGACAAGGATAAGACCCTCTTGGTTGATCCCCCGCACGACAAATTGTATGCCCCCTATCTGGAGGCCAGGATCGACTACGCCAACGGAGAGTACAACAAATACCAAAACACCATGCAAATGTTCAACAGCTTCTACGGCGAGTTCATGCGGTGGTACGCCGATGTGTACCAGCCCGCAGACGCATACGAGGAGGGATTGATCTGATGTATCCCCATGACATGGATAAATGGCGCGGCTACTACATCACCGCCTACGGCATCGCGGTCAAACATGGATTTGACGGCACAGAGGAAGAATGGCTAGAGTCTCTGAAAGGGGAAAAGGGCGACCCCTCCATCAACCAAGGCAGCTATGACGACTACGACACTTTCATCGCCGACCACCCCACCGGGGAGGATGGGGATGTCTACATTGTGGGCACCCAGTTCTACGCCTGGGAGGACGGAGAATGGAAAGATAAGGGCAGCTGGCAGGGCCCTAAGGGCGATAAGGGTGATCAGGGTGATAAGGGGGACACCGGCCCAACCGGCCCACAAGGGCCAAAAGGAGACACAGGTGCCCAGGGGCCGAAGGGGGACACCGGCTCCCAAGGGCCAGAGGGCCCCAAGGGCGACAAGGGCGACGCCTTTACCTACGACGACTTCACCGAGGAGCAGTTGGAGGCTTTAACTGGCCCCCAAGGCCCCCAGGGTGTACAGGGTCCGCAGGGTCAGCAAGGACCGCAGGGCGAGAAGGGGGAGACTGGAGACACCGGACCCCAGGGCCCCAAGGGTGATACCGGAGAGACAGGGCCACAGGGTCAGCAAGGCCCACAGGGTGAGACTGGGCCCCAGGGCCCCACAGGGCCGAAGGGAGACACGGGAGATGCGGCGGGATTCGGCACCATGACGGTGACGGTGGACAACACCAGCGGCACTCCTTCCGCCCAGGTGACATCCGACGGGCCGGACACGGCCAAGAACTTCACCATCGCCTTCTCGGGGCTGAAAGGTGAGAAGGGCGATAAAGGGGACACCGGCTCCCAGGGCATCCAGGGCCCGGAGGGCCCCCAGGGCCCCCAGGGAGAGCAGGGCATCCAGGGCCCTAAGGGAGACACGGGCACCGGCCTGGACATCAAGGGAACCTATCCCTCCCTGCTACAACTGGAGACCGCTGTTACCGACCCTTCTCAGGGGGATATGTACAACGTGGGCGCGGAGGCCCCGTACACCATCTACATGTGGGACACCACGGGCGCCCCCGGCTGGAAGTCCCAGGGGCAGCTACAGGGCGCGAAGGGCGACACCGGACCCCAAGGAAACACCGGCCCCCAGGGCCCCCAGGGCCCCCAGGGGCCTGCCGGTGAGGACGGCGGGTATTATACCCCAAGTGTTGACGGCTCCGGAAATTTGAGCTGGACGGCCAGCAAGGATGACATGCCTGATGTGTCAAGCGTGAACATTAAGGGGCCGAAGGGTGACACCGGAGATACGGGGCCTGCTGGAGCAGATGGAGCTCCCGGTGAACAAGGCCCGGCGGGTCAGGATGGGGCAAAGGGCGACCCCGGCGAGGACGGCGGGTATTACACCCCTGCCGTAGACGCCAGCGGGAATATCACCTTCACCGCCAGCAAGGAGGGTATGCCCGCCGCTACAGGGGCGAACATCATGGGGCCACAAGGGCCTGCGGGTCAAGACGGGCAAGACGGCGCGCCCGGACAGGACGGAGCACCGGCCACCATCAACGGCGTGAACGCCCTGACGCTGAACGCAACCGGGGGGCTCACCGGCAACCAGAGCGGCAGCACCTACACCATCGACGGCAGCGGGAAGCTGGACAACCCCACCGGCGGAACCACCGGACAGATCCTGACCAAGACCTCTGACGGGGCCGAATGGGCGGACGCTCCCGACACCGGCGTTACCAGCTTCAAGGGCCGCACTGGGGCCGTAAATCCGCAAGAGGGGGACTACACCGCTGAGATGGTGGGGGCGAGACCCGCAACGTGGACACCGACAGCGGGAGACGTAGGGGCCGTGCCCACCAGCAGGACGGTGAACGGGAAAGCCCTGAGCGCAGATATCACGTTGAGCGCCGCAGATGTCAGCGCACGGCCCGCAACCTGGACGCCCTCCGCTGCGGACGTAGGGGCCGTCCCGACCACTCGCACGGTAAACGGACAGGCATTGAGTGCGGACATCACCCTGGACGCGGGGGATGTGGGCGCACGGCCCTCGACATGGACCCCCAGCGCGGCAGATGTGGGCGCAGTCCCCACCTCCCGCACCGTAAATGGCAAGGCTCTCACCCAGAACATCTCCCTGACCGCTGATG
>CALXDP010000033.1 GCA_944387095.1 uncultured Oscillospiraceae bacterium
CACTTCTTTCCGCTCCGCCGCGATTCCCTCGCCCTTCGCTTCCTCCATGCTTGCCCCCCGCCTTAGACGCTCGATTAATATACCAAACCAGAACTCAGTTGTCAACACCTTTTTCGCAACTTTTTGCAGCTTTTTTGCCCGATTTCTGGCAACCACAAGATATGCCGCTTTCAAGAAAAGGGAACCACTATTTTTTCGCCGGTGCTGGGGATCAGAAGCGTTAAGATCACCAAAGCGAGAGTCCCGCCCCCTATCAACTCGACAGAAAAGTTCTGGACAATCCCGGTCAGCGCAAGCCCCAACGCCAGGGCGGTCGCGATAGCCGGGCGGGGCTTGCGCCCCCAGGTCTGGGCCAGCAGGCCCGTCAGCGTCAGGTCCGGGAGCAGCCACAGCGCGGAGATCAGTCCCTCCAATCGGGCCGTGCTGCCCAGAACGCCCACCGCCGCAAAAAAGGGCTCCCTCAGCTGCCCTGCCAGCGCGGGGCTGAGTACGCCTGCCGTCAGTCCTGTTAAAACTACGCCTGCCACCCCCAGGGCCACAAACCAGGTCAGACCCCGGCGGCGATTCCCCTTCCCCGGTTCCACCTTATATATATAGGGAAGAACAAACAACCCCACGGACAGCACTTCCACCATGCCGAAAACCGACGGTCTCCAATTTTCAAGGCCCAGCAGCAGATAGGGCCAATAAACGTTGGGGATCATCAGGATCAGCAGCGCCGCCAGAATGGCCACCATGGCAAGCCAGAGGATTTCCACCAGCCGGAAGAAGGCCGCCGCCTTTCCCCAACCTATCCAGACCAGGGGCAGCACCAGTAACACCAGGATCCACAGGAGATTGGCCTGACTGCCTCCCATATACGCAATGCGCTGGGCCGTCCGGCGCAGCACCCAGGCCATGAGCACCACGGCCCAAGCGCCGTACAGTACCGCCAGCGCCCCTCCCCCCGGCCCCCGGAACAGCGGTCTGTGGTTTACCCGGCGCAGGAGCAGCCAGCCCAGCAGCACCCCCAGGGGCAGCACCGCCAGCGCCCAGCGCCAGTCCATCCGCCCCGCCTGGGCGCCCGCCCAGGACAGCCCGCCCACCAACACCGCCACAGACAGCTGCCGAGCGGACAGGGGGTCCCGGTTCACCTGTTTATCTTCCATACTTCCTCCCCCTGGATCTCTAACCGGCCCTCCCGGGCCGTCACCACCGGCAGAACCGCCTGACCCTCGGTGCACAGCGCGGCCAGCGCCTGGGCCGCGGTGGGGGCCCACACCCGCTGCCGCAGCAGCAGTTCCAGATCGGTGGCCGGGTCCTGGCAGGACTCCAGTTCGGCCAGCGCCCCATCCTGGGCCAGCCATACCGTGGCGGAGGCCCCCAGTTCCGGATCCTCCAGCACGGCAAAGAGTACCGCTGTCAAATCCGCATCCCTGCCCATGAGCAGATAGCCCACGCTGGTCAGCGCCAGCTCTTCCGTGCCCGACCAGGGCAAGCGGTCCCGGGCCAGACCGAAGGACTCCCCTTGGCAGGTCCCCCGGCTCACATCCCGCTGGTTGGCACCGCCGCACACCCCTGTCAGGGTCACCGGCCCGGCCCCGTCCACCCCCAGTACCCGCACCAGAGCCAGGTTGTCCGGCTCCCGGGCGGAGGGCGCGCAGCCGGCCAGCACCACCACCGCAAGCGCCATTATGATCACCCCTTTCATCCCTGGTTCCTCCTGTTTTTCGTCTTGAGATAGTCCGGCCTGGTCTTCACCTTGGGCAGGGGCTGGCGCAACACCGCATGGCCCTCCCGCTGCCGTCCGGCGTTGGACGCAAAGGGGGTGAGGTAGGCCACACCAAAGCTCTCCAACCCCGCCAGCCGGTAGGCCAGGGCCACTCCACCCAAGACAAGGCCCACCAGGCCCAGCACTGCCGCGGCCACGGTGAGGAGAAACCGCCAGATCCGCAGGCCCCCGGCAAAATCCTGGCTGGGGGCGGTGTATCCGGCGATGCCTGCAATGGCCACCACCACCAACACCGCCGGAGACACCAGCTTGGCCTCCACCGCCGCCGATCCCACCACCAGGCCGCCCAAAATGGATACCGTCTGTCCCACGGAGGCAGGCAGGCGCAGCCCCGCCTCCTGGAGCACCTCAAAGGCAGCCAGCATGACCAGCACCTCCACCAGGGTGGAAAAGGGCACGTCCGCCTTGGCTGAGATGATGGACAGCATCAGCTTCACCGGGATCAGCTCCGGGTGATAGAGCACCGCGGCCACATACAATCCCGGCAGAAACAGGGTGATAAGCATGCAGGCATAGCGCAGCACGGACAGCACGCTGGCCAGCACCCAGCCGGTGCTGCGGTCCTGCCCGGTGCGGAAAAAGCTGTCCAGGGTGGCGGGGAACAGCCAGCCCATGGGGATCCCGTCCACCAGCACCCCCACCCGGCCCTCCGCCAGCCCCGCGCAGAAGCGGTCCGGCCGCTCAGTATACACCGTCAGAGGAAAGGCGGTGGCGGACACGGGGGTGATATACTGCTCAAAATTGCCCGTCATCAACATGGCATCAATGTCGATCTCCCGGATACGCGCCTCAATCTGGCCGGCCAGCCCCTCGTCGGCGATGCCCTCCAGGTAGACCACATCCACCGGCGTCACCGACTGCCGCCCCACCAGCTGCTCCTTCACCCGCAGGGAGGGCGCTCGCAGCCGCCGGCGCACCAGGGAGGTGTTGGTGCGCACGCTCTCCACAAAAGAGTCCCGGGCCCCCTTCACGTCGGGCTCGTTTTCCGGCGGGGCCACCCCCCGCTTCTCCTCGGTGGCGGTCATGAAGGTGAGCACCTGATTCTTTCCCGGGAAAAACAGGGCCATCCAGCCGTTGATGAGGTCAAAGACCACCTGGTCCGCTGTGTCCCGCACGGACACGGCCAGGGAGTATATCTCCCCCCGGGCCATCAGGTCAAAGGCCGCGTCCATGTCCGGGGCGTCCCGCAGCACCTGGCTCTGGGCCAGGGGGCGCAGCACATAGTCGCTGGCCCGCTCGTTGCGCACCTGCCCGGTGATGAACAGCGCCTCCACCCGTCGATTGGGGTCGCCCCCCAGGTACAGAGTGCGGCGGCTGAAATCGGCGCAGTCCCGAAAAATCCCGCCAATGGCCTCCGGCGTCAGGGGGCATTCAAACCGGGGCTCCCGCCGGGGATGGGGGGGCGGGGCCTGCTCCTTTTTCCCAAAAATGCCCATAGCTTCCCTCCTCTCCCTTCAGTATGGTCCCCCAGGCTGTTTTTATTCGCTTCCATGCCCATCTCCCCTGTGAAAAGCGCGTGTAACCTAAAAAAATCCTATTGAAAGCGCCGGCAATTTCTTTTATAATGTGGAAGTATGATTCAGCGTGGTAAAGTTTTGGCCCCGCTCGCACCGCCTATCCCCATGGCTTGGCGCGGCGCAGCCCTTGAAAATCAACAGCAGGAAGGGAAGATTTATGCCGAACATTGTAACCAAGCGTCCCCTCAACCCCACGGTCACCTATATGGAGCTGGACTGCCCTGAGATCGCCCGGAAGGCTAAGCCCGGGCAGTTCGTCATGGTGCGCCCCGATGAGCGGGGGGAGCGCATCCCCCTGACCATCGCCGACTATGACCCAGTGCGGGGCACGGTGACCATCATGTACCAGCGGGTGGGGGTAACCACGCAGAAGCTGGACTTGCTGAACGCGGGAGACAACGTGCTGGACGTGGTTGGACCTCTGGGCAATCCCACTGAGGTGGAGGGCGCCCGGCGGGCCATGGTCATCGGCGGGGGCGTAGGCTCCGCCATCGCCTATCCTCAAGCCAAAGGGCTGCACGCCTCCGGCGTCCAGGTGGACGTGATCATCGGCTTTCGAACCAAGCAGCTGGTGCTTCTGGAGGGCAGCTTTCGCCGCAGCTGCTCCAATCTGTACATCACCACCGACGACGGCACCTATGGAGAGCAGGGCTTTGTGTCCAGCAAGCTGTCTGAGCTGCTCTCCGAGGGCCGGCAGTACGACCTGGTCATCGCCATCGGCCCGGTGCCCATGATGCGCTCCGTGGCCCAGGTGACCGAGCCGTACGGCATTAAGACCCTGGTCTCCCTCAATCCCCTGATGGTGGACGGCACCGGCATGTGCGGCTGCTGCCGGGTGCGGGTGGGCGGCCAGACCAAGTTCGCCTGCGTGGACGGCCCCGACTTCGACGGCCACCAGGTGGACTATGACGAGCTCATCATCCGCAACAGCGTCTACCGCGCCCAGGAAAACGCGGCCAAAGAGGCCCATGCCTGCAACCTGCAAAAAATGGCCGACGCAGCCCGGAAAGGAGGGGATCGGTAATGGCGGACATGACTTCCCCCCGCTGTCCCATGCCCCAGCAGGACCCGGCGGAGCGGGCCCAAAACTTCCAGGAGGTGGCCCTGGGCTATACCCCCGAGATGGCTGTCCAGGAGGCGGGCCGCTGCCTGGACTGCAAACGCCCCTTCTGCGTGGAGGGCTGCCCGGTGAATGTGCGCATTCCCGACTTCATCGCCCGGGTGGCCGACGGCGATTTTGAGGCCGCCTACCAGATCATCACCTCCACCAACGGCCTGCCCGCCATCTCCGGCCGGGTGTGTCCCCAGGAGAGCCAGTGCGAGGCCCGGTGCGTGCGGGGCGTCAAGGGCGAGCCGGTGGCCATTGGCCGGCTGGAGCGGTTTGTGGCCGACTGGCACCTGGCCCATCACGCCCAACCTGCCCAGCCCGCCCAGCCCAACAACTACGCCCACGTGGCGGTGGTGGGCGCCGGGCCCGCGGGTCTGACCTGCGCATACGACCTGGCCCAGCAGGGCTACGCCGTCACCCTGTTTGAGGCCTTCCACACCATCGGCGGCGTGCTGGTATACGGCATCCCCGAGTTCCGCCTGCCCAAGGCCATCGTCCACCGCACCGAGGAGGACCTGCGCTCCCTGGGCGTACAGATCCGCACCAATATGGTGGTGGGCAGGGTGCTCACCCTGGACGAACTGTTTCAGCAAGGCTATCAGGCCATCTTCCTGGCCACCGGCGCGGGACTGCCTAACTTCATGGGCATCCCCGGCGAGGGTCTGGCCGGGGTTTACTCTGCCAACGAATTCCTCACCCGCATCAACCTGATGCACGCCTGGCGGGAGGAATATGACACCCCCTTGCCCTCCGGAAAAACGGTGGCCGTGGTGGGAGGCGGCAATGTGGCCATGGATGCTGCCCGGTGCGCCCGCCGCCTGGGTGCGGAGGTCCACCTGGTCTACCGCCGGGGCCGGGAGGAGATGCCCGCCCGGGCGGAAGAGGTAGAGCACGCCATGGAGGAGGGCATCCACTTCCACTTCCTCACCAACCCCACCGCCGTCATCGACGACGGCGCTGGCCGGGCCTGCAACCTCAACTGCGTCCGCATGGAGCTGGGCGAGCCCGACGAGAATGGCCGCCGCCGGCCCATGGAGGTGCCCGGTTCCGATTTCCTCATGGCAGTGGACACCGTGGTCATGGCCCTGGGCACCAGCCCCAACCCCCTGATCCGCATGGCGGACGAGAGCCTGGAGGTCAACCGCCGGGGCTGCTTCGTGGTGGACGAGGAGACCATGCGTACCAGCCGGGAAGGGGTGTACGCCGGCGGCGACGCGGTCACCGGCGCGGCCACCGTCATCCTGGCCATGGGGGCGGGCAAGAAGGCGGCCAAAGCCATCATGAAATATCTGGACGCAAACCAGCAAGTGTGATACAATAGCGGGCAAGCCCTCTTGGCTTGCCCGCTGCTATTTTCGAGGGAGGTTCCAGGATGGAAAAAGCGACCTTCACCAGGAAATACCTTGAGGACATGCCCGGATTGGACACACCGGAGGAATATCAGCGGTTTCTGGACTTTGTCCTGGGCTACGCCGACGGCTTCTGCCTGTCCCTCTACACCTCCTCCCGCCGTTCCCGGACGCTGTCGTTGGAGGATTTCCGCGCCTCCCCATGGGGCTTTTTGTCCGGCAGCGTCACGGATTGGGAGGTTACCACCCAGTCCCCCACCACCATCCGCTCCCCTATGCTCCTGCTGTACTTCCGGCTGGACCCGGTGACCATTCCCTTCCTCCGGGCCCGGCGCACGGTGCTGGACTTTCCCGCCGCCCATATGGGCCGGGGCTTTCTGTACTTTGATGACCTGGTTTTCCTCAAGGGCAGTAAGATTTTCTTCTGCTCCTGCTCCCATGAGGGCTTTTCCTCCATAGACGGGGATGTGGCCCGTCTGTATCATAACAACCCGCTTCATCCATTGGCCGGGTTGGACACCGGGGCGGGCTGGCAGCGGCTTTTGAGTTTTGTCCTGGGCTATGCGGACAGTTTTTCCCTGTCCTATCGGGCCTCGCCACCCACAGTCGCCCGCGCGGAGGAATTTCGGGACTCCCAGCGGGGGGTTCTGTACCCCAGCATCTATTCCCAGGAAGTGGCGGACCGCACCGCCCTCCTGTTGGGCGGCCCTGTCCGGCTGCTCTATCTCAATCTCACTCCCGCCGCCATCCGCTTTTTGCGCGCTCGGTCCCACGTCTATGATCTGGGAGACCCGGAAAAGACAGCTGACGGCCGCCGCTGGCTGGCGGACCTCGCCTTCTACAGGAGAGGACACTGTTTCTTCGCCTCCCGGACTGACACCAGGACCTGCGGAATAGACCGTTCCCTCCTGGACCAACTGCAAAGCGCGCGGGCGGCCACCACATCTCAGAAAGGCTGATTCCATGCTGTATATTATCCTGTTTGCAGTCCTTGTTGTAGTCGACCAGGCTGTAAAATTCCTGGTGCGGGCCAATATCCCCCTGGGGGAATCCATCCCCTTCCTCCCCTATGTGATGGACCTGACCTATGTCCAGAATACCGGGGCGGCCTTTTCCATCCTCCGAGACCACACCTGGCTGCTCACCCTGGTGTCCGCTGTGTTGGTGGTGGTCATCGCCTGGCTTGTATTTCGCAGGTACATCACAGGCCGTTTGGGACTGCTCGCCGCCACCCTGGTGCTGGCCGGCGGGGTGGGCAACCTCATTGACCGGGTGGCCCTGGGCTATGTCACGGACATGTTTCAGACTACGTTCATGGACTTTGCCGTCTTCAATGTGGCCGACTCCTGCCTCACGGTGGGCGTGATACTGCTGGTGGTCTATGTTCTGTTCTTCTACGACAAGCTCCACAAGAAGGAGGCGGTCAACCCCCATGACGACGGAGCCGATCTTTCCTCTGACCGTTCCTGAGGCGGGGCGGGCGGACGCGGTGCTGGCCGCCGCCCTGGACGGGGTCACCCGCTCTGCGGCTCAGCGGTGGCTGGAGGAGGGCCGGGTCACCCTGAACGGCGTTCCGGTCAAAAAGAACGCCCGCCTCCAGGCCGGTCAGGTGCTGGCCATCGCGCCCCCCCAGCCGGAAGCGCTGGACATCATCCCCCAGGACATCCCGCTGGATGTGGTCTATGAGGACAGTGACGTCATCGTGGTAAACAAGCCGGTGGGCATGGTGGTTCACCCCGCCCCGGGTCATCCCGATGGCACGCTGGTCAACGCACTGTTATATCATTGCAGGGAATCACTGTCCGGAATCAACGGACGGCTGCGTCCCGGCATCGTCCACCGCATTGACCGGGACACCTCGGGGCTGATCATCGCGGCGAAAAACGACCGGGCTCACCTGGCCCTGGCCGGGCAGCTCCAGGACCACTCCCTGTTCCGGCTCTACCACGCGGTGGTGCTGGGCGGCTTCCGGGACCCTTCCGGCACGGTGGACGCCCCCATCGCCCGTCATCCCGCAGACCGGAAGCGGATGGCTGTCTGCCGCCCCGGGGAAGGCCGGGAGGCGGTGACCCACTATCAGGTGGTAGACAGCCACGACGGCTATACCCACCTCACCTGCCGGCTGGAGACAGGCCGTACCCACCAGATCCGGGTCCATATGGCCCACATCGGCCACCCCCTCCTGGGCGACCCGGTGTACGGCCCCAAGCGGCCATTCCCCGGCCTGACGGGCCAGTGCCTCCACGCCGCCCAGCTCACCTTCACCCACCCCTCCTCCGGGGAGCGCATTACCGTGGACGCCCCCCTGCCCGGCTGGTTTCAGGCCGTACTGAAAAAGCTGCACTTGGCTTGAACTTTCCCGGGCAAATTCCGAGAAAGGGTTTCAGACATAACCACGCCCCTTGCGGGGTAAACTATCCCATCCATATGGACGGTTCTCATACCCGTCCGCGAAAGGAATGATTTGTGATGAATCCTCGGAAAGCCGCCATCATCGGCTGCGGCTTCGTGGGCTCCTCCATCGCCTTCTCCCTCATTCAGAAGGGCCTGTTCAGTGAACTGGTCCTCATTGATGCAAACCGCGACAAGGCGGAGGGGGAGGCCATGGACCTGAGCCACGGGCTGCCTTACATTGCTGCCATGGACGTGTACGCCGGCACCTACGACGACGTGGCCGACTGCGCCCTGGTCATCGTCACCGCCGGCGCCAACCAGAAGCCGGGAGAAACCCGGCTGGAGCTCATCGGCAAAAACGTGGCCATCCTCAAGTCCATTCTCCCCCAGATCACCGCACGGCCCTTTGGGGGTATTCTGATGATCGTGTCCAATCCGGTGGATGTGCTGACCTATGCGGCCTGGCGCATCTCGGGCTACCCAGCCCACCGGGTGATGGGCTCGGGCACGGTGCTGGACACCGCCCGGTTGAAATACCTGCTGGGAGAGCACCTGCAGGTGGACAGCCGCAGCATCCACGCCTATATCCTGGGGGAACACGGGGACAGCGAGCTGGCGGTGTGGAGTGGGGCCAATGTGACCGGGATCCCCCTGTCTCACTTTTTTGAGCTTCAGGGCCGGCATGACTATGACAGCGCCGCCCAGCGGCTCTACGAGTCTGTCCGGGACAGCGCCTATGAGATCATCCGCCGCAAAGGCGCCACCTACTATGGCATCGCCATGGCGGTGGGCCGCATTGCCGAATGCATTGTGAAGGATGAACGGGCGGTCTTGCCTGTATCCGTGGTCTTGGGCGGGCAGTATAATCTACAGGGGCTGAGCCTGAGCATCCCCTCCATCGTGGGCCGCCGGGGGGTGGAACAGATCTTGGAGATTCCCCTGGCTCCGGAGGAGCGGGAGGCCCTGGCCGCCTCCGCCGGACAGCTGCTGGAGGTCATCCGCACCCTGGATCTGCCCTGAAAAACCAAGACGCTCCCGGACGGTGTCCGGGAGCGTCTTGTAATTCCATCTTGCGTTTTGCCGTCAGTGTCCGCCGGGGAATTTGGGCGGTCGCCTTTCTCCACCGGCTCCGGTACACCCCCGGCCCTTATGCCAGGTCCCCGGCGTCCATGGCCTTTCGCCGGCGGTAAAGCTGCCGCAGCCGCTCCACCCCTTTGTGCAGGGCAATGCCCAGGATGATATTGGCCGCATAGGACAGCAGATAGTAAAGCCGGTTGGAGGGGCCAAAGGAGATCACCTGACGGATGACAGACACTTGGGAGAAGAAGCTGACGTTGAGCAGATAGATCTCCAGGCTGTTCTCCCCCACAAGCCGCAGAAACCGGCACAGCCACCCCGAGGGCAGGTACTTAAAGAGCAGGCACAGCACCAGGCACATGGGGACGGTGGAAAACACGAACAGGTGGGCCAGGGGGATGCTCAGGCTGGTCAGTTCTCCCTTTCCGGGATAGGTGGCCAGCAGGTAATAGCCCACGCCCAGGGCGGCCCACCCCACCCAGAACAGGAAGTCCTTCCATCCCAGCCGCCGGTTTTCCATGATCAAGATGCCCGCCATCAGCCCCAGGAAAAAGACAGGCACCCGGTAAAAGACATCCAGGTACTCCCCGTACCACTCCTGAACCAGCAGCTGGCACAGGGCCAGGCCGCCCACGATTCCCGCAGCCACCGCCAGCAGCAGCCGTTTGTTCCGCTGCTGCTTCCGCAGCCAGTACAGCACCGGCGGCGTCAGAAGATAAAAAAACACCGCCCCGCAGATGTACCAGTTAAACGCCCCTGGGCATCGGTGCACCCAGTAGTACAGCAGGGAGCTGTTCCAGAACAGGTCGCTCCAAGGCACGCCCTGGAAGAGAATCAGCAACAGGGTATAGGGAAGCATCACCACATAGTAGGCGGGCAGGATCCGCCGGGCCCGGCGCCCCAGAAAATCAGTGTAGTCCTGCTTTTGGCGGATCAGAGACATGGCCAGCCCCATGGAGGACAGAAAAATGAAGATATCCACGCCTCCAAAGCCGGCCGCCCGCACCCCATTGAGCAGCCGGCTGCCCAGATCCAGGTCATAGGAGTGAAACAGCATCACCCACACCATGGCCACACCCATGAGTTCTGAGCGGTACCGGCTCAAAATCCGATATTCCATCCCGCGCATCCTCCCTTCTCCGGGATAAAGCCCCGGGGAAAGCAGACGGCCGGCAGGGCACTCCCCCCGCCGACCGTCTGAAATCATCTTTTTACTTTATGGGCTCGCCGGCGGCCTTTTTGGCCTCGATCTCCTTCAGCGCGTCCTTATAGCTCAGGTTGACCCGGCCCTTCTCATCGATGTCGGTGACCTTCACCCAGATCATATCGCCGATGTTGACCACGTCCTCCACCTTGTTCACCCGGTGGTTGGCCAGCTTGGAGATGTGGACCATGCCGTCCTTGCCGGGAGCCAGCTCCACAAAGGCGCCGAACTGGAGGATGCGCACCACCTTGCCGTAGTACAGCGCGCCCACCTCTGGAACGAACACGATGGTCTCAATCATCTTCTTGGCCGCGTCGCAGGCCTCGGCGTTGGGGGAGGCGATGTGGATGGTACCGTCGTCCTCAATATCCACGGTGGCGCCGGACTCGGCGGTGATTTTCTGAATCACGCTGCCGCCCTTGCCGATGACCTCCCGGATTTTATCCGGGTCGATCTTCATGGTGAGCATCTTAGGGGCGTACCTGGACACCTCGGGCCGGGGAGCGGAGATGCAGGGCAGCATGATCTTGTCCAGAATGGCAAACCGGGCGTCCCGCGTGATGTCCAGGGCCTCCTTGATGATGGCGTGGGACAGCCCGTCGTTCTTCAGGTCCATCTGAATGGCGGTAATGCCCTTCTTGGTGCCCGCCACCTTGAAGTCCATCTCGCCGTGGAAGTCCTCCACTCCCTGAATGTCGATGAAGGTGGTGAAGGAGCCGTCGTCGTCCTGGATCAGGCCGCAGGAAATGCCGGCCACAGGGGCCTTGATGGGCACGCCGGCATCCATCAGGGCCAGGGTGGAGCCGCAGATGGAGCCCTGGGAGGTGGAGCCGTTGGAGCTGAGCACCTCAGAGACCACCCGGATGGCGTAGGGAAACTCGTCCACCGAGGGCAGCACCGGCTCCAGCGCCCGCTCGGCCAGGGCGCCGTGGCCCTTCTCCCGGCGGTTGGTGGAGCGGGAAGCGCGGGCCTCGCCCACGGAGTAGCCGGGGAAGTTATAGTGGTGCATATACCGCTTCTCGGTCTCCTCCCAGATGGTGTCCAGCTTCTGGCAGGCGGCCAGGGTATTCAGGGTGCAAACGCTGAGCACCTGGGTCTGGCCGCGGGTGAACAGGCCGGAGCCATGAACCCGAGGCAGCACGCCCACCTCGGCGGCCAGGGGCCGGATCTCGTTCTTGGCCCGGCCGTCCACCCGGTGGCCCTCCAGCAGCCAGGCCTTGACGATCTTCTTCTGGAACTTATAGGTGAACTCCTCCAGGTACT
>CALXDP010000034.1 GCA_944387095.1 uncultured Oscillospiraceae bacterium
AAACGGTGCTTTTCGTAGATCTGTTCCGCCACTTCCCGGCCCACATCAGTCAGATGCAGGAAATAGTCGCTGTCCATCGTTAGGAAGCCCCCATCCCGCAGGGTCGCCACAGCATGGCACACGCTGGGCTTGGACACATCCAGGTACCGGGCCACATCCACGGAGCGTACCATACCTCTCTGCTTTTGTAGGACCAAAATAGCCTCCAAGTAGTCCTCGCCAGACTGGTGTAGCGCCAAATCATTTTGCCCCCTTCCCTTTGGAAGTGTTTCCTGTAACAAGGAGCCGGCCTACTAAGGTCGGTTCCTTGTCACGGGTTCAATTGTTCAAAAGCCGAATGCAAATGCAGTGCTTCATTACTCTGCCGGCTGGATCAACCGCACATCAAAGAACATGGGCGTGCTGGAAAAGTCGTAGCCCGCAACCTTGTCCGTGTTGTAGACAATCATATCCTTGACGAACAGCAGGGGCAGATCCAGCACATTGTCGTTATCAAAGTTCAGCAGCTGATCAAAGATTTCCTGAACTCTGGTAGGATCATCAGTGGTCTGAAACTCCTCAATCAGAGCCAGGAACTTGTCGCTGCCCTCCACAGCGGTGAGGCTGGGCACATGGGGAGAGCGAGACAGCATGGGGATGAAGTAATTGTGGGGGCTGGTATAGGGCTGCTCCGTGTTCCACATGATGAGGTCGTAGTTACCAGCAACGCCTTCCTGCCACCAGGTCATCATCTCCTGGCCTTCCGTCTCCACATCGATACCCACCGCCGCCAGTTGGCTCTTGACCGCTGTGGCCAGCGACTTGTTCAGTGCATCTCCGGAATCGTAGGTGTATTTCAGGGACAGCGCCTGTCCGTCCTTCTCCCGGATGCCGGTGGACTCATTCAGCACCCATCCGGCTTCATCCAGAAGCGCGTTGGCTTTTTCGGGGTCGTAGGTACGGACGACATTCAGTTCCACATCCGTATAGGGGATGCCATCAGGGAACAGGTGGTCGGCGGGAGTCTCCTCGCCGTAGGTCAGCCCTTCGGAGAGAGTCTCCTTGTCGATAGCGTAGGCCACGGCCTCGCGCACTTTCAAATCAGACAAAACGCCGGAGGCGTTGAGCACCAGGTTTCGGGTCTTGGAATCGCTCTCCGCCACCGCGCCGGCAATATTGGGAAGAGAGAGGGCCTGCTGATAGTCGTCCCAGGTCAGAAGCGCGCTGCCGTAGATCAGGTCGATCTCGCCGCTCTGGAGCGCCTGGAGCCGAGCAGAGGCGTCGGGGATGTACTTGACAATGACTTCATCATAATAGGGCTGCTCTCCCCAGTAGTTCTCGTTGCGGACAAAGCGGACATAATCGCCGTCCACAATCTCCTCATACACATAGGGGCCGGTGCCCACCACGCCGTTCATGGACTGGTAGTTTCCCTCCTCCAATACGGCGGGAGATACCAGGACCATGGTTTCTGGATAGCAGAAGTCCATTAGATAGGCGAAATAGGCATTGGGATAATGGAATGTCACTGTGTACTCATCCACGACCTCAATGCTCTCCACCTTGGCCACGGCGGAGATGTTGCTGAAATTGGGATTGGGGTGTGCAAACTCAAAATCTGTCTTGACTGCCTCTGCATTGAACGGCGTCCCATCGTGGAACGTGACGCCCTCTTTCAGATGGAAGGTCAGAGCAGTTCCGTCATCGGAAAACTCCCAGCTCTCCGCCAGGCAGGGGACGACCTCCCCGTTTTCATAGTTGACAAGGCCCTCATAACAGAGCTTTGTGCCGATATTGTTCTGCACATCCATGTTGAGGGGATAAAGGGTGTTCAGCTCCGCACTGACCGCCGTGGTCAGGATCTTGGGTTCGTCCTCCGTCTGGCCAGAGGACGGTTCCTGCGAAGTGGAAGGTGTTTCATTTCCACCGCAGCCTGCCAGCGCGCCGCAGAGCAGAGCGCCGCAGAGGGCAAGAGAAAGCAGTCTCTTTTTCATGGTTTACTTCCTTTCGTTACTGTTTTATGCCAACACGGACGATTTGCCCGGCTTGCATCGTGAGAATGGTGTCGGACAGGCGGTAGGCGCTGTCCATATCATGGGTGATAAGCAGAAAAGCGCAGTCAAATTCCCGATGATATTGTTCCAGGACACGCATGACGGCATCGGCGGAGATCAGATCCAGACCGCTGAGCACCTCATCCAGAATGAGGTACTTGGGCCGGATCGACATGGCCCGCACCAGGGAGAGCCTCCGTTGCTCTCCGCCAGATAGCTGCCGGGCGGGGATCTCCAATAGCCGTTCTTCCATATGGGTCAGTTCCATGAGTTCGCCAACGCGCTCGCGGCGCTGCCGCTTTGAGAGGGAGGTAAGGTTGACCATCGCCTCCTCCACATTACTGCGGACAGAGCGCATGGGGTTCAGTGTCCCGCTGGCATCCTGAAAAACCGCCTGGAGCTTTGTGCGCCGTTTTCGCCAGTCCTCGGTGCTCCAACCGGAGGTGTCCTCTCCATCAAGGAAGATTGCCCCCTGATCCGGGGCCTCCAGGCCAACCAACAGGCGTGCCAGGGTACTTTTCCCAGAGCCGGACTCTCCTACCAGAGAGGTGAAGGAGCCGGGTTCCAGACGAATGGACACATCCCGAAGCGCAGCAAAGGAGAGTCCGTGCGTGCCGGCGTAGGTTTTGCTGATGTGCTCGGCAATTAGTCCGTCCATGTCCATCCCTCCCTGCTCACCGGGTGATTTGCCGCGGCATATTCCTTGGTCCACGCCTGTTTGGGGTGTTCCAGAAGTTCCTGAATCGTCCCCTGTTCGGTCAGCATTCCATGCTCCATCACATGGACCGTTCCGCAGAGGGTGCGGAGTGCGGCAACATCGTGGGAGATAAACAGGATGCCTGCGGTTTCCCTCTGCTTCTCCAGCAGCTCCAGCAAAAGTGTCCGATTTTCCGCGTCCAGCGCGGAGGTGGGCTCGTCGGCCAAAATATATCTGGGATGCAGGGCCAGCAGTAATGCGGCCGCTGCCCGCTGGAGCATCCCGCCGGAGAGCTGGGCGGGATAGCTGTCCAGCACCCGCCGGGGCTGGGACAGGCCCAGTTCCGCCAGAAGCGTTTCTGCCCGCTCCACCGCCTCTTTCCCGAAAACGCCCGTTCTCAGCCGCAGAGTCTCTTCCATTTGACGCCCCATCTTGAGCCTGGGGTCAAATGCAGTCATCGGGTTTTGCGGGATAAAACCCAGAGTCGTTCCGCACAGCTCCCGCCGTTTCCGCGGAGGCAGGGTCCATAGAGATTGGCCGTCCACCTGGATCGTGCCGCCGCTGACCTGACAGCCGCCGCTCAAAATACCGAGCAGTGCCTTGAGCAGCGTGGTTTTGCCCGCCCCGCTCTGTCCAGTCAACCCTATCGCCTCGCCAATCTCGATCTGAAAGGAGATTTGATTAAGAAGTTGAGCGCCGCTCCGGGCGGTCACGGACAAATTGTTTACCTCAAGCACGGGCGGACACCCTCCTTTCGATCCAGCGTCCCAGCATATGGAATGCCATGGTACACAGCACGATCATCAAGACCGGATACAGCGTAAGACCGGGATAGGAGAGCAGATAGTGGTGTGTCTCCGACACCATGCTGCCCCAGTCCACCACATTGTCTCCCATGCCCAGGCCGATAAACGAAAAGCTGACGATGGACAGCGTCATATCCGCACAGGAGAGGCAGATGAAGTGGAGAACATCCCAGATGAGGTTCGGGAGGATGTGGACAAACAAGATACGGCTCGGCTTTGCACCGGAGGCCACCGCGCACATCACATAGGCCTTCCCCTGTTCGATTTCGGTCCGTGTTTGAACTAGTTTGATGACCCGAAGCATCAGGGAAGCCGACACTGCCACTACCATGGTGAACACACTGTTGCCCCAAGCCGCAATGAAGATGATCAGGTAGGCGATGGGCGGGATGGCGGTA
The DNA here is from genome assembly GCA_944387095.1 of uncultured Oscillospiraceae bacterium. GTDB lineage: Bacteria > Bacillota > Clostridia > Oscillospirales > Oscillospiraceae > Enterenecus. The sequence goes on from CALXDP010000034.1 coordinate 3,935, forward strand.
ACCGCGTTCAGCACGCCCTCTAAAATTAGGTTTTTGCCGTTCTTCCCACTGCCCATGAGCAGTCCGATCAGCGTCCCAAAAACGGAAACCGTAACAGAGCCCACTAAGACGATACCCAGGGTCGTCCGCCCGCCGTAGAGCAGGCGGGACAGCACACAGCGCCCCAGGTTGTCCGCGCCTAAGGGGAACTCCGGGCAAGGTGCCAGGAACTTCTTGGTCAGGTCCACCAGTTCCGGGTCATTAGGGGCGAACACAAATCCGAATGCACAGACACAGAGGACTAGTAGCGGCAGGACCATTCCCGCCTTTGATGCAAAATAATGTTTTCTCATGCCCGGCCTCCCGCAGCCCGCATATCACTTCTCAGGGCATATTGTAAAAGTTCCGCGACTGTATCTAAAAGCACCAGTGTCAGCGCCAGCACCAGAACAGCGGCGTGGATCACCGGCGAGTCCCGTTTCACCACTGCGTCAATGATCAGGTAGCCCAAGCCGGACAGGGAGAACACCCGCTCCACAATGGCCGCATTGGCGAGGCACAGCCCCAGCATCTGGGCAAAACTGGGCAGAAGGTCCACCACAGCGTGAGGAAACGCATGGAATAGGAGGATGCGCCCATCCTGCAGCCCGCGGCACCGTAAGTACATGGCATAATCCTGCTCCATCTCCCGCTCCAGTGAGGCTGCGAGCATCTGTCCATAAAAACAGATCCCCAAGACCGACAGGCAGAGCGCCACCGGGAAATACCGGGCAAAACCGCTGTTTCCCGACACGCTGATCCAGCCCAGCCGCACCGCGAACAAGTCGATAAAAGCGGTACCCAGATAGAAGCCAGGCACGGAAATGCCGATCATGGTCAGAAAGGAGAGGATCATGCCGCCGGCTTTCTGCCGCCAAAGGTACCCCAGCATCCCTACTCCCAGAACGCCCAAGGACATAATCACAGCGGAATAGGCCACCACCGTCAGGGTAACGGGCACCGTTTTGGCCAATTCCTCCGTCACCGGATTTCCCGTTCCCAGAGAAATCCCGAAGTCCATGTGGAGCGCGTCCACCACCCAATCGAAATACTGCACCGGCAATGGCTTGTCCAGACCCAGTATGACCCGGGCCTCGTCGATCTGCTCCTGGGTGACGACCGCAGAATTGCGCTTCACATACGCTGTGGCCGGATCAACGGGAGAGAGCCGCATCAGCAGGAAAGAGAGAAGCGTGACGACAAACAAAGTCAGCAGAACGACGGTGACTCGCCGAATGAGATACCGCCTGGTCCGCTGTGCCATAAGACCACCTCCAAATAGTTAGATAATGCTAACCTCATATCAAAGAGAAAGCGCACCGGACTCGATGCGCTTTTTTGGCAGATGCCCTTGCGTACAAAGACATTTTAGCGGATTTTCACTTGTCTCGCCACTCCCGCAGGACGCTGTCTGCTCCTATAAGACAAAAAGTTTTGCGGTACTCTGTTGGGGTATGCCCTGTATGCTGGCGGAACACTTCGGAAAACTTGCTGGCATTCTGGTACCCCACCTTTCCAGCGATTTCAGTCACATCCAATCTGGTCTCTCGCAAAAGTCCCGCTGCTGTATGCATACGGTAGGCCTGCAGATACGCATTGATGGTAGTTCCATAAACTTCCTTGAAGCACTTTTTCATAGAAGTCAGCGGAAAGGAAAAAGTCTGTGAGAGAGTTTGCAGAGTGATCCGGCGGTCCAAATGCTCTATCAAGTACTGCCGGACAGATTTGATCTGTTCTGCCTGGGATCGGTCTACATACAGACGGTCTTCTCCCTGCGCTGTGATCTCTGGGGAGCCAAGGAAGAGGAACAATTCCATCACCTTGAGTTTGAAATAACCGGCCCGCAGATCCTCCGGCGCATGGTATAGCTCAGAGAATATATGCTGAATGGAGTCAGCCGCCCGCATAACGAAGCAGGAGTTGTGGGCACACAGCCGGTCCCGCATGGCAAAAAGGTCGCAGTACAGCCCTTCGCCCAGCGCCTCCGACACCTGACGCAAAACCCTGTCCGCCACCGGAATATCCACTGCGATGGTGATGCCGTGGTAGTGGGACAGGGGGAACCAGGTCTCACGAGTCCGGTTGGTCATGACATTGACTGCCAGATCGCCTTCCCCCAGATAGACAGCCCTTCCATCCGAAAACTCACACTCAAATCGCCCTGTCCGGCAGTGATTGATCTCCAGCAGATCGGCCCGTGGGTCCTCTCGGTGCGCCACCCCGCAGGACATATGAATATCGTCATAGAGCAGTTCAATTCCGGGGAACACCGGGTATCGGGTGATGACACCCTCTCCGGTTTCATTTTCCATCTTATAGACAGAACAATTCTCCCCCCGAATGATAGTCTGAGCCGCCTCGCCCTTGAGGACTTGGGTTTTGATCAGTTCCTCGTCCGCAAAGCGGACATGCTCCAATCCGGTCATTGTGCCGATTTCTCCTCAAGTATCCAATTTCCACCTGAGCGCCTCTTGGCGGACACCCACAAAGTCAGCATACAGGCCGCCTTGGGCCATCAGTTCCTGATGGGTGCCCCGCTGAACGATGTGCCCGCCGCTGAGGACCAGAATTTGATCAGCGTTCCGCACCGTGTTCAGGCGGTGGGCGATCATGATGAGCGTCTTTCCGCGGGTCAGGGCGGAGATGGCTGCCTGCAGCTCCGCCTCATTCTCCGGGTCCACGCTGGCGGTGGCTTCGTCCAAAATCACAATGGGAGCGTCCTTCAGCATGGCCCGGGCAATGGAGATGCGCTGCTTTTCCCCACCAGAGAGTGAACCGCCTCCCTCACCCAAGACTGTATCATATCCATCCGGCAGTGCCATGATAAAGTCGTGGCAGCAGGCGGCCCTAGCGGCGGCCACCACCTGCTCGTGGGTGGCATCCGGGCGGCCAAACTTGATGTTGTTCTCCACTGTGTCGTTGAAGAGGTACACCGACTGGAACACCATGGAGATATTCTTCATCAGGCTGTCCAGCTTGTACTCCCGCACATCGTAGCCTCCCACAGTGATTTTACCGCTCTGCACATCCCAGAACCGGGCGATCAGGTTGCAGAGGGTGGTCTTGCCGCCGCCGGAGGGTCCCACCACGGCGGTGATGCTACCAGAGGGAACGGTCAAGCTCACGTGGTCCAGGATCGTCCGGTCCCCATAGGCGAAGGACACATCCTGAAATTCCACGGAGGTGTCCGCCGGCGTCAGCTCCGCCCCGTCGATGTCCATGACCGGGGTGTCGTCAATGGAGTTGGCCTTGTCCATGGAGGCCCCCAGCATCTGCAGATTGTCCGCCATATTGCCGGCGCTCTCCAGCTCCGCATAGAGCATGAACGAAGCCACCAGCATCAAGAGGCACCGGGCCAAGGACAACGTGCCGCCGGAGTAGAAGGCCAGGGCACACACAGCGATGGCCACGGAGAACACCCGCACCACCACCTGACGGAGCCCCATCCAGGGGACTACCGACTTTTCCAGCGACAGGGCCTTGTCACAGCTCTCGTCCACAGTCCTCTGCACCGCCTGGCCGCTGTCCTTGTCCAGACCATAGGACTTTACCACGCTCATACCCTGGATGTACTCCAGCACCGCCTCCACCAAGTTCATCTGGGCGTGCTGCCGGGCAGGGCCGGTTTTCAGCATGGCTCGCTGGGAGAGCTCCGTCACTCCCAGATAGGCCAGGATACCCGCGATGGCCAGCAGGCCCAGCCGCCAGTCCGCCACCGTGAGCCCCAGGCACAGGCCCAAGGTGTTAAGGAACCCGCCGATAACGCTCACCAGGCACCGGGCGGCATTGTTTTCCACATCGGACAGGGTCGTGGTGACCACGGCGGTGATGTTCCCCAGGGAGTTGTCGTTGAAATAGCCCATGGGGATATATCGCAGCCGGTCTCCGATGTGAATTCGTTTCTCCGCCACCATGAAGTAGCCTGTCTCCGTTTCTGCATTGGTGGACCAGTAGGAACATGCCGCCCGGCCTACCACAGATACCACCATCACACCAATGACCGGCCAAATGCGCAGGTCCGCCCCGCCCACCAGAATATCCAAGGTGAGCATCAGGGCGGCAAACTGGAGGGCGGCGAACACCGCTCCCAGGAAGGCTACCGCCATGGACTTTTTCAAGAGCCCCCGCCGGGTCCCCGCAAAGTCGGAGATCTTCTTCAGAACACTGAACACGGCTCATTCCTCCTTCCCGTCCCGGGTACCCAGATAGGTGTTCCACATCCGGGCGTACAGCGGGCACTTCCGCAACAGTTCCTCCTGCCGTCCCTGGCCGGCGATCCTACCATGGTCGATGACCACGATATTGTCCGCGTCGGCCACTGTTCCCAGCCGGTGGGCGATGACGATCAGGGTCTTGCCCCGGGTCAGGTTGGAGATGGCCCGCTGGATTACCGCCTCGTTCTCGGGGTCAATACTTGCGGTGGCTTCATCCAGGATCACGATGGGGGCGTCCTTCAGAATGGCCCGGGCAATGGAGATCCGCTGCTTCTCCCCGCCGGACAGGTGCCCGCCGCCACCGCCGCAGATCGTGTCGTACCCATGATCCAGCGCCCGGATGAACTCGTCGCACCCAGCGGCTTTTGCTACCCGCTCCATTTCCTCGTCGCTGGCATCCAGACGGCCCATGCGGATGTTTTCCCGAACCGTGCGGTCAAAGAGGTAGTTGTCCTGGGACACGTAGGCGATCTGCCGGTTCAACTGCTCCAGGGGAATGTCTTTCAAATCGGCCCCGCCCAGGGTGATACTGCCGCCGGACACGTCCCAGAACCCGGCGATCAGTTTGGCGATGGTGCTCTTGCCGGAGCCGGAGGGACCCACCAGGGCGGTGACGGTGCCCGGCGCGATGTCCAGGGAGATGTCATGGAGCACCTCACCGTCCTCCGCCTTGTAGGTGAAAGAGACGTGGTCCAGATGGATAGCCATACCGCTGAGGGCAGCCTCCCGCTCCGGCCGCTGGAGTTCCGGGGCATCCAGGATGGCGGAGATCTCCCCCACATTGGTGCCCACCACCGCCAGTTCATCCACAAAGGTCATGGCGGAGATCAGCGGCCCTGTGAGACCCAGGGACAGCACTACAATAGTGAGGAAGGTGGCGGCGGACAGGCTGCCACCGGACCACAGCAGCAGTCCCACCGGCAACACCGGCAGCAGCACCGAGGGGATCACCGTCTGCATGACGGCCATGAACTTCTGGTTTTCCGCCATCCAGTCCACATAGTATTGGGCGTTCTCCGTTACCGCATCGGAGTATCGCTTATAGGAACCGGCGGACTGGCTGAAGGCCTTCACCACCTGGATGCCGCCCACATACTCCACAATGGCGTTTGCCATGCGACGGCCCACCTCCACCGCCCCCTGCCAGCGGGGCCCGTAGTTCTTGGCACTCTGCATGGATACCAGCATACCCACTACCGTAGTCACCAGCGATGCAAGCCCCATCCGCCAATCCAGCACAAAAATATAGACCGCGATAGCAAGCGGTACCAACAGGTTGGAGGTCATCTCCGGCAGCAGGTGGGCCAGGGTGGGCTCCATGCCCTCTACCCGGTCCACGATGGTGGTCTTGTACTGGCCGGATGGGGTATCCAAAATGGTGCCCATGGGCACCCGGCTTAGTTTCGCCAGCAGTTCCCTGCGGACCTTCCGCAGAATATGATAAGTTGCGGTATGGGACAGCGCCGTGGACCAAGTGGAGAACAGGGCTTTCCCCAGATACCCCACCAGCGCGCCCGCGCACCAGGGCATGCACTCCACCAAGCCCCCGCCGGAGAGAAGCCGTGCGATCATAGCCGCCACACAGAAATAGGGCACCATCCCGCAGGCCACCCCCAGCAGCGCCAAGGCCACCGAGGTGTAAAACCCGCCGTGCTCACCGTCCGCCCAGCCCCATAGTACGGCAAAGGGGGAGGGCGCTTTCTTAGATTCCATATCAGCATCTCCTTTAGTTAGTTTTTGCTAACTTTTAATCAAAAAACTGGGGGAACTCAGGTGTCTGAGATCCCCAGCAGTTTGAACCAACCGGCAGAATAGAAGTCCCGGAGGCTTGCCATATAGCGAAGTGCCTTCTCCCGGGGCATGTCGTGGCGCACCGTCTCAAAGATGCCGTTGAACAGGGCGCTGGACATGATGTGGATGAGTTCGTCGTCGATTTGAGGCAGCGAGTAGCCGGCCTCTGCCATCTTTTCAATGAGGGCCCGGCCGGCGTTATCCTCGATTTCCGCCAGAGTATCCAGATAGTGCTCATACTTAGTGCCCCCGGCGCAGCAGGCGATCAGTTTGAAGGCGTCGAAGTGGTCGTAGATGAAGTCCAGCATCCACCCGGCCTCTTCGTCAGGCACTTCGGGGAGGTTTCGTACCTGCTCCTCCACGCTCTGCTGAGCAAAGGTCTGCTGTACCGCCCGGTAGCGATCCGCCAGCTCTTGGGCCGGCTGGGCGACCAAAGCGTCAAACAGCGCCTCTTTGTCCGCATAATAGCGGTAGATAGCCCCGGTAGTTACTCCCAGTGAAGCGGCTATATGCCGCAATGAAGCATCCCGGTAGCCTAACGCGAGGAACTCTTTTCTGCCGGTCTCCAGTATGTCTGCACAGAGCTTTTCATTCAGAACGCGCATCGGCTTCTCCTTAAAATAACGTCGTTATTAAATAACGATGTTATTTTAATCTGCTGAACACTATTTGTCAAGCCTTCTCCGGGAAAATTTACGGCGTTGCTCATGATGTCATTCCTCCGACAGCCAGGAAACGGCTCGGGCGCCGCTCTCCCGCAGGAACTCCCCGTCGTGGGTGATGACCAGCACGCACAGGCCCCGCTCCGCCAGCTCCCGGAGCAGGCGGCTCACCTCCAGCATGTGGGCGTGGTCCAGCCCGCTGGTGGGTTCGTCGAAAATCAGCAGTTCTTTCCCGCTGAGGCAGCCATCCACGATGGCAAGCCGCTGCTTCTGCCCGCCGGAAAGGGCCAGGGGGTGTGCCTGGGCGTACTGGGCCAGATTCATCCGCTCCAGCGCGGCCAGGGCCTCCTGCTCTGTGGCTGTGCCGCCCAGCCTCGCTTCCGCCAGCACGCTGTCCCCAAAAAGCTGGAGGTTCACATCCTGCATGATGAGGAAAGCCTTTCGCCGTCTTTCTTTTCGGCCCAAGGGGCTTCC
>CALXDP010000035.1 GCA_944387095.1 uncultured Oscillospiraceae bacterium
TGAACCGCGCCGGTAAAAAGGGCGCATAAAACGTACAGAAAGAAGGAGAAAGAACCGATGAAGAAACGATTGTTAGCTCTGCTGCTGGCCCTGGTCATGGTGGTGGGCCTGCTGCCCGCTGCCGCTTTGTCCGCACCAGCGCCGGAAGCGCCAGCGACGACGGACACTCCCGGAGTCACCTCCTCGGTGCGGTTTCTGAATCAGGAGCTGACCCAGGCGGAGATTACCTATACAGTCCCTGCTGTCCCTATGGAGCAGGGGGTGAATGTCATCATCCTGGCGGACGTGTCCCAGTATGACACACGGCACACCGTGTTCAATGCGCTGGACCACGCGCTGAACAATTTAGACGCAAGCTTATTGATGACGGGTTATGACACGCCCAATCAAGTTCAGATTATTGCCTATGATACCGCTGTGGTCGCTGACAGTGGGGTTCTTACGGATGCCACGGCTATTACGACCGCCTTGGGCCAGATCCCCTATCAAAGCGCTCAGAATACCGCCAGCGAGTCCGCGGGGCTGGCCGCCGCTGCCCAAGCGGTAAAGGATCTGGAAACAAGCGGCCAGCCCACTGCGGTGGTTTGGGTCATGGGCGAGAACATGAGCGAATCCCAAGAAGCCGTCACGTCCGCCTTAACTGAGCTGCAAACTGCCTTGGGCCAGAATGGCATGCTCATTGTCCATCAGGAGGGGAGTGACGCTCTGACGGAACCGACAGAATATCTCAAGGACTACGTCACCACCTATGTAAACAGCGATGTCCCAGGGACTACACAGCATGCAATTTACCGGTCCAACAGGGATACCTCGGTTTATGATCTGGGCGCAAACCTGTATGAGAGCCTGATTGCGCTAACCAGCGACGGTTATCGGAACAAATATATTGGCACTTTTGCCGACCGCCTGGATCTGCAGATCACGCTCAACCAGAGCCAGACCATGGCGACGGCATTTGACCAGACCTTCAGCGACATCCGGGTCCCTATTATGGATCAGGCAGGCGGCGGCCTTGGCTGGTATGTGAATGTGGAGGGCGGCACTCTCTCCTTCACCCCATCTCAGATTCTTCAGCAGGACAGCATCCAAATCAGCCTTCGCGTGGAGTTGAACCCTGACGTGGACACCGCTGAAGTCATTTCTGCGTTCCAGTGGACGCTTCCCCTGCGCACCGGTTATTTTGATCAGAATGGAACAGAGGTCACCCTTGATTTCCCAGCTGTCACCATTGACCGCACCGCTCAGACGATTACCTATGAATTGGGCGAAGGTGTAGAGGGCGGCCCTGTACAGGTCCAGACAGCCGAACCCAACAATTACGTCACGCTGGATGACGCATCCTCCATCTCCAAGCCCGGAGAAAGCTTCGGCGGATGGTTGGTGACCGCCGCTCCTGGCAATGAGAACTTAGTCGGGCAGCGGTATAACGCAGGGGCTGTCATTACCATGCCCAATGGACCGCTGACCCTGAAGCCGCTATGGGGACATGTGGAAGTGGAGCTGGAAGTGGGGCAGGCAGTCCCGGCGCCTGAGGTAACAAGCCACAACTATATGATGCTCAATGCAGGGGCTATCGGTGCCAACGCCTTTGACTTTAGCGCCATTGAGCACAACGGAAGGCCCATTGGTCAGAATGTCACCTCCATTCGCTTTGCCGACTACACTGTGGAGGGAGAGCCTGCGGGAGATACTGACCCCTACCATATTAATGTCGCATCCGGTGCAAGTGACGCCATCTATGCCCGGCAGATTGGCTATGATGACCCAGACCAGAACATTGACAGCAATGTGGTGGCCTATGTCCACCCACACCCCACTGAGCGTGGCAAGTACGAGATCGTGATCACCGCAGAGGGCGGTGTATACGGCTTGGATGCGCAAACCCTGTTTACCGCGCTGAACAACGGCAGTATCCTGGTTGGCGGCGGCTGGAACGCCAATGTGACACAGATAGACCTTACCCATTTCCACACAGAAAATGTGCAGTACTTCAATGCCATGTTTGCCGGCATGTACAATCTGGAAACCATTACTGGCTTGACGGATCTGGACGTATCCAACGCGATATCCATGCGGCAGATGTTTATGAGCGTCGGCGTGGAAACCCTGGACCTCACCGGGTGGGACACCTCCAAGGTGACGGATACCAGGTACATGTTCGCCAGTTCTCTCACGACAACAAGCACCGGAGCTTTTGTAAGCAGAGTGGAGCCAAAGCTGAGACAGGTCATTGGGATTGAGGAATGGGATGTCTCATCCCTGCAAGATGCGCTAGGCATGTTTTCCAATAGCGGCTTGAGCACGCTAGACCTGAGCAAATGGGCCCCTGTTTCCATGCAGGGCACTGGTATCCAGCAGATGTTCTGGCATAACGAGCATTTGACCTCAGTAAATCTGAGCGGCTGGAGCATGCCTAGCCTCACTGGGGCAGGCTACTTGTTCCGCGGGTGTACGAACCTGCAAACAGTGGATGTGAGCGGCTGGAACGTTCCCAACCTTACTACACTGGGCTATGCCTTCCTGGATTGCTCCAGCTTGACGGAACTAGACCTGTCTACTTGGACCACAGGTTCTATTCGGGACATGTATGAGACCTTCTTGGGATGCACGTCATTGGAACGCCTGAATCTGACCGGCTTGATTCAGAGTTATCAGAATTCCTTCTTCTATCTCACCTTTGAGGACACGGATAACCTCAACTACCTAGATATCTCCGGCTGGACCATCAACGGGAATCCGAGCCTTGCAAGCACGATTAAAACGGGTATGTTTGCGAATTATGATACGTTCAGCGGCGGCACCTATGAAGACGTGACCTTGATTGCGGATGGCTGGAACATCACCACAGACTTCCCCAGCGGCATATCTAGCACCACGCTGTTGACGCCGCTGAATATCGCATCTTTCGGCTCAGTGTCCGCGAAGAACTGGAACTTTAACGGCCACACGGTTGACCTAAATAACATTTCCTCCTATATCAGATTGTCCAAAGACCCGGACCAGGCGTTTGAGGGCTGGACCGGCCTGTCCGGCGTCACCAAGGTGGACAACATGTTCAGCTCCGGCGGTGCCAACCTGAAAACCATTGAGCTGAAGGGCCTGAACATCGACAACATCAGTAGCTTCACCAATCTGTTCACTCGCATCAATGCCACCGAGCTGACCTCTCTGGACTTCTCCGGCTGGACGGGCAGTGATGGGAACTTGAGCAGGCTGGATGACATGTTCACGGCGCTGACCACAGCCACCGGCGTCAACATGGGCGGTATTACCCTCACCGTCACCGACGACACCATCGGCCAGTATATTGCAACTAAATTTGAGGAGGCCGGCGGCAGCAACGTCACCAAAGTGAGCGCGGCCAGCACCGCGTCCACCCAGTCCGCCGCACGGCAGAGCGCCGCGGCCAACGCCGCCCCCGTTGCCAGCAGCACCGGGACCGGAGAAACCCCCGGCGTCCAGACCCTGTCCGTGGAGCCACTGGCGGATGACGGCACGGCTGTCTACACGGTGGTCCATGACAGCCTCTGGGAACACGGAGAGCAGTCCGCCAGCGGTAACGACTACTACCTAAAGGCCACTGTCAAATTTGTGGGTGACGAGGGCGCCATCTCCGGCGACATCGATCTGTCCGTGATCCTGCCCGGTACCATGGCGGTCATGGCGGATCCGGAAATCGTCACCGGCGCGTTTACCAGCACCGCTTCCGGCGGTTCCGCCAGCGGCGTGGTGCGCACCGCTGCCGCCATTAGCGGCAGCACGCTCACCGCCAAGCTGGGCAACATGACCACGGGCACGGAGATTGAGATCAGCTTCCGCGCGGAAATGATTGCCGATGGCACGCCGTCCGCCGACAGAACGCGGACCATCGCGTGGGAGCCCTCCGCCACCGCTGCGGACGCCAATACCACCGATACCCACACCTACCGCTTCTGGCGGCAGGAGGGCGGCGGCACCATTACCCCACCCGACCCCGGCGTGACCTATTACATCTCCGCCAGCGCGGGCAACGGCGGATCCATCAGCCCCAGCGGCCGGGTGCCTGTGGCGGCTGGGGAGCGCCAGACCTTCACCATCTCCGCCAGCGAGGGCTATGAGATCGTCAACGTGCTGGTGGACGGCGAGAGCGTGGGCCAGGTGAGCAGCTACACCTTCACCAACGTGCGCTCCAACCACACCATCACCGTCATCTTCCGGGATGCGGATGGGGTGGCCGATCCCGACGACACCGGGGTGTCCGACTGGCTGGACACGGACAACCACAACGCCTACCTGCAGGGGTATGGCAACAACCTGTTCGCCCCCGACGCCGACATGACCCGCGGGGAGGTGGCCCAGCTGTTCTACAACCTGCTGCGGGAGAAGGATGTGGCCATCACGGTATCCTTTGACGATGTGCCCGCGAGCAGGTGGTATACCGACGCGGTGAACACCCTGGCCAGCCTGGGGATCATCGTAGGGGCCGGAGACGGGAACTTCTACCCCAACAGCCCGATCACCCGTGCGGAGTTCACCGCCATCGCCATGCGGTTTACCAAGGGGGATGTGGCCGGGGACGTGAGCTTCACCGACGTCAGCCCCAGCAGCTGGTACTACCGGTACGTGGTGGGCGCGGTGCGCTACGGCTGGATTGTGGGCTACGGCAACGGGCTGTTCGCGCCCAATGCCAGCATCACCCGAGCGGAGGTGACCACCATCGCCAACCGGATGCTGGGGCGCAGTGCGGACGAGGCGTATGTGGACAGCCACCTGAGCCAGCTGAAGCAGTTTGCCGACGTGACGGGCGGCTGGGCCTACTACCAGATCATGGAGGCCACCAACGGCCACACCTATACCATCACCGATGGCAAGGAGACCTGGACCGGGCTGAAGTGAGCCGACGCAAAATCCATAGTTCCATGAAACAGGGGCCGGAGGTGTACACCTCCGGCCCCTGTGTTGGGTTGCCGTCAAAGATTGCGCTTGCCCTTTGACGCAATTTCATGAAATACATTTTCAGTTTTACAACATCAATCCCGGTTTCCTGTTTGCACTTGGTGGCCAAGGCCGTATGCCGTCTGATTATGTGCGGTGCGGCAATAGTTCAATCACACTGTCAAATTGCTGCTTGCGCTCGAGGCTTAAATGATGGCTGACCAAAATTAGCGTGATGTCCGGGTTGGACAGCAGGCTCTGCTCCACAATGTCTGCGTTCTTTTGATCCAACGCGCTGGTCCCTTCGTCCACCAGCAGGATGGAGCGGTGATGAATCAAAGCTCTGGCCAGGGCCACCCGCTGCTTCTGTCCGCCGGATAGATTGCTGCCGTTCTCCCCCACAATCGTGTTAAGACCATCAGGGAACTGGGGCAAATCGTTGATGAGCGCGCTATTTTGAACGGCATGGTCCAAATCTTCCTGAGAGAACGCCTCCCCCAGGGTGATGTTGTCAAGGATAGAGGAGTTGAACAAAAAGACGTTTTGCTCAATGTAGCTCATTTGACTTTGAAGCTGCTGGTCAGTGAACTCCCGGATATCTCGGCCGCCGATGCGAATGGTTCCCTGATAGTTTGGCAGCCAACCGAGCAGCAGTTTGAGGAGCGTGGACTTGCCGCACCCGGACGGCCCTATGATGGCATACTTCTTCCCCAGTTCAAACTGGTAGGAGAAGTCCTGCAAAACGGGGTGCTGGCCGTCATACAGAAACCCAAGATGTTCAATGGAAATGCCCGTATCCAGGGTGGGCAGGGCGCCTTCCTCTCCGGGAGTCTCCTGGCCGGCGTGTACCCGGATCTTCCCAAAGTAGGGTTTTGAGGCGGCCAGAGCCAGGCGCAGCTGGGACAGCTGGCCCACCCCGCTGGAAATGCTTCCGCATAGATTACCGCCGCCGAACATGGCCGCCTGGAGGATGATGCCTCTAATGGACAGTACGCCGATCAGTATGTTCAGGCCAGTCTGACACAGGAGATTGACCACCTCCAGCCCGGCGGTGATCTTGGCCTTGGAGACGGTCAGACGGAGCTGAGGTTTCTCGATCTGATCGCTGGCCTGGTCCATCTGGGTGCGGAAGCGGGCCGCGCGGCCGAAAAACCGGAGCACATCGAAGCCGGCCAGCAGATCCTTGAGCCAGCTGGTACCCTTCCCCTGCTCCCGGGCGCACCGCTCTCCCAGAGCCTCCATCTTTTTGCTGAACAGCTTGGGGAGCACCAGCATCACCACACCCACGGTCACGGAGCCGGCCAGCAGGGACCAGTGCATGGAGGTCAGGGCGACGACGCTGCCTGCAATGGAGGCAAGCTGGGAAAATACGCCGAAAAATGGCGTCCAGGCCAGGGTCTCCATCTGCTTGACATCGTTGGTCAACCAGGACAAATAACCCCCAGTGTCCTGGGCGTGGTACTCCTGATAGCCGGTGCGCAGCAGGGTGGCCCCGATGTCCCGGCGCACCTCGTTGTTCATGGCCCCGATGTCCCGGCGCACCTCGTTGTTCATGGCCCGGATGGCCCGGCCCTTCCAGTAGGTCTCTCCCAGATTCGCCAGCATCATCACAAGCCAGAGCGCCGTATCCACCAACATCCAAAAGAGGAACCGGCGCACATCCAGGTCAAACAACCCCTGGCCCATCTGCATCATCATCAATACATGAACGACCATCAACACCGAATTCAAAATGCAAAAGAAAATGGCAGCAAAATTTAGGGCCCAAAATTTTTTCAGATAATAACCCATGCCTCGCTTACACCTCCATCGGTTTTACGCGCTCTTGCCCGGCAGGACGAGCTGTTCCGCACACGTCCTCTGCCCCGGCGGTAACCAGGCCGGCGCGGCAGCGCATATGGAGGCAGGAGAGCAGATCCGAACAGCCGAGGCACTCTGGTTTCAGTGCTCCACCGCTCCACAGGCGGTTGACCTCCTCATCCAGAATCACACCCCACTCCGGGTCCAGCACGCCCAGGCGGTTTTTGGGATGGCCCATGAGGACGGTACACTTCTCAATCAGGCCGTCGGGCCGGAACACCATGCTGTGGGGATAGCTGGCGTAGCAGGCCATACTCAAAATTCCCTTCTGCCGGTTCTCGCAGCGCATTCCCAGCCCCTGGATGTAGTCCACATGGCGGTTCACCAGCGCATTGTCCGACGCGCCGTCCAGCAGGTCCAGAGACTTCACCGATTCGCCGCCCCAATTGCCCACCGGACGCACCAGCAGGGAGAACCGGTCATCTGCCCCGAACAGGCGGTACAGGTAGTCATACCAGCTGTAATCCTCGTCCCCCGCCAGGATGTTGTGGCGCAGGGTGATCTGGAAGGGGAACTCCTCCCGGGGCAGGGCAGAGAGCCGGAGCAGGTTGCGGATGATGACGTTCAGTGTGCCGCCGCCGGACACATGAGGACGGGTCTTGTCATGGTTCCAGCCGTCCAATGTGATTTGATAGTGAGAAATTCCATTTTTATAATAATCAAGAAAAGATACGGTGTCAAGCAAAAAGCCATTGGTGGTCATGGAAGAGGCGAATTGAAACCCATAGGCGTCCCGAAGCTCGCACAGCTGAGCGGAGATTTCCAGCACCGTGTCCTTGCACAAGGTGGGTTCTCCGCCAAACCAGTTCAGCTGCACCATGCGGAAACGGGGGGTTTCCTGGGCCAGGTATGCCTCGATCTGGTCCAGCATGTGCCGGTCCATAGACTGAGGGACGTGATCCTGATAGCAGTAGGGGCAGCGGAAGTTGCAGCCTTCGGTGGGTAATATGGTCACAAAGAGGGTGCCCTCCAGCAGAGCGAATACCTGGCGCAGGGTCTGGTCCAGCTCTTCCTGATTCAGCAGCAGCTCTTGCTCATGGAGGAACTGGGTCAGTGGTGTGGACAGATCCGGGCAGCCGCCACCCTGGACAAGATTCCAAAATTCCGCCTGTATCTTTGGATCGGTTAGGCGCACCTTGTTTTGATACAGTTTAGAGGTAATGTAAATAGCCGAGTCTTCTTTATAGTAAGAAACATAGCTTGGAAAAAAATACACTACGATCAGCTCCATTGAATCAGGAGGCTGGGGGTTCGAGTGTGAACTCCAGCCCCAGCCTCCTTTAGAGTTAGAGAACATCAGGACAAAAAGAATTATTGCCGCAGGTCCCGTTTCCGTTACGGCAAACAGCGGCAATCAAAGACCGCTTGCTCTCAACGACTTCCATTTTATACCCTTCTTTCTTTGAGTTTCCGTAAGTCACATCCCTTACGGTGCTTTCATCATAATATGGATGACATCAAAAAAACATATCGTAGTAAGTTATTTTTCAATAACATAAAACGATAGGTATGTGGACAGTGCCAGCCTCCTATGATATACTGTTCAAAAATCTATATTTCGAAAAGATGAGGGAATAAAAAATGCAGGAAATATTTTTAGGCGATGTGATCAAACGGCGGCGGCTGGAACTGGGCATGACCCAGGAACAGCTGTGCGAAGGGATCTGTGAGCCCATCACAATCTCCCGGCTGGAAAACGGCAAACAGACCCCGTCCCGCAGTCGGATCGCCGCGCTGCTTCAGCGCCTTGGCCTGCCCGGAGACCGGTACTATGCCCTGCTGAGCAAGGAGGAGGAGACAGAGTCCCGCCTGTGGGATGAGATCAAAGCATCCGTTGTCCACTTCTACCAATGGACAGAGAACGAGAAAAAATTGGCCTGGGAGCAGGCGGCGAAAGCCCTGGAGGAGCTGGAGGCCATGTCGGACCCGGAGGACACCCTGGCCAGACAGTTTATCCTGGGCAACCGGGCGCTCTTGGGGGAGCGGGACCGGCCTTATCCCTATGAGCGGCAGCTGGAGATGCTGCTGGAAGCCCTGCGCCTGACCGCCCCCCGGTTTGACCCGGAGGACGTAGGGCATTTGAGATACTCGTGGAATGAAATCCGGTTGATCAACCAAATCGCCATGGCCCATGCCCTGGCAGGACAGAGAAAAACAGCAGCTGGCTTGTACGACCAGCTGCTGCGGTATTTGCAGAAGTATGAAAAAAACGGCAAATATGTGTGCTTGGTGACGTTCAACTATGCCCGGGAGTTGGGTCTGCTCAAGCGGTACGAGGACGCGATGGAGGTGGCGGACATCGGCCGGAAGTCCTGTGTGGAGCGGGGGCACTACCAGTTCCTCCCCGGCCTTCTGTCCATCCAGGCGGAGTGCGCGTATTTTTTGGGAGACCGCGGGCGGAGCGCCGCATTGTACCGTCAGGCATACTACATCTATCAAGCCGTGGGCGATGACCACAATCTCAAGCAACTGGAAGCAGACGTCCAGGCCCAGCTGGGGGAGGATTTCTTGTTTTAATATTCATCAGGGTTCGGGTTCGGCATATTCCTGGGGGTGGGAAACACCTCTGCTGTTCCACCCTCCGGTTCGACACAGTCCGCGGAGACGGGAGGCGCCGCGTCTGTAGCCTGTGCAGGTTGAGACAGATTCGTCCAGAGGCAGACGCTCAAAAGCAGGGCCAAAAATCCTGTGGCCAATTTTTTCATGTCACTCACCTGTTTCTTTTAGAATGGGGTAAGGATAGCAGAACCATTCGCCATGCGCCATGTTGTTCTTTGTTTTCTTTTTTTAACAGAAAACGACAGGTTGGAAGAAGTACGTCGGGGGAGGAATGGACAGAATCTGTGAGTGAAACAAGTGAAACAGATGAGCCTGACCCATAGCCTGCCCTGGCGCTGAGCAAAAGCGCGGCTTTCCGGATTGAACAGAGCAAGGAGAAAACACTTTGCCGGCCGGAATTTTTTGCCTGCGGCTGTCTCTGCGGGCAGAGGGAACTCAGGATGGCGGGTAACCTGCTGAAAAAATCAAACGTAAAACAACCGCTGTTTTCTCCGGAAAACAGCGGTCTTTTGTCTTGGGATGATAAAAAAGATGCAGGCAGCAGGCTGGGGCCCTGCACGGTGGGGCGGCGCGTTTGCGCCGTGCGAGCGTTTTGCTGCGAGCAAAACCTCGGCGCCGTGCGAATTCATTTCGGTAGTGTCAAGAGTTTTGCGCAAATTGGTTTACAGCCCCTGGCATGAATGAAGTTAGCCAGCAATGGAGGCATCCT
>CALXDP010000036.1 GCA_944387095.1 uncultured Oscillospiraceae bacterium
TGGAATTGGTAGACTCGCTGGCTTCAGGTGCCAGTGCTCGCAAGGGCGTGCGGGTTCGACTCCCGCCTCGCGCACCAAAATAAAAGGACATCCGAGAGGATGTCCTTTTATTTTGGGTTCCGGCCGCCGGAGGCGGCCTCCACCCGGTTGATTTCAAATGCTCGGGGCAAGTGAATTGCCCCTGCGCCAAGGTTTTGGCCTGCGGCCAAAACGCTTGTACGCCGCAAAAGCGGCGCCGGCCTAGAAGGGCCGTCGGGCGGTTCTCCCGCAACGGGCCTATCAATCCAAAATATCGATTTTAACCGTCCCTTCCAAAGCAAAAGGACATCCTTTCGGATGTCCTTTTGCTTTGGGTTCCGCCGCACAGAGGGCCATACCCTTCCAAAAAGCAGGACATCCACATCGGATGTCCTGCTTTTTGGGGTTTCGCCGCCCGAAGGGCGACTCCATCCTTTGATTGAAATGCGCGGGGGCAGCAGAGCCGCCCCCATGCCATTCTCCGCCATCGGCCGGAAAATTGCGGCGTAAAAGCGCCGCCAGCTGGAAGGCCGGCTGTGGCTTTTTCCCGTCGAAGAGCAGTCAATCTCCCCCGTTGCCAGAGATTGTGGCCTGGGCGATGGCCAGGAACCGGCGCAGGGCGGGGGTTCGTTTACCGAGCAGATAGGCGGCGCCATAGGACATCGGCGCGAACTCCGGCAGCGGGATATAGCGAAGACCGGGCAGCCTGCCGCCCGGCAGATCGGCCATGATGGCGAAAGCATAGCCCGCCCGGACCAGGGCAGAGGCAACGTCCAGGTTGTCGCAGAAGAGCATTTGATCGGGACTGCGCCCGGCGATGGCCTGGTTCTGGGCTGCCAGCAAGGCGGGAGGATAGGCCGGCGGAGGGCAGACCGCGACTTTCCCGCCCCCGGACAGCTGCTGGTGGGAGAGCTGGGATGCGGCTGCCAACGGATGGGTGGGGGCGCAGACACACACGATGGGGCACAGCACCAGCTCGTGATATACCGCCTTTGCCGGTGCGCTTTCCTGAAAGGTGAGCATGACCTGAATGCCCTGTTCCTCTAGGAGATGATCCAGGGAGGCAAAGGGGATCATACGCAGGATGGGAACAACCTGCGGCAGCTCTTCCCGAAATTGTTCCAATATGGTACTGAGAAAATTTAGCTGCGCAAAATTGCGGCAGCCGATCCCAAAGCGCTGGGGGAAGGCCTCCTGGCCCTCTTTGAGCCGGGCTTTGGACAGGCCGGTCAGCTTGAGGATCTCGCTGGCATATTGCAGGAACAGATGCCCGGCCTGGGTCAGCTGGACGCTCTTGCTGGTGCGGTGGAACAGCTTGCTGCCCAATTCATCCTCCAGGGTGTTAATCTGATGGCTCACTGCCGGTTGGGTGATACGCAGCTGTTCCGCCGCCCGGGAGAAGTTTAAATAATTGGCTACGGCCAGAAAGCACTCCAACTGTGTGGTATTCAAACAAAAGTCCTCCTTCGCGCAGGGAATCCCTTTGGGCAATGCGCAGATGCGATAAAATATCTTTATAGATCATAACAGATTTGAATTTCACATGCAAGGGGAATCGTGCTATATATGGTGAAGGCCGGAACAGTTTCGGTCCGAACTAATTTGGAAAGGGGGAGGGAGCGTTGCCGCTGGATCGAACCGCCCTGGCCTCGGCCAACCGGCAGATCGGCATTCAGCTGGAGCTGCAGGCCAATCGGGTGATGGCCCGCCGGGATCTGACGGGGGCCCAGGGACGCATACTGCTGTACATTTTGGAGCATTCCGAAACGGGGACGTCCCTGACCCAGATCCATGACGCCTTTGGATATTCCAAGGCAGCCCTGTCCGCCATTCTCAAGCGCCTGCGGGAGAAGGGGTATGTCCGGGTAGAACCCTGTACCCAGGACGACCGTCGAAAGCTGCTGTTCGTCACGGAAAAGGGCGGACAGGTCAAGTCGTTTTTGGATCAGGCGTTTCGGGAGTCCTGTGATCAACTCTATCAGGGTTTTTCAGAGATGGAGCTGACGCAGCTGGACCGGTTCCAGCAAAGAATGCTGCGGAATCTGGCCCGGGAAGGAGCGCTGCGGCGGGGTATCAATCTCAACAAGGAGGCAGAAAGCCAGTGAGACACGTACTGCATCAACTCAAAAAGTATCGGCGGGACACCTTTCTGTGTATCGGCCTGACGGCGATGGAGGTGGTCATGGAGATTCTACTGCCGCTGATCACCTCCCTGATCATCGACCAGGGGCTTGAGGCCAGCAACCTGCCCGCCGTGTACCGCTACGGCATCCTGATGGTGGTCATGGCCTTTTTCAGCCTGGTATTCGGCGCCCTGGCGGGCAAGTTCGCCGCCAGCGCCTCATCGGGACTGGCGGCCAATCTGCGGGCGGCCATCTACAACAACATCCAGACCTTTTCCTTCTCCAACATCGACAAATTCAGTGTTCCCGGCCTGGTTACCCGAATGACCACCGACGTGACCAACGTGCAAAGCGCCTTCATGATGATTATCCGGGTGGCGGTGCGCGCGCCCCTGAACCTGATCTTCAGCTTTGCCATGTGCCTGATCATCAGTGCCCGATTGAGCATGATGTTCCTCATCGCGGTGGTGTTCCTGGTTATCGTGTTGGGTGCCATTATGGTGGCCACCATGCGGATCTTTGACCGGGTATTCAAAAAATATGATGATCTGAACGCCAGCGTCCAGGAGAACGTGTCTGCCATCTGAGTGGTGAAGGCCTTCGTCCGGGAGGACTATGAGAACAATAAGTTTGCCAAGGCATCGTCCAATCTTTATCGGATGTTCGTCAAGGCGGAGGGACTGCTGGCTTTTAACAATCCAGCCATGATGGTTGCCATCTACTTCTGCATCATCTCCGTGTCCTGGTTCGGTGCCCAGTTCATCGTGGGGGGAATCCTGACCACCGGCAACCTCACCAGCCTGTTCAGCTATATCATGTCCCTGCTCATGAGCCTGATGATGCTGTCCATGGTGGTAGTGATGATTACCATGTCCCTGGCCAGCGTGCGCCGGATCGACGAGGTGCTCAGCGAGACCCCTGATCTGAAAAACCCGGAGAACCCTGTGGAAGCGGTGGAGGATGGCAGCATCGACTTCAACCATGTGGACTTTTCTTATCAGCAGGGCAGCGGCAAGAGTGCCCTGAGCGGCATCGACCTGCACATCAAATCCGGCGAAACCATCGGCGTCATCGGCGGCACCGGCTCGGGCAAGAGCACCCTGGTCAACCTGATCTGCCGGCTGTACGATGTGGACAGCGGCTCAGTGCAGGTGGGAGGCCGGGATGTGCGGGAGTACGATATGGAGGCCCTGCGCAACCAGGTTTCCGTGGTGCTCCAGAAGAACACCCTGTTCTCCGGTACCATTCTGGAGAACCTGCGCTGGGGCAACCCGGAGGCCACCGATGAGGAGTGCGCACAGGCCTGCAGAGCGGCCTGCGCCGACGAGTTCATCGACCGGCTGCCCGACGGCTACCACACCCGCATCGAGCGGGGGGGCGCCAACGTGTCCGGTGGGCAGAAGCAGCGGCTGTGCATCGCCCGGGCCCTGCTCAAGAAGCCCAAGGTGCTCATCTTGGACGACTCCACCTCCGCGGTGGATACCGCCACCGATGCCAGGATCCGCGCCGCCTTCGCCCGGGAGATCCCCGGCACCACCAAGATCATCATCGCCCAGCGGATCTCCAGCGTGGAGGACGCCGACCGCATCCTGGTGCTGGACGACGGCCGGGTGGATGCCTTTGACACCCATGAGAACCTGCTCAAGTCCAACGCCATCTACCGGGAGATCTATGAGTCCCAGGTCAAGGGCGGCGGCGATTTTGACCAGCCCGCGTGAAAGGAGAGATGAGCGTCATGAATCAAAAGACATCCAGGCCTGCGGCCTCCGGGGTGCTGGGCCGGGTCATCCGGTATATGCTGCGCTACTACAAATACCCCTTTGCCCTGGTCATCCTGTGTATCCTGGTCAACGCCATTGCCACCGTGGTGGGGGCCACCTTTCCCCAGACCCTGGTGGACGACTACATCGAGCCCATGCTGGCCAGCGGTTCCCATGACTTCAGCGGCCTGGCCAGGGATCTGATCCAGCTGGCCTGCGTCATGGCGGTGGGGATCGTCGCCGCCTTCTCCTATAACCGGATCATGGTCAGCGTCAGCCAGGGCACCATGCGGCGGCTGCGGGACGAGCTGTTCGCCCGGATGGAGTCCCTGCCCATCAGCTACTTTGACACCCACGCCCACGGGGATATTATGTCGGTGTACACCAACGATGTGGATACCCTGCGCCAGCTGCTCAGCCAAAGCATTCCCCAGATCATCAACTCGGTGATCACCATGACGGCAACCCTGATCACCATGATTGTCCTGAACCCGGCCCTCACGGGGATCTCCGTGGCGACGGCCGTCGTCATGCTGCTGGTGACCAGAAACTTTTCCAAGCTGTCGGGAAAGTACTACGTGCGCCAGCAGCGGGATCTGGGGGTGGTGGACGGTTTCATCGAGGAAATGCTGGACGGCCAGAAGGTGGTCAAGGTCTTCTGCCATGAGGAACAGGCCAAGGAGGACTTCCGCAAGGTAAATGAGGCCCTGCGGGACAGCGCGGACAAGGCCAACCGCTATGCCAATCTGCTCATGCCCATCAACGCCAACATCGGCTGGCTGAGCTACGCGGTGGTGGCCATCGTGGGCGCCATTCTGGCCATCAACGGTATGGCCGGGGCCACCATCGGCACCGTGGTCGCCTTCGTGGGGATGAATAAGAGCTTCACCAACCCCATCACCCAGGTGAGCCAGCAGGTGAACTTTGTGGTCACCGCCGCCGCTGGCGCCCAGCGGGTTTTTGACTTGATGGATCAGACCCCCGAGGTGGACGAGGGCTATGTGGAGCTGGTCAACGCCAAGGAGGACGCCCAGGGCAACCTGAGCGAGGCCTCCGAGCGCACCAACGTCTGGGCCTGGAAGCACCCCCACAAGGCGGACG
Source organism: uncultured Oscillospiraceae bacterium (assembly GCA_944387095.1). Taxonomy (GTDB): domain Bacteria; phylum Bacillota; class Clostridia; order Oscillospirales; family Oscillospiraceae; genus Enterenecus. Next base: position 5,003 of record CALXDP010000036.1, read on the forward strand.
GCACCGTTACCTACACCAGGCTGGAGGGGGGCGTGGTCTTCGACCATGTGGACTTCGGCTATGACGAGAACAAGCTGGTCCTCCACGACATCTCCCTGTGGGCCAAGCCGGGCCAGAAGATCGCCTTCGTGGGGGCCACCGGCGCGGGCAAGACCACCATCACCAACCTGATCAACCGCTTCTACGACATCGCCGACGGCAAGATCCGCTACGACGGCATCAACATCAACAAGATCAAAAAGCCCGACCTGCGCCGCTCCCTGGGCATCGTCCTCCAGGATACCCACCTATTCACTGGTACGGTGATGGACAACATCCGCTACGGCAACCTGGAGGCCAGCGATGAGGAGTGCGTGGCCGCCGCCCAGCTGGCCAACGCCGACGGATTCATCCGCCGCCTGCCCGACGGCTATCACACCATGCTCACCGGGGACGGGGCCAACCTGTCCCAGGGCCAGCGGCAGCTGCTGGCCATTGCCCGGGCTGCCGTGGCCGATCCCCCGGTGCTCATTCTGGACGAGGCTACCTCCTCCATCGACACCCGTACCGAGAAGCTGGTGCAGGACGGAATGGACGCGCTGATGACCGGGCGGACCACCTTTGTCATCGCCCACCGCCTGTCCACCGTGCGCAATTCCGACTGCATCATGGTCATGGAGCAGGGGCGCATCATCGAGCGGGGCACCCATGACGAACTTGTGGAGAAAAAGGGCAAGTATTACCAGCTCTATATCGGAAACTTCGCTGAAGAAACTGCATAAAAGGGAGAGGACCTCCGGATGCGTGAACAGGCCGGAGGTCCTCTCGTATGTCTGGGGGTGTCAGGGCTCGGCGGAGAGAAGGGCCTCCGCCCCTTTGATGCCATCTACAGCGGCGGAGGTGATCCCCCCGGCGTAGCCCGCCCCCTCCCCGCAGGGGTACAATCCCCGGAGGGCGGGGGACTGATAGTCCTCGCCCCGGAGGATACGCACCGGGGAGGAGGAGCGGGTCTCCACCCCGGTGAGAACAGCGTCCGGGTGGGCAAAGCCGTGGAGCTTCCGGTCAAAAATGGGCAGAGCTCCCTTCAAGGTGTCTAGGACATAGTCCGGCAGGATACCTTCTAGGTTGCCCCAGGTCACTCCGGGCCGGTAGGTGGGCAGCACGCCGCCCGGCCCCTGGGAGGGCCGCCCGGCCAAAAAGTCCTCCACCCGCTGGGCGGGGGCGAAAAAACAGGGGGAACCGGGCCGGTACACCGGTGGCAGTCCGCCGGTGCCCTTGCCCCAGGCGGCCTGCTCCCACCGCTCCTGGAAGCGGACCCCGGCCAGGGGATCATCCCCTCCGAAATCGGCGGGGGTCACCCCCACCAGAAAACCGCCGTTGATGTTGGTCCCGTCCCGGGCCCTCAGGGACATGCCGTTGGTGACCACCTGGCCGTAGCCGCTGGCGGCGGCCACCACCTGGCCGCCGGGGGACACGCAGAAGGTAAAGGCGGATCGGCCCGAGGGCAGGTGGCAGGCCAGCTTGTAGTCGGCGGCGGGCAGTTTATCCCAAAACTGGCCAAACTGGGCACGGCTGATCAGTTCCTGGCTATGCTCGATGCGTACGCCGATGGCAAAGCTCTTGGGTTGGAGGGGTATGCCCGCGTCATAGAGCATCTGGAAGGTGTCCCGGGCGGAGTGGCCGGGGGCCAGCACCAGCGCATCGCAGGGCAGCTCATAGGAGCCGGTCTCGGTCATGACGGTGAGAGCGGCCAACCGGCTATTTTTTGCCTTTAACCCCCACAGCTGGTGCTCAAAGCGGATGTCCGCCCCCAGCTCCAGCAGCTCCCTCCGCATGGACTTGACCACCCGGCGCAGCACGTCGGTGCCGATATGGGGCTTGTGGGACCACTGGATATCCTCCGGCGCGCCGTGGGTGACGAAGGTGGAGAACACATACGGGATGCGGGGGTCATGGGTGCCGGTGGTGAGCTTGCCGTCAGAGAAGGTGCCCGCGCCTCCCTCGCCAAACTGCACGTTGGAAGTCTGGGACAGCTGACCGGTGCGCCAAAAATGCTCCACATCGGCGGTGCGCTCGTCCACGTTCCGGCCCCGCTCCAGCACGATGGGGGGCAGTCCCGCCCGGGCCAGAGTCAGCGCTGCGAACAGCCCCGCAGGCCCCATGCCCGCCACCACTGGGGGGAGAGCGGAGACACGCCTCACCGGCGGAAGGGCATAGGGACGCTCCTCCAGGATGGAGACGTTTTTCAGGCCCCGGCGGAGAATGGACGCCTCGTCCTTGGCCCACGCCTTGACGGAGCAGACCAGGTGGACATCCTGCTTTCTCCTCGCGTCGATGGACTGGCGGGTGAGGGACAGCGCCAAAATGTCTGACGGAGCCACGGCCAGGGCCTTTGCGGTTTTCCGCCGCAGCTGGGCCTCCCCATCCCCCGCTTCCAGGCGGAGATTGGTCACTTGCAGCATCTCACAGCACCGCCGATCCGTTGATGATCATGTGAAACTCCAGACCGAAATATTCCGCCGCCTTTCTGCACAGCAGCATCCGGTTCATGAAGATTTCAAAGTAGTCCATGACGGAGGAGATCTCCGTGTCGATGGTCAGCTCCAGGGTGAGGGTTTTCGCGTTGGGATCCAGCTTTAAGTCAGAGCGCTCCACGGCGTAGTTTACCCGGTCGTGGATATCAAAGCTGATGGTGGCCCGGTTGCGCACCCGGCTGCGGCGCACATCGGATTTGTCCGCCAGGATCAGGGCGGCGGCCACGGCGTTGACGGGGTAGGCGGTGCCCTCGTCGTGATTGCCGATGGCGGTGACCACCAGGGCCACATCCTCCGGGGCCATGCCCATCTTGTCCAGGATGCGGAAGGCCATGACGGCTCCGCTCTGGGCGTGGTCTACCCGGTTGACCACGTTGCCAATGTCATGCATATAGCCGGCGATGCGGGCCAGCTCCACCTGCCGTTCTTCATAGCCCAGCCGGGTGAGCAGGTCAGCGGCCATGTGAGCGCACCGGGTCACATGGGCAAAGGAGTGTTCGGTATAGCCCAGGGCCAGCAGGGAGGCATCGGCCTGGGTGATATAGGTGCGGATCTCCCCGCTGTTTTGGATGGCTTCAAAATCAGGCTTCATTGGAAATCTCCCTCAAATCATACGGTGTGGTCTGGTAGACATAATAGTTGAGCCAGTTGGTGTACAGCAGCTGCCCGGCAGAGCGCCAGTTTACAAGGGGTTTCAGGGTGGGATCGTCGTTGGGAAAGTAGTGGGCGGGCACCCCAATATCCAGGCCCTTGCCCACGTCCCGGAAATATTCCAGCGCCAGAGTGTCCGGGTCATACTCCGGATGGGCGAAAACAAAGAAACGGCGGTTGTCCGCGCTTTTCACGCCGAAAATGCCTGCTTCCTGAGAGGTAGCCAACAGCTCCAGCTCGGGAATGGCCAGCACATCGTCCAAAGTGACCTCAGTATAGCGGGAGTGGGGGGCGTAGAACTTGTCGTCAAAACCTCGAAACAGAGGGGAGCGTTTGCGGATGATGTCATGCTCATAGATGCCGAAGAGCTTTTGGGGCAGGGTGCGTTTGGGAATCCCATAATGGAAGTAAAGACCCGCCTGCGCCCCCCAACAGATGTGCAGGGTGGAATGGACGTGGGTGCGGCTCCAGTTCATGATCTGGCACAGCTCGTCCCAGTAATCCACATCCTCAAACTCCAGATTTTCCACCGGGGCCCCGGTAATGATCATGCCGTCGTAATGCTCTCGCTCCACCTGAGCAAAGGTGGTATAAAAGGAGTCCAGGTGCTGGCTGTCCGTGTTCTGGGCCGTGTGGCTGCTGGTCTTCAGCAGCTGCACGTTGATCTGAAGGGGGGTGTTGGACAGCTTGCGCAGGATCTGGGTCTCCGTGACGATCTTGGTGGGCATCAGGTTCAGGATCAGCAGGTTCAGGGGGCGGATGTCCTGGTGCAGGGCCCGGTGTTCCGTCATGACAAAGATGTTTTCCCCCTCCAGTACGCTGGTGGCGGGGAGGGAGTCTGGGATTCGAATCGGCATGGCTTTACCTCCGCGGCAGGATAAATGACTGCTACATTACATAATAGAAAGAAGGAATGACAAAAGATATAAAAAGCATATCACAGCGAAAGGAGAAAAGCAACGCGGGGATGGAGCAAAAAATTTTCAAAGCCGAAAAATTTGTGTTGACAAGTCCTGCGCGATTTGCTATACTAATCGAGCGTCTAAGGCGGGGGGCAAGCATGGAGGAAGCGAAGGGCGAGGGAATCGCGGCGGAGCGGAAAGAAGTG
>CALXDP010000037.1 GCA_944387095.1 uncultured Oscillospiraceae bacterium
TGTCTCTGGAATCAGCTGATTGACTCATACCGGCTCTTGCATTCAGGCTGGCGCTTTGGCGGCAGTCTTTTTGCGCTACTATTTTTCTCTCCTTATACAGCCTACAAATTTCTCTCAATTTGCGCTTGACTTTTTATTTGCAGGCAATCTTTTTCCAACGAAACACTTTAGCACTGCCTGGGTCCCTTGTCAATGTGTCGAAAAAACAGAAGAATAATTTTTCTTGCATCCAAACAGGCAACAAATGGGGGAGCACAGGGACGAGGTGGAGGGAGAGTGGACCATGGAGCGGCAGAAAATTATCAGCGATCTGCGCAGGCTGGCCAATAGCAAGAGCAATGACGCGGTGAAGCTGGCCTACTTCACCCAGGAGGACGCCGACCGGATTGACGATCTGGATCTGCGGGGGCTGGTGGAGCTGCGGCGCAGCGGGAACGGCACGGTGGAGATTAAGCTTATCGACCGGCTCAAGGCCTTGGAGCTGCTGGACCGGCTGAGTCAGCGGGAAGATGACCAGGCGCTGGACACCTTCCTGGATGGCCTGCGGGGGGATGAGCCTTGAAGGGAGCGGGGTTTTCCCCCAAGCAGCGCCGGCTGTTCCAGTGGTGGAAGGGGCCATATGACGGGGTGATCTGCGACGGGGCGGTGCGCTCGGGCAAGACCTTTGCCATGGGCATCGCCTTCTTTCTGTGGGCCATGAGCTGTCATCAGAATCAGCAGTTCGGCCTGTGCGCGGCTACCCTGAACAGCGTGCGCCGCAATCTGCTCACGCCGGTGCTGCCCCTGCTGCGCTCCCTGGGCTTTGACGTTCAGGAGAAGGCCAGCCGCAATCTGCTCACCGTCCGCCTGGGACGGCGGGAGAACACCTTTTATCTGTATGGCGGGCGCAACGAGGGCAGCCCTGCCCTCATCCAAGGGGTGACCCTGGCGGGGGTGCTGCTGGACGAGGCGGTGCTCATGCCCCGGTCTTTTGTGGAGCAGGCCTGCGCCCGCTGCTCGGTGGAGGGCAGCAAGGTGTGGTTTTCCTGCAACCCAGCGGGGCCGGAGCACTGGTTTTACAAGGAGTGGATCTGCAAGGCGAAGGAGAAGGGAGCGCTGTATCTCCACTTCACCATGGAGGATAATCCCAGCCTATCCCCCAGGGTACGGAAAAAATATGAGCGAATGTTCCAAGGAGTGTTTTACCGGCGGTATGTGTTGGGGGAATGGGTGGCGGCCGAGGGGCTGGTATATGACTTCTTCGATGCCAACGCCCTTTCCCCCGCGCCGGAGGACGGTTTTGAGGAGTGGCGGATTTCCTGCGACTACGGCACCCGCAACCCTGCTTCCTTCGGCCTGTGGGGCCGCATCGGTCAGGTTTGGTACCGGGTGGAGGAGTACTACTACGATGCCCGGGCCGAGGGCAGGCAGAAGACGGACAGCGAATATGTCTCCGACCTGGGCAGGCTGGCGGGAGAGCGGGAGATCAGCATGGTGGTGGTGGACCCGTCAGCGGCCAGCTTTATTGCGGCCCTGCGCCAGGCGGGGTGGCAGGTTTGCCAGGCGGACAACCGAGTGCTGGAGGGAGTGCGGCGCACTGCCCAGGCCCTGCGCGGTGGGGACATTGTGATCTGCAAGGGATGCGACGCGTCCATCCGGGAGTTCTCTCTGTACTGCTGGGACACCCGGGCGGGAGAGGACAAGGTAAAAAAGGAGCACGATCACGCCATGGACGATATTCGGTATTTTGTGATGAGTCTGGAGGAGGGCGGCATCGCCGCTGTGAGTGTAGAGAGGAAAGCCTTTTAGAGGTGGCCTTAACACGCTGGATTTGCGCCCTTGAGCTGCCCTTTGATTCCCTTCGGGCGGCGCCGGGAGGAACTTGCTCATTGGTAAAGCAGACTGAAAAAGAAGCCCGCCCATAGGGCGAAGAACAAAAGGAGAAATGCCCCTGCGGGGGATTTCTATAGATCAACATGAGGAAGGAGCAGGAAGAGTATGGAACTTTCTTTTGAGGGGATCGGCCAGGTTGCGGCCACCTTCGCCACCCAGGAGGCGCAGGAGAAAAAATTGGCCATCGGCCATGTGGTGACCCTGACCGCAGGGGGCACCGTAGGCCTGGGCACCGCCGGGGCGGCCCCCTGCGGGGTGATTCTGGCGCTAGAAAAGGACCAGAAGGCCACGGTACAGGTGGACGGCTTTGTCCAGGTGGCGTACACTGGCGACACCGCCCCCACCGTGGGCTGGGACGCGCTGGGCGTAGACGGCAGCGGGAGCGTACAGGCGGTTGCCGCCGGCGGGCTGAACTGCCTGGTGGTCCAGGTGGACACCGCAGCCAAGACAGCGGTTATCAAATTGTGAGGAGGCAGAGAGACATGGCGTATCAGTGCGATAATGTAAAGCTGGAAAAGGGTATGTACCGGGAGGCGGGCCGCACCTTCAGCCAGGTGCTGGAAAAGCTGGATCCCAGTGAGCAGTATAAGGGCACCGCCCTGGAGGGGCTGGACGCATTCCAGCGCCAGCTCAAGCGTTTTGACATCCGGGTGAAAGGCGCAGGCTCCGACCTGGTGGACAAGTTCTTCTCCACCAGCCAGTCCGCAGTACTCTTCCCTGAGTACATCGCCCGGGCGGTGAAGGTAGGTATCGAGGAGAGCAACATTCTGCCCGAGATCACGGCCACCGAGACCCAGATTGAGGGGATGGACTACCGCTCTATCACCTCTGTGCCAGAGGACGAGAAAAAGCTCAAACGGGTGGCTGAGGGCGCTTCCATCCCCCAGACCACGGTTAAGACTCAGAGCAGCCTGGTCAAGCTCCACAAGCGTGGGAGAATGCTGGTGGCTTCCTATGAGGCCATCCGGTTCCAGAAGCTGGACCTGTTTTCCGTCACCCTGCGGCAGATCGGTGCTCAGATTGGCCGGATGCACCTGGAAGACGCGGTGAACGTCATTCTCAACGGCGACGGCAATGACAACCCCGCCGCTGTAGTAGATGTGAAGAGTGAAGGCACCCTGACCTACGACGACTTGCTTGCCTTCTGGAACGGCTTTGAGCCCTATCAGCTCAATACCCTGCTGGTGGGCAGCGACACCATGCTCAAGCTGCTGAGCCTGAGCCAGATGCAGGACGCCGCAGCGGGGCTGACCTTCCACGGCACCGGCAAGCTTATCACCCCCATGGGGGCCAAGGTACTGCGCTCTTCTGCCGTGCCTGCGGGCAAGATCATCGGCCTGGACAAGCACTACGCCCTGGAGATGGTTAAGGCGGGGGACGTTTGTGTGGAGTACGATAAGCTCATTGACCGGCAGCTGGAGCGGGCGGCCATCACCACCATCTCCGGCTATGCCAAAATTTTTGCCGACGCCAGCCAGGTGCTGGAAGTGTAAGAGATAAGGGAGGGGAAGCGCGTGGGCTTTCTAAAGCGAAAAAAATCGGGCGCCCAGGCGGGTGCAGCCCGCGCCCAGCTGCGGGACGGGCTGCGCCATCCCTTCTCCGCCCTGGACGGCTATGTACCGCTGCGCAACGGCGAGATGGCGGTTTACCGGGCAATCCGGGAGGGGATTCCGGTGGTGGACGCGGCCATCTGCAAGCTGGTACGGCTGTGCGGCGGGGTGAGCGTGCAGTGCCGGGACCGGGCGGCCCAGGAGGGTATGGAGCGATTTCTGCGCACCGTACCCACCGGCCGGGGCCAGCGGGGCCTGCAGTCCTTCCTGGACTGCTATCTGGACTCCCTGTTCACCTGCGGACGGGCGGTGGGGGAGATGGTGCCAGACCAGGCAGGGCGGGAGGTGGCCGCCCTGCTGTGCGGCAACGTCAGCCAGATCGAGATCAAGGAGGGGGCGACCCCCCTGGATTTTATCCTGTGCGCCCGGGGGACGGACGGAGTGGTCCGCCCCCTGCCCCGGCAGGAACTGCTGCTGTTCACCCCTTTTCAGCCGGAGGCGGAGTCCCCTTATGGGGTATCCCTGTTGCGGAGCATGCCCTTTCTGGCAGAGATCCTTTTGAAGATCTTCCAGACCGTGGGCACCAACTGGGAGCGGGCGGGCAACGTGCGCTTTGCCGTGGTATGCAAGGGGGAGAACGGCGCCACCGCCCAGGAGCGGTGTTCCAGGGTTGCCCGGGAGTGGTCGGGTGCCATGCAGGCCAGCCAGGACGGCAGTCTGCGGGACTTTGTGGTGGCCGGAGATGTGGACATCCGGGTCATCGGCGCGGATGGGCAGATTCTGGACAGCGAGGTACCTGTACGCCAGGTTCTGGAGCAGCTGGTGGCCCGCACGGGCATCCCGCCCTTTCTGCTGGGACTGAGCTGGTCCACCACTGAGCGCATGAGCAGCCAGCAGGCGGACATCCTCACCAGCGAGATCGCCGCTATCCGGCGCGGCGTGGAGCCAGTGGTGGAGCGGGTGTGCGAACTGTGGCTGCGCCTGCACGGCTTTGACAGCCGGGTGGAGGTGATCTGGGACGAGGTCAACCTCCAGGACGAGGACATGGCGGCGAAAGCAGAGCTTTACCATGCCCAGGCAAGGAGTTTAGAGGGGGGAGAAGAGTCATGACGGATATTTGTAAAGCGGCCGCGGTGAAGGCCATTGGTCAGGCAGAGCCGGAGGATCTGGCCCTCATCAACCAGCTCTCCCGCCGGGAGTTGAGCACGGACGAGGTATACACCTTTGCCGTGCGGCTGTGTGACAACGACATTGATCGGGACTGTGAACGGTTTGACGAGGGAGCTCTAGAGAGACTGGCGGAGCTGTTTGTGGGGGTGTCCGGGGTGTTTGACCACGAGTGGTCTGCCCGGGGACAGGCCGCCCGCATCTACCGTGCCCAGGTGGTGGGGGAGGACAGTGTGCGCACCCAGGACGGCCGGCCCTACTGTTTCCTCCAGGGCTGGGCCTATATGGTGCGCACCCAGGACAACGCGGGACTCATCGCTGAGATTGACGCCGGTATCAAGCGGGAGGTCAGTGTGGGGTGCAGCGTAGAGCGGGTAGTGTGCTCCATCTGCGGTCAGGATTTGGCCGACTGCTCCCACCAGAAGGGGGAGGAGTATGAAGGCGGGATTTGCCATGGTGTGCTCACCAATCCCACCGACGCCTACGAGTGGTCCTTCGTGGCGGTGCCCGCCCAGCGCAGGGCGGGAGTCATCAAGAACGCCAAGCGGCTGGAAGACGAGGCCCGGCTGGGCCGGCGCTACCTGAAAGGGCTGCGTAAGGAATTGGTGCGGCTGGCGGGACTGGCCGAGCCGGAAGCAGATCATGGGCTGCTGGTCCGGGTGGCGGACAAGCTGGACGAGGAGGAACTGCTGGGCCTGACCAAGCTGTGCCGGGGCAAGGTGGACAAGCTGCTGCTGCCTGCCGTTCAGCTCCGGTATGCTCCGGAGGAGCAGCCCTTCCAATCCGATGACCCCTTCCGGATCTGAGGAGGGCGGATATGGAGCAACAGGTGCTGGAACTGGTGGGGAAACTAAAACATGTCGATGTAGATGAGGAGATGCTGACCATGCTGTGCCGGTGTGCCTGCGCCCGGCTGGATGGCCTGCTGATCGAGGGGGTGAAGCCCCAGGACTGCGGTGAGCGCTATCTCCTGGCGGCGGCCTGGCTGGTATTGGACTGGCTGGAGCAGCTGGAGGGGGGCGGGGACATCACCGCCCTCACCGCCGGGAACATGGCGGTGCGGCGGGAGAAGAGGGAGGATGGCCGGCGGTATTGCCAGGCCCTGGAACTTATGGCTCCCTATTTAAAGGATGAGGGGTTTGTCTTTCGGGGGGTGAGAGGATGATTGACGCCTTTGACTGGGTCATCCGAACCTATGGCCAGGAGATGACCTGCTATGACAGTGGCGGGACGGAAAAGGGGCGGGCAATGGCCATTGTCCAGCCCATGACCGAGGCGGAGTGGCAGTATACCGCCGGGGCATTGGGCAGTTACCGCACTGACCGGTTCCTCTGCCTGGCTCAGCCCCAGCTACCCCTGGATGGCCTTGGGGACGGCGGCTGGGTCACTTGGAACGGGGAGAAGTACGAGGTGATGACGGTGCGCCCGGTACTGGTGGCCGGACGAACCACCCATCTGTGGATTGCCCTGCGCCCGGCGGAGGAACAGGCATGAGCGGGGCGCTGGAGGGCTTGCGCCAGGCGGTGGTGACAGCGCTGAACGCGGGGGGATTGCCTGCGGTGGCAGCTATGGAGCCTCAGGCGCGCCGCCGTTGGGAGGGGCCGGTGGCGGCGGTGTCCCTGAGCGCGATTCAGTGCCAACCGGGGGGCTTTCAGGATTACCTGGGCGGCCGGAAAAACCCTCAGACCGGGGCGGAGGAAGAAGTATACGGCCGCCGGGTGGAGCTCACCCTGGCCCTGGATCTTTATACCCCCAGGAGCGGTGGCGAAGGGGAGGGCCAGGATGCCCTGGCCCGGGCAGCCGAGCTATTGATCGCCGGTGGAGCCGGGGGCCTGGACGTGGTGGAGCTCACGGCGGACAGGGTGGAGTTTTTGGCCCAGGACGGACTATACCGTCTGCCGGTGCGCTGCCGGTGCGCCGGGTGGCTCATTGCCAGGACGGACAGCGCCGGGGCCTTTACCGACTTTGAGGTGAAAGGAAGATTGGTATGAGTACGATCACAGTGCATGAACGGCCGGGGGTATACTCGTCTTACGAGACGTCCGCGCTCACCGTGGGGGCCCGGCGGGGCAGGACGGTGGCGGTGGTGGCTACCGCCAGTGGGGATGCCAGAGAGGCGTATTACCGCTGGAACAGTTACAGCAGAGCGGCGGCGGACGTGGGTGAGTGTGCGCTGAGCCGCCTGGCCCAGTTGGCGCTGCGCAACGGCGCGGGAACGGTATATGGGATCCCGGTGACGGACAGCGACTACACCGCCGCCTTTGCCACCGCCGCCTCTTTGGAGGACGTGGCGGTGGTGGTGTGCGATAGCACCCAGACCAGTGTGCAGCAGGCCCTGCGCACCATGGTGGACAACTGCTCGGCAGTGCGCAAGGAACGCATCGCCGTGGTGGCGGGGGCGGCCGACGAGAGTGTGACGGATCTGGTGGAGCGGGCGGAGGCCCTGAACGACGAGCGCTTGGTGCTGGTAGCCCCTGGCTGCGTGAACGCCGCGGGCACAGCCCAGGGGGGCGTGGAGTGCGCCGCCGCCCTGGCCGGAGCCATTGCGGGCACCACCGATCCAGCCCTGCCCCTGGGGGGCGCCCAGCTTTACGGTCTGGAGGGCCTGGAGACAACTTATGACGACAGCGATATCGACACCCTGGTACAGGGGGGTGTGACTCCCCTGGAGATTCTGGCGGGGGCCTGCTATGTGGTTCGGGCGGTGACCACCCGCACCACCACCGGCGGCGCGGCGGATACCACCTGGCGGGAGCTGACCACCATTCTGGTGGTGGACGAGGTGATTCCCGGCATCCGGGACGCCCTGCGCGCCCGGTTTACCCGGAGCAAGAACACCGAGCAGACCCGGGGGGCCATCCGCAGCCAGGTGGTCATGGAGCTGGAGGACCGGGTGAACCGGGAGATCATCGACGGCTATGAGGATGTGACGGCCCAGCCATTGTCCACAGACCCCACGGTGTGCCTGGTGGAGTTTGCCTTCACGGTGGCCCATGGGCTGAACCAGATCTGGCTGTCCGCCCACATTACGGTCTAAGGAGGGGATGGAGGATGAGTACAAGTATCACGGGATTTCCAACCAGCAGCGACATCTGGCTGGAGCTGAACGGCCAGAAGGTGGCGGTGGTGCAGAGCTATAGCTGCAAGACAACCAGGCAGTCCGCTTCGGTGGAGGCCTTTGGGGAGGATGAGCCGGTGGCCACCGTCCAGGGTCCCCAGCGCCATGAGATTGAGCTGACACGGCTGTACGCCACCGACGAGGCCATTGCCGACGGATTGAGCTTCTATGACCTGAAGGATTTCTCCCTGGTCATCTGCAAGCCGGACCGAAAGGTGATCTACTCCGGCTGTCAGTGGAGCGGCATCCAGGAGGACGCCCAGCTCCGGGAGATGGTGGTGGAGAAGCTTGCCCTGGTGGCCCGGCACAGGATGGAAAGCGGCGTGTAAGATGCTGAGGAAAAAGGGGAAAGAGTCCGCCGTTCCCCGGTGGGAGCGGCGGACCGTGGACGAGGGAGAGCTGCGGCTGCTGTCCGCGTGGGAGGTGCTTCAGGCCCGTCGGGAGGGGGCGCTGCTTGCCCAGGATGGGCAGGAACGGGCCCTGTGCGACAATGCCTGCCTGCTCTCCCAGGCCCTGGAGCGACGGGGCAAACCGGTATATGAAAACGGCAGGCAGGTGCTGGAGCGCCTGGGGGTGGAGGACATTATCCGGCTGGCTGGGGAATGGGCGGACTTTAACCGGACGCACAACCCCTCCCCCCAGCAGAGCAAGGAGGTGCTGGACAAGGCAAAAAAAGGCTGGAGCACGCGCCTTATGAGCGCCTTCAGTGGCGTGTGCTCCGCTTGTTTGGCGCTCTTCCCACGGAGGACCGGGCGCGGAGAATAATGAGGTGTGATAGCGATAGCGGCAAAAAGCTAATAAAATCAATGGTTTTGCGGACAGCGGATAGACAGGGA
>CALXDP010000038.1 GCA_944387095.1 uncultured Oscillospiraceae bacterium
TGAACCGCGCCGGTAAAAAGGGCGCATAAAACGTACAGAAAGAAGGAGAAAGAACCGATGAAGAAACGATTGTTAGCCCTGCTGCTGGTCCTGGCCATGGTAGGCGGAATGATTCCTATGGCCCTGGCGGCAGATGGGGATACTACGCCCCCGGGAAATGAGACCGTCGCGGGGAATACGCCTACTCCCCTGCCTGCTTGGGAGGGCGTCACCGAGGATGGCCATGTTCTCAGCGGCTGGATGGCTCCCGATGGAATGGTCTATCATGCTGGTGAGACCGTTGAGTTTGGTGAGAACACGGATTTGACTGCCCTGTACGGCCACGCCGAGATTGAAAAAGACCTGGGTGAGGCGGACACCACCACCAAGGGCAACACCATGCGCAATGACTATCAGCTCACGGCGGCGGGGGCGGCTGATCCCACCACCATTGGCACGGCGCTGGACTTTTCCGCCATTACGGTGAACGGCGCTGCGGTGGGTGGCAACGTGACCAAGATTGAGTTTGTCAGTGTGGCCGGGCTGCCGCAGTACGACATTATACCTTCCACAGGTGATGCGTGGAGGGCTGTCATTACGGACAGCGATCCTGCCTACAGTGACGTGCTCTATGCCCGGGAAGTGGGCGAGGGGGAGGCCAATCAGGTACTGGCCTGCGTGCGCGGCAATGGGGATGGAACTTACACCATCACCGTCTACGGTGTGGACGGCGTATCCGCCCCGGCAGACAGCATGGGGCTGTTCTACAATAACGCGGGCCGTTGGAATAATCTGACCGAGATTGATTTCAGCCAGTTTGATACCTCGAATGTGGAGACGATGCAGAACTTCCTGATGGGCTGTTCCGCACTGACCTCTGTGGATTTTTCCTCCTTTGATACCAGCAAGGTGTGGAATATGCAGGGACTTCTCTATGGCTGTTCTTCTTTGACTACTGTGGATGCGTCCCCGCTGGAGATGAACAATGTCCAGAACATGTCCCAAATGTTTTATGGATGTACCAATTTGACGAGCGTGAACACCGCTGGCTGGAACACCGGCAATGCAAGCAATATGAATTATATGTTCCAAAGCTGCACAAATCTTCCTGAAGTTGATGCTTCCGCATGGGACACTAGAAATGTACAATATATGGCTCAGATGTTCTATAACTGCCCCAGCCTTCAGACAGTTCATGCAGACGGTTGGGATACCGGTAATGTAACCACCATGCGGTTTATGTTCCAGAACTGCTACGCGCTGACAGGGGTCGAAGGCATTGAGCAGTGGGATGTTTCAAAGGTCACCACGATGCAGCAAATGTTCTATATGGCAAACGGGAACACCGCATTCACCGGCTCCCTGGACCTGTCTGACTGGAATCCGCAGAGCGTCGAGAATCTGAACTATGCGTTTAGCGGCCTGAGAGGGCTGACCGAACTCAAGGCCAGCGGATGGGTAATGCCGGCACTGACGACTGCCGCCTCGTTTGTATACTATTGCAGCGGACTGACCAGCATTGACCTCAGTGGTTGGGACGTCCCTCTGCTGGAGACCGTCGAAATGATGTTTGCCAACTGTTTCGCCCTGGAAGCGGTTGACCTTTCCACTTGGGAGAACGTCAACAGCATCAAAACTCTGTATTCGATGTTCGGGAACGCGAGAGCCGCCAAGGAGATTAGGATCCCCAACTGGACTGTGGTGGCGGACGGGGAACCGATCAGCTTGTATAGCACGTTCAGCCAGTGTGAATCTCTGGAGACCCTTGATATGTCCGGCTGGACGGTGGGCGGCACCGTGGAGGGCTCCGGTGAAGTTTGGAATAGCTCAGGTGTTTTTCAAAATCTCGGCATTGACCAAAAGCTAACGGTGCTTGACATCAGCGATTGGACGATTGCGGCTGGTACACCGTCCGACTTCTTCCAGGGCACCGGCAACGATCCCAATGGGAAGCTCTGGAGCGACACGAGCGGAACGCCGCTCAACTGGGCGAATGTGGAAATCCGGGCCAACCACTGGAATCTGAACAATGTGGAGCTGGATGTGAGTGGCCTGTTCAGCGGCACGGGAATCGTGGAGCTGGACAATTGGCATAACATGGCGGGAATCACCAGTATGCAGGGCATGTTCCGGAATTGCCCCAGCCTGCACGCTGTGAGTTTTATCAGCAGTGATATGACCGAGCTGACCGATGTGTCTTACATGTTCTATAACTGTACGGGTCTTTACAGCGCGTCCATGCTCATCGGCGGTATGACCTGCGGCGTTGATAATTTTAATGTAACCGCTATGTTCGACGGGACAACCGATGTGATGAACAACGTCGGTACATATGTCAACGATTATGGCAATAAGATTAACGATGCTTTCCATAGTAGAAATCAAAGTACCAGAAGCACCACCGCTGTCACCCGGACGCAGGCTGCCGTTCCGACCGCCTCAATAGCCAGTGTTGAGCCGCGGACCAGCGCGGCTTCCGCCGTGGAGGAAACCGTCCTGCAACCCGTGCCGGTGGCCGTCCCCATGGCAGAGGACAGCAGTGCTTCCGCCAATGAGCCGGCGCGGGAGGACCGTTATGAGGTCAGCCCCGGCGATACCGTCACCTACAAGCTCACCGTGAAATATGTGGGCGACGAGGGCGCCAAGAGCGGCGTGATCACCGTCACCGATGAACTGCCCAACGGCGTCACCCCTGTGGATGGCACCGTCAAGGTCAGCGCCGTCCGGTATAGTGATGGAGGCACCAGCGGCTACAAGGGAGGAGTGGTCACCTCGACCAGCTTCAACGGAACCACCTTTACTGCTGAGATCACAGGCCTGTACGCAGGTACTTTGGAGGTGGCGGAGCCGGCGCTGTCCTGGGCGTAGGCGGTGCCGTCCCAGTACTGATAGTCGTCATCGCCCTTTGTGGCTGTATTCAGGTTGGTACACCGGATGGAGATCTGTACCTCGGTGCCGGCATACAGGTCGGACACCGCGCCCCGCAGCACCGGATTCTCCGGGTCAGTGGAATCCAGGTAAGGATAGACAATCCACTGGCAGGCCAGCAGCCCCGACGTAACGCCCTCACTGTAAACCGCGTATCTGGTATAGTCAAGATTCCCGCCATTCACAACGCTCACGTCCTCCGGGATGGGGAAGGAGAAGTCGATCCGGCCGCTCTGGGCGTTGGGATCGCCCACGTACTTGACCCGGACCCGATAGGTGAATTCGGAGCCCGGAGGGGTCTCCTCCGGATGCACCACCACGTTGGAGCCGCCCCCGGCGGTAGTCTCCTGACCGGAATTCTGCTGGGTGGCATTGTCCTCCCCGTCCTCCTGGGCCGCGTTCAGCGCCGCGGTGAACAGGGGCCGGTTCACCACCGCGGACAGCTGGGTGGCCTGTGCGGTCCCGGGGGTCTCAGTGGCCTCGGGGGCCTCGGTGACTTCCGGGGTCTGGGTGACCTCCGGGGTCTGGGTGGCCTCCGGGGCGAGGGACTGGAGGCTGTGGACGCTGACGGCCGGGACGGACTCATACGACACAGTTCCATGGCCGGTAAAGTCCGCCGCCAGCGCCGCCATGATGGCCTGGTTGTTGTTCGTTGTGTCGCTGCTCAGGGTCAGTGACACATCGGACCAGCTGCTGCTAAACCAGTTGCCGCGGCTGACCTGGTCGGCCTGGGCCTCAATGCCGGCCCAGAGCAGTTCGATGCTCTCCAGGTTCGTACAGCCGGAGAACAGGTAGCTCACGTCGGTCAGGTCGGGCACGGTCCAAGGGCCAAGGGTCACGGAGGTCAGGGCGGAGCAGCCAGAGAACATCCTGCTCAGATTCGCCAGGCTGCCAAAGTACGCCCCGGTTTCCGGCGTGGTAAAGGAGACGGAGGTCAGCTCGCCACAATTGTGGAACATGCTGGCCATGGTCTCGGCGGCGTTTTGTCCGGCCAGTTGGAAGCTGCCGGTGATGGTCTGCAAGGCCAAGCATTCGCTGAACATGCGCGACATGTCCGTCACACTGGACGTGTCAAACTGGTCCCCCAGGTCCAGGGACGTCAAGGCTGGGCAGCTGTAGAGCATCCACGACATGTCCGTCACACCGGACGTGTCAAAGTTGTCCCCCAGGTCCAGGGACGCCAAGTTATGGCAGTAGGAGAACATATCCGACATACTACCTTCGACGTTGCTGGTGTCAAAGCTGCTCAAATCCAAAGAGGTCAAGCTCACACGACTGAACATCGCGTGCATGTCGGTGGCGTTGCTGGTGTCAAAGCCGGACAGGTCCAGGCTTTCCAAATCTTCGCAGTTATAAAACATTCCCCGCAGGACGGTAGTGCGCTCGGTGACGAATGGCCCGGGGAAACTGATCTGTTTCAAACGACGGCATTCCGCGAACAGCCAGCGCATGTCCGTGACCCCGGTGGTGTCCAGCGCCCGCAGGTCAGCGGTCTCCAAATTTTGGGCCCAGCCGGTGCGGGCGCTACCATTAATCGTATGACCGCTATCTGTGTCCACATAGCCTCCCGGCCTCCCGCTCAGCATATAGCGCATATTCTCCGGAGCCGTCACACCCCCGGGGCCGACCAGGTGGAGGTCGAAGGCGTTCCGGTTCGGGGTCTTTGTCAGGTAGCACACCACCCGGTCATTCGCCGTGGCCCCCGCGAACCAGGCGTACAGGATGTCGTCCCGGTCCCGGACGGTGACCCGGGTTCCCGCAGACAGAGAATCATCGGAATTGGCAGCGGAAAAATCCAGGTTTTCATCCTCCACCACCACGCTGACGACGGGCCATGCGGTGTCGCTGGTGCTGAGGCTTGTAGCAATCTGGATCGTCTGACCGTCAACGGTAACGGACGGATTATTTGGCATAAATAGAGTGCGATCGCCATCTCCGAGCGCAGCCAGCTGGTTGCCGGGGGGCTCCGCCGGGTCCACTTCCTCCAGCTCCAGCTCCACCTCCACATGGCCGAAGGCGGGCGTCAGGGTCATATCGCCCGCGGGCATCAGGAAGCTCTCCCCGGGCAGGTAGTGGACACCCCCGTTCACAGCGCTGTCCGGGGTGACGGTCCAGCCGCCGAACCGGCTGCCGGTCACGCCGTCACCGGCCCAGTCGGGGATGGTCACCCGCTGGCCCTCCATGGCGGAGATCGTGGCAGGCACAGTTCCCGAGTAGCCCCCGTTCTGGAAGGTGATGGTGTACAGGGTCCGGTCCAGCTCCAGCGCGGGGATGGTCAACTGCAGCCCGTGCTCGATGGTCTCGTCAAAGGTGCCTGTGTGCAGGCCGCCGGAAGTGCCATCCGCATGCCCGTCCTGCACCAGGATCTGCGGGATCACGGTCTCCTTGGTGTGGGCAGCCTCATTCAGGGCCAGTTCCAGCGTGATCTGCACGTCTGTCTGGCGGCACAGCCGGTCGATGGTCACGTTCACCGACTTGCCGTCGGCCGCCACCGCCGCTTCCGCGTCGGCGAAGGCGCTGGACGCATTCAGGCTGGCACCCGTGATCTGGCTCACCAGGGTCTGGCTTTCGTCCAGGGCCAGGGTGAATTCCATATTGTGATAGTGGTCGTGGACGATCTGCTCCAGGCTCACCGCCATCCCGTTGCGGAACAGGGTGCTGTCCGTCCTCCCATAGGCCGCAGCCTCCTGCGCATCCTCATGGGCGGGGGTGAACTTGGTGGCGTACTGGGCCAGCAGCGCACTGGGGGTCTCGGTCCCCAGCTGCCAGGTGATCAGCGCGTCTCCCTCATCGGTCAGCTTCTCCTACAGCGCGGCCAAACTGTCGGTGAATTCTTCCTCTCCGCTTCCGAACCGGTTGCCCAGCACCCAGAACACCACCGTGGGGTTATCGTTCTCCGTTTCACTCTCAATGATACTCGCCACCCTGTCCAGGGCTGCTTTCTCATTCGGCGTGCCCTCGCCGGCCGCCATGTGACTGTTAAACGCGGTGAGGGCACCCCGCCTGCTGCCCAGCCAGCCGCTGTCCTCCACCTCATTGCGGTAGGTGATGATCCGCATGCGGGACGAGTCCGCCCCATAATCGAAGATGTAGTTCAGGCCGGTGTCCCGCATCATCCGCTCAAATTCCTGATGGGCCTGGTCCCCCAAGGTGGAGATGTCCACCAGGAACAGGAGGTCGTAGGACGGGGCTTCAATCCCCTCCTTGTGATAGGTGACGGTGGCCGAGGTCCGGTCCACGGAGTCGTACTCCAGCTCCATTGTGGCCGTCTCCGTATATTCGGCGGCTGTTGTCGTGCCGCCGCCGTCGCCCGATCCCGGCTCCGCCGCCAGCGCCCAGGGAGCGAGACCGGCCACCATAGCCAGGACCAGAACAGCGGACAGCCATCTCTTAAGCTTCATGTTTCTTCTCCTTTCCGATTAGATTATGAGATCATTTACCATAAACGGTTCTGGCTGGAACTGCCCAGAGTGGGTACACCTCCGGCGCCGGCCGGACAAAATCAAAATTTTGTCTATGAGATCAGCCGCAGCCGCTCCAGCTGCCGGGCGTGCTCCGCCCCGGTGGAGATGAGGTAGATCCGGGTGGTGTCGATGGAGCTGTGGCCCAGCACGTCGGCCAGCTTGGCCACGTCCCGGGTGGCCCGGTAGAAGCACCGGGCGAAAAGATGACGCAGATTGTGGGGGAAGACCTTGCTGGGGGCCACGCGGGCTTTCCCGCAAATCGTCTTCATCTCCGCCCAGATCTGCTTCCGGGACAGGCTTTTGCCGCTTTTGGTGAGAAAGATCTCACCCGAGGCGATTTTGCATTTCTGGGCGTATTTCAGCAGCTTCCGGGCCAGCTTGCCGGGGATGAGGATGGTGCGGATCTTGCCTTTCAGGGAAACCTCCGCCCTCCCCTGCCGGGCGGCCTCCACGGTGAGGCAGCGGACCTCGCTCACCCGAATGCCGGTGGCGCACACCGCCTCCAGGAGCAGAGCCAGGCGCTCCCGGCCGGTGCCCCGGGCGGCGGCCAGGAGGCGGGCGTACTCCTCCCGGGTGAGCTCCCGGCTGTCCGCGCGGAAGAGGGGGCGCTGAATGCGCAGAAACCGCACCCGGCAATCCCGCCAGCCCAGAAAGGTGAGTAGGCTGTTCAAGGCGGCCAGCATGGCGTTGACAGTGGCGGGGGCGTAGCCCCGGGCCACCAGGTACTCCTTCCAGGCGGCCGCGGCAGCCTTGCTCACCGGCCCGCCCTCCAGCCACCGGGCGAAGGCCCGGACGTGGCGCAGGTAGTTCTCCACCGTGCCCGGGCTGCGCTCCTGCTCCTGTAAGTACGATTGAAAGGCTTCTATAGATTGGTGCGTCAAGGTTCGTGCCATATTTCTCTCCTCCTATTCTCCCCTATTGTAACCCAGGCCGGGGAGAAATACAGCGGGTCAGCCCAACAATCGGTTAGGCTAATTCCCCATCTATTTTGAACCGCCAAATGATAGCCATGCAATTCCTGATACGCCCGGTTCTGTAAAGGGGATTGCGGCATATGCTTGCAAAACCAGTCACCGGCTGGAAAAGAAAAATGCCGGGTCTTGATGGCGTAGTAGCCATGGTCGATGCCGATGTTCATGGTTTTGCTCATCCTTTCTTGGCTGTTGTTGAAAACTTGGTTTCCTGCTGGTTAAGAGCGAAGCGTATCTTGTTCTTTCCCAGCTGGTAAAGTATTTAGGGGGGAGAGTGTGAGAGGGGGGAAGCGCAAAAAACTCCCCGGCCTGCCAGCCGGAGAGTTCCTGAAAAAGGGCACACTACCCCCTTGTATTTTGAGGGCTTGAGTTTGGGCCATTTTTGGCTTTCGTCAACCTATCTATTTGACAGGGTCAGGTAGAATAAGTTTCGCAAAAACAAAAAAAGACATGGTTTGCAGATCTCTGGTAGAATGAAGTTGCG
>CALXDP010000039.1 GCA_944387095.1 uncultured Oscillospiraceae bacterium
CACGAGTGGATCAACTTCATGGCCTCCACCGACGCCAACCTGCGCAACATGGACTACATCTGGTACGCCTCCCCCAACGAGGAGGCCCTGGAGATGTACCCCGAGTGGTACGAGGAGCAGTACGGTGAACCTCTGGACATGGATCTCTATGAGATCATGGCCGCTCCCCAGGATGTGCTGGACCGCTGCGAGGCCTATCTGGTGCTGCCCCAGGAGATCCGGGACCTGTACACCGAACTGTGGATTCAGCTGGGGACCTAAATGACGCAAACTTAAGGGCGTGGCCATCCGGCCACGCCCTTTCTCATTCCACACTCACTTCCCCTGGGAATCCCCGATTCCAAAGGCGGCATCGTATTGGACAACACCCTCCACCTTTGGGGCTTGATCGCTCAGCTTGACCGCCATAAAGTTTCCGTCTGGAACGTGGAAGGGCGCTCGGATCCCATACCGGCTCGCGGGCTGATAGCCCGCCTTGGGATAGTACCCGGCATGTCCCAGCACAATGGAGTAGCCGTAGCCCAGCTGACCGGCAATCCGGTGTCCCTCCCGGATCAGCGCCAAACCGATCCCCTTCCCCTGCTTCTCCGGAAGGACGGAGAGGGGGGCCAGCGCCAGCGCCTGCGCCCCGCCCACCGTGACCCTGGTGAACAGGATGTGCCCCACGATCTGCTCCCCGTCCACCGCCACCAGGGACAGCTCCGGGATGAAAGACTGACTCTCCCGCAGCGCCGAAACCAGGTCCTGCTCGTTTCCGTCGCTCTGCTCCGCCGAGGAAAAGGCCTTCCGGACCAGGCAGTATACCGCATCCCAATCTTCCCGCCTCTCCTGCCGTATCTCCATGTTTGATCTCCTCCTATGATTCCGCGCTCCGTCCGCCTCTTTCCGTCCCGCCAACCAGCTCCAGGGCTCCCCCGCCGGAGGAGGGGCGGAAAAGGACATCCGCTCCCCGGTCTGGGGGTGGTGAAAGGCCAGCCGGTGGGACCACAGGGCGATGCCCTCCATGGCAAGGGGCGGTCCGCCGTACTTCCCATCCCCTACCAGGGGCAGGCCCCGGGCGGCAAACTGGACTCGGATCTGATGGGTGCGTCCTGTCTCCAGCTCCACACCCACCAGGGCATGGCCGGAAACGGTATCCAGCACCCGGTAGTGCAAAATCGCCTCCCGCACTTCCCGATCCCGTTCCGGGGCCACATAGGCCCGACGGATGCGCTTGTCATAGCCCAACAGGTCCCGCAAGGTACCTGTTTCCTGCTCCGGGCTCCCGGTGAGCACCGCCAGGTATTCCTTACGGAAGCCCCGGTTCTCCACCTGCTGGCTGAGACGCCGGGCGGCTTCCCGGGAGCGGGCCAGCACCATGACGCCTCCCACCGGCTGATCCAGGCGGTGGATAGTGCGCAGGCACTCCCCTTTCCCGCCCAGCTGCCGGCGCAACAGATCGGGCAGCCCTCCCGGCTGGTCCACCGACACCACCCCCGGCGGCTTGAGACAGATCAGAATCCGCTTATCCTGATACAGAATTTGAATTGGCTGCTTTTGCCCCATCCCGGCACACGTCCTCTTTCCGCTCTTTTGTGATTTTCTTTCATCATACCACACCACATTCTGCCACGGAAAGCCCCTTTTTGCCGTTATTGTTGAAATTCTTCTTGCCAAGTTCCCCCTTTTCCTGTACACTGTTCACAGTAACGTTCACAGGAGGAATCCCCATGTCTATTGAAGTCGGCCTGAAGGGCCGTGCGGAGACCGTCGTCACGGAGGAGAATACCGCCCAGGCCGTTGGCTCCGGCCTCGTGCCTGTGTTTGGCACACCCTATATGATTGCCCTGATGGAAAACGCCGCTGTCAACGCCATCCAGCCCTATCTGGCCAAGGACGAGGGCAGCGTGGGCACTCAGCTCAATGTGGCCCACACCTCCGCCACCCCCATCGGCATGAAAGTCTGGGCCAATACCGTGATCACCGCTGTAGAGGGTAAGAAAATCACTTTTGAGGTGACCGCCTTTGACGAGGCGGGCGAGATCGGTCACGGCACCCACGAGCGCTTTATCATCAAACCAGAACGGTTTCTGGTGAAAGCGCAGAGCAAACTCAACCGTTAAGCGTTTCCCCGCGCAAAAACTTCCCCGGAAAATTTCCTGGGAAGTTTTCTTTTTCCCATTGACAAAATCATAGGACTGTGATAGGATACCTTTCAGATACAACACTCCCCCCCAGGGTAGTGTTGTACTGTAAAATGGAAGTGAGTGCATATGCAAGCAGATCAAAAAACGGTACTGCGGCTGTTAAAAACCGCCCGGGGCCAACTGGACGGCATCATCAAAATGGTGGAAGAGGACCGCTACTGCATGGATATTTCCCAGCAGGTACTGGCCGCCGACGCCATGCTCCGCCGGGTCAATAAGGAAATCCTTTCCGCCCACCTGAAGCACTGTGTGGAGCACGCCAAGGACAACAGGGAACGCTCGGACAAGATCGACGAGCTGGTCAACGCCCTGGGCAAGATGCTGTGATTGCCGTCCAGTCTCCGCTCAGGTTTCGCCTTGAAGGGCGAAATTCGTATTTCTCCAAGAGGAGGCATTCCTATGAAGCAAAAATTTCTTGTCACCGGCATGACCTGTTCGGCGTGCTCCGCCCATGTGGATAAGGCGGTGCGCAAGCTGGCCGGCGTGTCCGATGTAAACGTCAACCTGCTCTCCGGCACTATGACGGTGAACTGGAACGGGGACCTGAAGGCGGACGACATCATCGCCGCCGTGGTGAAATCGGGCTATGGGGCCTCCCTGCCCCAGACCGGGAAGGCCAGTTCCGAGGCCCAGGCCCGCCCCGCCGCCAACGCCATGGAGGAGGACCTGAAGAACATGCGGCTGCGGCTGATCTGGTCCATCGTGTTCCTCGTGCCCCTGTTCTACCTGTCCATGGGGCATATGATGGGCTGGCCCATCCCCGCTTTCTTCCACGGTACGGAAAACGCCATGGTGTACGCCCTGACCCTGTTCCTGCTCACCATTCCCACCCTCATCATCAACCAGAAGTACTTCCGGGTGGGCTTTAAGACCCTGCTCCACCTCTCCCCCAACATGGACTCCCTCATCGCCGTGGGCTCCGCCGCTGCCGTGATCTACGGCGTCGCGGCCCTGTACTTCATCGGCTGGGGGCTGGGCCACGGCGACCTGGCCCTGGTGGAGCGGTATTCCATGGACCTCTACTTTGAGTCCGCCGGCATGATTGTCACCCTCATCACCGTGGGCAAGTACCTGGAGACCCGCTCCAAGGGCAAGACCAGCCAGGCCATCTCCCGGCTCATGGACCTGTCCCCCAAGACGGCCACCGTCCTCCGGGACGGGGCGGAGGAGGAGATCCCCGTGGAGCAGGTCCAGGCGGGGGATCTGGTGCTGGTGCGGCCCGGCGGCTCGGTGCCGGTGGATGGCGTGGTGGTGGAGGGGGCGTCCAGCGTGGATGAGTCCGCCCTCACCGGCGAGTCCATCCCGGTTGATAAAGCCCCCGGCGACACCGTCATCTCCGCCTCCATCAACAAGTCCGGCGCCCTCACCCTCCGGGCCACCCGGGTGGGAGAGAACACCACCCTGGCTCAGATGATCCGGCTGGTGGATGAGGCCGCCTCCTCCAAGGCCCCCATCGCCAAGCTGGCGGATAAGGTGGCCGGGGTGTTCGTCCCTGTGGTTATGGCCATCGCCCTGGTCACCGCCATCGTCTGGCTGGCCACCGGTCACAGCGTGGAGCAGGCCCTCACCTCCGCCGTGGCGGTGCTGGTCATCTCCTGCCCCTGCGCCCTGGGACTGGCCACCCCCGTAGCCATCATGGTGGGCACCGGGAAAGGCGCGGAACACGGTATTCTCATCAAATCCGCCGAGGGGCTGGAGACCCTGCGCTCGGTGACCACCGTAGTGCTGGACAAGACGGGCACTGTCACCCAGGGCAAACCCAAGGTTACCGACCTGTACCCCCTGGGCTCCACCACTGCGGAAGAGCTGCTGTGCGTGGCTGCCAGCCTGGAAAAGCCCTCGGAACATCCCCTGGGCGCCGCCATTGTGGAGGAGGCCCAGCACCGCGGCATCCCCCTGGTCCCCGTGACGGACTTTCAGGCTGTCCACGGCAAAGGGATTGAAGGGGAAATCCAAGGGGCCCGGTTCCTGGCAGGCAACGCCGCCATGCTGGCTGACGCCGGGGTAACTCTGGGCCAGGATCAGATGATTGCCGACCAGCTGGCCCAGCAGGGCAAGACTCCCCTGTTCTTTGTCCAGGACGGCAGGCCCATGGGCATCATCGCCGTGGCTGACACCGTAAAGCCCACCAGCAAAACGGCCATTGAGGGCTTCCAGAAGCTGGGACTGAAGGTAGTCATGCTCACCGGGGACAACCAGCGCACCGCCGACGCCATTGGCAGGGAGCTGGGGCTCACCCAGGTCATTGCCGAAGTTCTCCCCGCCGACAAGGAGCGGCAGGTGGCCGCCCTCCAGGCCCAGGGGGAGAAGGTGGCCATGGTGGGCGACGGCATCAACGACGCCCCCGCCCTGGCCCGGGCGGACGTGGGCCTGGCCATCGGGGCGGGCACTGACGTGGCCATCGAGTCGGCGGATATTGTGCTGATGAAGAGCGATCTGATGGACGCGGTCACCGCTGTGGAGCTGTCCCGGGCCACCATCCGCAACGTTAAGCAGAACCTATTCTGGGCCTTTTTCTACAACATCATCTGCATCCCCATCGCCGCCGGGGTATTCTATCCCCTGTTTCAGCTCCAGCTCTCCCCCATGTTCGCCGCCGCGGCCATGAGCCTGTCCTCGGTGTGCGTGGTGGCCAACGCCTTGCGGCTGCGGTTCTTCAAACCCAGCGTCCAGCCCCCCTGCCCCTGTGAGGGAGAGTCTGGTGGATGCACCGTTCCCCAGGAAATCTGTGAATCCGACGGCTGTGCCGTCCCCAATTTGAAAGGAGAAGAAAAAACTATGGTAAAGAAAGTTATCGTCGAAGGCATGATGTGCCAAAACTGTGTCAAGCATGTCACCAACGCCCTGAACAACCTCCCCGGCGTCACCGCTGAGGTGGACCTGAACACCAAGACCGCCACCGTCACCGGCCAGGTTTCTGATGAAGCCGTCCGCGCCGCCGTGGAGGCGGCTGGCTACAAGGTATCCGACATCCAGTAAAACCAATGGACCAGGCGGAGCCTTTGCCATTGGGAAGGCAGCGGCCTGCTGCAGCGCACGCGTCGGTGCAAAGTCCGCTTTTCTCCGTTTCCGCCATTTGACGAAAACGGCGTGCGCTTTCTTGCGCCCCCTCTCTCCACAAAACCTACTTGCGCTGGGCTTTTGTGGGGAGATGGGGCGCCGGCTTATGATGTTTGCTGGCCGAGAAGGGTTTTCGTCCAGGTATATGCCCCGGCCGAAAACGGGTTTCATTTCCTTCGCGTCTGCGGGCGCGAACTCTGCGAGGCTTTTTCGACCGGCTCAGGCCCCCGCGGCGATCATCCGTGGGGGCCTGCTACTCTTTCCTCTTCGGCTTCTCATGGAACCAGGGGGACTTCCGGCTTCCTCATTCCCATAAGTGAACGGGGCACCCAGGTGCTCCAGCTCTACCCTATTCCCCAGCGTTCCGGTTCCGGCCGGGAGCCTTTTGCAGGCCCCGGCCGGGTATTTTTTGCCCTCGCCGGCCCGAACCGCATTTCCCTCTGGAACCGGCCGCGGATACGTGCCATCGATGAAGGTAACTTGTTCCCAATTGATCCAAGCCAACCCCCGCGGGCAACCAGCAGGAATCATGCAGCAACAAACTCCCCCGTTCAGCCGTTTTGTCATTTCGGCTGAACGGGGGAGTTTGTCTACAGAATTTTCTTATACGCTCTTTTATCATACCGCAGCATGGCATGGCTGGTCTATTGCGCTTTTATAAAATTACTGTTCGCACATTAATCTGAAATACCCTCCTTCTATGCTTTACCTCCATTTTACAAGAACTTCATTCTCTCATGGTGGCGGCCTAATATCAGGCGAGGTATGATTGAATTGGATTGTTATATTCAGTTGCTTTATAAAACCATAGTATACCGACCCCGATTTTAGCAAGCAGGGGCCGTATTTCTATATATAGGAGGGAGTCTGCTGCATGAACGATGAACATAAAATCATCCAACAGGTCTATGCGGCAAAGGAAGACGTGCAGACGGCGGATCAGCTGATCGGTACATACCTGCCCTTTATCAAGGCGGAAACGGCGAAATTTTTAAAGCGCCCGCCTATCGAGGGGCATGACGATGAACTGAGCATTGCTATGATCGCTTTTCACGAGGCAATCGGCGGGTATTCCCGTACCCGCGGCGCCTTCCTGAAATATGCCGCCATGCTGATCCGAAGCCGCCTGATCGACTACAGCCGCATGGAACAGCGGCACAGCCACGTCATCTCGTTGGACGCACCGGCAGGAGAGGGCGACACGACTCTGGGTGAGACACTGGCAAATGCCAGGGACCCTCACGAGGAAACGGCGGTGCGGGATGCGACCCGTACAGAGATTGAGGAGCTGACCCGGCAGATGCAGGAATTTGGCGTAAGCCTCAGCGATGTGGCGGATAACTGCCCCAAGCAGCAGCGGACTTTGGACGCCTGCCGGAGGGCCCTGCAGTATGCCAAGGAGAACCCGGAATTATTGGACGCCCTTTTGCAGACAAAGAGGCTGCCCATCGGGCAACTTGCAGCCGGCAGCGGTGTGGAACGTAAGACGCTGGAACGTCACCGCAAATATATGGTGGCCCTGCTGCTGATTTATACCAACGGGTACGAGATCATCCGAGGGCATTTGAAGCAAGTGATGAAAGGAGTGGCAGCGCGATGAGTTATTTGGTTATGGAATGCCACTCCGGCTATGCGGTTCTTCTGGACGAAGAGGGACGCTTTCTAAAAGCGGCCAACCTTCAATACGAAATAGGGCAAACGGTATATGATCCCGTACTGATGAAAGAGACGCCGGAAAAACAGCGGCATACCGGCCGGTGGATCAGCAGCGGTATTGCGGTAATTGCCGCCTGTTTCCTGCTATTCTTTGGATTCAGCTATTATCAAAATTATATGCAACCCTATTCTTCCATTTACCTGACCATCAACCCGGAGGTGCAGATGGACCTGAACCGTCAGGGGACGGTTGTGGCGCTCACGGGGACAAATGAAGATGGGGAAACGCTGCTGGAAGGCTATGACGGCAACGGGAAAGACAAGGTAACCGTCGCAGACGAGCTGATTGACCGGGCGATTGAGATGGGCTTTCTTTCCGAGGGCGGCCAGGTTTCCTTCTCCATTGATTCCCCGGA
>CALXDP010000040.1 GCA_944387095.1 uncultured Oscillospiraceae bacterium
TGGCCCTGGCCACCGCCGGCTGCGTGGGCGCGGACCTGGCCAACCTGGTCAACGAGGCCGCCCTGCGGGCGGTGCGCAAGGGCCGCCGCCTGGTGACCCAGGAGGATCTGCTGGCCGCTTTCGAGCTGGTCATCGCCGGCACGGAGAAGAAGGGCAGCGTGCTCACCGAGCTGGAGAAGAAGCTGGTGGCCTATCACGAGGTGGGCCACGCCATGGTGGCCTACAAGCAGAAGAACACCGAGCCGGTGCAGAAGATCACCATTGTGCCCCACACCCAGGGCTCCCTGGGCTATACCCTGCTGATGCCCGAGGAGGACAAGACTGAACTGCGCACCAAGGACGAGCTCATGGCCAAGATCACCGTGTCCATGGGCGGCCGGGCAGCGGAGGAAGTGGTGATGAACACCATGACCAACGGGGCCAGCCAGGACATCCAGGACGCCACCAACATCGCCCGGAACATGGTGGCCATGTTCGGCATGAGCGACGAGTTCGGCATGATGGCTCTGGCCTCCCGCCGCAACCAGTACCTGGATGGCGGCTACGGTATGGACTGCGCCCAGGATACCGCCGCCCAGATGGACAAGGCGGTGAAGGACATCCTGGACCAGTGCTATCGCCAGGCGGTGGAGATCATCAAGGCCAACCGGGAGGACATGGACAAGGTGGTAGCCTACCTGCTGCAAAAGGAGACCATCACAGGGGCGGAGATGGTGGCCATCATCGAGGGCCGGGATCCCGCCCTGGTGGACGATCCCTATGCCTCCACCCAGACGGTGACCCGCAGCGGGGATATCGAGCCCCCCGCCCGGTCCATCCACATGACCAGCCAGCCGGTTCCCATGCCCCCGGCTGCCGGGGAAGAGGGCCCGGAGCAACCGCAGGCGTCCGCCTCCGAGGGAGAGAACCCCGCCCAACCGGACGCTTCCGCCGGAAGCGGGGAGGATAAGCCGGAGCAGCCTGAGTAAAATGACGCGCCGTGGGGACACTCCCCACGGCGCGTTTTCCGTTAAAACGAATCCCGGAAGTGGGCCGCTTCCGGGATTTTAAATTTAGTGCAGGGCGTCTACCGCGCCGGGGAGGAGCTCCGGATTCCCCACCGCCAGCAGCACCGTGTTGCCAGACTGACGGATCACCGCCCCCTCCAGTCGGGGGACGGCGGCGGGGGCATAGCTCTCACAAACGGCGATCTGGCTTTTCACCCGGGCCCGACAGGACTCCACAGCGGCTTTTGCGGCCTGATCGTCGGTGAGCACCAAAATCGTCAGCTCGTCGGCGCTCACCGAGGTGTTGGTGGCCAGATAGCTTACACAGTCCTCCACGGTGGCGGCGTCCAAACCATACAAAGCGGCGACAATTTCACTACCCACCGGCGCCATGGACTGGTCAAAGGCGCCGCTGGCCAGCAGGGTTTCAGCGTCCTCCACCGTATAGTGCGTTTCGGCGGGGGAACCGCCGCAGGCGCACAGGGTCAGGGATAAGACCAAGATGGCGACCAGCGCCCCAATACGGGAGAAGGTGCGTTTCATCGTCAGCCCTCCTCCCCGGCAGACCCCAAGGAGCGGTTATAGAAATAGCGTTCCGGATCCATCACGTGGCAGCGCAGATAGTCCGCCCAGATGGTGTAGCCGCTGTAAACGAAATGGGC
The DNA here is from genome assembly GCA_944387095.1 of uncultured Oscillospiraceae bacterium. Taxonomy (GTDB): domain Bacteria; phylum Bacillota; class Clostridia; order Oscillospirales; family Oscillospiraceae; genus Enterenecus. The sequence goes on from CALXDP010000040.1 coordinate 1,649, forward strand.
GCCGTCCGAGGCCAGCTCGGCGGGCAGCTGGCCATCCGCACCCCGATAGGCGCTGGCGGTGTCCAGCAGCACGACCTTTTTTTCCCGGGCCACCCGGATGATAGCCTGGTTGAACAGGTCCACCTGGGCGTTGTTGATATAGGAGGCCAACCCGTTCTTCTGGGCCACCGCGTCGTTGACCGGGGGTAGGGTCTGAAGATAGATCACGGCGTTGGGCTGGGCGGCGATAACCTTGTCCACCAGGGCGGCCATACCTTCCTCATAGCGCTCGGCGGGGTAGCCCAGCTCATTGATGCCGATCATGATGTACACAGATTCATACTGCTTTTTGCCCAGGGTGCCCACCAGGGTGAGCTGTTCCCCGTCCACGTCAAACACCCGATAGTCATCGCTGTCGGCACGAAATACGCTCATGCCGCGAGCCCAGTAAAATGTCCCGTTCTTCAGCCCGCTGAACAGCTGCAAACCCTCGGTGCGGGAGTCGCCCAGAAAGACGGCGGTGTCGAAAAAGGTGTCGTCCGCCACTGGCTCACTTTTCTCCAACGGGGTGCCAAATTCATAGATCGGGTAGGCGGGCGTGGGTTCCGGTGTGGGAGAAGGGGTGGGTTCAGGCGTGGGGGCCTCCTGAGAAGGGGAGGGCAGGGGACTCTGACCAGTGATGGAATCGCCCCCGGTGCCGCAGCCCGCCAACAGCGCAAGGCAAAATGTGGATACCGAAAAAAGGATCATTGATTTGGTTCTTAAATTCATTTCGACATAGCTCCCTTACAAGGTCGAATTTACTATACCATTCGACAGAGAGGGAATCAACTACAAATGGGTTACAAATCAGATACGTTTTTCGGGGGCGTAGGACAGGCCTGAGGGGAGGGGCGGGACAGGAGATCCAGAATCTCACCATAGGACCCGGCAGTATAGGTGGGGCGGGCGGGGCCGGTGAGGGGAAGCCGGTCCGGGTTGTACCAGATGGTGTCCATGCCCGCCCGGTTGCCTCCCAGAATATCGGTGCCAAGGCCATCCCCCACCATGACGGCCTGGCTGCGGTCGCGGATGCCCAAGGCTTCGCAGATCCGGTCAAAGAAGGCGGGCCGGGGCTTTTGAGCCCCCAGCTCCATGGAGATGAACAGATGGGGAATGTACCGGTCCAGGCCGGTGCGCGCATACCGGCCCCGCTGAGCGGCGGGCAGGCCGTTGGTGGCGATGGCCAGAGTCAGTCCCAGCCCGCTCAGGGTGCGGCAGAAGTCCTCGGCGCCCGGCAGGAGGTAGGCCGTTTCCCCCAAAGCCAGCTCATAGCTGTGGTTGACCTTCCAGGGGTCGGCATGGCCGCCATGGGCCCGCATCAGGGCGGCAAAGCGCTCTGCGCTGAGAAAATCCTGGTCGATCTCCCCCCGGGCGAAGGCATCCCACAGGGCGGAATTGATCTTGGCATAGTCCCGCAGCACCTGCTCATCCCAGGGTAGGCCGAAGGACTGCAGGGTATTCCGAAGGGCCTCCCGCTCTGAGCGGCGAAAGTCAAACAGGGTCATATCGGCGTCCAGCAGGACGGTTTGATAACGGGCCATGGCGCTCAGCGCCCCTTTCCATAATGTTGTATGATCCGCATGGCGGTGGACACCGCCAGCGCCCCCAGGGCAATACAGCCGGCAATGCCGAAGGTGCGGATAAAAGTTTCCAGAAACAGCTGGGTGTTGCCCTGTATGCCGTAGTCCATGGCCTGGTAGATGGTAAAGCCGGGGACCAGGGGGAAATAGGAGATCACCAGATAGGAAGTGGTGGGACATTTGCGCAGCCGGGCCATGATCTCCGCGTAAACGGCTATGGCCATGGCGGCAAACAGGGTGGGCAGGTAGATGGGGTTGCCAGTGAAGGTCTGGGTAGCCAGATACACCGCCCAGCCCAAAGCGCCCCCCAGGCAGCATAGGAAACCGCCCAGCCCCTGCACATTATAAGGAAAGCAGAAGCCCAGGCAGCCCAAAAAGGCAAACAGGCAGTACAGCGCGGGAGCATAGCGGAGCAGTGCGGGGCTGCCGCCGGGGAACGTCCACAGGCTCAGGCAGATGGCCAGCGCCGCGCCGGTCCCCAGGGCAATGGCCCCCGCGGTGAGCACAGCCCGGGCAAAGGTGGATAGGCCGGCGATGATATCCCCGGTGAGCAGGTCGCTCATAAAGTTGGTAAATACCAGGCCGGGCACCAGCACCATGATGGAGCCGGTGATCACCACCTGGATGTTCACCGGCAGGCCCAGGGCGAGAAGGGCGTAGGCGGAGAAGGCCAGCACGAAGCCGGAGGCCAGGGTGTTGATGAAAAAGTTTACCTGAAAGCGGCCCAGCAGAAGCAGGCAGAGGCCAGCCATCAGACCGGAGATCCCGGCGGCGATGGCCTCCATCAGGCCGCCGGAGACAAAGAAGGCGAAGAAAAAGGCGCCGATGAAGTAACCAAACAGGGTGAGCGCCGGGGGATAGCGCCGCAGGCCGTGCTCCACCTGGCGGGCCTGAAGGGCAATCTGGCCGGGATCTTCCGGTGGGGCGGCGCACAGGCGGCGGGACAGGGCGTTGTAACCCTCCAGCGCCTCGATATCAATACCGCGGACCTCTGCCCGGCGCATCCGGGTGTGGATCCGGCCCTGGCGGTCGGTGACGCTGACAATGAGGCAGTTGGGGATGGCGAACACCTCGCCATCCACCTGATAGGCGGCGCACAGGCGGCGGACGGTGTCCTCCACCCGGTGGATCTCCGCGCCGCACCCCAGCAGACGGCAGCCGATCTCACAGCAGCCGTTAAGCAGCAGATCGTAGTCCAAAAGCGGCTCCTCCCTGTTTGAAAAATCCGCGTGATGCCGCCGGAGAGAACCGCCGGAGGCACTCCAATTATATCCGCCAACCGCCGGCAATGCAAGGCCGGATTTTTCCGCGGGGGCGCAAGCGGAGCGGCAGAAACGGACGTTTCCAAAGGGGCGGCACGGGCCGGCCTGTCCTGGATCCAGGCGGGCCGGCTTTTGTCCATGATCCGGAATTGACAATGGATGTGATATGTGCTAGAATCACGCTGCTCCCTACGGATGCCGTGTCAGGGGCAGGGCTGGATTTGCTTCAAAGTTGAACGATATATGCTCATCGGAGGACTGGCCATCGCAATGGCCGGCAGAACCAAGGGTTTTGCCATAGTCGAGAAGATGTCGGGTGCGCCCGGTTATTGCAAAGATAACCGGGTGCACCGTTTTATTTTATTTATGTTCTTACTATTATTTTATAAGGAAGATCATTTGGGAAAAGGAGACTGATCTGACGTATGAGTTCCACCGCATTTTTTTCAAAAACCCCTCCGGTCAAACTGTTTCTGATGGCATCCATTCCAGGTGTGATCAGTATGCTGGCCTCCTCTCTGTACCAGACGTTTGACGGCGTCCTCGTAGGGCAGTTTCTGGGGAAAACCGCGTTTGCGGCCATCAACCTCGCCATGCCGTTTGTCATCATCAACTTCGCCCTGGCAGACCTGATCGGAGTGGGTTCGTCTGTCCCCATTTCTGTCTGTCTGGGCAAGAAGCAGGAGCGGGAAGCGGACAATATTTTCACCTGCAGCTGTCTGATGATTGTTGCCGCCGGCATCCTGGTGGGAGGGGGGCTGTTCGCGGCGGCTCCGCTGCTCATCCAGCTGATGGGGGCGGAAGGAGCCTTTGCCGGCCTGGCGGTGCAATATCTGCGTGTGTATGCGCTTTGCTCGCCCATCACGACCATCGTCTATGCCCTGGACAACTACCTGCGGATTTCCGGTTTTATCCGGGGCAGCATGGCGGTCAACCTGCTCATGTCCGCGCTATGCGTTGGGCTGGAGTTGCTGTTCCTGGGCGTGTTCCGCTGGGGGATCTGGGCGGCGGCCCTGGCCTCCTGCTGCGGCATGGCCGTGTGCGCGCTGGTTGCCTTCACCCCGTTCCTGCGGGGGAAGGCCATCCTTCGTCTGTGCCGCCCGCGCTTTTCCCTGAAATTAATCCGGCAGATCGTCTCCTGCGGCAGCCCCAGCTTTTTGAACAACGTCGCAAGCCGGCTTACCTCCATCCTGATGAATGGAATTCTGGTGCGCATGGGGGGCGAAACGGCAGTGTCGGTATACGGCGTGCTGATGTACGTAGACGGATTTATTCAGCCTCTGCTGTATGGGATGTGCGATTCGCTCCAACCGGCGGTGGGCTATAACTGGGGGGCTCAGAAATACTCGCGGGTGCGCGGGATTGAAAAATGCTGCTTTGCCGCCAGCGCGGCGGTATCCATCCTGGCGGTATGCGTCATTGCCCTGCTCCCCCAGCAGATCACAAGGCTGTTTATCTCGGATGTGGGGGTGGATGTGTTGGAGATGTCGATGGGCGCGCTAGGGCTGTTTTGCCTGACCTACCTGGTCCGCTGGATCTCCTTCGCGACCCAGAGTTTCATGCTGGCCATTGAAAAATCACTGCCCGCATCCATCATTTCCATGTCCACGGCGCTAGTTTTCCCCGTGCTTTTGCTGGCGGCGCTGTGGCCCCTGGGACTGACGGGGATTTGGCTCAACTTTGCGGGCGCGTCGCTGTTGTCCGCCATCCTGTCAATCTTGATTTTAAGAAAGCTGCGCCTGGAATTGCAGCAGCCGGATGGGGATGAAAGATAAGGGGATACAGGGAGGTAGATACCATATGAAAATCATTGCCATCAGCCGTGAATTCGGAAGCGGCGGCCGGGAGCTGGGCAAGCGCCTGGCTGGACTGCTGGGGTACGCCTATTATGACCGGGAGATCGAAGAGAGCGTGGCCCAGCGCATGGATATGGACGCCGGGTATGTGGCCCGCTCCATCGAGCAGGGAGCCCTGAGAAACATTCCTCTGCACTTCGGCAGAACGCTGGCAAACTCCTATGCCTGGAAACAGCAGATCAGCATTCTGGTGGAAAAGCAGCGGGTCCTGAAGGAGATTGCCGCGGCCTCCGACTGTGTTATCGTGGGCAGGGCTGCGGACGTAATTCTGGCGGAGCATGATCCATTCAAGGTATTTGTATATGCGGATATGGCGCATAAGCTGGCGCGCTGCCAGCGGTACGCGCAAGCCGGGGAAAACCTGGATCTGCATGGTTTGGAACGGGAGATAAAAAGGATAGATTCCAGACGGGCGGACTACCACCGGATGTTCTCCGACCAAAAATGGGGACGCAAGGAAAACTACCATCTCTGCGTCAATACCAGCGGTCTGGATCTTGCAAAGGTCACCCCGTACCTTGCAGAATATATCAGGGCATGCTTCGCTGGGGGCACACCCTGAACCGGGAGGGGCTTTTGGCTGGAAGGCCCCTGGCATGGCACACAGATAAAAGCAGGCGGCCCCTATCTAGGGGCCGCCTGTTGATTTATTCTAACTGGAAAGAGAGTAAACGGGAACCAGAAAGGGCCTGGATGGAACGTCGGGAGCGATCGGGATGGCGGCGCGCACGTTGCAACCAAACTTGCCCGGCGCTGGTTTTCCCGCCGCAGTTATGTGCCTGTGGTGGGGAGACTTCTCCTGGAGAGCAGGGCGACCGTCTCGAGCATTGTCCCGGATTCCAAGGGCAGTTCTGTTACTTCCTGCCCATTCACAGGAACCGGAAAATTGAA
>CALXDP010000041.1 GCA_944387095.1 uncultured Oscillospiraceae bacterium
CTTTACCCTGGACTTCGGCAATTCCTTCACCTATTCGGTACCGGTGGCCGATCTGCTGGCCTCCCGGTTTCCGGTGACCCTGGCGCTTACCCTGATGAGTACGGTACTCTCCCTGCTGATCAGCCTGCCTCTGGGCTACTTCGCCGGCACTCACAAGGATCGCCTGGGGGATCAGGCGGTGCGCACCGCCTCCCTGGTGGCCATCTCCATGCCCTCCTTCTGGGTGGGCCTGCTGCTGATGATTGTCTTTGCCCTGAAGCTGAAGTGGCTGCCCGCCGGCGGCTGGTCTGACACCCTGCTGGGGCAGTTCCGCTGCCTGATTCTCCCCGCCATCACCCAGTCGCTGATGACCTCCGCCCTACTGCTGCGCAATACGCGCAACTCGGTGGTGGATATTACCCGCATGGACTATGTGGATTTCGCCCGCAGCAAGGGAATCTCCAACGGCGAGGTGCGCACCCGCCACGTGATGCGCAACGCCATGATCTCCACCGTCACTCTGCTGAGCATGCGCATGGCCGCCATGCTGGGCGGCTCGGTGATTATCGAGACGGTGTTTTCGGTGCCCGGCATCGGCAAGCTGGCCAGCGACGCCATCTTCGGCCGGGACTATGCCGTGGTGCAGTTTGTGGTGCTGCTCTTCGCCGTGCTGGTGCTGGTGATCAATCTGATCACCGACATCCTCTATTCCTTCCTGGATCCCAGGGTCAGTCTGTAGAAAGGGGGATACACATGAAACGTTATCACGGCGTCAGCCCCCTGGAGCAGAAACGGGTGATGCCCACCTGGCTGGTCCGCCCCTCTTTTGTGGTGGGGGTGGCCATTGTCATTCTGATGGTGGTGCTCTCCCTTTTTCCCCAACTGATTGCGCCCTATGATCCCATTGCCACCGATGTCACCGTCTCCAATCAGGCCCCCAGCGCAGAGCATTGGTTCGGCACCGATTTCTACGGGCGGGATATCTTCTCCCGGGTGGTGTGGGGTACCCGTATTGACCTGCTTATCGGCGTGCTGGGCGTGGTGATTCCCTTCCTGGTCGGCGGCATGATCGGCCTGCTGGCCGGCTATTACGGCGGCGTACTGGACAGCCTGCTCATGCGTATTACCGACATCATGATGGCCTTCCCCTTCACCATCCTGGTCATCACCATTATGGCCATCCTGGGCCAAGGACTCATCAACCTCTTCATCGCCCTGTGGCTGGTGGGATGGATGAGCTATGCCAAGCTGGTGCGCAGCGAAGTGCTGGTGCTCAAGGATGCGGAGTTCATTCAGGCCGCCCGTGTGGCCGGTTTTTCCGACGCGCGGATTCTGTTCCGCCACCTGCTGCCCAACGTGATCAGCTCGGCGGTGGTTTTTGCCGCCTCCGATGTGGTGATGTGCATGCTCACCGGCGCATCCATGAGCTTCCTGGGCCTGGGTGTCTCCCCGCCCACTCCGGAGTGGGGCGCCATCCTCAACGAGGGGCGCACCTTTATCACCTTCGCCTGGTGGGAGACTCTGTTCCCCGGCCTGTTCCTGGCTGTCAGCGGTGTGGGCTTCTCCCTGCTGGGCGATGGTCTGACCGATTTCCTGCGCACGAAAGGACGGTGAGCCGCCATGGAAAAACTGTTGGAAGTCAAGGATCTGCACGTGGCCTTTCCCAGCAAGCGGGAGACCGTTCGTGCCGTGGATGGCGTATCCTTCGAGGTATATCAGGGGGAGACCTTTGGCCTGGTGGGGGAATCCGGCTGCGGCAAAAGCCAGACCCTGCGCTCCATTCTGGGCCTGCTGAAGCAGCCCGGCCGGATCACTGGCGGGCAGATTCTCTATAGGGGCGCCGACATCGCCCAGATGAATGACCGGGCCCTCCAGAAGATCCGGGGCAAGGAAATCTCTATGATCTTCCAGGAGCCCATGACCTCCCTGAACCCGGTGCTGCGCATCAGCACGCAGATGTATGAAGCCTTTGAGGATGAAAAGCTCTCTAAGGAGGCCAAGCGCCAGCGGGCACTGGAGCTCCTGCGCCTGGTAGGCATTCCCTCCCCGGAGACCCGTCTGGATGAGTATCCGCACCAGTTCTCCGGCGGCATGCGCCAGCGGGCCATGATTGCCATCGCCCTGGGGGCACGGCCCAAGCTGTTGCTGGCCGATGAGCCCACCACCGCTCTGGACGTGACCATTCAGGATCAGATCATGAACCTGCTGGATCAGCTCAAGCGGGAGCTGGGTATGAGTATCATCCTGGTAACCCACGATCTGGGTGTCATCGCTCAGATGTGTGACCGGGTGGCGGTCATGTACGCCGGCCAGGTGGTGGAAATGACCGACACCGTCACTCTGTTCAGTCGGCCCCGGCACCCCTATACCTATGGTCTCATGGGCTCTCTGCCCAGCGAGGACTCCGCAGGTGCCACTCTGGAGGCCATTCAGGGCTCCCCGCCCAACCTGGCCCATCTCCCCGAGGGCTGTCCTTTCGCACCCCGCTGCCGGTTCGCCTGCGAGGTGTGTCATAAGGAGCGGCCCAATCTCCTGGAGGTGGCGCCCGGCCACCTGGCCCGCTGTCACCGGCCGGATGTAACGGAGGACTTTCAAGGGCTGATCCAGTTCCCGGATGGTGCTGTCAGAGAGGAGGATCCCAGCCATGCCTGAAACCAGTTCCCCGCTTCTGGAGGTGGAACACCTGTCCAAATGGTTCCCCCAGAAGCGAAAGATCAATGATGTCATTCAGCACAGGGAGCGGCGCTGGCTCAAAGCCGTCAACGATGTATCCTTCCAGATCCATCGGGGTGAAAACCTGGGCCTGGTAGGAGAGTCGGGCTGCGGCAAGTCTACCCTTGCCCGTACAATCCTCCGCCTGTATGAGCCTACCAGCGGAACGATCCGTCTCAACGGTCAGGATATCAGCCACATGAAGGGCTCGCAGCTGCGGGCCCTGCGGCCTCAGATGCAGATGATCTTCCAGGATCCCTATTCCTCCCTCAATCCCCGCATGTCGGTATACGACACCATTGCCGAGATGCTGAAGGTTCATAAAATGGTACCCGACAGCGAGCTCCCCGCCCGGGTAGAGCAGCTGCTTACCATGAGCGGACTCTCCATGGATATTGCAGACCGTTTCCCCGGGGAGTTCTCGGGCGGTCAGCGCCAACGTATCGGCATCGCCCGGGCGCTGGCCCTTAAGCCTGCCTTTATCTTGGCCGATGAGCCGGTGTCCGCCCTGGACGTGTCCATCCAGGCCCAGATTATCAATCTGCTCGCCCAGCTCCAGCGGGAGCTGAACCTGACCGTGCTGTTTATCTCCCACGATCTGCGGGTGGTGCGCCACATCACCCATCGGGTGATGGTCATGTACCTGGGCAGCAATGTGGAGGTTGGGCCCACTGGTGAAATCTTCCGCCATCCCGCCCACCCCTATACCCAGGTTCTTACCAAGGCCGCCCCCAAGCTGGATCCCCTGAACCGCCGGCGGGAATATGCCATTGAAGGGGAGCCTCCAAGCCCGATCAACACCCCCTCCGGCTGTAAATTCCATCCCCGCTGTCCCTACTGCACCGACAAATGCCGCCAGGAGGTTCCCGAGCTGCGGGAGATCGCCCCTGGCCACCTGTGCGCCTGTCACTATCCGCTCTGAAGCCAGCCCTCAGCCGGACTGCGCTCCATATCTGAACAAGGAGGTAGCACCATGCGTTTATCCAACCTAACCTGGCCCAAGGCAGAGGAGTATTTCAAAGAGCACGACACTGTGCTCATCGGCCTGGGCTCCATTGAGTGCCACGGTCGGCACATGCCCCTGGGCACCGACACCCTGATTCCTGACTTTCTGCTGGACAAGATCGAACAGAAGAGTGACGTGCTCATCTGCCCCACGATTCCCTACGGCGCCACCGAGAGCCTGTGTGACTATCCCGGCACCATCAACCTGGGTACCGAGCTGCTTTACCAGGTGCTGGGCCGGGTGTGCGACAGCCTGTTCCAGCACGGCGCTCGCCGCTTCGTCATCCTCAACGGCCACGGCGGCAACGTCAAGTCCATCGACCGGGTGGGCTACGACATCCAGCGCAAGGGCGGCATCCTGGCCGAGCTGAACTGGTGGCTTATGGCCTGGGATATGGACCCCGCCTGGAAGGGCGGTCACGGCGGAGGGGAGGAGACCGCAGCAATTCTGGGCATCGACCCGACCCTGGTGGATCAGAGTGAGGTGCCCGGTCCCATGAAGCTCCACGACGTATCCGACACGCTGAAGGCCACCGGCTTCACCTCGGTGGAATACAAGGGCGTCACCGTCAACATTCCCCGTCTGACCCCCAGTGTCACCCACAACGGCTGGATCGGTCCTGACCACCCGGAGACCGCCACGGTGGAGTGGGGACAGAAGATGCTTCAGACCACCGCCGATTATATCGCCGACTTCCTGGAGGAGTTCAAAAAGGTGGACATCGCCAAGGCCTGCGGAACCGAATTTTAAGTTTAACAAAAGGTGGAGAAAAAGTAAGAATGGATAAAAAGCAATCTCTGGAGTTGTGCGCAGCCCTCTCCAACGCCAAGGGCGCGCCCGGCTTTGAAGACGAAGTGCTCACCGTTCTGCGTGCATTTGGCGCGGAACTGGGGGACTTCCGGGAGGACAGCCTGCGCAACCTCTACCTCTCCCGGCGGGGAAACAAAGGCAGCCGTCCTGTGGTGCAGCTGGATGCCCATACTGATGAGGTGGCCTTCATGGTGCAGGCCATCAAGCCAAACGGGACCCTGCGTTTTACCACTCTGGGCGGGTGGGTGAACTCCAATATTCCCGCCCATCGGGTATGGGTACAGACCGCCGATGGCAGCTATATCCCCGGTGTCACTGCCAGTAAGCCGCCCCACTTCATGAGCGAGACCGAACGCAGGGCCCAGCCCGTTGTAGAGGACATGAGCATCGACATCGGCGCCTCCTCCCGGGAAGAGGTGGTGGAGAGCTTCCATGTCCGCATGGCTGCCCCGGTGGTACCCGATGTGACCTTCACCTATGACGAAAAGCACGATCTGATGGTGGGCAAGGCCTTTGACTGCCGCCTGGGCTGCGCGTCCATTCTCCGTACTCTGGACAGCCTGCGTGGGAAAGATCTGTCCGTGGATGTGGTCGGTGCCTTCTCTGTGCAGGAGGAGATGGGCACCCGCGGCGCCGCGGTCACCGCCAACACGGTCAATCCGGATTTGGCCATTGTCTTTGAGGGCTGCCCCGCCGATGACACCGTGGCAGAGCCCTACATGGTACAGACCGCCATCCACAAGGGCCCCATGCTGCGCCATATCGATGCCCGTATGATCACCAACCCCCGCTTCCAGCGCTATGCACTGGATCTGGCGGAGGAGTTGGGCATCCCTGTGCAGGAAAGCGTGCGCACCGGCGGCTCCACCAACGGCGCACCGATCCACCTGTCCAACCAGGGGGTGCCCGTCATCGTCATCGGCATCCCCGTGCGGTATATCCATACCCACTACGGCATCGCGGCCCACAGTGATGTGGAAAATGCTGCCCGGCTTGCCGCTGCCATTCTGGAGCGGATGAACGCCGATCAGATCAGCCGCTTCTGATTCAAACCAGAGGATTGCGCCTGTTCCTTTCCTGGAACGGGCGCAATTGCTTCACTATGGCACTATACCAGCAGGTATTGAGGGGCGCGTTCTCTGATGATATGGCCCGGCTGCCAGAAATATCTTGCATTAACCTATGGGCTGCCGCAGCAAACAGCTAGTCTTTACAAAATTGATACAGACGGTATAATTTAAGAAAGGCCAGTGATAAAAAGTCAGGGAAGGAAGGCAAAAAATCGGAGGCGGATGGAAACGGTATGCTGTTTGAACGGATAGACTTTGGGGACAACCTTCCCCTGCGGTGTTTACTCTCTGAGGTAAAGGACTACCCCCTTCATATGCATGACGATGCACTGGAGATTCTCTTTGTGTTGGACGGCTCCTGTGAGCTGACTGTCGTCAACAATGCAATTCCGCTTCGGTAGGGGGATATTTATATCAGTTGTCCAAGAGAGCTTCACCGTCTTTGTGCCTATGCAGATACGCACGGCGCGACTATTATGGTGTTCTACATCAATGTGGAGGCATATCGAGAGGAATTTCCTGACCTCCGCTCCTATCAGTTTGCCAACAGTGCACTGGAGAACAACCGGACGGGAATCCGGATTCTGGCTAATTATTTGAAAAGCCAGCTTCCCAGGCTACTCGACGGAGAGGCCGACCGCGCCTATTACAAGGAGGTGGGCAACCGGATTCTAAACGTTCTGATCAAGGAATTTCAATGCTATTATCTGGGCAGCGGCTTCCCCGAGTTTACCAACGTTTACAAGGGCAATGACATCCAAATGCGGCGCATCCGAAGGGTGACAGACTACATTTACCGCAACTACAATAAGCCAATCAAAATCGAGGATCTGGCTGAGATGGAGCACATCAGTGCCAACCACCTGAGCAGCATCCTGAAAAATGGCTGCGGCGTGGGGTTCCGCACCTTTCTGAATCTGGCCCGGGTGGAAAAATCTGCTGCCATGCTGTTGGATACCGATAAAAGCCTTCAGGCCATCGCTTACGAGTGTGGTTTCTCCAAGTATAAGTATTTCTGTGACAGCTTTCTGCGCAGCTTCCGCACAACCCCGCAGAAATACCGACAGAAATATCAGAAGCACACCATCGGCACACAGCCGCGCCTCAGCCGGGTTTTGGAGGGCGATGAACTA
>CALXDP010000042.1 GCA_944387095.1 uncultured Oscillospiraceae bacterium
GGGGCAAGAGAGGGTGGCCTGGGCCATTGGTTTCTTTCCCATCGCTGGGAAAGAAACTCGCCCCGCAGGGCGAAATCTCCCACGAAAAGAGCTGAACCTCCATGGAACCAATTTTACAGGTATCCCACCTATCTCTCTCCTTCTCTCAATACAGCCGGGGCACCCAAAAGCAAAACCTCCCCGTCATCCACGACCTGTCCTTCTCCATCCAACCCGGCCAGGTGGTGGCGGTGGTGGGCTCCAGCGGCTCGGGCAAGAGTTTACTTGCCCACGGGATTTTGGGTATCCTCCCCTACAACAGTGCCATGGAGGGGACCATTCTCTACCGTGGGGAAGCCCTCACCCAAAAACGGGCGGAGGCCCTCCGGGGCCGGGAGATCGTCCTGGTCCCCCAGGGGGTCACCTACCTGGACCCCCTGATGACGGTGGGCCCCCAGGTGCGCCGTGGGCGGCGGGACGCCGCCGCCCGGGATGAGAGCCGGAGCGTGCTGGCCCGGTACGGCCTGGGGGCGGAGACGGAGGACCTCTACCCCTTCGAACTCTCCGGCGGCATGGCCCGGCGGGTGCTCATCGCCACCGCCGCGGTGGAACACCCCAAGCTGCTCATCGCTGACGAGCCCACCCCCGGCCTGGACGCCCGGGCTGCCGGGCGCATTCTGGGCCACTTCCGGGAACTGGCGGAGGAGGGGGCCGGGGTGCTCCTCATCACCCACGACCTGGAGCTGGCCCTCACCATCGCCCACCGGGTGCTGGTCCTCTACGCCGGGGAGACCATTGAGGAGGCGGACGCCGCCGACTTTTCAGCGGGAAAACTCCGCCACCCCTACACCCGGGCCCTGTGGGGCGCCCTGCCCCAGAACGGATTCAATCCCATCCCCGGCACCCAGCCCTACCCCGGGGAGATTCCGGACGGCTGCCAGTTCGCCCCCCGGTGCCCCCGCTGTCAGGAGCGGTGCCGGTCCGGCGGCCCCGTCCCCTATGTGCCCCAGGCGGGCGGCATGGTCCGCTGCTATACCCCGGAAGGAGGAGATGCCTCATGAGTCTGGAAGCCCGCAGCCTTACCTTCCGCTACCCCCGCCGTGGAAAGAAACCCGTTTTGGAACACGTGAATCTCACCCTGGAACCCGGAGAACGTGTAGGCCTCACCGCTCCCAGCGGCCGTGGCAAGACCACCCTGTGCAAGCTGCTGGCGGGGTACGAGCGGCCCACGGCGGGGGAGATCCTCCTGGACGGCCGCCCCCTGTCCCACTACCGGGGGGCCTGCCCGGTCCAGATGATCTGGCAGCACCCGGAGACCGTGCTGGACCCCCTTCTGCCCCTGGAGGTATCCCTGAAGGAGGCGGGACCGGTGGAGGAACGCCTGCTGGAGGAGCTGCACATTCAGCCCCAGTGGCTGCGCCGCTACCCCCAGGAGCTGTCCGGCGGGGAGCTCCAGCGGTTCTGCATCGCCCGGGCCCTGGGCAGGGCCACAAGATACCTGCTGTGCGACGAGATCACCGCCATGCTGGACCCCATCACCCAGGCCCAGATCTGGGGTTTCCTCCTGCGGGAGGCGGAGCGGCGGAATCTTGGGCTGCTCATTGTCAGCCACAGTGCCCCCCTTCTGGAGCGGGTGTGCACCCGGGTGGAGGTTCTCTCTTCCCCTCCGGAAAAAACGACACCCCTCTCTTGACTTGGAGTGCACTCCAGGGTATATGATGGTGCTGCTGACAGGGGGGGCACAGTTCTCTCGCTTTTATTTTCAGGAGGTTTTGTCACAATGAATGTCTTAATGATCAACGGCAGCCCCAAGCCCAACGGCAACACCGCCATCGCTCTCCGTGAGATGGAGCAGATTTTCCTCCAGGAGGGCATCCAGGTGGAGACCGTCCACGTGGGCAATAAGAACATCCGGGGCTGTATCGGCTGCAACAAGTGCATGGAGGCTGGCAAATGCGTTTTTGACGACCTGGTAAACGAGACCGCCCCCAAGTTCGAGGCCTGCGACGGCCTGGTGGTGGGTACCCCGGTGTACTACGCCTCGGCCAACGCCACTCTGGTGGCTTTTCTGACCCGGCTCTTTTACAGCACCCACTTTGACAAGACCATGAAGGTGGGGGCCGCCGTGGCCGCCGCCCGCCGGGGCGGACTCACCGCCACCTACGACGAGCTGAACAAGTTCTTCGGCATCTCCGGCATGCCCATCGCCTCCGGCCAGTACTGGAACGGCATCCACGGCCGGGAGCCCGGCGAGGCCTCTCAGGACGCGGAGGGGCTCCAGGGCATGCGCACTCTGGCCCGAAATATGGTCTTTTTAATGAAGAGCATCCAGCTGGGCAAAGAGGCCTACGGCATTCCGGAGCGGGAGCCCTTCCAGCGCACCAACTTTATCCGGTAAACAAATTTGGGCCCCAGCCGCAGGCTGGGGCCCTTTTGCGCATTGTTACATGATGTGCTCCTCCGCGCAGTTGTCCACCACCCGGACGCCCATCTCATCTGGTTCCCCCACATGGAACTCCGCGATGCTGTCCGGGTCAAATTTGGGACACAGGCGCAGCTGGGGATTCAGGCGCAGGTTCTCCCCCATTTGTTGGGATGACCGTTTGGTTTTGCGTTTGCTCATGTTCCTCACCCCTGGAATAGTATGCCCGGCAGGGAGATGGTTTTGACACATGTGCCTGAATTGGTTCATTTTTCACCACAGGGATTTTAATGCCAGTGGTAAACTCAAGTAATGCGGCGGAAAATAGCGGGCGGCCACATGGGGCCGCCCCTACGGCAACTCTATAAGCCATCCCTTCTTTCGTAGGGGCCGGTCCCAGACCGGCCCGCCGACTGCAGACCAGCCGCCCCCTGGTCGGTAAGGCCAGGCGTAGAAATTGAACCGCACCGGCTGAAATTTTCCACCCAAACAGGCCGCCGAAGGCGGTCCCCAACGCAAAGCCCAGCGCAGCGGGTTTGCGTTGGAGAGGAGGAGCGATGGAGTGAGCGAGCTTTGTCCGTCAGGACGAAGCGAGGGATACGAAATCCGCGACGACGAAGTGGCCCGGCAGGAATTTAGACCAGCCACTCAGATTTTGCGCGCCGGAAATCCTCTGCTGACTTTCAGGTACGCGTCCCCCGTAATGGGGTCCGGGGCCGACTCCCCCTGTCAGGGGGAGATGGCCCGAAGGGTCAGAGGGGGTAGGGTGGGCGAATATGGACACGAAGTGTCCATCCTGAGCCGTTCCCCGGCGGCGTTTTGGTTACTTTGCCGCCGCGGGCAAAGTAACTCGCCGCCCGCAGGCGGCGAAATCCCCCTGCGTACAACGAGTTCAATCCGAATCCTGCCCCCTCATCCGTCACGGCTGCGCCGTGCCACCTTCCCCCCAGGGGGAAGGCTAAAGTGGAACAAGGCAATGAAAAATCCCCTTGAATCCGTCTCTCCGGCCGATTCAAGGGGCTTCTTTCAGCAATTCATCATAAGTCGTCTCCAGCGCATCTCGAATGCCTCGCAGTTGACTGGCTGTAATATGCTGGATTCCACGCTCAATTTTCACCAGCGTCTCCCGGGTCATCTCCACGCCCGCAAGCTGTAATCTCCGAGCCAGCTCCGCCTGTCCCAGCTTTCGTTCCATACGGATACGGCGGATGTTTGCGCCGATTGGAATAGCGTCCTGCTTGATCTTTTGTTCCCGCACCCACATCACCCATTTCCATAAAGTCTCGCCTTGTTCTTTATTTTATGAAAATCCGGTGATATAATAGGACCAGTATTGGTCCACTTATAAAATAAAGGAGTGCTGAACATGGAACTGGCAGTAGAACTTTTGGCAAAAATTTTGGAACGGCGGGAAATCACCGTATCTTTTCCGACTCTGGATCTGACTGCCAAGGATCTGCTGGAGTCGGCCAGCTATCAAGCCCTGTGCCAAATTCAGGCCATTCTCAAGGACGACGCCCTCTCTGATCCGGAGTGCTTTCAAAAAATCGAAGCTGTTGTTCAGACTTTGGAAGATATGGGCGTGAGTTGCGGAAACCGGCACGATTTTGGATGATTCTCTTTTTCCCGGTTGTTCTGGACAATCCCCCTGTCTTTCGACTATAATACTCTCGATTGAACTGCTATAAATTGAGAGTGAGGAATCCCAATGAACGAAATCATTCTGCTCAAGTTGGGCGAATTAGTGTTGAAGGGTCTGAACCGCCGCAGCTTTGAGGACAAGCTCCAGGCCAACATCCACCGCCGCCTCCACCCCTACGGCCAGTTCCGGGTGTACACCCGCCAGTCGGCCACCTATGTGGAGCCCAAGGACGACCGCTGCGACGTGCTGGGGGCCTACGAGGCCCTGAAAAAGGTGTTCGGCATCGCGGGCCTGTCCCTGGCCCGGCCCTGTGAGAAGGACAAGGACGCCATTCTGGCCACCGCCAAAGAATTCCTGGATACCGAGCTGCGCTCCGCCAAATCCTTCAAGGTGGAGACCAAGCGGGCGGACAAGGCCTTCCCCATGACCTCCATCCAGCTCAGCCAGTATGTGGGCGGCGAGCTCCACGAGGCCTATGACAATCTGGAGGTGGACGTCCACCACCCGGAGCTCACCGTGTATATCGAGGTGCGGGACTACGCCGCCTACGTCCACGCCCAGGCCCAGCCCGGGGCGGGCGGCCTGCCTGTGGGCATCAACGGCCGGGCGGTCTCCCTGCTGTCCGGGGGCATCGACTCCCCGGTGGCCTCCTGGATGATTGCCAAGCGGGGGGTGGCTCTGGACATGGTCCACTTCTTCTCCTACCCCTACACCTCCCCCGAGGCCAAGGACAAGGTGCTGGAGCTGGCCCGCCTGCTCACCCCCTGGACCGGGCGGCTCACCGTCCACGTGGTCCCCTTCACCGCCATCCAGGAGGAGCTGCGCCGCTCCTGCCCGGAGGAGCTCTTCACCGTCCTCATGCGCCGCTTTATGATGCGCATTGCCCAGGAGGTGGCCAACCGCTGCGGGGCCAAGGCCCTGGTCACCGGCGAGTGCCTGGGGCAGGTGGCCAGCCAGACCATGGAGGCGCTGCGCTGCACCGGCGCGGTGGTGGACCTGCCCGTCCTGCGCCCCTGCATCGGCATGGATAAGGAGGAGATCGTCCAGGTCGCCCGGAAAATCGGCACCTTTGAGACCTCCATCCTCCCCTACGAGGACTGCTGCACCGTCTTCACCCCCCGGCACCCCCGCCTGCGGCCCATGCCCGGCGAGGTGGAGGCCGCCGAACAGGCCTTGGACGTCGGCGCCATGGTGAAGACCGCCGTGGACGGCATCGAGCGGGTGCAGGTCAACCTGTAAATCAACCACCTAATTCAAAACCTTTCAGGAGGCGCTATTTTATGCACGATCTGTCGGAATTTATGGACCTGCTCTGCGGCCGTTTTGACAACCGCGAGCAGTTTGAACAGCGCCAGGCGGCGGGAGACACCTCCTTCCCCTTTGCCCGGCATGTAAACACCCTCTGCAATCAGAAAATCTCCGGTCTTCCGGCGGATTTCCCCGGCCTCTTCCTGCTGGAGGAGAGCTACTACACCCTCCAGGGACGCACCAACGCCTCCCCCCATCTGTTCTGCTTCACCCAGGAGGCGGACGGGATACTGCTCACCTCCTACGACCTGCCCCGGGGGCTGGACCCCAAGAGCTTGTCCTATGAGACCATGCCGGAGCTCCCCTTTGACCAGCTCTCCCCCTCCCAGAAGTTCACCCCCGCCCTCTACCGGTTCCAGGACGGCGGCTGGGTGGGCGGCAGCGAGAGCATGTTCTCCCCCGTTATGAAATTCACCCTCTTTGAGCGCTTTTTCCCCGACCGCCTGGAGGTATCCGAGTCCATGGAGCGGGAGGAAAAACGGGTGTTCGGCTACGACGTGCCCCTGATCTATAAACGCACAAACTAAGGGCGCCTCTTCCGCGCCCTATCATGGAGGTCTTTCCTTTGTCTCATAAAGTGGAAATCCTGTCGGTGGGCACCGAACTGCTGCTGGGCAGCATCGCCAACACCGACGCCCAGATGCTCTCCCAGGGGCTCAGCGCCCTGGGGCTGAATGTGTACTGGCACACGGTGGTGGGGGACAACCCCCAGCGGGCCCGGGAGGCGGTGGCCATCGCCAAACAGCGGGC
>CALXDP010000043.1 GCA_944387095.1 uncultured Oscillospiraceae bacterium
ACGAACACCCCGTTGACGGCGGCGGTGTAGAGCATCATGGGCAGGCGCAGTTCCTTGGTGTAGGCGATGACCCACACCCGGTAGCGGTCGATGGAGTC
Organism: uncultured Oscillospiraceae bacterium; assembly: GCA_944387095.1. GTDB lineage: Bacteria > Bacillota > Clostridia > Oscillospirales > Oscillospiraceae > Enterenecus. The sequence continues at coordinate 99 of CALXDP010000043.1, forward strand.
CTTGAATTTTTTGAAGGAGAAGATGGTCTGGCCGAAGGTCTTGACCACCGGGATGCCCCGGACATACTCCACCGCCTCGTTGGACATATCATCCAGGGCGTTCTGGTATTCCTTCATCTTCTGCCGCATCTGCGTCCCGGTCATCATCATCATGATGAGAAAGGCCAGCAGCACCGGGGCCAAGCTCAACAGCCCCAGCCTCCAGTCAAATACCAACAACAGCACCAACAGTCCGCAGGGGGTGGCGATGGCCCCCGCCCGGTCGGGGAGCTGGTGGGCCAGATAGGTCTCGGTGGCGGCGCTGGACTCGTTGACGGTCTTCCGCAGCCGCCCGCTGCCAAACCGCTCTGCCGCCCCCAGGGGCAACTGGACAATGTGCTCCATGGCGGCAAGGCGCAGGTTGGTGGCGATGCGGAAGGCCCCCATGTGGGAGCACATCAGCGCGGCGATATAGACCAGCACTGCGAGCACCGCAAACAGCACCGCCATCCAGCCGTTTCGCACCAGATTTTGCGCCTGACTGAAATCCGGGGCTACCGCCAGCACCTCCCGGATGACCTGCCAGATATACCAGTAGGGTACCAGTGCCAGGAGCGCGCTGAGGGCGGAGAGCACCCAGGACGCATAGGTCAGGTATTTGTGGTTGCCTGCATACCCCAGCAGGCGTTGTAAATTGGATGGTTTCTTCAACAAAAACTCCTCCTTTGCCTTTGGATTTTATGATACAGGAGGTCCCATGTGGACTTCCGCACATCCGAAAGTTAGCTATAGCTAACCATTGGCCAAAAATTATAGGGCGTCACTGCCCCATAATTTTCATCCAGCCAGCGGTATAAAAGGCCCGCATCTCCCGCAGATAGTTTTCCGCCTTGCCTATGGGCATGGCGTGGATGATCAGTTCAAAGAATGTGTGGAACATCCCGGTGATCAGAATGTGCTCCAGCCGCAGGTCGATGTCCGGGACGGGTCTGCCCAACTCCTCCAACACCTGAAAGTAGTTGTGGGTGGCGTCGATCTCGATCTGAACCATCTCATCCACCAGCCCGGCAAACCGGGTGCCCTCCGCGCAGCACAGCAGCAGTTGGCAGTCCTCCAGGTGGTCGTAGGCGTAGTGGAGCATATCGAACATACACGCGCCGGAGAAATCTCCCAGCACTTCCGGCTGGCGCTGGGAAGGCAGATGGGCGAACTCCTCCTGGGCCTGGCGGAACCGATCCAGAAGATAGCGGTAGTGGTCCTCCACCAGCGCTGCAAACAATTCCTCTTTGCTCTTGTAGTAGCCATAGAAGGCCCCGGTGGTCATGCCCAGAGACTTGACGATGCTGCGCAGGGACGCGCCGTGAAAGCCCCGCTCCCGAAATTCCTTCCGGGCCGCTTGGTGGATGCGCATAAGGGTAGATTCAGGGGACATGGATTCACCTCTGCTATAGCATCGTTATATAACGCCGTTATATTATAGCAAGCCGAGTTTCCCTTGTCAAGCATCTACTTCTCTAAATAGCCCGGGGTGAAAAGAACTTGCAAAATCTCAGGGAATGTAGTATTCTTAAATTGAGTTAGTTTCTGCTAACCATTGTGGTTATATGGCTGCGCCCGCGCTGTTTGCGGCGGCAATCGCCATCCTGTGCGCTGGGGAAAAGCTGCCATGAAAACATTCGTCAAAAGGTAAAATCCGGCGGGCGGGCCAAAGTCAGATCACGGCGTTTCTGAACAAACCGCTGGAACACCTGGATAGGAGGTGGCGCTGTGCAGGAAATATTCCAAAGCTGGAGCGGATGGAATTGCCGGCGGTTGACTGCGGACAGCGCCGTCGTCCTGTGCTTAGATGGGATGCCGCCGGAAACATCCTTTCCCGCAGCACCGGCTGCCGGGTGGGTGGAGGTACTGTTTTGCCGCCAGGGCGGGCTGCACCTGGAGCTGTCTGCCAGCCGCAGGCTGGAGGTGAGATCCGGTCAGGCGCTGTTCCTCCCCGCCTGGCTCAGCGACAGTCAGGGCAGGTTTTCCCCTGAACGATTCCAGGGGATTCTGGTATTGGAGACGGACCAAAATTTGCGGGCGGCGCTGGCCGCGCTCTGCCCTGGATTGCCGGATATCCCGCCAGATCGTCATCATGGCTCTGGAGTGGTGGAGACGGCTTTGTGGAACAAATCGCTGTTCCATACACTGGACCAGCTTCCCGAACATTTCCAAGGGGACTACTGTTCTCTCAAGGTACTGGAACTGCTTTATCTGCTGCACGCAGGCATCCCGCCCATCTCCCATCCCATGGAAGCCCATTATTATGACCCCTATCAAATCCGGGTTGTTGAGAAGATCCACGACCATCTCGTGGAGCATCTGGACGAGCGCCTGACCATCCCGCAGCTGGCGGAGCGGTTCCGCATTTCAAGCACCGTACTGAAAGCCTGTTTCCGGCAAATTTATGGGGTCTCGCTCCATCAGTATCTTTTGGGGCGGCGGATGGAGCGGGCGGCGGAGCTGCTGTCCTATACAGATCAGTCCGTGATCCAGGTTGCCGCAGCAGTGGGATACAACAGTACCAGCCAGTTCGGGAGCACGTTCAAAGCACGCTATCAGATGACCCCCGTGCAATATCGGAAAGCGGCAAAAATGTCTGTTCCCGCCGGTTCTTGTCCGAAACCGAAGGAAAAGCTCCCTTCAAATCCTTTATAATAATTTAAATCCTGATGTTGATGCCCGAAGAAGGAGGACCCCCACATGAAACATCATCGCTTCTGGGCCTGGGGCGCTGTGATCTGCATGGTCATGGCCATCATGACCGGGTACCGCCATCGCTGATCGGGAGGTGAACTGATACGATGAATCTGTATAAAGGACTGGCTCTGTTTGCCGGCGGCGTCCTGTTCGGTTCTGCGGGCCTTAAGCTGCTGTCCAGCAAGGACGCCAAGAAGGCCTACACCCACGCTACCGCCGCTGTGCTGCGCATGAAGGACTCCGTCATGGAGACGGTGACCAGCGTACAGGAAAACACCGCTGATGTGCTGGCCTCCGCCAAGGAGATCAACGAGCAGCGGGCACAGGCCGAGGAAACGGCCGAGGTCGAAACTGCGGCTGAAGCGCACGCTGGGACGTGACCAAAACGAGAGAAGGGCCGCCGCAAGGCGGCCTTTCTGTTTGAGTGGAGGCAACCATGAAATTTCGAATCAAACATGAATGCCAGGGCCGCATCCGGGTGCGGGTGTGTCAGCCCCGGATGACGCTGGAGCAGGCCGACCTGCTTGAAAGCTGGCTCCAGACACTGCCCCAGGTGGAGCGGGCCGCTGTCCATGAGCGCACCCGCTGCGCCATCATAGCATACAAAGCCGGCCGCAGGGAGCTGCTTCAATCTCTGCGCGAATTTTCCTACCAGAATGAGGGCCTGGCGGAGTTGCCCCACATCCACAGCAGCCGGGCGCTGAAGCGGGCCTATGAAGAAAAACTTGTCGGCATGGTGGCCTTCAAGGCGGTCCAATCCCTGTTCTTCCCCGCACCGCTGCGGGCGGTCTATACCATCCTGAAGGCGGTTCCTCATCTGCTCCGGGCGGCGGGTTGCTTGTTCCGGCGAAAGCTCCATGTGGAGGTGCTGGATGGGGTATCCATCGGCGTGTCCATCCTCCGCAGAGATTTCTCCACCGCCGGCTCGGTCATGTTTCTGCTGGGGCTGGGGGAGCTGCTGGAGGAGTGGACGCACAAGAAGTCGGTGGACAATCTGGCCAGGAGCCTGTCACTGAACATCGACCGGGTTTGGCTCAAGGCTGAGGAAGGCGAGGTACTGGTCCCCCTGCACCAGGTCCGGGCAGGCGACCGGGTGGCGGTGCGCATGGGCGGCATGATCCCCCTGGACGGCACAGTCCTGGAGGGGGAGGTCATGGTCAACCAGTCCTCCCTCACCGGAGAGGCTATCCCCGTTCCCAAGCGGCCAGGTTCTCTGGTCTACGCCGGTACGGTGGTGGAGGAGGGCGAGTGTGTCCTTTCCGTCACGGCACAGTCCGGCGGCAGCCGCTATGACAAAATCGTTACCATGATTGAGGCGTCAGAAAAGCTGAAATCCACGGCTGAGCGCCGGGCCGCCAGTCTGGCGGACAAACTGGTGCCCTATACTTTGGCGGGCAGCGCCCTGGTCTATCTGCTGACCCGGAATGTGACCCGCGCCCTGTCGGTACTGATGGTGGACTTCTCCTGCGCCCTGAAGCTGTCCATGCCGCTCTCAGTGCTGTCCGCCATGGGCGAGGCCAGCCGGTCCCATATTACGGTGAAGGGTGGAAAGTACCTGGAGGCGGTGGCACAGGCGGATACCATCGTTTTTGACAAGACCGGCACCCTGACTTACGCCACCCCCGTGGTGGTCCAGGTGGTCCCCTTCGGTGGACATGAGGAAACTGATATGCTCCGGCTGGCTGCCTGCTTGGAGGAGCACTTCCCCCATTCCATGGCCAACGCCGTGGTCCAGGCGGCAAAAGACCGTGGGCTGTCTCATGAGGAGCTTCATTCCCAGGTGGAGTATCTGGTGGCTCACGGCATCGCCAGCACGGTGGGTGGGGAGCGGGTGGTCATCGGCAGCGCCCACTTCGTTTTCGAAGATGAGGGCTGTATCATCCCGGCTCAGGAACAAGCGGCCTTTGACGCCCTGCCCCGGCAGTATAGCCACCTATACCTGGCCATCGACGGTATACTGGCGGCTGTGATCTGCATTGCGGACCCGGTGCGGGCTGAAGCGGCCCAGGTGGTGGGTGCCCTGCGCCAGCTTGGCGTGGGTAAAATTGTCATGCTCACTGGAGACAGCCAGCGAACTGCCGCAGCCATCGCCTCCCAGGTGGGTGTGGATGAGTTCCGGGCGGAGGTACTGCCGGAGGACAAGGCCCGCTTTGTCCAGCAGGAACGAGAGCAGGGGCGCACCGTGATCATAATCGGGGACGGCATCAACGACTCCCCAGCCCTGTCGGCGGCGGATGTGGGAGTGGCCATCAGTGACGGAGCGGCCATCGCCAGGGAAATCGCGGACATCACCATCGCCGCCGATGACCTGTATGAGCTGGTGAGGCTCCGCGTCTTGTCCCAGCATCTGATGGGGCGTATCCAGGCAAACTACCGCTTCGTCATAGGTTTCAACGGTGGCCTGATTGCCCTGGGTTCGGTCGGAGTGCTGGCCCCGGCTATATCCGCTATGCTCCACAACCTCTCCACCCTGGGGCTTAGTCTGCACAGTATGACACGGCTGTTGCCCGCGGAGCGGATGAGTCCAACCTGTAAAACGGACCGCTGAACCATCCGCCCAGGAATGTATGCCCTATGGGCAGAAGAACACTATCCATCTTGTGTTAAAGACAAAAAAGAAGTAGAATGAGCGCCCGTAATTGATACGGGCGCTTGTTTTAGTCGCGGTTTGCCACAGCGTGTACCGGCATTCCCTCATCAGGGTCTGGGACTGTCCCAGCAAGCGATTTTTGCGTTTCGGGGCAAGGGGATCTAAACCAAAAATTCGCAAGTGTGGCTACACTTGCGATACTTGCCGCTGCTGATGCGTCAACCCCGCTTTTGTTTCCCCTCCCCTGATATTATAATGATTGCAGTGGGATTTGGCCGGTTTTTCGTAAGAACTGAGAGAAGCGCTGGTTGCCACAGAGTTTTCCCGCCGTGGCAACCGGCTTGTTTGTATTTTCGAACCTTCCCGGATAGAGAGAAATCGGTGCGGTAAAATAATCGTATTCTTGCTATCACGGAGGGAAACACAATGACAGATCACCAAGTGAACATGGAACAAATCCTGGCCTTTGGCCGGCACCTGCGCCGGGCGGAGCGGAGCGCTGGGACGGTGGAGAACTACCTGCGCCATGCCCGTGCCTTCGCCGGGTGGCTCTCAGGCAGGCCGGTGACGCGGGAGGT
>CALXDP010000044.1 GCA_944387095.1 uncultured Oscillospiraceae bacterium
AATATGGTGCGTCTATTTCTTTCCGATAGGGGTATTAGCATATAAACATTTTGAAAAAGCAAATAGATAAATTCCAGTTTGTCAGACTGAAAAATCAAGCATAGGAGGCAACCCAAAGTGCGCAAGCTCATGACTTGTGTACTGATGATGACCCTGCTGCTGGCCGGGTGCGGCGGGCAGCAGGCGGAGAGCGACAGCCCGGAACAGTTGGCCACCCAGATCCGGGGGGAGTACCTGTCCCTGGCGGGCTGGAACGGACAGGTGGAGGTGACCGCCCACTACGACCAGCAGGTCTACACCTTCACCCTGGATGTCCAGTGGCGCCGGGAGGGGGAGACGGTGCTTACCGTGGTCAGCCCCGAACTGCTTGCCGGCATCACCGCCCGCTTACAGGATGGGGAGGGCACTTTGGAGTATGACGGAGCGGGGCTGTCCATCGGGGCGCTGGACGGGGAGGGGCTGACCCCCATTGCCGCGCTGCCCGCCCTGATGGAACAGGTTTGCACCGGCTACATCGCCCGGTGCGACTGGCAGGAGGCGGGGGAGGAACGCCGGCTCTATCTCCAGTGCCGGGACCCGGAGCGGGCCGAGGGGGAGGGCACCCAGTATGAGCTCTGGCTGGATCCGGATACCCATGCCCTGATTCAGGCGGAGGTGAGCGTGGACGGGACCACCCGCCTGGCCCTGACTTTTATCAATTTCACCATGGAGATGACAGAGAATGAAACTGGAGACCATGCGGACCTGGGCGGAGATCAGCCTGGGCAATCTGGAACATAACTACCGTGCCCTGCGTGCCTGCGCCCCGGACAGTCGGTTTCTGGGGGTGGTCAAGGCCAATGCCTACGGCCATGGGGCGGTGCCGGTGGCCCGGAAGCTGGAGGAGCTGGGGGCGGATTACCTGGCGGTGGCCTGCCTGAACGAGGCCATGGAGCTGCGCCAGGCGGGCATCCGCATGCCCATCCTGATTTTGGGCGCCACCCCTCCGGAGCTGGCCGGGTTGGTGGCGGACTATGATGTCACCCAGACGGTGTTCACCCTTGCGCTGGCCCGGGCCCTGTCCCAGGCGGCGGGGGAGCGGGGGAAACGGGCGAAGATCCACATCAAAGTGGACACGGGCATGAGCCGGTTGGGGCTGCTGGACCACGATCCCCGGCAGGCCGCCCGGCAGGTCCAGGCGCTGTGTACCCTGCCCAATTTGGAGGCAGAGGGCATCTTCACCCACTTTGCCAACGCTGACGGGGATGAGGCCTATACCATGCTCCAGTTTACCCGCTTTTTGGATACTCTGGAGGAACTGGAAAGCAAATACCAGCAAAAATTTAAAATCCGCCATTGCGCCGCCAGTGCCGCTGTGTTAAACTATCCCTGTACACACTTGGATATGGTGCGCCCCGGCGTGGCCTTGTACGGCCATGCCCCGGATCCTTCCTGTGCGGGGTTGGAGGAGCTGGATCTGCGTCCCGTGATGACCCTGAAAAGCCGGGTATCCGCGGTGCGGGACCTGCCGGGGGACACCCCGGTGAGCTATGGCTGCATCCAGAAGGTGGGGGCCCAGGGCGGCCGGGTGGCGGTGCTGCCCATCGGCTATGCCGACGGCCTGCACCGGACCTTATCAGGCAAGGGCAGCGTGTGGCTGGCGGGGAAGCGCAGGCCCATCCTGGGCCGGGTGTGCATGGATATGTGTATGGTGCTGCTGGACAATGAGACCCAGGTGGGGCCGGGGGACGAGGCGGAGATCTTCGGTGCGCATCTGCCTGCGGAGGAGCTGGCAGCCCTGGCCGGCACCATTCAGTATGAGCTGCTGTGCGCAGTGTCCCCCCGGGTACCTCGGGTGTACCTGTGACATAGGATGATGGGGAGCCCGTGAAACCGCGCCGGTCCGCCGGTGGGTGTTTGACGGTGAGCCGCGGAGGTTTTTCCCGTGCTGGTATAAAATCCTCCGCCCCGTGGGAGAATGATAGTACCCGGTCTACATAGAGCGGATCGGGCACTATATCCGGCGGAGTGTGAAATTCTGTGGACAACAGCAGTGTCAGACGCGGCGATATTTTTTACGCCGACCTCAGCCCGGTGGTGGGCAGTGAGCAGGGGGGCGTGCGCCCTGTCCTCATCGTACAGAACGACACCGGCAACAAACACAGCCCCACGGTGATTGCGGCCGCGATCACCTCTCAGACCGGGAAGGCCCGGCTTCCCACCCATATCACCCTGACAGCCAATACCTACGGACTGCCCAAGGATTCCATCGTGCTGCTGGAGCAGATCCGCACTTTGGACAAAAAGAGGCTGCGGGAACATATGGGCCGGGTGGATGAGCAGGTCATGCGGCGGGTGGACAACGCCATTGCCGTCAGCTTCGGTCTGAATCCGGAACGGCTGGTATAGACCGCTCTCCCGTCCCGGCATTGCCGGGACGGGAGAGCGGCACGACAGAGCGGAGGACTGTACTTATGAAACGGAAATGGAAAATCGCCGCGGCGGCGGTCTGTGTGGTATTCCTGGTGACGGTGGCTTACGCCGCCACGGCGGGCAGCCGGAACGACCCTTTGGTCACCTTAGGTTATCTGGAGAATATCTTCAGCCGCCAGGTGGAGAGCGCGGTGGATCAGGCGGTGCGCGGCCAGGAGGAGCAGCTGCGGCAGGATCTGGACCAGGCCATCGAGGACTGGGACGAGCAGGTGCAGAACGCCATTGGAGAAGGGGGCTCCGGCGGAAGCTCCAATGCCGTCTTCCAGGTGGTCACCCTCAGCCGGGGACAGACCCTGGTGGGGGATGTGGGGTGCGAGGTGATGCTGCGCATCGGCTCCGCCGCGTGCGTGTCCAGTGGCAGCCCTGGCCTGATTGACATCAGCGCGGGCTCCACCTTGAATAACGGACAGGCCCTGGAAACCAATCATCTGTACCTGGTGACCATCAGCACCCGCTCGGTGCAGGCCACCTCTGACACGGTGCGGGTGCTGGTGCGGGGGCCCTATACCATTTCCGGCTGACCGAAGCGGCCCCTGGAGACAGGGGCCGCTTTTTTTGCCAGGAGGGGAATGGGACAAAGCGGACTTTGCGGCAAAGGGGGGACCGCCGGAGCCCGGCGGAGCAGATTTGGGGGCATATTCACAAATCTTTCATAAAAGGTTCGCAAATTGGCAAACATTTATCCGTCCCGGTCTGCTATGATAACGATGTCAGGAAGAAATCCAGACAACATCCTCCCCTCTCTCTTTTTTTCTCAGAACCGGGAGCGCCCCAGCGGGATGCTGGGGCCGCTTCCCGGACAAAAGTTCCGGAACCGGAAGCGTTCCGTCCGCTGCCCGTGAGGGCGGCTTTTTTTGCACCCTTTTTCCCATGGACGCCGGATGGCGCTTCTCGAGGACACATTTTCCTGCGTTTTCTGCGGAGAAAAGGCGGGGTACTGTTTGCAAAACAAGAAAGGAGCCGCTGGGGCGCTTCCGGAGGGATGTCCACGCCCCTTGTATTTGACGGTAAAATGCGGTATAATGCCAGCGCAAAACGAAGAAACTGGAGTTTTATTATGGATTACTTTCACCTGAGCGCCGGACAGGACCATATTGGCCAGATCAGTTCCCTGGGGCTGGCCTACCTGGGGGATGGCGTATATGAACTGATGGTGCGCGCCTATTTGTGCCTACACGGCAAGGCCACCAATAAGGGGTTGCACCGGGCGGCTCTGGACTATGTGGCTGCTCCTGCCCAGGCCCGGCGGATTCAAAAGATTCTGCCCGTGCTCACGGAAGAGGAGCGGCAGGTGTTCCGCCGGGGGCGCAACAGCCACACCGCCGCCGTGCCCAAGGGGGCCAGCGTGGCGCAGTATCACGCCGCCACGGCGCTGGAAGCCCTGTTTGGCTATCTCTACCTGCGGGGGGAGACGGAGCGGCTTAACGAGCTGTTCACCTTGATGATGGAGGAATAAGATATGCCTTTGGACGCCATCTGCCTGACCGCCGTGGCCAAGGAGCTCCGGGAGACCATCACCGGCGGTAAGGTGGATAAAATATACCAGCCCACCCGGGATGAGGTGGTACTATACCTGCGCACGGGGCAGAGAAATGTGCGGCTGCTGCTGTCGGCCAACCCAACCCATCCCCGAGCCCATCTGACCAAAATCCAGCGGGAGAACCCGGAGACGCCCCCCATGTTCTGTATGCTCCTGCGAAAATATTATTTGAACGGCCGGATTTTGGAGATTGCCCAGCCCTCCATGGAGCGGCTGCTGGAGTTTCAGTTTGAGACCCTGAACGAGCTGGGGGACCGGGTGGAGCGGCGGCTGGTGCTGGAGTGCATCGGCCGGCGGGCCAACCTGATCATGCTGGATGGGGAAGGGCGCATCACCGACTGCCTGCGCCGGGCAGAAGGGGACCTCTCCTCTCGCCGCCCCCTGATGCCAGGGCTGTTCTACCAGCTCCCCCTGCCCACGGGCAAGCTGGATCCTGCCGCCGTGGAGCCCCAGCAGCTGCGGCAGTTGGTGCTGGACCAGGCCCCGGAGGGGGAGGGGCAGGACAAGTGGCTGCTGGACACCTTCAGCGGGCTATCCCCCCTCGTTGCCCGGGAGCTGGAATTTCAGGGCTCGGGCAGCCGGGAGGGACTGGCGGACCGGCTGTGTACCTTGATGAGAGTTGTACAGGAAAAGAACTTTGTCCCAACTGTTTTGGTGCGGGATAACAAGCCCTTCGACTTTACGTTTATGCCGGTGCTGCAATATGGCCCCGGGGTAGAGTTGAAACGATATGAGACGTTTTCCGCGATGCTGGACGACTACTATGCCCAGAAGGAGGCCCGGGAGCTGGTCCAGCAGCGGGGTCAGGACTTCATCCGCTCCGTCACCCAGGCCAGAAACCGCACCGCCAAAAAGATTGCCAACCAGGAGCAAGATCTGCGTTCTGCCGCAGACCGGGAGCAGATGCGCCAATTTGGGGACATCATTACCACCAACTTCTATCAGATGGAGAAGGGGCAGAGCATTCTCCGGGCCCAGAACTACTACGATCCGGAGGCGGCAGAGGTGGAAATTCCCCTGGATCCCCTGCTCACCCCCCAGCAGAATGCGGCCAAGTATTATAAAGAGTACAAGAAGGCACAGAAGGCGGAGGAGATGTTGGCCATCCAGCTGGATAAGAATCGGAAAGAGCTGGACTACCTGGACAGCGTGCTTCAAATGATTACCCTGGCCGAGGGAGACCGGGATTTACAGGAGATCCGCCAGGAGCTGATGGACAACGGATACCTCAAGCAGCACAAGCGGAAGATGACCGCCAAGGGCAAGCAGAAGCTAATCCGTTCCAAGCCCATGGAGTTTCGCTCTTCCGCCGGGCTGACCATCCTGGTGGGCAAGAACAACAGCCAAAATGACCGGCTCACCCTGAAGGAGGCGGACAAGCGGGACGTCTGGCTGCACACCCAGAAGATCCACGGGTCTCACGTCATTTTGAAGACCGGCGGGATGCAGCCGGACGAGCAGTCTCTCACCGAAGCGGCCATGCTGGCGGCCTGGTTCTCCCAGGGGCGGGAGTCGGGCCAGGTGCCGGTGGACTACACGCCGGTGAAGTTTGTGAAAAAGCCCGCCGGGGCCAAGCCTGGCTTTGTCATCTACAACACCTACAACACCTTGTACGTCACGCCAGCGGAGGAACTGGTGAAGAAACTGCGGGCGAAATGAGGGAAGCAACTGTCAGTTGCTAAAAATGCAAGTCCGCTTGGTGGACATTTTAGCGGAGCTGCCTTATACTGGAGACAGAGGAAAGGAGGCGCTGGCCATGAAACTTGGAGAAAAGATCTGCCAGCTGCGCACCGGCCGCAACCTGTCCCAGGGGGACCTGGCGGAAATGCTGAACGTGTCCCGTCAATCTGTCTCCAAGTGGGAGACCGGGGGTTCACTTAGATAAAGATACCACACCAATCCCACGCTGACTTTTGCTCAACCAATACAGCCGGAGGGCTG
>CALXDP010000045.1 GCA_944387095.1 uncultured Oscillospiraceae bacterium
TTATCCGTGGCCGTGGAAATCACGTAGACCACCTTGCCGTCGTACCGCCGGTAGTACCCGGCGCAGATTCGTCTGCCCGCCATCAACTGCACCTCCATTTTTCCTGCCTTCAGTATAGCGGGACACGGGCTTTCTGTAAATGGCGGAGGCTTTTCTTTGTTTTATTTCCCCCGCAGAATTTGAGGCGGTGTTCCGGCAAAACATCGACGGAGAAGGCCCACGCCTGCAGCAGGGCAGCCTGCCGGGTGGTAACAGACTGTTTCACCGTTTCAAATACATTCAATAGGCAAATCCTCCAAAAATAAGAAAAGCGCCTGTCATTCTCACAAGGAAAATGTCAAGCGCCGGTTGGTGGGTTCCGCATTCAATTTTCACACGGAAGGGGGAGGGGGGATGCCTGCGGTACCTCCGGCAGGGCGCGGAGGAATGGCTGCCGCTACATTCGGGGCGGCCTGGCGCGGCGGCATCATTCTGCCAGAACCGCGTAAATGCATGCCCCTTAACCGCGCCTGCAAACCCGCCTATGCCTGGCGGGAGGACAAAGATTCTGCAACCCTGCGCTGTCCAGAGGGTTGACAATTCCAGCGCCTTGGCCTATAATCATCTCAACTGAATCAGGATCTTCAGGGCGGGGTGAAATTCCCCACCGGCGGTACAGCCCGCGAGCCGAAAGGCAGACTTGGTGAAACTCCAAGGCCGACAGTAAAGTCTGGATGAAAGAAGATCGTGTGACTGCAGGAACTCTCTTTCCTGCGCCCGTGGACGCTCGCTCTGGAATGGTTACATTCCGGAGCGGTTTTGTTTTCCGTGGGCGCGGGTGCGTCCCGTTTTCACGATGCTCTGGACCACTGGTTCAGAGCATTTTTCCATTTTTGGAGGTGAAGAAGATGGATGACAGCTCCTATATGGCGCTGGCCGTGGAGCTGGCGGAGCGGGGCGTGGGCTGGGTCAGCCCCAATCCACTGGTGGGCGCCGTGCTGGTGAAGGACGGGTGCGTCATCGGCCGGGGGTGGCATGAGCGGTGCGGCGGGCTCCACGCGGAGCGGGCCGCCCTGGCCGACTGCCGGGAGGACCCGGCGGGGGCCGTGCTGTACGTCACCTTGGAGCCTTGCTGCCATACGGGCCGCCAGCCCCCCTGCACCGAGGCCATCCTGGCCGCCGGCATCCGCCGGGTGGTGGTGGGCAGCATGGACCCCAACCCGCTGGTGGCGGGCAAGGGCGTGGAGCTCCTCCGGACCCATGGGGTGGAGGTGGAGACCGGGGTGCTGCGGGAGCAGTGCGACGCGCTGAACCCGGTGTTCTTCCACTATATCCGCACCAAACGCCCCTATGTGGTGATGAAGTACGCCATGACCCTGGACGGGAAGATCGCCGCCTATACCGGGGCCTCCCGGTGGATCACCAGGGAGGCGGCACGGCGGCACGTCCACGAGATGCGGCACCGGTACCGGGGCATCCTGGCCGGCGTGGGCACGGTGCTCTCGGACGACCCTCTGCTGACCTGCCGCATCCCGGGCGGGCGGGACCCGGTGCGGATCATCTGCGACACCAGCCTGCGGACCCCGCTGGACAGCCGGATCGTCCGCACCGCCGATAAGGCGGAGACCATCCTGGCCACCTGCGTCTCCGACCCGGGGCGGACCGCCCCCTACACCGATGCCGGGTGCCGGGTGTGGACCCTGCCGGGGCGGGGCGAACATGTGGACCTGCCCGCCCTAATGGACGCCCTGGGGGCAGCGGAGATCGACGGAGTGCTGCTGGAGGGGGGCGGCACGCTGAACTGGGCCATGCTGGAGGCGGGCCTGGTGCAGCGGGTCCAGGCCTACATCGCCCCCAAGCTCCTGGGCGGCGCTGGGGCCAGGTCCCCGGTGGAGGGCCGGGGCGTGGAGGCGCCGGACCAGGCGGCACATCTGCGGAAGGTGACGGTGACGGCCCTGGGGGAGGATTTCTTGCTGGAAGGAGAGGTGGACCGGGATGTTTACGGGACTCATTGAGGAGGTGGGCACCCTCCGGGCCGTCCGGCGGGGGGCTCACTCGGCGGTGCTGTCCATCGGGGCGGAGACGGTGCTCTCCGGCCTGAAAACCGGCGACAGCGTGGCGGTGAACGGAGTCTGCCTCACCGTCACCGCCCAGGACAGCGGCGGCTTCACCGCCGACGTGATGCACGAGACCTTGAACCGCTCCTCCCTGGGGGCCCTGGCGCCGGGGAGCCCGGTGAACCTGGAGCGGGCCATGGCGGCAGACAGCCGGTTCGGGGGCCACATTGTCTCCGGCCACATCGACGGCACCGGCGCCATCACGCAGGTCCGCCGGGATGACAACGCCCTGTGGTACACGGTAGAAGCATCCCCCGCCCTGCTACGGTACATCGTGGAGAAGGGCTCCATCGCCATGGACGGCATCTCCCTGACAGTGGCAGCCGTGGAGGCGGACCGGTTCTCCGTGTCCGTGATTCCCCACACGGCGGCGGTGACCGCGCTGGGCCGGAAACGGCCCGGGGATGTGGTGAACCTGGAGACAGATATCATCGGCAAGTATGTGGAGAAGCTGCTGCGCCCGGCGGAGCCCGCCGCCCCCAGGGCCGGCCTCTCCTTGGAATTTTTGATGGAAAACGGATTTTGAACAAGGAGGAATGACCCATGGAATCCCAATTCTGCACGGTGGAGGAGGCGCTGGAGGAACTGCGTGCCGGCCGCCTCATCCTCACCATTGACGACCCGGACCGGGAGAACGAGGGGGATCTGATCTGCGCTGCCCAGCTCGCCACCACGGAGAACGTCAACTTCATGGCCACCCACGCCAAGGGACTGATCTGCACCCCCATGAGCGCCGAGATCGCGGACCGGCTGGGGCTGGAGCAGATGGTGAAAGTGAACACCGACAACCACGCCACCGCCTTCACCGTGTCCATCGACCATGTGGACACCACCACCGGCATCAGCGCGGAAGAGCGGGGCTACACCTGCCGCAAGTGCGTGGACCCGGACACTCGGCCGGAGGATCTGCGCCGGCCCGGCCATGTGTTCCCCCTGACTGCCCGGCGGGGCGGCGTGCTGGTGCGGGGCGGCCACACAGAGGCCACGGTGGACCTGTGCCGCCTGGCGGGCCTGGTCCCCTGCGGCCTGTGCTGTGAGATCATGCGGGACGACGGCACCATGATGCGCACCACGGAGCTCTTGGAGAAGGCCGGGGAGTGGGGGCTGAAGGTGCTGACCATCCAGGCCCTCCAGGACTACTGCCGCCGCCACGACAAGCATGTGGTCCGTGAGGCCTCCGCCCACCTGCCCACCAAATACGGGGACTTCCAGATCTACGGCTATGTGAACGACCTGACCGGGGAGCACCATGTGGCCCTGGTAAAGGGGGACATCGGCGGCGGGGAGAACGTGCTGTGCCGGGTCCACTCCGAGTGCCTCACCGGGGACGTGTTTGGCTCCAGGCGCTGTGACTGCGGGGAGCAGCTGGCCGCCGCCATGGGACAGATCGAGGCGGAGGGCCGGGGTGTGGTGCTGTACATGCGCCAGGAGGGCCGGGGCATCGGCCTGATCAACAAGCTGAAGGCCTACGCCCTCCAGGAGCAGGGGCTGGACACCGTGGACGCCAATGTGCGCCTGGGCTTTGCCCCGGACCTGCGGGAGTACTGGATCGGGGCCCAGATCCTCCGGGACCTGGGGGTCAGGACCATGCGGCTTCTCACCAACAACCCGGACAAGATCTACCAGCTGTCCGACTTCGGCCTGGAGATCGTGGAGCGGGTTCCCATCCAGATGCCCGCCACGGCGGAGGACCTCGGCTATCTGCGGACCAAGCAGCGGCGGATGGGCCATCTGGTCCGGTACTGAGGGCCGGCGCCCGCCGGTCGAGGGAAAAGAAACGAAATCTGATCAGGGGGAATTTGTCATGAAGATCTATGAGGGAAATCTGGTAGCGGAGGGCGCGCGGATCGGCGTGGTCTGCGCCCGATTCAACGAGTTCATCGTCTCCAAGCTCCTGTCCGGCTGTGAGGACGGGCTGCTGCGCCGGGGCGTCCGGCAGGAGGACATCCATGTGGCCTGGGTGCCGGGGGCCTTTGAGATCCCCCTTGTCGCCGCCAGGATGGCCAAAAGCGGGCGGTACGACGCGGTCATCGCCCTGGGGGCGGTGATCCGGGGCTCCACCAGCCACTACGACTATGTGTGCGCGGAGGTGTCCAAGGGCATCGCCCAGACGTCGCTGGAGACCGGCGTACCGGTGCTCTTCGGCGTCCTCACCACCGACACCATCGAACAGGCCATTGAGCGCGCCGGCACCAAGGCGGGCAACAAGGGGGCGGACTGCGCCCAGAGCGCCATTGAGATGATCAACCTCCTCCGGGCACTGGAGGCATAAGAGCCGGCCTCGGCGCTCCTCCGGTGCGCGGCCCCGCAGGCGCCGCCCCGCCGTAAGCAGCACGGGACGCGGGAGAAACATGGACATGGGCCTCCTGGGGCGTCAGATCGTCTGTCTCAGCAAAGGGCTGGACGAAGTGGTAGTATCCCCACGGCGGCACTTGGATGGAGAGTTCTGCCGACAGCCGCCTGAGCAAGGGGCTATCCAATGGCTGGCAGGTTGTCCCAAAACAGTGGGTGGAGTCCATGCTCCGGAACCAGCCGAAGTGGGAGGTCGAGCTGGCTATTGTGAATTTCCGCTATGCGCCGCAGGGACTCTCTCCACAGCAACAGGACAAACGCAGTATGGTGATCTCCCAGCGCATGGTGGAGGCTGGCTTTGCCTGCGTGCTGACGGCCCAGTTGAAGGGCCGGACCGTTCTGCTGATCTGCTCAATCCACCCGGCGGCCACCGAAGAAGAGATCCGCTATACGATACAGCTCCTGGACAAATATGCCGTACGTTGAAGGAGAAATGCTTTCCTCAATCTTCTGTCATTACTGATTATGAAACCCTATTTTCGGGCGTTTACCAGGAATGATTCCTTGCCCCAGTCTGGAAAATATTTCTGGCAAAGGGCTGGGAGCGTTTTTGACCACATTTTCAGCCACAGTGCGGTGCGGAGTATATGGAGGCAGTGCATTCGAAGAGTGACGGAAAGCAAGCGGATTGGAGCAGATATGGCCATAAAGCGCAAAAAATAGTTAGAAAAAATTCAAAAAGTCGCTTGGTAAGGATGAGGTCCCCAGTTCGAATCTGGGTAGCAGCTCCAAAAATCCCCGAAAACTGCGGTTTTCGGGGATTTTTTGTTGCAAAAAGTTACTTTACGGGTTGGCCAAAAATTTCTGACCCACACCGTGACCCACACGCGGAAATGAGACAACGGAAACAATGGACACAAGAGCGCCGGACAGGAAGCCTGCCTTCCTGTCCGGCGTATTTTTCTTTCTGTCCTTACAGGACCTGTTCCATAAAGTTACCCATGGTTTGGGCAGCCTCGTCCTGTTTTTGCCTGGTGGCGTGGGTGTAGGTCCGCAGGGTGAACCCGGCGTCGAAGTGGCCCAGCATGGAGGACACTGTTTTTACGTCTATACCGTTCTGCAG
>CALXDP010000046.1 GCA_944387095.1 uncultured Oscillospiraceae bacterium
AGATTTCTCATGTTCGGATTTCCTCCTTATCAGTTTTCCCTCTCTCCCAAAGCAAGAGGATGAGCCATCCTCTTGTCTTGCAGGGGTGCTGATACGAAGGAATATCCAGTTTTCATTCAATCACGATGACAGCTTTGCTCCCTCCGCTTTTCTCCTTGGTCACCACAATCTGTTTTTCGATCTTCTCCTTCAGCTGTGCCACGTGGGAAATGATGCCCACCAGGCGGTTGCTCTGGGCCAGCCCGGACAGGGCGCGCATTGCCTGCTGCAAAGATTCTTCGTCCAGTGAGCCGAAGCCCTCGTCCACAAACATGGTGTCCAGACAAACGCCTCCAGCGGTGGCCTGGATCTCGTCAGACAACCCCAGCGCCAGGGACAGGGAGGCCTTGAAGGACTCCCCACCGGAAAGGGTTTTTACGCTGCGCACCGTACCGTTATAGTGGTCGATCACATCCAGCTCCAGCCCGCTTTGACTTTTGTTGTTGTCCGCCTCCCTCCGGCGCCGCAGTTCATACTGTCCTGCGGACATCACCATGAAGCGGGTATTGGCCCGCTGAATGACCCGGTCAAAGTAGGACGCCTGGACGTAGGCCTCCAGCATGATCTTCTGCTTATTGACAAGGGTGCCGTTGGCTGTGTCAGACAGGGCCTTGACCCAGCCCAGCTTTTTTTCGATTTTCGCCAGCGCGGCAGATTTGTCCTGGATCTGGCAGAGAGCTGCCTGATTGGTGGCCAGCCTGGTGTGCAGTTCCTGCTCCTGGCAGATGAGGGCAGACCTGAGAGCGGTAAGCTCCGCCTTTCGGGCCTGCCAGGCGGTCAGCTCAGGTACGGGCTGCCCCTCCAGAAGTGCTTGGGCCTGGGCAATCTGGGCCTGGAGGGTGGTGACTTGCGTTTGCATTTCGTCAAAAGCGGCCTGCTTTTTTTCCAGCGCCTGTTTCAAGGCGGCGGCCTGCTGGGTCAGGGTTTCCAGCGCATGACGGGCGACCTGCCCGCTTTCATAGCGCAGTGCGCCGCGCAGCGTTTGGAGCCGCTGTTCCAGCGCGGTCCGCCGGGCCGCACTGGCGGCCAGCGCTTGGTCCAGCTGGGCACACTCCCGCTCCAGCTGCTCACGCCGCACCTGGGTTCTGGGGATCAGGACATCCAGATCCGCTTTCCGCCTGACCCCCGCCTGGGTCACAGCCAGTTCCTGGGATAGCCGGGCAAGTTCCTCCTGCAGCGCATCAGAGCGCGCTTTTAACAGCTGGTACAGCGTGTCCGGATCCGAACCAGGGAGAAGGACGGCCCCCTGCCTGACCACGGCGGCCCGCTTTTCCGCCAGCGCGCCCTTTTTTGCCCCTGCCTGGGCGCTGGCCTGGGAGGCCGCCTGCCCCAGACGCTCGGCCGCCTGCCGGGCCTGATCCAGCCGCTCCTTGGTGGGAGCAAGGGTGGACTTGCGCGCAGGATTTGGATGGGTAAGGGAGCCGCACACGGGACAGGGGATTTCATCCCGCAGGGTCTCGGCCAGGATACCGGCCTGCTCGTCCAGATAGGCGCGGCTCAGATCCCTGTACTGCCGCTGCGCCTGGTCCGCCTTCTGGGCGCTGACCAGGTAATCCTGCCGGGCAGTTTCAAAATCTTGCCGGAGCCGCTCCACCTCCCGCAGCTCCTGCCGCAGTTCCGCCAATGCCTGCATTTCCCGCTGGATGTCCGCCAGCGCGCCCTCCAACCGGGTCTGCTGTGTCCCGCTGTTTTCCAGGCCGGCCAGCTCCGCCGCCAGAGCGTCCAACTCCGATCTGACAGCGTTCTGCTCTCCGGTCTTTGCCTTTCGCTGCGTCTGCTGAGATTCCATTGCCCGGGAAATGCCGGCGAGCGTTCTCTGCCCTTCGTCCAGCTCTCCATAGCTGGGAAGCTCTGCCTGAATGGCGGCGATGGACTTGGCGATGCCGTCCATCTGAATCTGCCCGGCCTTTTCTGCTTCCAGCTCGCTGCTGGCTTGCTCCAGCCGGGGCAGGGCCTTCTGAAGGGCCTGACGGGCCTGCGACAGAGAACGCTCTGTTTTCTGCTGTTCCTGAGCCCGGGTGATTTGGGCGTTGAGTTGGTCCAGTTCCCCCTCCGCGGCCTGTCGCTTTTGACAGCAGAGCTGCTGCCCGGCCTGGTCGGACTGGATCAAATCCTGAGTGAGCGCCACCGTCTCAGCCAGGGGCAGCTGAGCAGCCTGGGCCAGCCGGAGCTGTTCCGCCAACGGATGTCCCTCCGGGCAGATGAGACCGGCGATGGATTGGGCAATGCTGGCCGAAGCGGCCTCAAAGGCCTGGCGCAGCTCACCTGCCGCCTCCTTCAGCCGCTCCTGGAGCTGCTGAAAGGGCTGGGTGCGGAAAATCTTCTGGAAGATCTTTTTGCGCTCCTCGGTGGGGGCAAGCAGTAGCTTGAGGAAGTCCCCCTGGGCGATCATGGCAATCTGGGTGAACTGGCTGCGGTCTACGCCGAGAATGTCCACAATGGCCCGGTTCACATCGGTCAGCTTGGTGACCGCTCTGCCGTCGGGGAAGCGCAGCTCAGCGCCGGCCTTTTCTACGGTGAAGCCCTCACCCCGGGTCTTGGGGCGGAAATATTCCGGGTTGCGCTTCACATAGTACTCATTACCACCGTACAGGAAGGTGAGTTCCACCAGGGTGGGAGTGGCGTCGTCGGCGTATTTGGAGCGGAACATGGACGCCTCCCGGTTCTCCCCGCTGGCCTCACCGTAAAGGGCAAAGGTGATGGCGTCGAAAATAGTGGTTTTGCCCGCCCCGGTGTCCCCGGTGATGAGATACAGTCCTCCGGTACCCAGCCGGGACAGTTCCAGCTCGATCCTGCCCGCATAGGGGCCGAAGGCGGACATCACAAGTTTTAACGGCCTCATGGCTCACCCTCCCATACCGTTTGGATCAGATCCTGAACGAAGGCTGTCTGCTCCGGGGACATGGGGGCGTTATTTTGTAGCTGGTACAGTTCGGAAAACAGCTCCAGGGGACTCTTTTTTTCCACCCCCTGGGCCCCGCTAATTTCCACGGCGCGCCTAGTTCGGGTATTGTCGTAATCCAGCTTCATCAGATTGTGATAGATGGCCCGCAGCCGGCCGATGGCATCGGGAATGTCCTCCTCATCGGTGAGGGTGATGTGGACATAGGCCTCCTGGTAAGCGGTGTTCTGATAAAAGCCGCGGAAGGTCAGCTGTTCATAGCTGCCCTTCAGCTCCACCAGATCCCGCAGAGGATGGAGCGGGATGGTCCGGATCGCCAGATCATCGTTTGCCCCCAGCTCCACCACTGTCATGGATTTGTGATGGGCCGACTCTGAAAAGGAATACTTCAGGGGAGTGCCAGAATACCGTACGCGGGGGGAACCGATGTTCTGGGGGCCATGGATGTGGCCCAAGGCCACATAGTCAAAAGGAGCGAACACCGAGGCATCCACATTGTCCAGGCCGCCCACAGACAGCTCCTCTGACTCGCACCGCTGCGCCCCGGTGACAAATTGGTGGGCCACCAGGATATTACGGCGGGTGGGATCCACCCTCATGTGGACGATGGCCACCCGAAGGGCGTCGGTATAGCTCTCAATCCCGTCATCTGGGAAATAGCGCCGCACTTGAGCTGGCTTGACAAAGGGGAGCAGGTATACGTCCACCGGGCCGTGCCCATCCTCCAGGGTGAAGGGGACAACCTCTCCGCTGTATACCGGGGAGAGGTGCACGCCGCTGCCATTCATCAGACGGCCGCCGAAGGCCAGTCGCTCCGGGGAGTCGTGGTTGCCACTGATGACAAATACCTGAGTTCCCAGCCCGGCCAGGCGCACCAGGAATTGGTCAAACAGCTCCACCGCCTCAGCGGGCGGCACGGATTTGTCATGAATGTCTCCGGCCAGGAGCACGCCGTCCGGCTGCTCCTGGCGGATGGCGGACAGGATCTGGTTCAGAATGTATTCCTGATCCTCCAGCATGGAAAAGCCGTTGACCCGCTTCCCCAGGTGGAGGTCGGACAGGTGGATGAACTTCATGGCTTGGCCCCCCTTCATGCATAGATGGTCTGGCGCCCCACGGTACAGTCCGGTGGAGAGACGCCTCTTCCATGATTATACCGCCCCGCCGCCCATTCCACAAGAAAAATGGAAGAAGACAGGCGGAGCCGGAAAAAGCCAGCCCGGAACGTATTCCGGGCTGGCTTCAAATTTGATCGCCGCTCATACCTCCATGATGACAGGCAGGATCATGGGGTTGCGCTTGGTCTTTTTATAGAGATAGTTGGACAGGCTGCCCTTGATCTCCGACTTGATGGCTGACCAATCCCGGGTGTGCCGGTGCTCGCAGCGCTCCAGCGCCTCCATGGCCACCTGGCGCAGCTCGTCCATGAGCGCCTCGGACTCCTTGACATACACGAAGCCCCTGGTGATGATATCGGGGCCGGAGATGACCTGTCCGTCCTCGCCGGACATGGATACCACCACCACGATCATGCCGTCCTGGGCCAGGTGCTGCCGGTCCCGGAGCACCACCGCGCCCACGTCGCCCACGCCGTAGCCGTCCACGAACACCTTGCCGGCGGGGACGGTGCCGTTGAGCTTGACGCTCTTGGCGGTGATCTCAATGACCTTGCCCACGTCGCTGATGACGATGTTCCGGGGATCCATACCCATTTCCCTGGCCAGCTTGGCATGGGTCTTCAGGTGCCGCTGCTCGCCGTGAACGGGGATAAAGAACTTGGGCCGGGTCAGTGCGTGCATGATTTTCAGCTCCTCCTGACAGGCGTGCCCGGACACATGGAGGGGCAGCTCCCGCTCGTTGACCACCTCGGCGTCCCGGCGGTAGAGCTCGTTGATCACGTTGCCGATGGAATTCTCGTTGCCGGGGATGGCGGAGGCGGAGATGATCACCCGGTCTCCCGGCTGGATGTCCACCTGGCGGTGGGTGTTGAAGGCCATCCGGGTCAGGGCGGACATGGTCTCCCCCTGGCTGCCGGTGGTGATGATGCACACCTTGTT
>CALXDP010000047.1 GCA_944387095.1 uncultured Oscillospiraceae bacterium
AGGGGTGGGTGCAGGGAGGGGGAGCTCGAAATCCCCCTCCCTGCTGGTTTTCCCCCCGCTTTTGCCATCAAAAGCGGGGCGCCCGCCGCGTAGGCGCCCGCCGGGCAGGCCACCGTCGGGAGGCTGGGCCTCCACAAGGCGGGCGCACAATGCGCGTCCATACGGATGGCCCGCCCTACTTTTCCACCTCGATTTTGAACACGTTGATGGTATCCACATCGGGGCAGCAGAAGGTGGCGGTGCCCTCCGGCTGACCGGGGATGGCGCCGCCGTAGCGGAGGATATCCACATAGGGGAAGGCCACGTGCATGGCCATGGGGCACAGCTGGCCCCGCTGGGTGTCGAAGTCGTAGCTGTCCCCCACCTTGTGGCCCCGGTGGCAGCCGCACTTGCCCAGCCGGTCGATGAGGGTAATGCGGACAGCGGGTCGTTTCATCACAATCGCCTCCTGGCTGTTTTTCCACATTATATCATATTTCTGTGGATGCTGTCTCCCCCCTTGACGGTTTTTCCCGCCGGGAGTACACTGTGGGGGAGAGGAGGGACGGCGATATGGAGGCCTGTCTGGAGTATCTGCGGGAAAACGGGGCCGACCCGGCCATCGTCATCGACCCACATACGGTAATCACCGCGCCGTGGCCCAGGCTCCGGTGCCAGTTCGGGTGCGAGAGCTACGGGCACAACCACTGCTGTCCGCCGGAGGCGCCGGACTACACCCGCACCCGGGCGGTGCTGGACAGCTATTCCACCGCCATCCTGTTCCGCATCCACCACTACGGGGCCAGCCGCATGGCCTGGGAGTGCGCCCGGCGGCTGTTTCTGGCGGGGTATTACAAGGCCCTCGCCTTCGGCAGCGGGCCGTGCAAGCTGTGCCCCGCCTGCGACCCGGCGGGGTGCCGCTTTCCCGGCAAGGCCATCCCCTCCATGGAGGGGTGCGGCATCGACGTGTTCGCCACCGCCCGCGCCCACGGTCTGGAGATCCACACCCTGCGGGAGGTGGGGGAGGAGCACAGCCACTTCGGCCTGATTCTGGTGGAATAGGGGCTGAAATGCCTTGACGGCGGGCCCTTGGCGTGATACAATATCGGCCAGCGACAGGCAGTGACCGGGAGGAGTACGCGCAGACCTGGCCCTGAGAGAGAAGCCGGACGGTGAAAGGCTTCCGAGGGTCTGGCGGAAGGCGCCCGCGAGCCGCGGGGAGGCAATGCCCCGCCGGTTCCCGCCGTTATGGGATTGAGCGCGGGGTTTCCATCCATAACCCCGAATTCAGGTGGCACCACGGAGCTTGCTTCGCCCTGAGCCTTCACGGCTCGGGGCGTTTTTTCGTCCCTGCCGCCGGTCTGGGGAGACGGGCGCACACACAGGTGCGCCCCTACTGTGCAAATCTCCCCCAGGGGCCGGCCTGTGTGTCGGCCCGCCCTTTGGACGCAAACAAATTTCAGATAGAAGGAGCTTTTACCATGAAGAACACCGAAAAGACCATGGAGCAGATTGTGGCCCTGTGCAAGGGCCGGGGCTTTGTGTATCCGGGCAGCGAGATCTACGGCGGCCTGGCCAACTCCTGGGACTACGGCCCCCTGGGCGTGGAGCTGAAGAACAACGTGAAGCGGGCCTGGTGGAAGAAGTTCGTGCAGGAGAACCCCTACAACGTGGGCCTGGACGCGGCCATCCTGATGAACCCCGAGGTGTGGGTGGCCTCCGGCCACGTGTCCACCTTCAACGACCCGCTGATCGACTGCAAGGCCTGCAAGATGCGCCACCGGGCCGACAAGCTCATCGAGGGCTGGTGCGCCGAGAACAACCGCACCGACGTGAACGTGGAGGCCATGACCAACGACGAGCTGGTGGCCTTCATCCGGGACAACGGCGTCACCTGCCCCGGCTGCGGCAAGAGCGACTTCACCGACATCCGCAAGTTCAACCTGATGTTCAAGACCCACCAGGGCGTCACCGAGGACAGCAGCACCGAGGTGTACCTGCGCCCCGAGACCGCCCAGGGCATCTTCGTCAACTTCCCCGCCATCCAGCGCACCACCCGCAAGAAGCTGCCCTTCGGCGTGTGCCAGGTGGGCAAGTCCTTCCGCAACGAGATCACCCCCGGCAACTTCATCTTCCGCATCCGGGAGTTTGAGCAGATGGAGCTGGAGTTCTTCTGCCAGCCCGGCACCGATCTGGAGTGGTTCGGGTACTGGCGGGAGTTCTGCCGCAAGTGGCTCACCGACCTGGGCCTGAAGGAGGAGAACCTGCGCCTGCGCGACCACGAGCCGGAGGAGCTGGCCTTCTACTCCAAGGCCACCACCGACTTCGAGTTTATGTTCCCCTTCGGCTGGGGCGAGCTGTGGGGCGTGGCCGACCGCACCGACTACGACCTGAAGCAGCACCAGGAGCACTCCGGCAAGGATCTCACCTACTTTGACCAGGAGAAGAACGAGCACTATATCCCCTACGTCATCGAGCCCTCCCTGGGCGCCGACCGGGTCACCCTGGCCTTCCTGGTGGACGCCTACGACGAGGAGGTGGTGGGCCAGGACAAGAAGGGCAACGACGACGTGCGCACCGTGCTGCGCCTCCACCCGGCCCTGGCCCCCTTCAAGTGCGCCGTGCTGCCCCTGAGCAAGAAGGAGGTTCTCTCCGGCCCCGCCCAGCAGCTGCGGGACGAGCTGGCGAAGGACTTTATGGTGGACTACGACGACGCCGGCTCCATCGGCAAGCGCTACCGCCGCCAGGACGAGATCGGCACCCCCTTCTGCATCACCCTGGACTTCCAGACCGTGGGCGACGACACCACCCCCGCCGATCACTGCGTCACCGTCCGGGAGCGGGATTCCATGGAGCAGGTCAGAATCCCCATGTCCGAAGTGAAGAATTATATCGCCGAGCGCATCAAGTTCTGATCGCTCCGAAAAATATCCCCGCAGAACGTTGGTTCTGCGGGGATATTTTTTTATCATACGGTCATATAGATATAGAGAGGTCGTGTTTTGTGTAATAGTGATAAAAAATTGAACTTGACTTTATCAATTTTTACATTATTGACATATCATTCTCTCGGTGTTAATATAACTTACGCAAAGATAAAATATTTACAAACCAGACAGTCAAAAATCTATTTTATGGAGGAGTGTTGTCACATGGAACGCAATTTTCAGCATGCAGAGCCCTTCCGCATTAAGGTTGTGGAGCCCATCAAAAAGACTACCCGCGCCTACCGCACCGAGGCCCTGAAGGAGGCCCAGTACAACGCCTTCCGCTTGAAGGCCGAGGACGTGTATGTGGACTGCCTCACCGACTCCGGCACCACCGCCATGAGCACCGAGCAGTGGTCCGCCATGATGCTGGGTGACGAGAGCTACGCCGGCTGCAAGAGCTTCTACAAGCTGGAGGCCTCCGCCCAGGAGGTGTTCGGCATGCCCTATGTGCAGCCCACCCATCAGGGCCGCGGCGCCGACTTCATCATGGCCCAGTACTACGCCAAGCCCGGCAAGTACGCCATAGGCAACATGCATTTCGATACCTTCCACGGCAACGCCGAGATCCTGGGCGCCATCCCCGTGGACTGTGTCATCGACGCCGGCCTGGATGCCGCCAGCCCCGCCGAGGACTTCAAGGGCAACATTGATCTGAACAAGGTGCAGAAGATCCTGGACGAGCACGGCCCCGACTCCATCTCCGTGATCATTATCACCGTCACCTGCAACAACAACGGCGGCCAGCCCGTGTCCATGGCCAACATCAAAGCCGTCAGCGAGTTCGCCCAGGCCCATAACATCCCCGTGGTCATCGACTCTGCCCGCCTGGCTGAGAACGCCTGGTTCATCAAGACCCGTGAGCCCGGCTACGCCGACAAGGACATCCGCGAGATCACCCGGGAGATGTTCTCCTACTGTGAGACCGCCACCATGAGCTCCAAGAAGGACGGTCTGGTAAACATCGGCGGCCTGATCGTCACCCGCAACCACGACTTCTACCTCTACTCCAACGTGCAGGCCATCGTGCACGAGGGCTTCATCACCTACGGCGGCCAGTCCGGCCGTGACATGGAGGCTCTGGCCGTGGGCCTGCTGGAGGCCACCACTGACGACTACCTGGAGTACCGCATCAACCAGGTCAAGTACCTTGGCGATCGTCTGAAAGAGAAGGGCATCCCCTGCGTGGAGCCCAGCGGCGGCCACGGCATCTATGTGGACGCCCGCCGCTTCTTCCCCCACATCCCCCAGCCCGAGTTCCCCGCCCAGCGCCTGGTGGTGGCCCTCTATCAGGAGGCCGGCATCCGCGCCGTGGAGATGGGCGGCTGCGCCTTCGGCGGCAAGGATCCCGTCACCGGAGAGCCCACCTGGCCCGCTCTGGAGCTTATGCGCATCTCCGTCTCCCGCCGCGTCTACACCAACAACCACCTGGACTGCATCGTGGATGCCCTGGAGTACATCTACAGCAAGCGGGATGAGTACCGCGGCATGAAGCTGATCTATGAGGGCCCGATTACCGCCCTGCGTCACTTCACCGCCGGCTTTGAGCTGCTGTAAAACCTTAAAATACATACAGACCCAAGACGCATTTACCGGATACCGCCCACATATCTGTACAAAGGGAGACCCCCTTCAGCCGGAACAAAGTCAAGTCCGCTTTGTTTGGAGGGGCAGGTTTATAAATACCTGCCCCTCGAACGGCTCAGCGCAAAAAGGCCGTGGAAAAGCTGCCACTTCTCCACGGCGGAATGGGCAGAAAATCGCCCTCTCCAGAGCAACGATCTTCCGCATATGTATTATATGCCCATTCTGGCTTCTCTGTCAAGGAAGCTGCGCAGGGTGGCGGTCCACCAACCGCCGGCAACAGCTTGGATCTTGTTCCCATAATGATCGGTCTCCTCAATCCTGATACACCTGACACTGTAAAGAGGATA
>CALXDP010000048.1 GCA_944387095.1 uncultured Oscillospiraceae bacterium
TTGGCCAGGTCCACGGCCAGATAGAAGCCCTCCGGGTTCTCCGGGTTGGGGGAGACCACGGTGGGGAAGTTGCCGTCGATGACCATCTGCTCGGGGACGCAGATCACATGCTTCATGCCCAGGCGCTTCAGGGCCTCGGGGATGAGTTTGTAGCCGGTGCCGTGGAAGGGGGTGTACACCATGGTGAAGGTGTCGGCCATCTTCTCCACCACGGCCTTGTCGTTGACCTGCTCCATGACGTTGGCCAGGAACTTCTCGTCGGTCTCCTCCCCCATGAGGGTGATGAGCCCCTTGGAGACGGCCTCATCATAGTCCATGGTCTTGACGCAGCTGAACACGTCCAACTCCTTCATCTTCTTGGCCACCTCATCGGCGTGCTTGGGGGGCAGCTGGGCGCCGTCCTCCCAGTACACCTTGTAGCCGTTATACTCCTTGGGGTTGTGGCTGGCGGTGACATTGATGCCGGCGATGCAGTGGTACTCCCGCACGGCAAAGGACAGCTCCGGGGTGGGGCGCAGGGACTCAAACAGGCGGGCGGGGATGCCGTTGGCGGCCATGACGCAGGCGGCCTCCCGGGCAAAGACGTCCGAGTTGTTCCGGCAGTCGAAGCACACGGCTACCCCCCGGGCGGCGGCCTCGGCCCCCTCCTCCAGGATGACCTGGGCAAAGGCCTGGGTGGCGTGCCGGACCACATGGACGTTCATCCGGTACAGGCCCACCCCCATGGTGCCCCGCAGGCCGGCGGTGCCGAAGGACAGCTGGTCAAAGAAGCGGCTCTCGATCTCCTTCTCGTCCCCCTGGATGGACTCCAGCTCCGCCTTTTCCGCCGCGGAGAGGGCGGGACTGTGCAACCATTTCTCGTAATTCTCCCGATAAGACATACTGAATGACCTCCTGTGTACTGTACATGAAGATTCGCTGGAGCTTTGCTGTTGGGGTAAGTGTACCACAGACGGCCGAAAATTTCCAGCGGATTTCCGTCATTTTTACGAAAAAAGAGGGGCGGTGGGCGGGAAAGGAGGCAAAGACCGTCTTTCCAAAAGGGGAGGAACGTGCTATACTACTCTTTACGCAGAAAAGGAAGTGGTATCCTGTGGAACAGACCCGGCACAGCGATGAGATCCTGGCCACCGCCCCCATTGGGAAATTGATTTTGAAGCTGGCGGTGCCCTCTGTCGCGGCTCAGATCATCAACATGCTCTATAACATTGTGGACCGCATCTATATCGGCCACATCCCGGAGATCGGGGACGTGGCCCTCACCGGCGTGGGGGTCACCTTCCCCATCATCACCCTGATCTCCGCCTTTGCCGCCTTTGCGGGGCAGGGGGGCGCCCCCCTGGCCGCCATCCAGCTGGGGGCGAAGCGGCGGGTGGAGGCGCAGCGCATCCTGGGCAACTCCCTCACCATGCTGCTGTGCGCGGCAGCGGTCTTGACCGTGGGATTCAGCATCTTTCAGGAGCCCATCCTGTACGCCTTCGGCGCGTCCGACGCCACCATCGGCTACGCCAAGGAGTATATCGGCATCTATCTGCTGGGCACCGTCTTTGTCCAGCTGGCCCTGGGCCTCAACCCCTTCATCAGCGCCCAGGGGAGGGCCACCACCGCCATGCTCAGCGTGCTCATCGGGGCCATTTTGAACATCGTTCTGGACCCCATCTTTATCTTTGTCCTGGGCATGGGCGTCCGGGGCGCCGCCCTGGCCACCATTCTGTCTCAGGCGGTGAGCGCCGCCTGGGTGGTGGCCTTCCTGTGCAGCCGCCGCAGCAGCCTGCGCCTGCACCGGGTATTCATGGTCCCCAACAAGCGCATCATCGGCCGTATCGCCGGTCTGGGCGTGGCCCCCTTCATCATGCAGTCCACCGAGAGTTTGGTGACTGTGGTGCTCAACACGGGAATGCAGACCTACGGCGGGGACCTGTATGTGGGCTCCATCACCATCATGCAGTCCATCATGCAGATGATCGTCATGCCCGTCCAGGGGATCACCCAGGGCACCCAGCCCATTATGAGCTACAACTACGGGGCACAGAACTTCCGGCGGGTGCGCCAGACCTTCAAGCGGCTGCTTACCATCACCTTGTCCGTGACCTGCGCCGCCTTTCTGTTCATTGCCCTGTTCCCCGGCCTGCTGGCCCGGATCTTTACTCCCCAGCCCCAGCTGATCGATCTGGTCTCCCGGGTGATGCCTCTGTTTTTCGGCGGCATCTGGGCTTTTGGGGCGCAGATGGCCTGTCAGACCACCTTTATGGCCCTGGGGCAGGCCCGGACCAGCCTGTTCCTGGCCCTGCTGCGGAAGGTGATCCTGCTGGTGCCCCTGGCGCTGATCCTGCCCCGGGTCACCGGGAGCGTCTTCGGCATCTACGCCGCCGAGCCCATCGCGGACGTTCTGGCCAGCGCCACCACCCTGACCCTGTTCCTCACCCGGCGGAAGAAGCTGCTGCCGGTGGAGGAGTAAACGGCAGCCCTCTGGGGGCGGCTGAGTCTGCCGGACGGGCGGCCCCAGCAAGACCGTAAAGAAAAGCTCCGTCCCGCACAGCGGGACGGAGTTTTTGCGCGTCAACAGGCCTCTGTGGAACAAAATTCGCCTGAGTTCGGAGAAAACCTTCTTTACGGCGTTTGCCCAAAGACCGCGTGGAGCATCTGGACGGTCTCCTCCCGGGTGGCAAAGGCCCGGTACCGCTTTGCTCCGTCGGGACTGCCGGTCACAATGCCGGCCCCCTCCGCCCAGGCTCTGGCCTCCTGGGACCAGCCGCTGGGGGGCAGCTGCTCCCGCTGTCTCAGGGCCTCCTCCAGCATGGCGTTGAACTGTTCCTGTGTCACGGCGTCCTCCTCCTTCTCCACCAGCCGGTCCCGTACCGCCCGGCGGAAGTCATCCATGTCCACCCCGTGCCTGGGCCACCAGTGGAGCACGTCGGCGTGGTTACT
Source organism: uncultured Oscillospiraceae bacterium (assembly GCA_944387095.1). Lineage (GTDB taxonomy): Bacteria > Bacillota > Clostridia > Oscillospirales > Oscillospiraceae > Enterenecus. Next base: position 2,929 of record CALXDP010000048.1, read on the forward strand.
GGCGATTCCCTGCTGGAAGCCCTCCGCGTGGCAGAGCACCACCCCCGGTTCCAGGGGGTCCAGGGCGTAGTCCCTGCACAGCTTGGCGCACAGGTCCACGGCGTTTTCATAGATTTTCTCAAAATACCTCTGATTTTTTTCCGGGTCGTACCCTATCATAGTTCCGCCCTGATAGGTGTGGCCCGCCGGTTCGCAGCATTCAAAAGAGATGTGGGTGTTATTGGCGCTCCCCAGCGTCCCCCTGCCCGCATGCCAGCCTCGCCAGTTCCAGGGCAGGGTCTGGACGATCCGGTCCTCCGCCACAAAGGCGTGGACGCAGGCGTCCACGCCGGGGCGGTCCCACTGGCGGCAGAACGCCTCCGGGTCGGGCTGCGCCACGCCGGTGGAGTGGACCATAATCCCCTGGGGGACGATGGTCCGGCCGGCCTGATAACAGTCGCTTTTTGTCAAAATCCACCTCTCGATGGGTACCAAAGCAGCGCCTCCTCTCTGCGGCCTGTGCCCTGTTACAGACTATGCGGCGGACCTGGTTCCGGTTCACGGTCTGTTTTTTCCAGGAAAACCTGGTTTTTCATTGACACCGGGGACTATTTTTCGTATGATAAAAGGTACTGCATGGGTCTATTTTATGTTGAGAGAGGAAGGATTTCGGGATGGACGAAAACCAGCGCTCCGTTCGGAGCAATCCCATTGCCCTGCTCCCCATCATCGTCTTTTTGGTGCTTTACCTGGGGTGCGGGCTTTTATTTGAGTATGGACTGAATATCGAGCAGGGGTTCTATCAGACCCCGGCCATCGTGATCTTTTTGATTGCCCTGGCGGTGGCCTGCTTCCAGAATCGCAAGCTGGACTTCAACGCCAAGCTGAAGGTGATGGCCAACGGGGTGGCCGACGAGAATATCCTGACCATGTGCCTGGTGTTCCTGGCCGCCGGCGCCTTCTCCGGGGCCATCTCCGCCGCCGGAGGCGCGGACAGCACCGTGTTCCTGTTCCTGGATTTTCTCCCCAGCCAGTTTGCCGTGGCCGGCCTGTTTCTCATTGCCTGCTTCGTGTCCGTGTCCATGGGCACCTCGGTGGGCACCGTGTCCGCCCTGGCCCCCTTCGCCGTGTCCATGAGTGAGGCCACCGGCTTCGACATCGTGCTGTGCATCGCCGCCGTGGTGTGCGGGGCCATGTTCGGGGACAACCTGTCCATGATCTCCGACACCACCATCGCCGCCGTGCGCACCCAGGGGTGCGAGATGAAGGACAAGTTCCGCATGAACTTCCTCATCGTCCTCCCCGCCGCCATTATCACCCTGCTGATCTTCGTGGCCCTCACCTGGGGCGGCAGCGGCCAGGTGGAGGTAGAGGCGTACAGCTTCTGGAAGGTGCTGCCCTATCTGGTGGTGCTGGTGGGCGCCCTTATCGGGGTGAACGTGTTCGTCATCCTCATGCTGGGCACCGCCCTGAGCCTGGTGGTGGGTGTGGCCTCCGGGGCCTTTGCCTGGACCCAGGTGTTTGCCGTCATGGGAACTGGCGTTACCTCCATGTACGATATCACCGTCATCTCCATCATTGTGGCCTGCATCGGGGCCCTGGTGAAGGAGCACGGGGGCATCCAGTGGCTCATTGAGTTCATCCACCGCCGGGTCAAGTCCAAGAAGGGGGCCCAGCTGGGTATCGCCGGTCTGGTGGCCGCCGTGGACGTGGCTACCGCCAACAACACCGTGGCCATCGTCATGTCCGGCTCCATTGCCAAGGAGATCAGCGAGGAGTACCATATCGACGCCCGCCGGTCCGCCTCTCTGCTGGACATCTTCGCCTCGGTGATGCAGGGCATCCTGCCCTACGGGGCCCAGCTGCTG
>CALXDP010000049.1 GCA_944387095.1 uncultured Oscillospiraceae bacterium
ATGATGATGGTCAGGAAGATACCGGCCTGAGCGGCGGCGCCGCACAGGAACAGCTTGGGGTTGGACAGCAGGGGTCCAAAGTCGATCATGGCGCCGATGCCGATGAACAGCAGGATGGGCATGGCCTCACTGGCCTCGATGCCGATTTCAAACAGCCACTCAATGATACCGGCGGTCTCACCCAGCGCCTCACTGTACTGATTGATAACACCGGACAGGGGCAGGTTGACCAGGATGGCGCCGAAGCCCATGGGCATCAGCAGAGAGGGCTCAAACCCCTTCTCGATGGCCAGGTAAATCAGCACCGCGCCCACCACATACATGACAGCCTGCTGCCATGTAATGGAGAGGATGCCGCTTACCAGAAACGAAAAATCCATGTAATTTCCTCCCTTTACGTCTTTCTCTTTTGCAGCCTTTTTAGGGAGTGCCTGCATGCATCCTGTGAGCATGACAAAAAAGACCTGCGTTCCCCCATCAGAACACAGGTCTGGTCATTTCAGGCAAAACCAGGAAGGAAGGACCTTCCAGGATTGTTGGCTCTGCCACACAGCAGATACTGTGCCGACTACTCCCCTTAGCCCGACTATCGTATCAAATTATTCTTCCAATGTCAAGAATTCTTCTTCAAAAATTTATTCCGTCTTAACGGGCGCCAGCCTCTGATACAGCCGCCTCAATGGCGCTCTCCTCGTCCCGCATGGCGGACAGGGTCTGGTTCAGCAGCTCATCCAGGTCCCAGCCCAACAGCTCCGCACCCTGGGCGATGATCTCCCGGGAGCAGCCGGCGGCAAATTTCTTGTCCTTGAACTTCTTTTTGAGAGACTTGAGCTCCATATCCGCCACGCTCTTGGAGGGGCGCATCAGGGCCGCCGCGCCGATGAGGCCAGTGAGCTCGTCCACAGCGAAGAGCACCTTCTCCATCTGGTGTTCCGGCTTGATGTCCACCCGGTGGCCCCAGCCGTGGCTGGCAGTGGCCCGGATGACGGCCTCGTCCACCCCGGCCTCCCGCATGAGCTCCTGGGACTTCTCGCAGTGCTCTTCGGGCCAGCGCTCAAAGTCCAGGTCGTGGAGCAGACCCACAATGGACCAGAATTCCTTCTCGTCCCCATAGCCCAGCTTATCCGCAAACCAGCCCATCACATGCTCCACCGTAATGGCGTGGCGGAGGTGAAAGGGCTCCTCATTGTACTGCTTCAGCAGGTCCCAGGCCTGCTCTCTTGTGATGGACATATTCGGTTCCTCCTTATTTTTCTATGTTATTCTTTGGAAGAAAACGGCGGGGGCAAGCCCCCGCCCCAGGCTGTCGAAAAAGTCCAAGGGCTTTTCCAACAGCCTGCAAAATGCCGTTACTTTCGCGCCTCACAGCGGCGCAAAAGTCCTCGCTTCGCCTCCCCCTCAGCGTCAGTAGGCCACCACAATGCCGCCCTCGTTGGCGTACACGGTGGTGATGCCCCCCGCCTCCAGAATGAGGATCTTCCCCGCCTGGCAGGTCTCCTCGATCCGGCGCTTCACCTGGAAGGCCCGGTCCAGGCAGCCGCAGTGGCAGATGGCCACGGTGCGCCCCTTGTGGGCGGGGTCGGCGGCGATGCGCTCCACCAGCTTGTTCAGGGCCTGCTTCATGGACAGGGCCTGTCCCAGCTTGCAGATCTCCCCCTCCGGGGTGGCCCCGCACAGCAGCTTGATTTTCAGGGCGCTGGTGACCACCGCCTGCAGCTTGGTGAGCCGTCCGTTTTTCCGCAGGTTGTCCAGGGACTCCAGCACAAACAGGGTCTGCATCTGGTAGATGAACTGCTCCACCTCCCGGACCACCTTTTTAAAGGGCATGCCGGAGGAGGCCAGCTCCTGGATCTTCAGGGCGGCCAGCACCTCGCCGGAGGAGGCGGAACAGGAGTTGAACACGTGGATATTGCGCTCGGGCTGTTCCTCCTCCAGCAGGACTCGGGCCTGCTCCGCGCTGTTGTGGGAGCCGCTGAGCAGGGCGGACAGGGTGACCACATAGACGTCCTCCCCCTCCTCCCCCTGGTAGGCGTCCAGGTAGGCCTGGGGCGAGGGGCAGGCGGTGGAGGGGGCGTCCTCGCTCTGCCGCATGGACCAGAGCAGATCCGCCTGGTCCATGGTGTCATCGTCCACAAAGACGCTCCCGTTGGCGTGGATGGAGAGCGGAACCTTCACAAAGCAGGGGTCCTTGCGCATCTGGGGCGTCAGGTCACAGCAGCTGTCCACTACGATCTTAAAACTCATGCTCTTCATCTCCAAACATCGTTTTTAAAACGAAATTAACATTATCTTTACCATAACACAGGCCGGAGGAATTGTAAAGAGAATTCCCGTCGATTTTTACAGCGGCTCCCCCGTCTCCTCCCTCAGCTCAGAGAGCAGCTTCTTGTCCTCCTTGGAGGACAGGTCCAGCTTCTCGTACAGGTCGGGCCGGCGGCGGTAGGTGCGCAGGATGGACTGCTTCCGCCGCCACTGGTCCACCTTGGCGTGGTTGCCGGAGAGCAGGATGGACGGCACCGCCCGGTCGTGCCACACCTCGGGCCGGGAGTACTGGGGGGCCTCCAGCATGCCGCTCCAGTGGCTCTCGTTCTCATAGCAGGAGGGGTCGGAGAGCACCCCGGGCACCAGGCGGCACACCGCGTCGGCCACCGCCATGGCGGGGATCTCCCCTCCGGTCATCACAAAGTCCCCCAGGGAGATCTCCTCGTCCACGCACTCCTCAATGAAGCGCTCGTCGATCCCCTCGTAGTGGCCGCACACCAGAATGAGCCGGGTGTAGTCGTCCCGCAGCCGCCGGGCGTCCGCCTGGCAGAAGGTCTTGCCCGCCGGGGACATGTAAATGGTGTGGACCCGCTCCCCCGCCTCGTCGCAGATGTGCTTCCAGCACTGGTAGAGGGGGTCGGCCTGCATCACCGCCCCCCGGCCGCCGCCGTAGGGGTAGTCGTCCACCTGCCGCTGCTTATTCAAGGTGTAATCCCGGATCTGGTGGCACTCGATGCGGATATAGCCCCGCTCCTGCCCCCGGCCCAGAATCGACTCGCACAGCATATCGCCCACCACATCCGGGAAGAGCGTCATAATATCAATCCGGTACATAGTTTCCTCTGATCCCTCACTTATGGTTCTGTCGTTCTCTTGATTATACGCAATCGCCCCCGGCTTTTCAAGCCGGAATTCATCCCGTGCCCGCTACAGCAGCCCGGCCGCCCGCAGCAGGAAAATCCACAGGAACAGCGTGATCATGCTGAAAGCGGAGGTCCACACCACATACTGGCGGGCCAGCTCGGCGTCGCCGCCCATCTCCTCCGCCATCACCGCGCTGGCCGAGGCCACCGGCGAGCCGTACATACCCACCAAAGCGCTGAGCACTGCCGGCGTCACCGCAAAAAAGCCCAGCGCCTGGGCCAGAAAGGCCATGCCGAACCCCGCCGCCGGGGCCAGCACCAGCCGCTGGATCACGCCCACGGCCAGTTCCTTTTTCATATCGCCCACCGCGCTGAAATTCACCCGCGCCCCCAGTAAAATCAGAATCAGCGGCGAGGCCATCTCCGCCAGACTTTCAATCGGGGCGTAGAGAAACGGCAGATCGCCGGCCAGTGAAAAGATCAGCTCCCCCTGGGCGTCCCGGGGCATTACTTCCCGGACTGCCAGACAGATCAGCCCGGCCACCTGCCCCAGAATCATGGGATTGGTGGCGATTTTCTTTAAAATGCCTCCCATGTCCACCGCCCGGTCCGGACGGTCGGAGTAGACGGTCAGGCACAGCACCGCCACAATATTATAATAGATGATTGCCGGAGCCTGCATGCTGGCCGACACCGCGCCTCCCGCCGCGCCCCCCAGGGAGACGGCCAGGGTGGTCCCGATGATGGCAAAGTTGCTGCGGAAGCTGTTCTGGATGATGATGCCCCGGCGGTTTCTCCGGTCGGTAAACAGGCGGGATTCCACCCACCCCATCCCGGTGAGAACCAGGCAGCTCACCAGCACGAAGGCCATCACGTTGAGATGGATGTCCCGGAGCGAGGAGAGCGTATAGACGTTTCGGAACATCATGGCGGAAATGCCGAAGCGGAAGGTGAAGGTGTTCATCTTCCGCAGCAGTTCATCGTCAAAAAAATGGGCCGCCTTCAGCCCCCACCCCAGCAGCATCAGCAGCAGCATGGGCGTCACAGCGTTAAAGGCATATAGAAAGGTATCAAACATGGCGCTCCCCCTTCATCCAGCAGCGGCGGGCCGCCGGTTCAGCGCGGCGGGCCGGAGCACTGTGGGAAGAATTGCGCGGCTGTGCCGCGCGAATCAACCCCTTTGCGGTTGATTTAACAGACATTATTATAATTATATCGAATTTCCTTCCGGAACACAATATACGCCCGCCGGTTTCTTTCCGGCCCCGCTGCTGTGGACAGACGCCCCAGGTCAGGGCCTCCGCATAAAAAGAAGCAGGCGCCCACCTGAGTAAGCGCCTGCTTGAAGCATTGAAACAATATTGCAGCTTGTCGATCCGATCAGCTCTTCACCAGAACCGGGTTGACGCCCACCTTCTTGCCCTTCTCATAGACATAGAAGCCGGCGCCGGACTTGCGGCCCA
>CALXDP010000050.1 GCA_944387095.1 uncultured Oscillospiraceae bacterium
TACGTGAAGCTCACCAGCGAAGAGGACATCAAGAACATGGAGAAGCTCCTGGAGTTCCTGGAGGACAACGACGACGTGCAGAACGTCTACCACAACTGGGAGCAGGACTAATCTACATCCATAGCGAGATATAAGAGGCCGCCGGAGGACCGGCGGCCTCCTCAGCTTCTCAAAAAGCCCTCCTGCAAGGAGTTCCGTCGTCATCTCCGCGCTAAGAGCCGCCGCTGTGCGGCGGTTGCGCTCCGAAACGCGCCTGCGGGCGCAGGCAGACGACGGAATAAAATTTAATTCGGTCATTTCCGAGGACACACCCCAGGGTGGCTTCTCTTGGCCTTCGGCCAATTCACCTTCTGTGCCTCGGAAATGACACTTCTCGCGAAATTTTTGCCGACAATTATCGGGTCCCCAGAAAACCATTTTTATGGTTTTCTGGGAGAGGAGGAGCAGCGGAGGGAACGAGCATTCGGGTTTACACGGATGCGAGTGGTCCACAGCTTGCGACGACGACATCGAGGCCGAAATTTCGTGCAGCCTAACTCGAAAAAGTGGCTCTGCCACTTTTTCGACAGAAGGAGCGTCCCATGAAAGCCAAGACCATTTTTTACTGTACCGAGTGCGGCAACGAGACCCCCAAGTGGCAGGGGAGGTGCCCCGCCTGCGGGGCGTGGAACACCATGGTGGAGCGCCCGGCGGAGAAGGCCCCCAAGAAGGCCCCGTCCGCCAGCCGGGGGAGCGCCCTGGGGGTGGCCCTGAACCGCCCCAAGACCATGGCGGAGGTGGAGACCACCGACGAGCTGCGCTTCCCCACCGGCATGGGGGAGCTGGACCGGGTGCTGGGGGGCGGAGCGGTGCGGGGCTCCCTGGTGCTGGTGGGGGGCGCGCCGGGCATCGGCAAGTCCACCCTCATGCTCCAGATCTGCGACCACCTGTGCCGCACCGCCAAGGTCCTCTATGTCTCCGGCGAGGAGTCGGAGCGGCAGATCAAGCTGCGGGCCGAGCGGCTCCAGGTGAGGGGGGAGGGGCTGTCCCTCCTGTCCGAGACCAATCTGGAGAACGTCATCGACGCGGTGCACGCCGTCTCTCCCGACGTGCTCATCGTGGACTCCATCCAGACCCTGTACCACGGGGACGTGACCGCCGCCCCCGGGAGCATCAGCCAGGTGAAGGAGTGCACCATGGCCCTGATGCAGCTGGCGAAAGGGGAGGGGCTCACCATCTTCGTCATCGGCCATGTGAACAAGGAGGGCTCCATCGCCGGGCCCAAGGTGCTGGAGCACATGGTGGACTGCGTCCTCTACTTCGAGGGGGAGCGGCACATGGCCTACCGCATCCTCCGGGCGGCCAAGAACCGCTTCGGGGCCACCAACGAGATCGGCGTGTTCGAGATGGAGGACGGCGGCCTGGCCGAGGTGCCCAATCCCTCCGAGGCCATGCTGGCCGGCCGGCCGGAGAACGCCCCGGGCACCTGCGTGGCCTGCGTCATGGAGGGGGTGCGGCCGGTGCTGGCGGAGGTCCAGGCCCTGGTGGTGCCCAGCGCCTTCGGCAACCCCCGGCGGATGAGCAACGGCTTTGACTACAACCGGGCGGTCCTCCTGCTGGCGGTGCTGGAGAAGCGGGGCGGGCTGCTGCTGGGCAACTGCGACGCCTATTTAAACGTCATCGGCGGCCTGTCCCTGGACGAGCCCGCCGCCGACCTGGCGGCCATCCTGGCCATGGCCTCCAGCTTCCGGGACCGCCCCGTCCCCGCCGACCTCACCGCCATCGGGGAGGTGGGCCTCACCGGGGAGCTGCGGTCGGTGAGCGCCCTGGGCCAGCGGCTGTCCGAGGTGCGGCGGCTGGGCTTCACCAAGTGCCTGATCCCCAAGCGCACCCAGGGCAAGCTGGCCGTCCCCGAGGGGCTGGAGCTCATCCGGGTGGGCAACATCCGGGAGGCCCTGGCCGCCCTGCTGTGAGGGGGGAACCGCCGGGACAAAGTTGAGGCACCCGTGGGGGTTGCGGGGGCCGGGAGAGGCCGCCCGCACCAGGGTGCACTGGCCCTCCTGCTGGTAGACGCAGGGGGCGCTGCAAAAAATCAAGCTCATCCTGGACCGCCTCCTTCTGCCCTAGCATCTGCGGGCCGGGGCGGGGTTATGCGAAGAGATAAGCCGCCCCGGCCCGATGGGCCGCGGCGGCTTTCCCTCTTGCAATAGCAGGCGTTTCCTGCTATAATCGTCGTGAAAAACAAAAATGCGGCAGTTTCCGAGTGGGCCAACACCCGGAAACCTGCGCAGGTGCTGATACCACCTACACAACGGCCATCCGGCCGCACCGCATGGAATATTATACGATAGTCCGGCCTTTCTTGTAAAGGGTGGTTTTGTCGTGATGTTCCGGCGGCTGTGTCGCATGAAGAAGGGTCCCTTCTCACGCTGTGTAGGCATTGCCCTGCACGGCGTTTTTGTTTTTCGCCCAACCCCCGGGGGCGCAAGCCCCCTGGGCGGTTGCGGTGAAGAACGACCATACAAAGGAGTACGAGACATGGACGCAGAGACACAGACACAAGCACAGACCCAGGTGCCCCGGCTGAAAACCAACCTGGACACCAACTTCCTGAAGCTGGCCGCCATCCTATGCATGGTGGTGGACCACGTGGGCACCGTCTTTTTCCCCGGATACCCGGCCTTCCGGTGGGTGGGACGGCTGGCCTTCCCCATCTTCTGCTACTGCCTGACGGTGGGCCTCATGTACACCCACGACATCAGGCGGTATCTGGGGCGGCTGGCCATCTTCGCCGTCATCTCCCAGCCCTTCTATGCCCTGGCCTTCCACCCCCACGAGTTCTGGGGAAATCTGACCAACTGGAACATCTTTATCACCCTGTTTTTCAGCCTGCTGGCCATCTACGGCGTCAAGTCCCGGAAGTGGTGGTGGCTCGTAGTCGGGGTGCTGGCCATCAACGTCCTGAACGCGGACTACGCCAACACAGGGGTCATCCTGACCCTGATTTTCTACCTGTGCCGGAACAAGCCCGGGCTGGGGGCCCTGATCTATGTGCTCTCCTACATCAGTGCCCTGTGGGGCGGGAGCCTGGAGGACCCCCTGGCCCTGGTGGTGGGCGGCCACGCCGTGGGCTTTGAGATCTTCGCCATCCTGGCCGCGCCCCTCATCTTCCTGCCTACCCACGCGGAGCCCAAGATCCCCAAGTGGTTCTTCTACGCCTTCTACCCGGGGCACCTGTTCGTCATCTTTCTGGTGCGGACGGCTCTGGGGGTGTGACTGAAAGACGAACAGCCGCCCGGGAAGATCCAAGCGGCTGTGGAACTGCATCTTCTCAAAGTTTATGGTTGGGAGCAGAGAAAAGCTTTGAATTTCCATGAATTTGGACCGCGCACCGCGCCCCATGTCATGCTGATCCATGGGGGCGGGAATGCGTGGTGGAACTATTTGAGACAGGCGCGCGCACTGTCCCCGCGCTACCACGTGATTTTGCCCACGCTGGATGGGCACGGGGAGGAATACCAGATTCCCTATCGCTCCACGGAGCAGACTGCGGACCGGCTGATGGACTACATCCTGCGGGAGTGTGGAGGCCGCCTGTTCGCCTTGGGCGGCGTCTCGCTGGGCGGGCAGATTGTAATGGAGCTTTTGGCCAGGAAATCAGACATTGCCGAAAAAGCCATCATAGATGGGAGCCTGTGCATTCCCCAGCCGGTCCTGGCGCGGTTCTGTATCGCGTCCGTTCGCCTGTTTGGACCGCTTCTGTTCAGCGAAAAAGCCTGCCGCCGTCAGCTGTCCCTTATGGACCGGGTCCTGCCGGAGGAAATGCGCTATCCGGAGGAGATCAAGGCGTACTACCTTCAGGATATGCCAAAGCTGCCCCAGGAGACGCTGTATGCCATGTATCGGACCTATATGATGCGGTATCGGCTGAAAGACAGTGTGAGAGACAGCGGCGCACAGGTCATGTATTGGTATGGGGAGAAGGAGATGAACTGTGTCAAGAAGTCAGCCCGCCTGTTTCAAACGCTGCTCCCATCCTGTGAGCTTTATGAGGCGAAAGGATACGGACATGGATACCTGTCCGTTTACCGGCCGGATGAGTGGCTGAAAATTGCAGTTCCCTTTCTGGAACGAAAGTAAAAATGGTTCCGGCCCGTCAGGACCGGAACCATTTTTTGTTATACGCGCTTCCAAACCGCCCCGCCGGGCACGTCGGTGATCTCGATGCCTTTCTCTTTCAGCTCATCCCGGATGCGGTCGGCCTCGGCGAAGTTCTTGGCCTTCTTGGCCTCGCCCCGGGCCTTCACCAGGGAATCGATCTCGGGGTCGCCCTCGCCGGTGACGGTGTAGCCGGCCTGGGCCTGGGCGGCCTTCACCTTGGCCTGCTCCTC
>CALXDP010000051.1 GCA_944387095.1 uncultured Oscillospiraceae bacterium
GTATCAAGAGCAGTATGGACGGGCAAAAAAGCCTGTATTCATGCGGGTTTTCGCCGTTTCGAGCGTCATTCCCACTCTATTGTTGCCGGGGGCTTGCTGGTGATGTCGTAACAGATCCGGTTGATGCCCTGGACCTCGTTGACGATGCGGGTGGAAATCCTGTCCAGCAGATCATAGGGAATTCTCGCCCAGTCGGCTGTCATGAAGTCGCTGGTGGTCACCGCCCGAAGGGCCAAGGTATAGTCATAGGTCCGGCCGTCCCCCATGACGCCCACACTGCGGGTATTGGTGAGCACCGCAAAGTACTGGTTCAGGTTCTTATCCTCTCCGGCTAGGGCGATCTCCTCCCGGAAAATCGCGTCCGCCTCCCGGAGAAGGTCCAGCTTCTCCTTGGTCAGATCCCCGATCACCCGGATGGCCAGGCCAGGGCCCGGGAAGGGCTGGCGCATGACCAGGTACTCGGGCAGGCTCAGTTCCCGGCCCAGCTGGCGTACCTCGTCCTTGAACAACAGGCGCAGCGGCTCGATGATCTCCTTGAAGTCCACATAGTCGGGCAGGCCGCCCACGTTGTGGTGGCTCTTGATGACTGCGGCGTCCCCGGTACCCGACTCAATCACATCGGGATAGATGGTACCCTGAGCCAGGAAATCCACTGTGCCGATCTTCTTGGCCTCCTCCTCAAAGACACGGATGAACTCCTCACCGATGATCTTCCGCTTCCGCTCCGGCTCCGTCACCCCGGCCAGCTTGCCCAGGAATCGCTCCTCCGCGTCCACCCGGACAAAGTTCATAGTCCATTTGGAAAAGGCGGCCTCCACCTCGTCCCCCTCATTCTTCCGCATGAGGCCGTGGTCCACGAACACGCAGGTGAGCTGCTCCCCCACCGCCTCCGCCAGCAAGGCGGCGGCCACGGAGGAATCCACCCCGCCGGACAGGGCCAGCAGCACTTTCCCGCCGCCCACCTTCTCCCGGATGGCCGCCACGGCAGTGCGCTTATAGTCCTCCATGGTCCAGTCCCCCGCGGCGTGACACACCTCATAGAGGAAGTTGCGGATCATATCCGTACCATGCTCGGTGTGGTTAACCTCCGGGTGGTACTGCACGCCGTAGAAGCCCCGCTTCTCGTCGGCGATGGCCACATTGGGGCAGTTATCCGAGTGAGCGGTGAGGGCAAACCCCTCGGGGACCTTAGCCATGTAGTCCCCGTGGCTCATCCAGGAGATCCCCCGCTCCGGCAGGTCCCGGAACAGCTTGCAGCTTGTGTCATAATAAGTGACGGTCTTTCCGTACTCCCGGGCAGCGTCGTCCTGGGCCTCGGTTACTTCCCCTCCCAGGGTGTGGGCCATGAGCTGACAGCCGTAGCAGATGCCCAAAATGGGCACTCCCCAGGTGAAGATCTCCCCGTCCACCTTGGGCGAGTCCTCCAGATAGACCGAGTTGGGCCCTCCGGTGAAGATGATGCCGATGGGGTGCATGGCCTTCAGCTCAGCCAGAGGGGTGGTATATGGCTTGACCTCGCAGTATACCCCGCACTCCCGGACCCGGCGGGCAATGAGCTGGTTATATTGCCCGCCAAAGTCTAGGACGATGACCAGTTGGTGCTCCATGGAACCTCTCCCCTTTTTCTGAATTGATTCGCGCCTGTTCCGCTCCGCTCAATGGCTATAAAGCCACTTTATTTTTCAATATTTTGGAGCTCGGTTTAAATCTTTGTGATGTCAATGGGCCGCAGATCCACGCTCCGGCCCCGCTCCCGGACGGTGAGCATGGCCCGGGCGGTATCAATGGCGGTGACGCAGCCCACGGAGTGCTCTACGGTGGCCCGCCGGATCTTAAACCCGTCGGTGTCCTGCCGCCTGCCCTTAGTGGGGGTGTTAATCACCAGATCGATGGTACCTGAGGCAATCATATCCAGAATGTTGGGGTGTGCCTCGGACACCCGGGCCACCCGGGTGCAGGGCACATCCGCCGCCTGGAGCGCCCGGCAGGTGCCGTCGGTGGCCAGGATCTCAATGCCCATGTCGGCAAATCCCCGGGCGATTCCCACAATCTCCCGCTTGTCCTCGTCCTTGACGGTGATGATGATCCGCCCGCCCTTCTTGGGCACCCGCATATTGGCCCCTTTGAAGGCCTTGAGCAGTGCCTGGGGGAAGGACTCGGCCAGCCCCAGCACCTCGCCGGTGGATTTCATCTCGGGGCCCAGGCCGGTGTCCACGTCGGTGAGCTTCTCGAAGGAGAACACAGGCATCTTCACCGCGTAGTAGTCCGCCTGCTTGTAGATGCCGGTACCGTAGCCCAGGTCCTTCAGCTTCTGCCCCATCATCACCTTGGTGGCCAGGTCGATGATGGGCACGCCGGTGACCTTGGATATGTAGGGGATGGTGCGGGAGGAGCGGGGGTTGACCTCGATGACGTACACCTCGTCGTTATAGATGATGAACTGAATGTTGATCAGGCCGATCACCCCCAGGGCCTTGGCCAGCTGACGGGTATACCCCTCGATGGTCTGCCTGTGCTTGTCCTCCATGTGGATGGGAGGATAGACGGAGATAGAATCCCCAGAGTGGACGCCGGCCCGCTCGATATGCTCCATGATACCGGGGATGAGGATGTCCTCCCCGTCGAACACCCCGTCTACCTCCACCTCCCGGCCCATGAGGTACTTATCCACCAGGATGGGGTGCTCCTGCACCGTCTGATTGATGATCTTCATGAAGTCCCGGATGTTCCGGTCGTTATAGGCGATCTCCATACCCTGGCCGCCCAGCACATAGGAGGGCCGGACCAGCACGGGATAGCCGATCTCATTGGCCGCCGCCAGGGCCTCCTCGGTGGTGAACACCGTGCGGCCCTTGGCCCGGGGGATATGGCACTGGTTGAGAATCTCGTCAAACCGCTCCCGATCCTCAGCGGCATCCACCCCGTCGGAGGAGGTGCCCAGAATGCGCACCCCCATATCCGTGAGGGCCTTGGCCAGCTTGATGGCGGTCTGCCCGCCGAACTGGACCACGGCGCCCCAGGGCTTCTCCTGCTCCACAATGTTCTGCACATCCTCGGCGGTGAGGGGTTCGAAGTACAGCTTGTCTGCCACATCAAAGTCGGTGGACACCGTCTCCGGGTTGTTGTTGACGATGATGGTCTCACAGCCCAGACGCTTTAGGGCCCATACAGAGTGGACCGAGCAGTAGTCAAACTCAATGCCCTGACCGATGCGGATGGGCCCCGAGCCCAGCACCAGCACCTTTTTCCGGCCGTCGCCGGAATCAGCGGCCTCATTTTCCCCATCGTAAGAGGAGTAATAGTAGGGGGTCACCGCGTCAAACTCCGCCGCGCAGGTGTCCACCATCTTAAAGGAGGGGATGATGCCGTACTGCTCCCGCAGGGCTTTCACCTCCGCCTGCTTCATGTGGCACAAAGCGCCGATGTAGCTGTCGGCAAAGCACATCTCCTTGGCCCGGCGCAGGGTGTCCGCGTCAGGCACCCCCCGGCAGGCCTTCAGCTCCTCCTCCATGTCGATGATGCGCTGGAACCCGTCCAAAAACCAGATGTCCATCTTGGTGATGGAGTTGATCTTCTGGGGGGAGAAGCCCCGGCGCAGGGCTTCGGCCACCACGAACAGCCGCTCGTCGGTGACCTGGACCAGCAGGTCCTCGATCTCATCGGTGTAAAGGTCTTCCAGTTTATCCAGCTTCAGCGCCCGGACATTCAGCTCCAGAGACCGGATGGCCTTCATCAGCGCCCCCTCAAAGGAGTTGGCAATAGCCATGACCTCTCCGGTGGCCTTCATCTGGGTGCCCAGGGTGCGGCTAGCGGTGGTGAACTTGTCAAAGGGCAGACGGGGGATCTTCAGCACGCAGTAGTCGATGGTGGGCTCAAAGCAGGCGGTGGTCTTGCCCGTCACCGCGTTGGGGATCTCGTCCAGGGTGTAGCCCAGGGCGATCTTGGCCGCCACCTTGGCGATGGGGTAGCCGGTGGCCTTGGAGGCCAGGGCGGAGGATCGGGACACCCGGGGATTGACCTCGATGACGGCATATTCAAAGGAATCCGGATTCAGGGCGAACTGGCAGTTGCATCCCCCCTCGATCTCCAGGGCGGTGATGATGTCCAGCGCGGCGGTGCGCAGCATCTGGTACTCCTTGTTGGCCAGGGTCTGGGTGGGGGCCACCACGATGGAGTCGCCGGTGTGGACGCCCACGGGGTCGAT
>CALXDP010000052.1 GCA_944387095.1 uncultured Oscillospiraceae bacterium
AGGCACAGTGGAGGGAACGAGCTTTGCCGCTTGCGGTGAAGCGAATGATCTGGAACTTGTGCCGACGAAGCGGGCGGCAATGCGCGGTTGGTTTTTGCCCTGTCCGTACAGCCCACCGCCGCCATGAGCCCCCGTTTGGGGGGATCCAAGGGGCGGAGCCCCTGGCCCTTCTTTCCCCCCATTTCTTTGGGGAAGAAATGGGGGCGCCCGCCGCGCAGGCGCGTCCCCGGGGGGTTCCCCAGCAAATGACGGGCGACCACAGGTCGCCCCTACGGACGGCGCGCCGAGTCGTCGCGCCCCACGGGGCCAGCGGTGGCGGGGGCAAGCGGGCGGATGATATCCGCCCCTGCGGGCCGGGTAGTTGTCATACCGCCCCGCGGGCGGCGCGTCAGGGATGCCGCGCCCTACGCCTGTCCCCGCGCCCGCCTGAAGGTGAGGTATCCCTCCAGAATCAGCGTCGCCGCCACCGCGTCCACGGTTTTTTTGTGGTTTTTCATCCGCTTGCCCGAGGCGTGGAGGATGCTGTGGGCCTCCACGGTGGTGCGCCGCTCGTCCCACAGCACCGGCTTGAGGCCGCAGGCGGCCTCCACCTGCTCCGCAAAGGCGCGGTACAGCTCGGCCCGGGGGCCCTCGGTGCCGTCCATGTTGCGGGGGAAGCCCATGACCAGCTCCTCCACCCGGTGCTCCCGCACCAGCCGGGCCAGCTCCGCCGCCACCGCCTCCGGCTTCCGGCTGTGGATCACCGTGGTAAACCCGGCCAGCAGGCCGGTGGGATCGGAGATGGCCACCCCGGTTCGGGCGTCTCCGTAGTCAATCGCCATGATGCGCAATCCAATCACTCCTTTTCTCCCCCAATATACCCGAGAACCGGGAAAAAAACAAGGAAAAATCCTTGACTTCCGGGAGAAGCTGTGATAGACTCTATTCACCTATGAAAAAGGGCTCTTTTTTTGTGCGCATTTTTACGGTGTGATGACGTACAAACCCTTCCCTCGTCTGGAGGACATAGGGAGGCAAGCATGCCGAATCCGCACCGTGACGAACTTGACCGGCCGTTTTTCTGCCGGTGGTGCGTTGCTGGATTCGGCCCGCGGCCGGGTTCAGCTTTTTTGCTGTCCGCGGCCAATCATTGAAGGAGGTGCCGAACATGGCGAAAGCCGGCAACCGGGTGAAGATCACCCTGCGCTGCTCCGAGTGCAAGCAGCGGAACTATAACACCAACAAGAACAAGAAGAACACTCCCGACCGTCTGGAACTCAACAAGTACTGCCCCTTCTGCAGGAAGCACACGGTTCACAACGAGACCAAGTAATGCGTGCTCTGATTATGGCGCAGAAGAAAGAAGGGTGAAACGGAATGTCTGAAAACGAGAAGCTGGAACAGGCCGCCGACAAGGCCGCCGACAAGCCCGCGAAGGCCGAGAAGAAGAAGGACGCGAAGCCCGCTGACAAGAAGCCCGGCGTCTTCGCCCGCATCGGCAAGTGGTTCAAGGATATGAAGGGCGAGCTGAAAAAGGTTCAGTGGCCCACTCGCAAGCAGACCATCAACAACACCGTGATCGTGATCGTCTGCTGCATCATCGTGGGCATCTGCATCTGGGTGTTTGATGCCCTGGCCGGCGCCGTGATCACCGCCCTGCTGGATCTCTTCGGTAAGGGTTAAGGTGCGGCATGGCTGACAACGCGAAGTGGTATGTGGTGCATACCTATTCCGGCTATGAGAACACCGTGGCCGCCAGCATCGAGAAGGCCGTGGAGAACCGCGGTCTGCGCGACCTGATCCAGGAGGTCAGCATCCCCCTGGAGACGGTTACCGAGATCACGGACAACGGCCCCAAGACCGTGGAGCGCAAGGTCTTTCCCGGCTATGTGCTGGTGAAGATGGTGATGACCGACGACACCTGGCATCTGGTGCGCAATATCCGCGGCGCCACCGGCTTTGTTGGCTCCGGCAACAAGGCCATCCCCCTGACAGACGAAGAGATTGCCGCCCTGGGCGTGGAAAAGCGCGAGGTGGTGGTCGGCTATCAGGTGGGCGACAACGTGAAGATTACCGACGGCGCTCTGGAGTCCTTCCTGGGCACCGTGGAGGAGATCGACCTGGATCGCAGCAAGGTACGGGTGGTGGTCTCCATGTTCGGCCGCGAAACCCCCGTAGAGCTGGAGCTGGATCAGGTCGAGCCGGTCGAATGACATCCCGGGCCCTGCGGCCCGATTCCCCGCACGTGGGAGGGACTGCCCTGCAGTTCCGCTTCCAACCACATTTATCGTAGGAGGTGCTGTTTCAAATGGCACAGAAAATTACTGGTTATGTGAAACTTCAGATTCCCGCGGGCAAGGCGACTCCCGCGCCCCCCGTCGGCCCCGCCCTTGGTCAGCACGGCATCAACATCGCCGCCTTCACCAAGGAGTTCAACGAGCGCACCAAGAACGACGCAGGCCTGATCATCCCCGTGGTGATCACCGTCTACGCCGACCGCTCCTTCACCTTCATCACCAAGACGCCCCCCGCGGCCGTCCTGATCAAGAAGGCCTGCAACATCGAGTCCGGCTCCGGCGTGCCCAACAAGACCAAGGTGGCCACCATCAGCAAGGACGATGTGCGCAAGATCGCCGAGACCAAGATGCCCGACCTCAACGCCGCCAGCATTGAGGCTGCCATGAGCATGATCGCCGGCACCGCCCGCTCCATGGGCGTGGTCGTGGGCGACTAAGGCGAAGGAGGGAATGGAATATGTTTAGAGGCAAGAAATATCAGGAGAGCGCCAAGCTCATCGACAAGGGCGCTCTGTACGATACCGCTGAGGCCATGGAGCTGGTGGTCAAGACCGCTCCCGCCAAGTTCGATGAGACCGTGGAGCTCCACGTGAAGCTGGGCGTTGACTCCCGCCACGCTGACCAGCAGGTTCGCGGCGCCATCGTCCTGCCCCACGGCACCGGCAAGACCCAGCGCGTGCTGGTCTTCGCCAAGGGCGACAAGGCCGAGGCCGCCAAGGCCGCCGGCGCCGACTTCGTGGGCGAGATGGATCTGGTGGAGAAGATCCAGAAGGAGAACTGGTTCGACTACGACGTGGTCGTGGCCTCCCCCGACATGATGGGCGTTGTGGGCCGTCTGGGTAAGGTTCTGGGCCCCAAGGGCCTGATGCCCTCCCCCAAGGCCGGCACCGTCACCCCCGACGTGGCCAAGGCCGTCACCGAGATCAAGGCCGGTAAGGTGGAGTACCGTCTGGACAAGACCAACATCATCCACTGCCCCATCGGCAAGGTCTCCTTCGGCGCTGAGAAGCTCGCCGAGAACTTCAACGCCCTCATGGGCGCCATCGTCAAGGCCAAGCCCTCCGCCGCCAAGGGTCAGTACATCCGCTCCTGCGTGTGTGCTTCCACCATGGGCCCCGGCGTGAAGATCAACGCGGCCAAGCTGATGTAATGCTCTCCGGGAGAGGATTCCTTTCCCGGCTGTCCGGCCAGCGGCCGTGCCGACCATTGAGGTCGGCGCGGCCGCTGCGCTTTTACCTCCGCCTTCGCCCCGGGACGGGCTTCGACAAAACTTTCTCCGCCGCCGGCACAAAAACCTCTTGCCAAGCCGCGGCAGATATGCTATAATTTTTTAGTCAATTGAATTGCAGGTATAGTTCAGTGGTAGAACGTCAGCTTCCCAAGCTGAATATGAGGGTTCGATTCCCTTTACCTGCTCCAAAAAGAAAGACACGACTTACGTCGTGTCTTTCTTTTTGGGTTCCGCAGGCCGAAGGCCTGCCTCACCCTTCGGTATTTGAAGGCTCAGGCGAAATGAATTCGTGCTGCAGCTAAGGTTTTGACCGCAGACGGGCTTGCGTACCCAGCCCAGATAGATCCCCTCTGGGTGGAAGATCTGGCTGCGGACGCAAACCATGGGTGTGGCATGCCCTGTCCGCCTCTTTTCTCCCACTGCCCTGTCCGCCTCTTTTCTCCCACTGTAGGTTTGTCAAACATATTGGACAGTGAACTGGGAAGGAGAACAGTAGTTTAAGGGCCTCATAGGGAAGTTGTTG
>CALXDP010000053.1 GCA_944387095.1 uncultured Oscillospiraceae bacterium
TATCTGTCCATGATCCGCGATCTCTACGACAATTGCATTGTGGCTTACAAAACCGGAACGGAACAAACAGTGAATCTGGTTCTGGATACCATTCGTCTTGCTATGAAGCAAGTAAAAAAGAAGGCCGCTGAGGAGCTGCAACTCCACAGCGACCAGGGTGCTCAATACGCCTCACAAGCATATTTTGAGCTGACTCAAACATACGGCATTACGCCCTCTATGTCAAGACGAGGAAACCCATATGACAATGCAATGGCAGAAAATTTCTTCTCTATTCTCAAAACAGAATGTATCTACCGCCGCAAACCAGCTACCTTCTCTGAGGCCAACGAGATGGTTGACCGCTATATTCACTTCTACAACCATGAGCGCATCCAACTAAAAACTGGAGAGGCGCCGCTGGCGCGACGCCTCTCATACTAAAACTCCTTATTCTTACATCCGCAGGCGCTTTTTGTGATGTCCGTACAATTTGGGGCAGTTCAAAGGGCAGGGAGCGTCTTTTTCTGCATGATAAACATCTTGTCACAGGTTCTGTTCCATATTGGCGCTGATCACATTGAAGTGGTGGTTGATGGCCAGAATCAGCTGGGCCTTATCCCGGCGGGCCAGAGCGTCCACAATCTGTTCGTGGGCGTACTGCAGCTGGTTGCCGGTCTGGAAGTTGCGCAGGATATGCCGGCGCATATCGGTGATGAAGCGGTCGATAGTGGTGGAGAGGGCCCGGTGAATCTGGATAATCAGCTCGTTGCCTGAGATGGCGGCAATGGTATCATGGAGCTGCTTATCCAGTTGGGCGGCCCGCTTGGAGGAACAGGACGCCATCTCCTCCACCATTCCGGACAGCTCCCGGACCTGCTCGTCGGTGATGCGCCCCAGGGCCAACAGGGCGGCCTGCAGCTCCAGGCCCGCCCGCAGCTCCCCCAGCCTCCGGTAGTCGATCTGCTGCAGGAGCATCAGCAGGTCAAAGGAGTCCTGCAGATTGCGCTGGATGTTGCAGCAGATAAAATTGCCGGCCCCTTGGTTGCTGACGATAAATCCCATATGCTCCAGCAGCCGAACTGCCTCCCGCACCGAGTTGCGGCTGATGCCCAACTGCTCGGCCAGCTCCCGCTCCGGAGGCAAGGGATCCCCCAGGGACAGCTGTCCGCGGCGCAAGGAATCCTCCAGATAGGTGAGCACTTTTTCATAGGATTTGGGCTGTTCCGCCATGGAAATCTTCCTCCTTGGCATGATGTACATGTAAATAGTATAGCACAAGGAGAAGGCCACTGTAAAGGTGCGACCAACTCATTCTAACTGGTAGGACCAACATGTTTTTAAAAAAGCCGATAATTGCAAACTTTTTCGTAATATTGTCCAATTATCGCCTTGACATCTAGAAGTCTCAGGAATAATATATAAATGTTCTAAAAATTCCTTGTATTGTTGCGCGCTTTTTATTTTATATGGTAGAACCAATTTAAGGAATAGGTCAACCACTGAAACAGGAGGTTATCATCTATGCAGACGATTTCCCTTCCTTACGGACGGGGCCGGGTTGAGGCTCAGATCCCGGACCAGCGCCTGGCGGCGGTTCTCCGCTCCGGCGCACAGAGCTATCGGCCTCAGGCCGACCAGGATCAGCTGGTGCGGCAGGCTCTGGAGAACCCCATCGGCACGCCCCCGCTCCGGGAATTGGCCAAAGGCAAGCATCAGGTTGTCATTATCAGCAGCGATCACACCCGCCCGGTCCCCAGCAAGGTTATTTTGCCCCAGTTGGTAGATGAGATCCGGGCCGGTTCCCCTTCTGCAAAGATCACCGTGCTGGTGGCCACCGGCTTCCACCGCCCCACCACCCGGGAAGAGATGCTGGACAAATACGGCGAGGAGCTTTTCCTCCGGTCCGGCCTGCACTTTGCCGTCCATCTCAGCGGCAAGGATGAGGACATGGTATCTCTGGGCACCCTGCCCTCCGGCGGCAAGCTGCTCATCAACAAGCTGGCCGCCCAGGCGGACCTGCTGGTGGCTGAGGGCTTCATTGAGCCCCACTTCTTTGCCGGTTTCTCCGGCGGGCGCAAGAGTGTGCTCCCCGGAGTCGCCAGCCGGACCACCGTACTGGCCAACCACTGCTCCGCTTTCATTGACAGCCTCTTTGCCCGCACCGGCATCCTGGACGGCAACCCCATTCACCGGGATATGATCTACGCCGCCCAGCAGGCTAAGCTGGCTTTCATCTGCAATGTAGTCATTGACGAGAAAAAAGAAGTGATTGCCGCTTTCGCCGGCCACTTCAATGAGGCCCACCGGGCTGGCTGCGCTTTTGTAGAACAGCTCTCCGGTGTCTCAGCTGTCCCCGCCCCCATTGTCATCTCCACCAACGGCGGCTATCCCCTGGACCAGAACATCTACCAATCGGTGAAGGGAATGACCGCTGCCGAGGCCACCTGCGCCCCCGGGGGTGTGATCATTATGGTCTCCGCCTGCAGCGACGGACACGGCGGCCAGTCGTTCTACGACACCTTCGCTCAGGAACCCGACGAGGAAAAAATCATGGCCTCCTTCCTGGCCACCCCCAGCGACCGCACCATTCCCGACCAGTGGGAAGCTCAGATTCTCTGCCGTATTCTCTTAAAGCACCCGGTGATCATGGTCACCCAGGCCCCCCGGGAGATGGTGGAGGCCATGCACATGCACTGGGCCCCCGATCTTTCGGCGGCCATCGACCTGGCCGACCGGCTGCTGGGCTGGGCGGACAGCCCCATCACGGTAATCCCCGACGGCGTGTCGGTGATTGTAAAGAAAGCAGAATAAATTACTTAATGAGAAGGAAAGAAAAGAGGAATCCGCTATGAGTCAGTATGAAAAAGTGACCCCCGAACTGATCCAGGCGTTGCAGGCTGCGGTGCCCGGCCGGGTCAGCGTGGACGGGGACATCAACGACGACTTCTCCCACGACGAGATGCCCATCTACGGCAAGGCCATGCCCGAGGTGGTGGTGGAGGCTGTCTCCACCGAAGAGGTGGCCGCAGTGATGAAGCTGTGCAACGAGCACCATGTACCGGTCACCCCCCGGGGCGCCGGCACCGGCCTGACCGGCGGCGCTGTCCCGGTCTGCGGCGGTGTGGTGCTGTCCATCGCCAAGATGAACAAGATTCTCTCCTACGACACCGACAACATGGTGGTCCGGGTCCAGGCCGGCGTGCTCCTCAACGATCTGGCCGAGGACGCAGCCAAGAAGGGCTTCCTCTATCCCCCCGATCCCGGCGAGAAGTTCGCCACCCTGGGCGGCAACGTGTCCACCAACGCCGGCGGTATGCGGGCGGTCAAGTACGGCACCACCCGGGACTATGTGCGGGCCATGACCGTGGTCCTGCCCACCGGTGAGATCGTAAACATGGGCGCCAGCGTATCCAAGACCAGCTCCGGCTACTCCCTGCTCAATCTGATGATCGGCTCTGAGGGCACTCTGGGCATCATCACCGAGCTGACTCTGAAGCTGATTCCCGCCCCCAAGGCTGTCATCAGCCTGGTGGCCCTCTATGAGAACCTGGAGGACTGCATCGCCACCGTGCCCAAAATGATGCGGGCCAACCTGCACCCCCAGGCCCTGGAGTTCATGGAGCGGGAGATCGTCCGCCTCAGCGAGTCCTACCTGGGCAAGAGCACCTTCCCCCAGACCTTTGAGGGCAGCGACGTGAACGCCTACCTGCTCATCACCTTCGACGGGGACAGCGAGGAGCAGCTGGACGAGATGATCGAGCAGGCCTCCGAGGTCCTGCTGGAGGCCGGCGCTCTGGACATCCTGGTAGCCGACACTCCCCAGCTGAAGAAGGACGCCTGGGCCGCCCGTTCCACCTTCCTGGAGGCCATTGAGGCCAACACCAAGCTGCTGGACGAGAGCGACGTGGTGGTGCCCGTCAAC
>CALXDP010000054.1 GCA_944387095.1 uncultured Oscillospiraceae bacterium
ATCTCTTTTTTTTTTTTTTTGCCAATCAGCATCCTCTGTTTCATAAGGAATTGGTGGGACAGGAACCGCTTTATTTAGTGATCTCCCAGCGGTCTATGCGCATGTGCTATCCAAATGATTGGAGGGAGAGAACCCGGCGTTTTCTCCGGCAAGGTGCGGACCTGTCTTTGCTGCAAAACGCGCCGCTGATCCAAGGCCACAGCAGCAGCACCACCACGGACCTGGTGCAGAAGTTTCTGCTTCAGCACAATATTGACACCCAGTTTCCCATTCGGGTCAGCGACTTTGACGCATTGGTGGAGCTGTGCCGGACCGGGCGATACATGACGATATGCGCCCGCGCGCAGCTGCATCGGCTGATCCAAAGCGACCAGGAGAACATGGGGGAAGATTTTGTCTATGCCTTCCGCGTTCGGGGCTGGGACCGGCGTATGGATGTGGAATTGGTGACGCATCGGGACAGCCGGCCGCTGAAATACATGGAGCAATTTCAGCAGATGCTGTGTGCGGCTGTCCAGGCAGAGGATCAGGCGATCCTTCAGTGGCTGGAGAGGGTGCAGAGCCGAGAGAATGCTTTATAAAAGGCGCGGGCCTCTGTGCGGCTCCGGATGAACTGCGCCGCCTCTTCGGCCCGTACGGATCTCATTTTCCCAAGTCAGGTGTTCCCGTGCAGGCAGAAATACAGTCCCACAAGGCGCCGGAACTTATTGGCCAGAGCCGCTGGAAAATCCAAAAAATCCGCTGGAATCAGGCGATTCCAGCGGATTTTTGCGTAAAAGGGGACAGATGAACCGGCGGTAGGGACACAGAGAGGTGTTCCCGGTTTGACAAAACCGATGCGTTAGAGCTGTCAGCGAGGGTGGAACATATGCCGGAATGAAGAAAAATATTCTTATCAACAAAAATATGTTGACAAATATTCTGCGATAATATAAAATGCCGGTAGAGAAAAAACAACGCCAAAATCACAAAAGGGAGGAACTCAAAATGGCGATCGGAAATCGAGTATTTTTAAAGCGGCCCATGCCCAGTCAGGAGCTGCTGGATGGATTTGCGGACCTGCCCGCGGCGAACATAGCGGACACAATGGGGCGGTCCTGCGCGATGAATCCGCGCATCCGGCTGATGAGCGGATTCAAGGGGATCATGGTGGGACCCGCCCTGACCGTTAAGGCGAGGGCGGGGGACAACCTGTTTCTCCACCAGGCGCTGGACATGGCCCAGCCGGGGGACATCATCGTGCTGTCCAACGATGAGGACCAGACCCGTTCCCTGATGGGCGAGATCATGTTTACCTATGCCAAGTATCAGAAAAAGCTGGGAGGGCTGGTCCTGGACGGCCCCATCCGGGATGTAGACGCCCTGCGGGAGATGGATCTTCCGGTGTATGCCACCGGTTCCACCCCCGGCGGTCCCCACAAGGAGGGACCCGGCGAGATCAACGTGCCCATTGCCTGCGGCGGCATCAGCGTAAACCCCGGGGACATCATTGTGGCGGACGCGGATGGGATTATTGTGATTCCCCTGAAAGACGCGCCCGCGGTGCTGGAAGCCGCCAAGAAGTTCCACGAGCAGGATGCGGCAAAGGTGGCGGCGGCTCGGAACGGCACCTCCAACCGGGCCTGGGTGAAAAATACCCTGGAGGCAAAGAAGACCGAGTTTATTGACGGGGCGTATGGAGAGCAGTAAAAAATGATCCGCCTGTCCTGAGATAGGCGGGTCAGCAATGAAATTTGAGAAAGGGGTTTCAAACATGGCAACCACACTGGCGGAACGGATGAGCAAATTCAGCGGGTCTCCCACCTCGGCTCTGATTGCGAAGGTGGCGGAGCTCAAGCAGCAGGGGAAGGATATCATCTCCCTGAACGTAGGGGAACCGGACTTTGGCACGCCGGATTACATCAAAGTGGCGGGCATGAAGGCCATCGCGGATAACTTCACCAAATATACCCCGGGCAACGGCATCCTGGAGCTGCGGCAGGAGATCGTGAAGAAGCTCAAGCAGGACAATGGAATCGAATACGGCCTCAACGAGATCACCACCTCCGTGGGCGCCAAGCAGGCGATTGCAAGCGCCATGATGGTCATTGCGGGGCCTGGGGACGAGGTGATTCTGCCCATTCCCTGCTGGGTCAGCTATACCGAGATGATCCGCCTGGCCGGCGCAACCCCTGTGTTTGTCCCGGTCCGGCCGGACAACTACGAGCTGGACCTGAAGGCGATTGAAGACGCCATCACCCCCAGGACAAAGGCCATCATCATCTGCACGCCCAACAACCCCACCGGGGCGGTGTACAGCGAGGAGAGCCTCCGGAAGCTGGCGGAGCTGGCCGTCAAGCATGACTTCTTTATCGTGGCCGATGAGATCTATGAAAAGCTGGTGTATGACGGGCAAAGCACTTCAGCGTGGCGTCCATCTCCCAGGAGGTCAAGGAGCGCACCGTCACAGTCAACGGATTTTCCAAGGCCTATGCCATGACCGGCTGGAGAATCGGCTATGCCGCCGCCCGCCCGGATGTGATCAAAGGGATTATGGCGGTGCAGAGCCAGACCACTTCCGCCACCAGCTCCATCTCCCAGAAGGCGGCTGCGGCGGCCCTCCGGGGGCCCCAGCATGACATGGAGGTTATGGTGGAGGAGTTCAAGCGCCGCAAGGACTATGTGGTGAAGCGGCTGAACGGCATCCCCGGGATTGTCTGTCCGGACGTGAAGGGCGCCTTCTATGTGTATCCGGATGTGCAGGCCTATCTGGGCAAATCCTTCGGGGACCGCAAAATCGAAACCGCGGTGGACCTCTGCCAGTATCTGCTGGATGAGGCGCTGGTCTCCACAGTCCCGGGCGAGGCCTACAATGTGCCCGGCAAGATTCGGATTTCCTACTCCAACTCCATGGAGAATCTGGAGAAGGCTCTGGACCGTGTGGAGAAGGCTCTGGAGGCCCTTCACTAAAATAGCAGATTATTTTAGAAAGGAGAGAGCAAAATGGAGAAAAAGGAATACGCAGTCAGCTACTACGGGGGACATGTGAGCGCGTGGCTGTGTGTTGTGGTTGCCATCGCCGGCATCATGTTCATGCTTCTGGGGTTGGGCGGCGGCACCAAGAGCATGATGGTGGCCCTGTTCTTTGCCCTGGTCCTGGGCCTGCTCCTGGCCAAGGACCGCAAGGCCTACGGCGAGGAGATGCTGACGGGCCTGCGGGAGTCCATGTTCTGTGTGATCTGTGTGGCGTTCTTTATGGCTGGTCTGCTGTCTGCCCTGCTGAAAAGCTGCGGCCTCATCGAGGCGATTATCTGGCTGGTGGCGGAACTGCATATCAACACCGGGTTTATCCCTGTGGTGGCGTTTCTGGTCTGTGTAATCATTTCCACCGCCTGCGGAACTTCCACCGGTACGGTGACCGCGGTTTCTGCGGTGATGTGTCCTCTGGCGGGCGAGCTGGATATCAATATGGGCCTGATGTGCGG
>CALXDP010000055.1 GCA_944387095.1 uncultured Oscillospiraceae bacterium
GGAGGGGGAGGGGGTGTCCATCCTGTCCATCCACCGCTCCAAGGGGCTGGAGTGCCCGGTGGTGCTGGTGTGCGGCCTGTCCCGCCGCTTCAACCGGGACGACCTCATGCGACCGGTGCTGTTCCACGCCCAGCTGGGGGTGGGCCCCAAGGGCCTGGACCGGGAGCGGATGGTGGAGTACCCCACTCTGGCCCGGCGGGCGGTGGCCCGGCAGCTGGAGCGGGAGATGATGGCCGAGGAGCTGCGCCTGCTGTACGTGGCCATGACCCGGGCCCAGGAGAAGCTGATTTTGTCCATCGCCCTCACCGAGGGGCTCAAGGCCCTGGAGCGGCTGGCGGGGGAGGCGGACGCCCCGGTGTCCCCGGCGGCCCTGGAGCGGCAGCAGAGCGTGGGGGCCTGGATCCTCCTCCACGCCCTCACCCGGCCGGAGGCGGAGGGGCTGCGGGCCATGTGCGGCGCCCCGGAGCGGAGCGCCCAAGGGCTGGGGCCCGCCTGGGACATCCGCTGGGTGGAGGGGGCGGGGCTCCGGGCGGCCTCTCAGCCCGAGGGCCGCTTTGCCGATCTGCCTGCGGCGGACCAGGACGCGGAGGCCGGGGGGCTGATGGAGGCCCTCACCTGGCGCTACCCCCATCAAGCGGCGTCTGAAATGCCCTCCAAGCTCACCGCCACCCAGCTGAAGGGGCGGGTGCTGGACCAGGAGGCGGCGGAGGAGACGCCCAAGCCACGGGAGCACCGCCCGGAACCCATCCAGCGGCCGGACTTCATTGCCTGGGAAAAGGGGCTCACCGCCACGGAGCGGGGGACTGCCCTCCACCTGGCCATGCAGTATCTGCCCCTGAATGGGGACCACAGCCCGGAGGGGATCCGCCGGGAGCTGGACCGCCTGACGGCGGGGGGATTCCTCACCCACCTCCAGCGGGAGGCGGTGGACCCGGCGGTGCCGGCAGCCTTCTTCGCCTCCGACTTGGGGAAACAGCTGCTGGCCTCTCCTGAGATCCACCGGGAGTTCAAGTTCTCCATCCTGGCCCCGGCCTCGGACTACGGCCCCGGGCTGGAGGGGGAGGAGGTGCTTCTCCAGGGGGTCATCGACTGCTGGTTTGCGGAGGGGGACGGGCTCACCGTCCTGGACTTCAAGAGCGACCGCATCCGCCCCGGCGGCGAGGGGGCCCGGGCGGAGGAGTACCGCCCCCAGCTGGAGGCCTACAGCCGGGCCCTGGAGCGGGTCACCGGGCGGAAGGTTTTCAGGCGGGTGCTGTGGTTTTTTGCCACGGGACAGCCGTGGGAGCTGTGATAAAACGAAACGAGCTGGGCCGGCGGAACTGACCGCCGGCCCAGCCTCTGAGGGGGATCTTTTCGGCTTTTTTGGAGCGTGAAAATTTTTGTCAAAAAATTTTGAAAAAACTATTGACATTTCCGCCGGCCTTGCGTATAATAGCACCTGTCCTCGCGAGAGGGCGGAACAAAAAACAAAAAATAGCGGGATTGTGTAAGGGTAGCACGACAGACTCTGACTCTGTTTGTGAGGGTTCGAATCCTTCTCCCGCTGCCAAAACAAAAGGCAACTGCGAAAGCAGTTGCCTTTTGTTTTGGGTTCCGGCCGCCAGAGGCGGCCTACACCCTTCGGCATTAGAATGCTCAGGGCGGCGAAGCCGCCCTTCCGCCGAGGTTTTGCCTGCGGCAAAACGCTCGAACGCCGCAAAAGCGGCGCGGCCCAGAAGGGCCGTAGGACAAGATTTAAGACAGCTGATTCAAAATTTTAAATATCTAGATTGTAGTGACTTGCCAAAAAGAAACCTTAGAGCCTCAACGGTTCATGGGATTTTTCTTGCCCTGAATTAGGCGATTTCCCCTTTAGTTGACCCTTTACAGGTTTCCACGCCCTTCTAAGTCTTACTTGCCTCTCTGTGCGACTTCTATCCTGTCCAGCTCTTACGTTGTCGTTCATATCGGTTCCCCGACCTTGGTGGAACACCCGCTGGGAGAACCCCGAGGCCCTGGAGAAGCTGACCTAACCATGTTACCCCGCTCTATGAAATCCAACCCATGGCGGGAGGAACCCAGCCTTCTAGGGTGCACGGTGGACCTGACCCTGACCAGGTTCTACCAATCGGAGAGCGGGGTCCTGGCTCCGCCTCTGTTCACTGGGAACTGGTCCTTTTCTCTGGCCATTCCGGATGAGGCCCCGGGGAGATACCTGCCGCTCCAGCAGCCCTTTGACGTGGAGGGCCGCCGTATCCAGCTCTCGGCCATCTACGTCTCACCGCTCTCACTGACAGTGGAGATGCAGGAGGTGCAGGACCGGGTGGCGGATATTTTCGAGTAGGTCGTGGACATCTGGGCGGGGAATCTCTCTCTGACAACAGTGGAAGGCGGAAGCGTCCAAATTACAGACACCGGGCCAATGTACACAGGCCTGTACTCCGCGGCCATCCTGGTGGACGTGACCGCCCCGGAGGGAGTTGTCCTGGATGGAGACAACTACTCCCTGAAGTACTGGTGGGAGGAGACCGACAACCCGTGGCCCCCTCGCATAGGCGGCAGGAGCCTAGATTACCTCCCCGACGGCAACTCTGCCGACGGCAAGGTATCCTTTCTGATCACCGCAGTCTGTCTCGAGGACCCCGTCAGTCTGCTGGGTCTGGAGACCAAATTTTACCCCTACCGCCTGACCGAATACTCGGAGGGCGTGGAAGAGACTTTTGATTTTGTGGGCGGCCACTGGACAACCGATTTGACCATCACCCTGTCGGAACAGGCCTCCGGCTTCGTTCAGTCCGTCGGCCAACCCCTCACGGTGGAAGGAGAGGAGGTCCTCCTGGACTCTGTCTATCTCTCCCCTATCGCGGTCTTTTACGGCATCCGCCCCAGCGGGGATGATCCCTTCTCCGACTCCATCTGGGAGGTCATGATTTCCTCCAACGATGCATCGCCCGTCCTCACTACCCAGTCCGGCGAGACGGTTCGGATGGCGGAGCAGGTGTACGGCAGGGCCGCGGGAGAGACGGAGACCGTCTCCTACGGTATGTTTGAGCGGACCTATGCGCTTCCGGGATGCACGTTTGCCCGAGTGGGATACCGCCCGGAACGGGTCTTTGACCCGGCGGAAATTGCCTCTATCACCATCTTTGGGCAGACCTTCCCCCTGGACGGGCTGGTTCCGGTGGAATCATAGGAACAAGGGCGGCACCAGCCGCCCTTGTTTTTCCCGCACAACAGAAAAACAAAAGGCAACTGCTTTCGCAGTTGCCTTTTGTTTTGGCGGAGAGAGAGGGATTCGAACCCTCGAACGGGTATTAGCCGTTACACGATTTCCAATCGTGCGC
>CALXDP010000056.1 GCA_944387095.1 uncultured Oscillospiraceae bacterium
GGTATATCCTGCTTGGCCTGTATGCGCTCCCTCTTATTGCGGAGCTGCTCCTGCTGCCAGTGGTCCAGCGAGGAAACTATGAGGGTCTGGATGCCAGACAGACCGTGGTGTGCCGGGTGCTGGAGCGGGCGCTGCCGCTTCTGATGTCTCTAGAAGTCGTCTATGCTGTAGTGCTCAGCTGAGAAATGAAAAAAGCCCTCTGGGATAAGCCGCTATCCCAGAGGGCCTCTTTTTTAATTCAGAACAAGGTGATCTATCCCAGCTGTTCCGCCGCCAGCATACGGGCGGAGAGCTTGCCCTTCTTGGGCTCGAAGCCCATGTCGGTGATCAGCTGTTTGTCCGGGTCCAAGTACAGATTCTGGCTGAACCCATCCAGGATGGCCTGGTGGCCGTCGCAGTCCTGGGAGATATTGGCCTGTGCCAGGCCGGGGATGTTCAGCAGCCGCAGGAGCATGGCGGTGTGGCTGTCCACGCTGCCGTGCCAGGTGACCAGCCCCAGCAGCTTCTTCCGGTCCAGAGCCAGCACCTCGCTGGGCAGCAGCTCGTCGGACACCAGAATGGCCGGCCGGTTCCCCAGGGGATCGGGGATTTTTTCGCCCAGAAGCAGGCGGATCATCCGGTTGGAGATGTCCCGCAGGTCGGCCCCCCGGGCCGCCATATAGGGGTTCTCCATGGCGGCGAAGGCGGCGGAGTAGCTGGTCCCCGCCACCTGGACGGCGTACTCCGCGGTGGTGTACTGGGTCTGGATGATGGACAGAATGCTGTCCACAAAGGAGGTGTCCTCCAGCAGCATGGCGTGGATGGCAAAGATGGATGCCGCCTGCGGACCCACCACCAGCGCGGCCTGGTCGTACAGATCGGCCAGCTGGAGCACCGCCCGGCGCTGGGCGGTCTGGAACCGGAGGACCTCATCCCCCGAGGAGAGGTGGGAGAGGAAGTCCAGCTGGAAAGGCTGGCGGTGGTACACCCGAAGGGGACCGTAGGCAACCTGATCCAAAATGGATTTGCCGGTCAGGATTTTCATACGATCACCGCCCCTCTGCGTTGAAAAATGTTTGGCTGTTCGCAGGGAAGCAGCCTCTGCCGGAGGCTGTTCCCAGGGCAAATGTGCCAAGGACCTTTCTGTATTTTTGATTATAGTGACATTTGTGCAGTTTGTAAATCGGAAAAATTGCACAACAAAGAATGTTAAAATTTGGTAAGATCAAAGAAACGGAAAACATTTTGCCTGGTATATTGGGGAAAGTCGGGGAAAAAATGCGAAAAACAGAGGAGAAATCGACGCTTTACAGCGTTAAACAGTCGTGCTATAATAAGACCAAATCCATCCTGCCGCAGGGAGCTTTTTTCTGCCCGCGGCTGCAAATTTGGTAAATTTCGATTTCCAGGAGGTTTTGTGTCATGGTTTCCAAACGCATGCTTGGGCTGGGCACCGCCCGCTCTGTGATCCGGGAGCTGTTTGAGTACGGCAACCAGCGGGCCGCCGTCGTCGGCCGGGAGAACGTGTATGACTTCTCTCTGGGCAATCCCAGCGTCCCCGCCCCTCCCCAGGTGAATGAGACGGCCATCCGCATTCTGCAGGAGCAGCCCGACCTGATCCACTGCTACACCAGCGCCCAGGGGGACGCCGCCGCCCGGCAGCGGTTTGCCGACTCCCTGAACCGGCGCTTCGGCGGGGACTACACTGCCGATCAGTTCTACCTCACCGTAGGCGCGGCAGCATCCCTGTGCTGCGTGTTCAACGGCCTCACCTGCCCGGAGGACGAGTTCGTCGTTTTTGCCCCTTACTTCCCCGAGTACAAGGTGTTCATCGAGGGGGCCGGAGCCAAGATGGTGCTCATCCCCCCGGAGATCGAGCACTTCCAGATCGACTTCGCCGCCTTTGAGCAGGCCCTCACCCCCCACACCAAGGGCGTGGTGGTGAACAGCCCCAACAACCCCTCCGGCGTGGTCTACTCCCAGGAGACCCTGGAGCGGCTGGCGGACATTTTGAGAAAGAAGGAGGCCGAGT
The DNA here is from genome assembly GCA_944387095.1 of uncultured Oscillospiraceae bacterium. GTDB lineage: Bacteria > Bacillota > Clostridia > Oscillospirales > Oscillospiraceae > Enterenecus. Next base: position 2,012 of record CALXDP010000056.1, read on the forward strand.
ACGGCCACCCCATCTACCTCATCTCCGACGAGCCCTACCGGGAGATCGTGTTCTCCGGCGTGAAGGCCCCCTGGATTCCCCATCTGTACGACGACACCATCGTGTGCTACTCCTTCAGCAAGTCCCTCTCCCTCCCCGGCGAGCGCCTGGGCTATGTGCTGGTCCCCGGCAAGGTCACCGACTCCAAGGAGGTTTACGCCGCCGTGGCGGGGGCCGGGCGCTCTCTGGGCTATGTGAACGCCCCCAGCCTGTTCCAGCAGGTGACCTCCCTGTGCTGCGATTTGACCTCCGACCTGTCGGTATACGAGCACAACTGCAAGCTTCTGGTGTCCGCCCTTCGGGAGATGGGCTACCATGTGGCCGAGCCCGGCGGGGCCTTCTACCTGTTCCCCCGCAGCCTGGAGAGCGACGACATGGCCTTCAGCGAGCGGGCCAAGCAGTTCGACCTGCTGCTGGTGCCCGGCTCCGGCTTCGGCGCTCCCGGCCACTTCCGGCTGGCCTACTGCGTCCAGACCGAGATGATTGAGCGGGCGCTGCCGAAATTTAAGGAGCTGGCTGATTCGTATCGATAAAATCGGCGTAAAATACAGGCAAAGCGGAGGAATCAACGTACCGCTTTGCCTGATTTTTTTGGGCTTCCGACGGCTTTTTTCATCGTTTTTCCCCTAGTCAAACCCCATGCCCGTCTAGTATGATTAACTTGGCAAAGAAGAGGAACAAAGAATCAAATTCCCGTAGGAGGAAGAATTGTATGACTTTGAGAAAAACAAAAGTGATTTGCACCCTGGGCCCCGCGGTGGACGACGAGGAGCTGATCCGCAAGCTGATCCGTGCCGGCATGGACGCGGCGCGCTTCAACTTTTCCCACGGCGACCACGAGGAGCATCTGCAGCGCCTGAACAAGCTGAACAACGTCCGGGACGCCATGAGCCGTCCGGTGGCCACCATTCTGGACACCAAGGGCCCGGAGATCCGCATCAAGAGCTTTGATACCAAATCGATTACCCTGGAGGCGGGCGCCTCCTTCACCCTGACCACCCGGGAGGCGGCGGGCAATGCCGGGCTGGTCTCCGTCACCTACCCCAATCTCCACAAGGAGGTGGGCCCCGGCCAGGAGATCCTCATTGACGACGGCCTGGTGGCCCTGAAGGTGGACCGCATTGAGGGCCAGGACATCCACTGTACCGTGGAAAACGGCGGCACCCTGTCCGCCAACAAGAGCATCAACATCCCCGGCGT
>CALXDP010000057.1 GCA_944387095.1 uncultured Oscillospiraceae bacterium
ATCCCAGCCGCCGGGCTGTCCGGCATGACCGCCGCAGCCAGCTCTACCGACTTCGCCTGTTCCCTCTTGCGCTGCATCCTGCGCCCCTCCTCAAAACAAAAAACTCCGTGTCTCTGGCCAGTATACCAGAGATCACGGAGCAAAAACGGGACGGGTTTACTTCTTCTTGGCGGCGGGCTTTTTGCGGGCCGCGGGCTTGTCCAGGGCCGCATAGGGGTCTTTCCAGCCCGCCGGGCGGGGCCACTCGCCGGTGTGGATCTTCCAGGCGTCCACGGCAAAAGCGCGGGCATCCCGGCCGTACTTTGCGCCCACGCCCTTTTCTACCTTGGAGATCAGGGCCTCATCCATTTTTCTTTTGGGCATTTGGGTTATCCTCCTGTTACCAGTTTCTCATGCCGGGCCGGGCGTTGTCATTGGTCTGGGAGCAGACTGTCGTGGCCGCCCGGTTCAGGGTGACGATATAAGAGCCGCTTCTGGTACTGTTGTGGGCCAGAATCACGTTATAGCCATTGGCTGCCGCAATGATCGGGTGCAAAATCTCGGTGCTCCCGCCGTATCCAACCTTTCGATGGTTGCTCAGATAAGCCGCCGCCTGCGGATGACTTTTTCGGAATCTCTGCTCCATTTTGCGCAGTTGTGTGTTGGTCACCTTACGGGCATTTTGATTCAAAAATCCCTTGATCTGGTGGCTTCCGTAGCCGGCCGACGAGCTGGCGCTTTGGGATGCCCAATAGGTGCCCGCGCCGTAGATGCCGTTGGAGCTGTATCCCCGGTTTCCGGTCATATACTGCCGGTTGAACGCCGCGCCCGAAGTGCCTTGATAGTCCTTGTCGGCATGGTACATATTCCCGGCTCCTATGGCCTGCCTGGCCTGCATGAAAGCGCTGGGCCGCAGAATGGTGGGCATCGCCTCGCTCCACCCGATGGCGTCCATGTACCGCTGCACGAAGGTATCGTTTTCTCCCTGGCCGATGGGACGGGCATCGATCTCCTGAAAAGCCGTCAACGCCTCGCTGTCGGTCATCTGGAGCAGGGCCGTGGGGTCGGCCCGCAGCCGCGCCACCAGCGCCTGCCCCGGCGTCTGTGCCGCCGTGCGCATCCCGTGGGATGCACGCATATTGCTTCCGCGGCCGCCCATGTGAACCCTCCCCTCGCTTTGTCTGGGGGAAGCGTATCACATTTTGGCAATGCAAAACGGGACAGGTTATTTCTTCTTATTCCGCCGGGCAGGTGTCCGCACAGATCTGTGTTTCTTCAGCCACTCGGTGTCTGTGTGCAGGTCGGCAAAAGGTTTCGCCCCCGGCGGGGTGTCCAGCGGCCGGAATTTCTGCTCTGCGGCTTCGATCTCCGCCTTGGTTTTCAGCTTGGTGTAATCCACGGTTCTGCGCCTCCTTTTGCCTGCTTTACGCCTTGATTTTACCACACCTCCACCTCCAGCTCAAGGACCTTCTTCCCGCTGCCAAAGGCACGGGCCGGACCGGTATGGGTCCACCGTGCCCCTGTGATCCGGTGATTGGTACCCACCGCCAGCACCGCCTCTGCCTGGCTTGGCTGGATAAAAGCCACCCGTGTCCCTGCGCCGGTGTGGTAACGGATCAGCACCTCGCGGTTGCCCGACACGGAGCCTCCCTGCCGGCTTTTCCCGGCCCGGCGGTTGCCGCCAGGCTGGGGCCAGAAGGGATTTTCCCGGCTGTCGTAGGCGGTGGATTCGGGGCTGTTGTTGGTCCAGCGCTTGCCCACCAGTGCCTGGCGCAGCTGGGCGTTGCTCATCCGCTGGACGTTGCCCACCCCCAGCCGGTGGAGAAAATCGTCATGGTCAGCCCGGTAGAGAGTTGTCTCGGTGCCGATGGGGTGCGAGACCTGGTCCAGCGCGGTCATCATGGCCTGCTCCCGTGCGTTCAGCGGACGGCTGCCGGTGGCCAGCGCCCAGTTTGCGTTTTGACTGACGGCCTTGCCGTTGGCTGTGGGAGTGGGGTCGGTATAGTCCCGGACGCCTGCCGCCAGGGCTGGATCGGCGGCCATCTGCGCCTTTGCCGCACCCTCCAGGGCTGACACCTGGGCGGGGGTCAGATGGGCAAATCCGCCCGCGCCTGTGGGCGGTGTGGAAACCGGAGCCGCCGGAGCGGCAGGGGCGGCCATCCCCTGGGAAGTATGCAGGCCGCTGCCTCTGCCGCCCATCAGGGTGCCCCCTTGCCTGCCCTGGTGCGGGCTGCAATGCCGTGCGGGTACACCATCCAGCCGATCCCCTGCCGCTGCAGCAGCTCCCGCATTGCCTGGGGAATGCTGCCGTAGATCAGCAGCTCGGTGGGGCGGGCACGCCGGATCAGTTCCTCCAGTCCCGCCAGAAAGCTGTCCTGCGCCTCCCGGCTTTTGGCACATCCCACCGTGCTCACCGCCACCGCCCCGCCGGGGGTCAGCCCGTCGAAACACCAGCTGAAGCTCTCAGGCCCCGTCCAACTGGCGCTCTGGATGCAGACCACGCCCTGCCGCTGCATCCAGGCCGTCAGCATCTGGTTGCGGTAGTGGTTCCAGCGCTGGAGCGGCTCCGGGTAGTCGGTGTACAGAGAAAAATCGGGTCCCACTACCAGCGGAAACGCCAAAAGCGCCCGGAGGTACCGCTCGGGGGTCCTCCAGAAGCGCTCAAATTGGTAATCGTCGATGTAAAAATGCACTCCGGCCCCATCTGTGCTGCCGCAGGTCAGAAGCTCGTTGAAGCCGATCAGATGGTCCACCCCGTAGGGGATGGGCTGGGCGGCTGTGATGGGGTTGCCCTGGGCGGTCAGCTCCAGCCCGGGCAGAAGGTCAAAATTGACCAGGGTTCCAGTGCGCTTGCGTTCGTTGTCCATCCTGTGCCTCCTGTTTTTTGCAGGATATCACAGCACGGGGATGGAAAACGGGACAGGTTTCAGGGTCCTGCGCTCCGGCGCAGCTCCCGGATCACCCGTTTGCGGACCGTTT
>CALXDP010000058.1 GCA_944387095.1 uncultured Oscillospiraceae bacterium
TTCTCATCCCCAGCCGGAAACCCAGGATGAAGTTCTCCAGAGCCATGGTGCTGCTGATCTCATTTTCCGCATTGAGGAGCCGGAGCAGCAGGGTTTTCTCCTCCCCCCTCCAGCCGGGCGGTGAGCTTCTCCTCGCACTGTTCCGCACGGTCCATAGCGTCTGCCAGAACCGAGCCAGGTGTGACGTCTTGTTCGTTGGGGGTGATCTTTCCAAGGTACAGATTTTCCGGAGTGTCTCGCATGTGTGTCGCCTCCTTTCTAACGACACAACATACCACAGAAAACAGAAATAGCCAGTGGTACGGCGCACAATTATCCAACTGTTATCATTTAGGCGGCCTGATCTGCTGCCATATTCATTGTTAACAGCATCGCATTTTCGGACGCGGGGGGCTTAATTTCAACACTAGCCTTGGGAAAGGCCAGCCCCACGATCAGGATGGGGCAGGTGATCCCAGCCACCCGCAGGGCGGCGGCCTCGTCCACACAGGCCACACCCAGCTGCTCTGCCCCGGCCTCCAGGACCGCCCGGGCCACGGCGGGGGCCCCGTGGCCATAGGCGTCCACTTTGACCACCAGCATCAGGGTGACCTCCGGCCCGATGCGGCGGCGGATCTCCTTCACGTTATGCCGGACCTGGTTCAGATCCACTTCTATGTAGGCAGGCCAGTGGTTCATGGCTGATCCTTCCCGCTTACGCCTGCATATCAGCCCAGAGCTGATCTACCTCCTGGACGCATGTCCGGATGCGTGTCTCGTCCTCGGGAGTGGTGACGTCCTGGGGGGCAATGACCCGCTTGACCGTGAAGCCCCGCAGGGAAATAGGCAGAGGCGAAAACGGCAGACAGATTTGCCGTGCCATGACCTGGAAAGTTCCCGAAAACCTCTCTAAGGTACGTCCGGGAAAAGCGGTTCAGCGTGCGGCAGCGGACTGGGAGGAGGCCAGAGCGGCGTACGAGAAAAACCTATACGACCCGGAGCGCACTAAGGACCAGGAGGTTGACCGCACAAAAACAGACTTCGTCCGCTTCGTGCTGGGGAGTGTACCGGCCTAAAATGGGGACACCCAAGACCGCTGCATGCGTCCTGGTCATTTCCATTATGTAAAGTACCTTGTTATGCGCCTGATGTTAAAGGCCCGGCGAAAACGGGAAAATCCCGGCGCTGTCCTCGCAGACAGCTTCATTTTTTCCGGCGAGGCGGGGTATTTTCAAGGCCAGGGACCCCAACGCTGTGACCCGCCGTGTCAAGCGGTTTATGAAAACCCATGATCTGCCCGACCTCTCTCCCCACGACCTGCGGCACAGCTACGCCACCCTGCTTTTAGGCAACGGGGCCGATATTCAGAGTGTTCAACAGATTTTAGGCCACGTCAACACAAGTACGACTCTCAATTTCTACATCAAGACTGATTTGCGGCAAATGCAGGAGGCCGCCAGGAAACTGACAGAGCTATAAAATATACCGGCGGGGCAGTGCCCCGCCGGGTATTCTTTGTCAATACAATTGCAGAAACAAAGTGTACATAGAATATCCTAAAACTCGAAATTTGTGATATAGGTCTTTCCTCATGATTTCATCCTGTTTCGAAGAGAATAGGCGGACTGTGCCATTCGCCCGGAGGGTCAGGCTTTATCTGAGTGGTTCCCATCCGGTCCTCACACTTGGAGGAATTCCAGGCTGCCCTGGGTGATGCACCGGCCGCTCTGCCGGTCAAAGAGCATGATATTGTCGCTGGAGATGTTCAGGCGCACCTTGGCCCCCAGGGAAAACAGGGTGCTCCCGAACACCACGCCGGTGAGGAGGAAGTCATCCACCCGCACCTTGATGGTGGACTCCATGCCGGTAGGCATGGCGCCGTAGATCTCCCCGTCCAGGCTGCCGGAGTCCTCGATGTCCAAAAACTCCGGCCGCACCCCCAGCACCAGGTCCTGATTGGTGAGCACGGGCTCCTCCTGAAGAGAGTCGTCCTCCTCCACCACCTTGGCGATGTGGTAGCGGAACACCTCGTCCTTGTTGCCCTTCTCCACGTAGTTTTTGTCGGCGGCCTGCTTCCGGCGAAGCTCCGCCCGCTCCTGGGCCTCCCGGTCCCGCGCCTGGAACCAGCTCTTCAGGTCCAGCGGCCGGGCCGGGCGGAATCTGGCCCGGCGGTTCCGGAAGAGGGTGAGGGCCACAGACCCGTCCTCCTGCTGCTCCCCACTGGCCTCCACGAAGTTGATGGAGGGGTTGCCCACAAAGTCGGCCACAAACAAGTTGCTGGGCTGGTGGTATACGGTGAGGGGGGCGTCGTACTGTTGGAGCACCCCGTTGTCAATGAGGCAGATCTGGGTGGCCAGGGTCATGGCCTCCATCTGGTCGTGGGTGACGTAGACGAAGGTGGAACCGGTCTCCAGGTGGAGGCGCTGGAGCTCATACCGCATCTCCAGGCGCAGCTTGGCGTCCAGGTTGCTTAAGGGTTCGTCCATAAAGAGCACCGAGGGCTCGGGGGCTAGGGTGCGGGCAATGGCCACCCGCTGCTGCTGGCCGCCGGACAGTTCTGCGGGGTAGCGGTCCATAAACATGCCAATCTTTACGATGCGGGATACCCGGCGCACCGTCAGGTCGATCTCCTCCTTGGTCATCTTCCGGACCTCGGTGACCACCTGGCCGTTTTTCACCAGCTCAAAGTTCTCGTTCAGCTCCCCGCCGCCGGCCTGGGCGCTCTTTCGGGCCCCCTCCGCTTTGGCCTGAAGGGCGGTAATTTCGCCGGACAGATCCTTGCCGCTCTCCACATGGTAGGCAAAGAGTTTTTTTGCGGTAAACAGGGAGATGGTGAAGGCGTCAATGAGCTTCAGATGGGCCTTCTTCTCATCCAGCTTGCCGTTTTTGTCCCGGCACTCCTCCAGGACCTTCACCAC
>CALXDP010000059.1 GCA_944387095.1 uncultured Oscillospiraceae bacterium
CACCTTTCCCTATCCCCTCTGTCGCTTCGCGACATCTCCCCTTGACAAGGGGAGTCGGCCCCCAAGGGGAAGGCTTTTAAGGGGGAGTTCCCTCATCCGCCCCCTTCGGGGGCACCTTCCTCCTGGGGGAAGGCTTAGGAATAAGCGGCGAAACGAAGTTTCGCACAAAGTTCTTTGCCAAGCTTTCTTTCAAGAAAGCGGAAAAACGCTCTCATCCCGTGATTGGGACGAGAGCGTTTCATTCGCTTCGTGGTGCCACCCAATTTCAGAGCGGCCGGGCCGCTCCCTCTGGACCCCGTGTTGCGGCGGGGGCGCCGCGCCTGTCTCCAGGCCCGCTGGTGGCGCCGTCTTTGGCCGGGTCCGTCTCCGTGGGGTCCTCTCAACCTGGGGCAGAAGCCCGTGGGACCTCTCTCTGTCCGGCGGTATCCCGGTTACTCATGCGCCGTCGTGGCGGTGAACGCTGATATGCTACCCTATTTTCCCCAAAAAGTCAAGGAAATGTGGAAAACTTACAGGGCGAAGGGCACCCGGTTGGGGTTCATGCCGATGCGCCAGTCCAGGTCGCCCCGGGCCAGGCCGTGGATGAGCAGCTCGGCGGTGGCCACGTTGGTGGCCATGGGGACGGAGTGCTCGTCGCACAGGCGGGAGATATACATGACGCTGTCGTCCATGTCGGTGTCCTTGGGGTAGTTGAAGAACAGGACCATGTCGATCTCATTGTAGATGATGCGCTGGCCGATCTGCTCGATGCCGCCGTGCTCGTGGGACAGGAACAGGTTGACCGGCAGGCCGGTGGCCTCCGCCACCATACGCCCCGTGGCATTGGTGGCGCAGACGGTGTGCTTGGACAGGACCCCGCAGTAGGCGGTGCAGAATTGGACCATCAGCTCCTGTTTGCGGTTGTGGCACATAAGGGCGATGTTCATGGCGGTTACCTCCTTATATGATACTGGAGGATCAGCGGATGCGCATAATGGGCACCCGGTATCCCTCAATTCGTTTGGCAATATTCAGACAGGCGTTTGCGGCCCCCCGGCGGCCCTCCAGAATCAGGGGGCGGCCCATGTTGGCGGCCAGAATGACCCGCCGGTCCTCTGGGATCACCCCGATGAGGGGCAGTCCGGCGGCGTCCATGGCGTCGTCGATGGTGGTGCGCAGCTCCCGCAGCAGCTTGGGCTGGATGCGGTTCATCACCAGATGGACCTGGCGCAGGCGGTACAGCTCCTCCACGGCCCGCTGGGCGTCCCGCAGGGAGGAGGCGTCGTTGGTGGCCACCACCAGCGCCCGGTCGGCGCCGCATGTGGCCAGCTGAAAGCCGGGCCCCAGTCCGGCGGGGCAGTCGATGAAAATGTAGTCGTACCGGTCCCGGGCCGTGCGCAGCAGCGCCCGAATGCTGCCCGCCGTCACGTGGGGCGGGAGACGCATGGGGGCGGTGAGCAGGGACAGGTTGGGCAGGTCCGGGTGGGACACGGCGGCCCGGGCCAGGGGACAGTTCCCCAGGGCCACGTCGGCAAAGTCCATCAGCGCCCGGTCGCTGAGTCCCAGCGAAATATCCAGGTTCCGAAGGCCGATGTCCATGTCGATGCACAGCACGGTTTTTCCCAGCCGGGCCAGACAGGAGGCCACTCCTCCGGTGACCGTAGTCTTGCCCGTCCCCCCTTTGCCGGAGGTGACGGTGATGACAGTTCCCATGGAATTCCTCCTATCTCACCAAGTTAAGTCTATCACAAATCCTAGGTTCGTCAATGGTTTTTTGAAAAAATTTTGCATCATTTTAATGTTTTTGTTAAAAAAATCCCGGAAAAGCTCCGCGCAATGGGCAAAAGTGACTGGCTGCGGGTCACAGGGGCTGCTTTTGAATCCTGGCCCACCGGCGGGGGTAGCCCTTCAGGGTGGGGGCCAGCTTCCGGATGGGGAGGACCCGGTGGGTGACCTGGGTGCCGGGGATGGCATAGTCCACCGGCTCCTCGGCCCGGCCCCCCAGCAGCTTGATGCAGTGGGCGGCCTCCTCCACCTCGGAGGCGGACTCGGTGGTCTTCATGGCCAGGAACTGCCCGCCCACCTTCACATAGGGCAGGCACAGCTCCCCCAGCAGGCGCAGCTGGGCCACCGCACGGGCGGTGACAAAGTCGAAGCTGTCCCGGTACCCCTTCACCAGGGCCTGCTCCTCCGCCCGGGCGTGGATGGCCTGGATGCCCTCCAGCCCCAGCTGGGCGCACACCTGGTTGAGCCAGTCCACCCGCTTGCCCAGGCTGTCCAGCAGGGTGACCTGGAGGGAGGGGACCAGAATTTTCAGGGGCAGTCCGGGCAGGCCCGCCCCGGTGCCCACGTCGATGAGGGTCTTTCCCCCCTGAAAATCGGCGCACAGGAGCAGGGCGGCGCTGTCCAGCATGTGGAGGCGGGCCGCCTGCTCCGGGTCGGTGATGGCGGTCAGGTTCATCACCTGGTTTTTCTCCAGCATGAGGCGGCCGTACTCGGCCAGCTGCTCCGGGGCCTCGGAGGGGACCTGGTCCAGCAGGCCCAGCTCCGCCAGACCGGCGCGTATAATCTCTTTCATCCCGTTACCTCCCGAAATTGGACAGCAGGCCCACGATCCCGATGGGCAGGGTGGCCAGGGCGGCGGCCCAGCACAAAATGGCCAGCAGGATGGCGGCGACCTTCCCCGGCCGCCCGGTGGAGCGCCAGCTCACCAGCCCCAGGGCCCCCAGGCCGATGAGGCCGGGGACCGTCAGCAGGGGGCCCAGGTTGCCCAGCATGTATCCGTTGAAAAAGTAAAAGGTGGTCAGGGCCAGGCCGATGAGCACATAGGCCAGGGCGATCCAGGCCAGGGTGCGCTTCACCGGGGAGGCGGGGGTGTA
>CALXDP010000060.1 GCA_944387095.1 uncultured Oscillospiraceae bacterium
GAGTGGGAGGGGGACGGCCCCGCTCTCGATTTGAAGGCGGTGACCACCTACGCCAAAAAGCTCCAGACGGAGGTGTTTCCCGATCTGAGGGTGGACTTTCTCCACGGGAAGATGAAGCCCCGGGAGAAGGAGGCGGTGATGGCCGCCTTCGCCGCCGGGGAGACCCAGGTGCTGGTGTCCACCACCGTCATCGAGGTGGGGGTGGACGTGCCCAACGCCGCCCTCATCATCATTGAGAACGCGGAGCGCTTCGGCCTCAGCCAGCTCCACCAGCTCCGGGGCCGGGTGGGCCGGGGAAAGCACCAGTCCTACTGTGTGCTCATCACCAATACCCGCAGCGTGGAGGCCATGCAGCGGCTCAGGACCCTGGCCTCCACCGCCGACGGCTTCAAGATCTCCGAGGAGGATCTGAAACTCCGGGGGCCGGGGGACTTCTTCGGCAGCCGCCAGCACGGCCTGCCCCAGATGAAGCTGGCCGACCTGGCCGGGGACATGCGCCTGCTCAGCGAGGCCCAGGAGTCCGCCCGGAGGCTGCTGATGGCCGACCCCACCCTCTCCCAGCCGGAGAACCGGCCGGTGCTGGAGCGGGTGCGGACCCTGTTTGCCGACACGCCGGATATTTTCAACTGATGCCGATAAACCATGAGGAGGAATTTACCATGACTCGTTTGGAAGAAGTACAGTACCTGCGCACCGAGCCGGACGGCCGCCACTACAACTGCGCCCAGTCCCTGCTGGTCCCCTTTGGGCCTGAGGTGGGCCTCACCAAGGAGCAGGCGGACGCCCTGGGGGCCAACTTCGGGGCCGGAATGAAGATGGGGTCCACCTGCGGCGTGCTCACCAGCGCCCTGATGCTCCTGGGGATGAAGGGCTGCACCCCCCAGCAGGCCGCCCAGCTGGTCCAGCGCTTCCGGGAGAAGCACCAGGACACCAACTGCGCCGCCCTCCTCTCCAAGGCCAAGGAGGAGGGGATTCCCAGGAAGGCGCACTGCGACAGTCTGGTGCTGGAGATGGCCAAGATCCTGGACGAGGAGTTTTTCGCCCCGGAGCAGTAACAGTTCCGGAGGCTTCGCCGCTGGTTCCACAAATGCCAAAAGGGGAAGCCCCGCCGGGCTTCCCCTTTTGACTGTTTTGTGAGAAGGAAGGAATGGAAAATCGAGTCGCAAAGGTTATTCGCGAGGAGGCCGGTAAGAGCGGCTGCCGGTCAGCTCGTTAATTTTTTAACCTTTTGCTGGAACCAACTTTACCACCAAACACGCCAAAATACTATCCCCAAATTCATTATATACCGCATAAGTAAAAAGCTATAAAACTCTCAGTCTCCCTTGCCCCCGCCGCGGGGATGGGATATAATGAGGTTCCAAAGGCCGGACCCGAATCCGGCGAATGAATTGCACAAGGAGAACGCTATGGACGAACTGGAACAGCTCCCCATTCCCCTGCTGGTGTGGTACCGGGAGAACGCCCGGGTGCTGCCCTGGCGGACCCACCCCACCCCCTACCGGGTGTGGGTGTCGGAGATCATGCTCCAGCAGACCCGGGTGGCGGCGGTCCTGGACTACTACCGCCGTTTTCTGGAGGCGGCGCCCACGGTGGCCGACCTGGCCGCGCTGCCCGAAGACGCCCTGATGAAGCTGTGGCAGGGGCTGGGCTATTACAGCCGGGCCCGGAACCTGCAGAAGGCGGCCCGGCAGATCATGGAGCAGTTCGGCGGGGTATTTCCAAATACTTATGAAGACATCCGCTCCCTGGCGGGTGTGGGGGACTACACCGCAGGGGCCATCGCCTCCATTGCCTTCGGCATTCCGGTGCCGGCGGTGGATGGGAATGTACTGCGGGTGGCGGCCCGGATCACCGGGGACAGCGGGGACATCACCTCTCCCGCCATGAAGAAGAAGGTGACCGCCGCCCTCCAGGCGGTCATTCCCGCCGGAGAGCCGGGGAACTTCAACCAGGCCATGATGGAGCTGGGGGCCACCGTCTGCCTGCCCAACGGCGCGCCCCAGTGTGACAAGTGCCCGGCGGCCCCCTTCTGCCGGGCCCTCGTGGAGGACCGCATCGGGGAGCTGCCGGTGAAGGCCCCCAAGAAGGCGCGCCGCATGGAGGAGCGCCGGGTGTATCTGATTTTCTCCGACGACGGCGTGGCCCTGCGGCGGCGGCCGGGAAAGGGCCTGCTGGCCGGGCTTTGGGAGTACCCCAACGAGCTGGCCGGGGAGGAGACGATTCCCGACGCCCTGGGGCTGTCTCCGGCGGATTTGGAGCTGGTGGGGACGGGCAGGCACATCTTCACCCACATTGAGTGGCGCATGACCGCCTATACCGCCCGGACGGAGGGGCTGGCCCTCCCGGAGGGCTGGGTGTGGGCGGACCGGGAGGCTCTGGCCCGGGAGTACGCTGTGCCCAATGCCTTTCAGGCATTCTCGGAGTATGTCAAAGGGAAGCTGGGGTATTTTTCTTAGGGGGGATTTCGCCGCCCCGGCGGCGAGTGACTTTCTCAGTGATGAGAAAGTCACCAAAGAATCACCGGGGGACGCCGCAGAGGCGAACTTCGTTCGCCAATGACGGCTTTCCCCCGGACCCCCATTACGGGAGAGCTTTTCTGAAAAATGTTGCAGCATTTTCGGCGCGCAAAATCTGAGTGGCGTTTATCAGTTCAATCCGGCCCACTGGGGCCTGGGGTTGCAAAAATTGCCGTTGTTGCGGTTCCGCAACTGCGCCTGGCTTTGCCGAACCAACACCCCTGCTCCATTTCATGCCGTAGGGGCGACCCTTGCGGTCGCCCGAAAGCCTTCCCCTGGGGGAAGGTGGTCCAGTGCGCACACTGGACCGGATGAGGGGAACGCC
>CALXDP010000061.1 GCA_944387095.1 uncultured Oscillospiraceae bacterium
AACAGCAAAATGAAAACCGCCGGAAACCCTTGGCGCGCAAGGCTTCCCGGCGGTAGACCTGGTAGACGGTTGGTAGACCAGAGATGCGTTTCAAGGCGATGACTCCATGTTAGGGAAAGCCAGAAGGCGCTCCATATCTTGAGGAATGGGCTGGGTAAACTCCAGGCGCATTCCAGTAATGGGATGCAGGAAGGCCAGGCGGGCCGAGTGGAGCGCCGGTCTGGAGATCAAACTGGATTCTGTTCCGTAGAGAAAGTCTCCCACCAGGGGGTGGCCCAGATAGGACATGTGGACCCGGATCTGGTGAGTCCGCCCGGTCTCCAGCTGGAGCCGGAGCAAGGCAAAGGGACCGTTTTGCCGCAGGGTCTCATAGTGAGTACAGGCGTGTTTCCCGTCCGGCCGGACCGTCTGTTCCACCAGCGATCCCTCACAAGGCCCCAGAGGAGCGTCAATGGTGCCGGAGGGCGGGGCGGGTGTTCCGACGCAGACAGCCAGATAGGTCCGCTGAAAGTCGGGTGTGTGGAGCTGACGCTTCAGCACCTCCTGGGCGTGGGGATGGCGGGCTACCACCAACAGGCCGGAGGTCCCCCGATCCAGGCGGTGAACGGGGTGAAAGTCCCCCTCTTCGCCCTCCTGGTCGTAATAATTAAGCAGAAAATTGCCTATTGTATCATCAAAATGGCCTGGTCCGGGGTGGACTGTCACCCCTGGCGCCTTATTGAGTACCAGCAGGTCCTGGTCCTCGTACACAATGTCCAGAGGGCCAGGGGCGGGGACGATGCCGCTGCGCCGCTCCGGGTCAGAGAGACGGACAGACAGCACCTCCCCTGCTTTGGGGATGTACCGGGTATTGACCCGGCGGCCGTCCACCAAAATTCCATCTTCCAACCACTTGATTCTCCGCACCACGGTGCCGGACAGGCCCAGATGGCGTTTGAGCAGGGTGTCCACCTTGATTCCAGCCAGCTCCGGCCCGATGGGCAGTTCCAGACGGCGGCTCATAGCTTTTTGGACCAGCGGTACATATGGAACATATAAAAGGCGCAGTGAAGGACCAGCACAGTGGGGGCGATCACCATCCAGGGGAGGTCTCCACGCACCATAGCCACCACAAAGGGGACCCACAGCAGCCACAGCGTCCAGTACCAGCTGTCATAGGCGGCGTGGGTGCGGATGGCAATGCTCCGCTCATCCCGCTCGGCCCGCTCTACCTCCCGCCGGTCCTCGGGTTTCATAGCCGCCATGGCCAGGGGGAGAAACAAACTGCCGCCTCCCAGACCGATCAGCGCCCCGCCCAGGCCGGCGCACAGGCCCACACCCCCCGCGGGCAGTTGCTCGTCCAGGATAAATACGATGCCAAACAGGACCAGACCCAGCACCACTGCGGCGGCTGGTACGATCAAATTCTTCTTCATGTGGACTCCTCCTCAAACAGAAATACTTCCTCAATGGTAAGCCCGAAATACCGGGCGATCTTGTGGGCCAGGAGCAGGGAGGCGTTATACCGCCCATTCTCCAGGGAGATAATAGTTTGGCGGGTGACGTCCACCGCCTCGGCCAGCTCCGCCTGGGAGATGCGCCGCTCCTTCCTCAGTTCTGCAATCCGGTTGGTCAAATTCTCGCCTCCTCTTAATAAAGTAAAGCTCGCTTTACGATTTTAGTATAGCACACTTTACATATATGTCAAGCCCGCTTTACGTATTTCTGCAAAAAAATTGCCCCGCCGGTTTTCACCGGCAGGACAAAAAGGAAACGTAATGATTTAAGACAGGTGCAGGCCGTAGAAGCCCACCAGGGACAGGGCCATCAGGCCGACAGTCACAAGTTCGATGGGGATGCCCTGGAAACTCTTGGGACAGCTGGTGAGGCTCACTTCCCGGCGCAGGCCGGCCAGACACATCAGAGCCACCGTCGCCCCTGCGCCGCCGAAGAATCCAAAGAGAAGGGCGGCCCCCAGGCCGTACCCCCGCTGGGCGATGAGCAGCGCCGCGCCCATGGCCGCGCAGTTGGAGGTGATGCTGGCCAGATTCTCATCCATCCGCCGGGAGAGCTCCGGCACACAGTTTTTCAAAAAGTACCGCAGGCCGGCTACCACAGCCGGTCCCACAAGGGCAAAAACCAGGGTTTGAAAGTAGCCCAGTGCAAAGTGCTGAAGCAGCTGGTCCAGCAGCCAGGACAGCAGCGCCGTGAGGGTCATCACCGCCGTTAAACTGACGCCGGTGCGCCAGGCGTCCAGCGGGTCCTGAAAGGCCTTGGTGCGGGTGCCGATGCCCAGACAGTTGACCAGAATAAAATTTTCCGACAGCAGGGCGGCCAGAGCTACACCTGCCAGTTGAAATGCGGTCATTCCCTGCCGCCTCCTTTCTCACGCTGGGAGCGGTCAAACTTCGCCGTCCACATAATCGACGCTCCCTTCCGTATCCAAATTGGCCACGATGGCCAGGGCCTGGTTCACACAGGAGGTCACCGCCTCCGAGGTGGCGGTGGCGCCCGAGGCCGCGTCCACCGAGTTGTCCCCCGCGGTGCGGATGGTGCCCGACTTGCCTACATACTGGTCCAGATACTCCTGCGTCATGGCGTCGGTTCCCACGCCCTCGGTCTCCTGATGGCTGGTGATGGCCACGCCGGTGACTTCGCCGTTGGTGTTGACGCCCACCACGGCGGTCATCAGACCGCCGAAGCCGTGGGCCTGGACCTCCACACAGTAGCCCACCAGACCGCTGTCGTTGTAGCCCGCCGTGATGCTCAGGGCCCCGGAGGCATAGTAGGGGGTCTCCGTGCGCATGGTAGCCTGGGGCATGACCTGGTCCAGCAGGGCCTCCTGGGC
>CALXDP010000062.1 GCA_944387095.1 uncultured Oscillospiraceae bacterium
TCGATGCCCAATACGATCATGCCGACCTCCCTGCAAGTCTCTGCACACAAGAAATCAGTTTATTGTATCACACTTTTCCGGGCTTGGGAAGCCTGGGAAATGCTTCTGATCTGTGATAGGATAGGGGCAGCAAATCCAAGTCTTAAAAACGAGGTGGTTTTATGGACCTGTATTCCACGCCCCTGGAGCTGCTCCCCCTGGAGGGCCTGCGGCTTGGGGACACGCTTCTCCCCCTCGCCGCCTCCAAGGACCAAGTGGAGGCCCTGCTGGGGCCGGCAGAGGTTGTCCACGGCAGCCGGTGGTACTATGCGAAAAGCGATCTAAGTGTGAGCTTTGACCCGTCTGGCAAGGTGGAATTTATCGAATTTTTAGGGGGCCTGGAGGGCCGGCTCCAGCCCACCATCTACGGCCTGCCCGCCTTCCAGACCGGGGCCGGCGAGCTGATCGAGGAGCTCACCCGGCGCAATAACGGCCCGGTGGACGACCATGAGCAGGGCTATTCCTACGCCTTCTTAAATATCAGCGTGGGGGTCTACCGCTCCATCCTCCCCAAGGACGTCCGGGAGCTCATCGCCGAGATGGAGGAGAATGGCATCCCCACCCTTGACGATCCGGATGTGGAGCGGGACCGGCGCCGGGCGGAGCACTGGGAGACCATCGGCATCGGCCTTTCGGGCTATTACCAATAAAAACACCGAAAATCCAAGCTCCCCAGGCGGAACACGGGCAAATTAGACATTGACAACGGCTTTTCCATCGGGGATAATAACAGACATGGCACACAAATCCTGCCTGAAAAAGGAGTGCAGCATATGACAAAGGTAAATCAGAACTTCCTGAAGCTCCCCGGCAGCTACCTGTTTTCCGAGGTGGCCCGGCGGATCTCCGTCTACTCCGCCGCCCATCCGGAGGCCAAGATCATCAAGCTGTCCATCGGCGACGTGACCCGCCCCCTGGCCCCCGCGGTCATTGAGGCCATGCACCAGGCCGTCACCGAGATGGGCACCTTTGAGGGCTTCCACGGCTACGGCCCCGAGCAGGGCTACGACTTCCTGCGGGAGGCCATCGCCCAGCACGACTACGCCGCCCGGGGCGTGGACATGAAGCCCGAGGAGATCTTCGTCTCCGACGGCGCCAAGAGCGACTGCGGCAACATCGGCGACATCTTCGGGGTGGACAACGTGGTGGCCGTGTGCGACCCGGTGTACCCCGTGTACGTGGACACCAACGCCATGGCCGGCCGGGCGGGCGAGTACCAGGCCGAGCTGGGCCGCTGGTCCAAGCTGGTCTACATGCCCTGTGTGGAGGAGAACGGCTTTACCCCCCAGCCTCCCAAGGAGAAGGTGGACATCATCTACCTGTGCTTCCCCAACAACCCCACCGGCGCGGTGGCCACCAAGGAGCAGCTGAAGGTCTGGGTGGACTACGCCAACGCCAACGGCGCGGTCATCCTGTACGACTCCGCCTACGAGGCCTTCATCACCGAGGACAACATCCCCCACACCATCTATGAGGTGGAGGGCGCCCGCACCTGCGCCATCGAGTTCCGGTCCTACTCCAAGACCGCCGGCTTCACCGGCAACCGCTGCGCCTACACCGTGGTGCCCATGGAGCTGGAGCGGGACGGGGCCAAGCTCAACGCCCTGTGGAACCGCCGCCAGTGCACCAAGTTCAACGGGGTGCCCTACGTGGTCCAGCGGGGCGCGGCCGCCATCTACACCCCCGAGGGCAAGGAGCAGACCCGGGCGTCTATCGCCTACTACCAGAACAACGCCAAGGTCATCCGGGACGGCCTCACCGCCGCCGGTCTCACCTGCTTCGGCGGTGTGAACGCCCCCTACATCTGGCTGAAAACTCCCAACGGCATGGGCTCCTGGGAGTTCTTCGACCTGCTGCTGGATCAGGCCAACGTGGCCACCACCCCCGGCGCGGGCTTCGGTCCCAGCGGCGAGGGGTACATCCGCCTCACCGCCTTCGGCGACGCGGAGGCCACCCGCCAGGCCGTGGAGCGCATCAAGACTTCCCTGTAACCGAACAGCATGCCTGTCCAGCCGCCGGCACAGCCGGCGGCTGGAATTTTTCTGTCTCCGTAAGAAATTCGCAAGAATTTTTCGGGAAAATCACAAGCTCCCCATGGGAAAACCTTCAAACAAAAAACGCCTTGCTCTGGTACGATTGGATCATCCAAGCAAGGCGTTTTGCCGTTTTAGGAGGTCTTTTCTATGAAACCCATGGATATTTTGGTGCTCTTCGGCGGGTGCTCCACCGAGTACGGGGTGTCGCTGGAGTCCGCCCACGCCGTCCTCTCCCACATGGACCCGGAAAAATACCGCCCCATCCCGGTGGGCATCACCCGGGAGGGGGCCTGGTACTGGTACCCCGGCCCCCTGGAGGCCATCCCCCAGGACCGTTGGCGGGAGAGCCCGGCCTGCGTCCCCTGCACCCTGCGGCTGGATCGTGGAAACTGTGCTCTGCTCCTGTTGGACGGAAGTGGACGGGAGATTCCCTTTACAGCTGTTTTTCCGGTGCTCCACGGCAAGAACGGGGAGGACGGCACCGTCCAGGGGCTCTTTGAGCTGGCGGGAGTGCCGGTGATCGGCTGCGGCGCCCTGTCCAGCGCCCTGTGCATGGACAAGGTCCGCTCCCACCAGCTGGCCGCCCTGGCTGG